>NZ_CP084032.1:3070011-3684013 GCF_020181655.1 Pectobacterium colocasium
TTGTCGCCTGTTTAAGGTTCATTGTCGCAGCCATACCCACCACGCGCAAAACTTTTCCTTCAGACAAACCACCAAAAATAAGCTCTCGACGTGATGCGTTGGCACGATCTGCAGACAATTCCCAGTTACTATACCCACGTTCCCCTGTCGTATACTGAACATCATCGGTATGGCCTGAGATGCTCAGCTTGTTTGGAAAGTCATTCAGGATAGGCGCTATCGCACGCAGGATATCTCGCATATAAGGCTCAACCTGCGCGCTCCCGGTTTTAAACATTGGGCGGTTTTGACTGTCGATGATTTGGATGCGTAACCCTTCATCGATCATTTCAATTAGCAGATGTGGACGCAGTGCGCGTAGCCGCGGATCGGCCTCAATTAACTGATCCAGACGTTCACGCAATCGATTAAGCCGAACTTCATCCAGCTTTTTTTCCACGTTGTCTGTTTTGATGGCTTTTTTGACTTCACCGTCTTGCTGGGTTGGATCGTTTCCTCCACCCGGAATCGGGCTGGAACTGTCGCTTGATTTAGAACCTGAAGTTAACGCAACCTTTAATGGGGTACGGAAATACTCTGCAATTTGGGCCAACTGCATTGGTGTAGAAATTGCGATAAGCCACATTACAAGAAACAATGCCATCATTGCTGTCATAAAGTCAGCGTAGGCAATCTTCCAGGAGCCACCATGGTGGCCCCCATGTCCAGACTTACGCTTTTTGCGAATAATGGGATGTTGATGTTTCATGCGTTACTGTCCGACGCTTGCTGAGTCGGCGATTTCACACGACGAATGTGTTCTTCCAATTCGGTAAAGGAAGGACGCTCCGTTGAGTACAGCGTTTTACGACCAAATTCAACGGCAATTTGCGGAGCATAGCCATTAAGGCTAGACAGTAAAGTGACCTTAATACACTGTAATACTTTGATTTTTTCTGCGTTTTTTTGACGCAGCAATGCGGCCAATGGAGAGACAAAGCCGTAAGCAAGTAAAATCCCTAGGAAAGTACCCACCATGGCGTGAGCGATCATCATCCCCAGCTCAGCAGCAGGTCGGTCAACATAGGCCAGCGAGTGAACCACGCCCATAACGGCAGCGACGATACCAAATGCAGGAAGACCATCCCCCATCATCGTCAAACTGGAAGCCGGCACTTCACTTTCATGTTCAATCGTTTCGATTTCTTCATCCATGAGCGTTTCAATCTCAAACGCATTCATGTTGCCGCTGACCATCAAACGCAAATAATCGGTAATAAATTCAACGATGGTGTTATCAGCAAGGATGTTCGGATAGCTAGAGAAAATTTCACTCTCACGAGGGTTATCAATATCAAACTCCAGGGAAAGCATGCCTTGCTGGCGGGATTTGGCCATCACACGAAAGAGTAAGGACATGAGATCCATATATAATGCTTTATTATACTTGGAACTTTTGACCAAAAGCGGTAACGCACGTAGTGTTGCTTTTATCGCCTTTCCATTGTTACCCACGATGAAAGCACCTACCGCAGCACCACCGATAATCAGCAGCTCCGAAGGTTGATAAAGCGCCCCCAAGGCCCCACCGACCATGAGATAACCGCCGAGTATCGAGGCCACAATTACGATATAACCCAATATAACCAGCACAAGGAATCCTTATAATAAAAAAGGTGGGCGGAAAGTGAGATAAAACTGCGGAGCCGTAGCCGGGATGTTCTTAAAGGAGAAATCTATCACTGCCTGCACAACCAACAGTGATAGATTCACAAATCGCTACAGGCTCAGACTGCGTGTTTTACCTGTTCATCCAGCAGTTGAGGTATTATATCGGCAAGATTTTGCGAAAGTTTACGCTTTTTTACCGCTCTGGAAGGGGGTTGGCACAAACTACAAACAAAACTGTTTTTAGGTTGATGAGCATGAGTAATGAACATCCCTTTGCAGCAATTGCATGACGACAGTTGCAGCATACCGCTGTCAACAAACCGGACTAATGTCCAGGCTCGCGTCAATGCCAACAGTGGAGAATCGCTCTGCGGCGCACACTGTTCGAGATAAAGCCGGTAAGATTTAATAACCGCCTCAACACCACTGCACTGTCCATTCTTGATTAAAAAGCTGTATGCGTTGTAGAACATTGATGAATGAATATTCTGTTCCCAGGTCATAAACCAATCCGTTGAAAAAGGTAGCATTCCCTTGGGCGGCGGACTTCCTCTCAGTTCTTTATACAGTTTAATCAAACGTCCGCGACTTAGCTGAGTTTCACTTTCTAACATCTGTAAACGAGCGCCAAGCGAAATGAGTTCCATTGCTAATTGGATATCTTTCGCTTCCTGAACAATACTTTTCTCCGCCATTACTTATGCCCTTTTCTTAGGCAGGTTTTCTTCTTTCGAAGTTAACTGTTGTAATAAGTGGCTCGACAACAGAATCCCGGTATGAATTTGCTGTAAATCATCCACGCGCGATTCCTGAGTCAACACTTTGATTGTATTGTGATCGTTAAAACGGAAATGGCATATCAACTGGTTAGTTTCTGCCAATTTCACCATCTGCGGTAAAGTCAGTTGCATCAAGGTATCTGCCATCTCGTCATTGATTCCAAGACGGAACATAGCAGAAGCTTTTTCATCATTAATTAAGCGTTGCGCCAGTAACAAATAAGACAGATTAATGTCATAAATGTGTTTGAGTAATTCAGAGGTACCCATATTTCCCATCCCGACAGGCTATGTTTAAAACATAAGTTAGGTGATAGACCATATCGCCCAGTTCGAAAATCACTCTCCATTGATGGCATAAAAAACTATCGGTGCCAGATACTGCGAGTTACTACTTTATCATTTCTTATTCGGGCAATCGTTACTTGCCAACTTTACGCATCACGCTGCGAATCCGTTCATCCGTTGCTTTTTAGTTCCATCCAGGAGACCCACTCCAATCAAAGCATAGGATTAATCCTAAAACAGCGCAACTGTACCGCCTAATCCATAGCACATACAACGCGACTGAATAAGGATTTTGGTCATTATGTGATACAGATCACACAAATGAAAGCATTATGAGCCAAACCGTGTCTGGTCAGATCACTTTTGCGCCTATTTTTACGCCAAAAACGCGCACGAAACGTTACAAAAAAGATCCTTGAAAATAATAAAAAAGAAACGATTTGCTTGCTATGTAAGTGATAGATATACAAAAAATCCCTTGCATCTAAAACGCACACCGTTATGTAAGTTTATACCTTTCACGAAAAACTTACACTTTTTACCCAAAAAACTCTTAGCTGCATGTTCTGAAGCAAAATTTGTCTCTCTTCTGCCAGAGCACTGCTGTAACGACAACAGAACATATAGATATGACAGGAAAATGTAAGGAAGAAGATACTGCATTGATATTAAAGAAATTGGTGAGCGACTGAGACTGATTGCGGGGGCTGTAGCATGAAATCGTTCTGCTCTCAAATTTCACGCTACAGGCCTTGTCTTCAGGGCGCTATGTGGGTTGGATGACTGAAACATTTACCGATCGCTTTTCACAACCCGATTGACCAGCCAAATGCCTGAACACACCAGGACGAGTGCAAAGAAATATTTCCACTCCAGGATGCTTTCATTCAGGAACAGTGCTGACAGCAACGTGCCAGATACCGGGATAAGGAAATTAAATGGCGCAACCATACCGACTCGATTGTATTTCAGCAGTTGGCTCCATAATGAAAAAGCGACTGACGAGAGCAAAATAAGATAGCCCAGCATCAGTACCGCTTTCCAATCCGGCATGATGAGTGTCCCACCTGTACAGTATCCCGATATCGTTAAAATGATCCCGCCAATAGCCAGTTGATAACCGGTCATCACCGTTGGGTCCATCGTTTGCGATATTCGCTTACCATATATAGTAGATGCTGACAAAATAAATGCTGCAATAACAACGAACCCATCACCCAACAGCGTAAAACCGGTGCTCATTCCGTTACTGTTGATATTAACGACCATCACACCGACAAAGCCTAATATACAGCCAGTTAGCTTGTTGATATTTAATTTATCATTCTGGTATAAATAATGAGCAAGCAGCACGCTAAAAAAAGTACTGGTTGCATTCATGATCGAACCTTTAACACCCGTGGTATAAGCCAGACCGATATAGAAGAAAACGTACTGCAGTGATGTCTGGAATATTCCCAGGATGCTTAGCTGGACTAACTGCCCGCGCTGGAAGCGCCCGATAGATCGCCCACTTAGCACGGCAAGCACTAGCAGCAACAGCCCGGCAAACGCGAATCGGTAGCCTGCAAAAACAAGTTTTCCAGGAATATCATTATCTGCAATGTGAAACAGTTCATAACCATTTTTAATTGCCGGATAAGCACTTCCCCAGAGCAAACAGCATAATGTGGCGATAAAAAAAACAACTTTTTTATCAGAGAAAAAATGCGGACGCTTTTCCAAGAAAAATTCCTCCGAAGATAGATTCGACATAATAGCGTTGAACCCCAGACAAATAAAGTTAGGAAACCAGACTCTTTATTTTTTATTATCATTCTGTATGATTTCGCATCACGTATTTCTCTTTTCTTTTTAAAGAGTTAAAAACGTGATCGGGATCGCACCGAATTTGATTAAGGTTTCTCAATATATGCCGATTACCTTTTACATTGGTTGTTTAGCTAATGGATTGTCATTAATGTAGACACTAAAACCTAAACGCCAATGCCACCACTAGTGGCATGGTAAATCATAAACTCCTGAGAATGAGTGAATGGATATGAAAATAACTTCAAGGTCTGAGCAGCACGCCGAGGCTGGCATGCTGAGCAATTTACGGCTAGTTCCCTTATTCGTCATTATTCTGGGTGGAATCATGCTGTTATTTGCAGCATCTATTGGCACATCCAGCTATTTTCTACAAAGCAGCAATCAATCATTAGACGACGTTACACAAGAAATTGATACCCGAATGGGGATCTCAAACAGTTCCAACCATCTTCGTACCGCACGTCTGTTGCTAATCCAGGCTGCTGCAGCTGCGCGTATTGGTGATTCTCAGGTCTTCAATGACAACCTGAAGCAAGCTGAACAGCGGCTGGAACAGTCAAAAAAAGCATTTATGGTCTATGAAGAGCGCCCGGTTAAAACACCGCAAGATATGGCGTTGGACGGCGATCTGCGCAAATCCTATGATGCTTATGTCAATCAAGGTCTGATGTTAATGCTTACTGCGGCAAAACAGGGGTTGTTTGAAGAGGTTATCACTCTCGAATCTGAAGAAACCCGTGTTTTGGATTTGGCCTATAACAAATATTTGTTAGAAGCTGTCGCTTACCGTACGCAAAGAGCGAAAGAATTAAACGAAACTGCGCGTAAAAACGCGCTACTCGGGTATTCATTGATGGGGGGCAGCTTTACTCTGGCAACGGTTTTAACGCTTCTGACGTTCTTACTTCTCAGAAGTATTCTCATCAAACCAATGAATCAGTTGGTGACGCGAATTCAGCGAATTGCACAAGGCGATTTGACTCAAATGTCAGAGCGTTATGGCAGTAATGAGATCGGTACGCTAGCCAGCAACGTTCAGCAAATGCAGTCTTCTCTGGTCACAACCGTCACTACAGTCCGAGAAAGTGCAGATTCTATTTATCAAGGTTCGACGGAGATTTCATCCGGTAATACAGACCTTTCCTCGCGAACCGAACAGCAAGCCGCAGCGCTTGAACAGACTGCCGCAAGCATGGAGCAATTGACTGCAACTGTGAAGCAAAACTCAGAAAACGCGCATCACGCAAGCCAGCTCGCGGCGAATGCTTCTGGAAAAGCTAAACAGGGTGGCGAGATCGTTGCAAATGTCGTCAACACGATGAACAGTATTTCGGGTAGTTCAAAGAAAATCTCTGAAATTACCAATGTTATTAACAGCATTGCATTCCAGACGAATATCCTTGCGCTAAATGCGGCGGTTGAAGCGGCCAGAGCGGGAGAACAGGGACGTGGTTTTGCCGTCGTCGCCAGCGAGGTTCGTAGTCTTGCCCAGCGTAGTGCACAAGCCGCAAAAGAGATAGAAACGCTGATTTCCGAATCCGTCAATCTGGTCAATAGTGGCTCTGTTCTGGTTGATAACGCAGGTCAAACCATGAAAGAGATCGTCGATGCCGTTACTAACGTCACTGACATCATGGGTGAGATTGCCTCTGCGTCTGACGAACAAAGCCGGGGAATCACTCAAGTCGGCCAGGCAATATCTGAAATGGATAGCGTAACACAGCAGAATGCTGCACTTGTTCAGGAAGCCAGTGCAGCAGCCGCATCGCTGGAAGAGCAAGCTGCCCTGCTGACCCGCGCAGTTGCAACATTTAAGCTATCTGGACATTTATCAAGTGCACCTTCAACCCCTGCCCAGCCGAACGCTCTGGCCGCGAAGGATCGCTCCTCACTTGCCCTCCCCCGTAAAACCAATACAGAAAACGGTAACTGGGAAACGTTCTAATACTGGATAGCCAATCCACTACGAGCATTGTTCATACACGGACAATGCTCGTCATCGACATCTTCCCATTACTCTTTTTGCGGCAACGTTTTTGGCTCAACAAACGTACCATCTTTACTGTCAGCCTCATTGAAAAACCAAATACCGGCTGGGTAATCTTTTAATGCAACTAAGTACATTATCCCTTCTTGGAACGTTTCCACAGCCAGAATCGTCCCTTCCCGGCGCGTTTTCCCATCGGTTTTAACTGTAACCAGATCATTAACTTTCATAAATTATCTCAAAATAGCTTCTAACATCAAAAAACAGCATTATCATTTGCAACTACGGTAGTAATAGTACCTGTATGAAATGATTAATTTTATTTGTTTTTAACAACGCCATATTGACCCTCTCTGTCATTAAATATCGATTATTCAGGCAAAAAATTGATCGTTTCTATCCTAAATGACTTCGCCTAATACCGCTCCACTTTAGCCAGACCATGCTGATTGCCGGGGAACGGTGAAGCGGCATTCATAAATAATTTTACCTGTTCCAGTAACTGCCACATATACCGGCACTGATGGTTACGCGTTATCGTTTCGTGTAACGACAACCACAGCAACTCGATTGGATTTAGCCACGGCGAATACGTGGGCAGGAACAACAACCGGAACTTCGTATTTTTTTCCAGCCACTTTTTCACCTTGTGGCTTTTATGAATGATGTAATTATCAACGACCAGCGTAATGGTTTTCGCTCGCCGATATGTCCGCCGTAATGTCTCTAACAGCTTGATAAATAAATCAGAACACTTTTTACTGCCGCCAACTTAATGGACTCGTCCCGTATCCGAATGCAGTGCCCCTGCCAGATAATACTTTTGGTTCTGTCCCGGCGTAGTAATACGTTTCTGTTGCCCTTTGAGCATCCAGTCCGCGCCGATTTTCGGGTTCAGGTCGATATCTACTTCATCCTGATAAAACACGGGATGCTCCGTTTGTTTCCGAGAGACCGCCTGTTCGATGACGAATCGTTTTTCCTCATAATCTGGATCTTTGATTTTCAGTGTTGGCGCGGCTCTGCGCCAGACAATACCCGCTCGTCTCAGATAGCGATGTAACGTGGAAGGATGAAGCGTCACGTTAAAAAGCCGGTTAATGATAAGTGCCAACAGCTCGGTACTCCAGCGGGAGCGCAGCCAGCCAAAATCCTGAGGAGAGCGTTTAATAAGAAGCGGTAGCATATGCAGGATATCAGCGACTGGCCAGCGCGGTGCTCGTCCGGCTTTGAGGCTCTTTAGACCTTCAACACCATGTAAAGTAAACCAATTTATCCATCTTCCAACCGATGAGCGGGCCGCACAAAGCAGTCTGGCAACGTCGGTGACAGTCATTCCCCGATGCAGCATCAGTATGGCGATGAGTCGTCTGGAGTAATTTTTATCATGTGTCTGTTGGGCTTCTTTACGCATTAGTCGTCGTTCTTCATCAGGGATTGCTGCTATGATCGGCATCGCTCAGTCCGGTTGGTGATTTGTTTTGATTTGGCGATTGATCAGATCGCATAACTCGGACTGAGTTCCCTTCAAGTGATCTACTATTTGGCAAAGTTATTTAGTACATCCGACATATTCGCAAAAGAGATTAAAAGTTGAACGAACTATTGAACGTTAATGAACAGAGAGATAACGGTGAGTTGGACTACAATCAAGTCATAACATCAGAATGGATGCAATTGATAGCCACAACCTCACAGAAATCTTTTAATCTACTGCGAATCCTCTCCGATCAGAAGGCGTCCGACTTTGCTGACGAGTTCTACTCTTACATGCTCAAAGATCAGGAGGCCTCCCTTTTTCTTTCCAGCCAGCAAGTCCACGATCGTCTCCATGGCTCGATGAGCCAGTGGATAGCAGATATTCTAACGAATACCGGGAAACATCTGGCTGACCTGATTAATCATCAAAAGAAAATTGGCCAGATTCATGCACGCATTGGTATTCCCGTCGATCTGGTCGAGCGCGGCGCTCGGCGCCTAAAATGGCACCTTTATGAAGAGATCGGGCTGGTTGCAGAGGATAAAGCGCTATGTTTTGATGCCATGCGTTTTGCCTCTATCTCTATGGATATCGCCCTAGAGATCATGAGTAAAACCTATTCACAATCGCACGATCTCGCCGCCAAAAATGAAGAATCCTATCGGCTATTTTCTATTCTGGAAAACGCCAGTATGGAGAGAGAGCGTCAGAATGCATCGCTACTAAACTGGGAAAATGCTTTTATTTTCAGCGTCGCGACAGGTACACCGCTTTACAGCATCCAAGACCTGAGTGATTCAGAGTTTGGGCTGTGGTTTAACCATAAGGGGAAATCCAGTTTCAGTAACATTCAGGGGATACGTACTATCGCCTCAATCATGACGGAAACGGATGAGTATATTCACAGCTATAGCACTACCGCACTACTGACGCAGCAGGATTACGCCCCGCTACTTAAAGCTGTCAGAAGCAAAATTTATAAAATAAATATGCTGCTGAGATCGCTATTTGACGAAGTCCAAAAGTTGGAAAGCGGTAAGGATACGTTGACCCTTCTGCTAAACCGTCGCTTCCTGCCAACCATTCTTCGGCATGAAATATCGCTGGCCATGCACTCAAATGCCCCGCTCAGCATTGCCATGATTGATATTGACCACTTTAAAACCGTCAATGACACTTATGGCCATGCAGCTGGTGATAACATCCTGAAAAGGATTGCAGAAGTGCTTTATGAAAGCATGAGGAACAGCGACTATGTTTTCCGTTACGGCGGGGAAGAATTCATGATCGTGCTTATTGAAACACCCAAAGTTGCCGCCCACACCATCATTGATCGATTGAGAAAGAAAATTCAGGATCACCCGATTTATCTCCAAAGCGGTGAAAGCGTTACAATAACCATAAGCGCAGGTATCGCCGTGTATAGCGGCCATCCAGATTATGAATGTCTGATAAAAGCAGCAGACGATGCGCTCTATCAGGCAAAAGCCAATGGAAGAAACCGGATCGAATACGCCCCGGAAGAATAACTATTTTACCTTGCTGCAAGCCTGCGCTTCTGGCCACAAGCGAAAAAGAATAGTCAGCTATTCATCATCGCAGGTTTGTATCCCCTCGCTAAGCAAGCAGTTAGATTCTTCCATTCATTGAACAAATTCACAGCATAAAAACGATAAACCACCGATTTTACTAACCAATCCGCCAGAAATTTGATACATATTCAATAAATAAGCATGATCGTCGACAATGCATCATGCAGTGAATCTTTGATAGTTTGATCTTATTTACGCAGGGGAGGAACGAGCATTGCAGCGACAGCAGGTTTCATCGTCACGAATTTATTCCATTGGGTACGATCCAAAGACGCATAACCTTGAGATAGAATTTCATAATAAAGAGATCTATCAATATGTTGGCGTACCTGAATCTATCTATAAAAAATTTATTTCTGACGCTGTCGTCTCTAAAGGCCGTTTCTTTGATGGCGTGATAAAAGATAAATTTTTATGCCGAAAAATCAGATAAAAATTTAGCCATCATCGCGTCGATATTTGTCGTCGTTTCTTAACGACGACGTAAAGCCCACCAGCTTGCCCCAACTTTCTCAACCGTCTTTCTGCCCCACAACTCATCATGTGAATTAAACCTATATCCAGACGGTATCTTACCGATAACATCCCTTCAGACTGTGTGAGTATCTATCCTGTCTAACTAAGGAGAGTTCATATGATCGCATCGGATATTCAGGGGGCTAATCTTGTATTTGCTCAGTCCAGTAAGCACACTATTACACCAGATGAAGATACTTTCAAAATGGCACTTGAGAAGGCGAAGGATAGCGGACAGCTCTCCGACACGAGCCCAGCGCTAAAATTGAGCCCCTGCGTTCGAAAGCAGCACAGGAATTTATGGACTGGGTCTCCATGTCTCATGAAGAAAGATTATTCTTCTCCGTACTTGCATCCATGGGAATATCCAAGGAGCAATATGAGGCAATGCCGGTAGAAGAACGCATGGCGTTAGATCTAAAAGTACAAGAGTGTATAAAAGAAATGCTGGAACAAGGCCAACAACTCGCGTAAGTACAATGAACACGCCGGTTACAGAGATACGGCGGCAACCTTAGCGTCATTAACCTTATCGCTCGCCAAAATGCGAACCAGAACACCAATACGCCCGTCGTAAAAGCAGGCCAGCGCACGATGCTTCCCAGAGGTATGGTGTACGGAAGCATCATGCTGTCATTCGCTTGCAAAGTTGCCCATGACATCCACTTCTCTAGTGCCGGCTCTTCGCTACCACTCGCTATTTTTCAGGCACAAAAAAACCGCCTTTCGGCGGTTGAATTTTATTTTATAACTTCTTGTTTTTATTGAAGTTAAATCAATGGTGCCGGGGCGGGACTTGAACCCGCACAGCGCGAACGCCGAGGGATTTTAAAAAGTTACACCACATTAAATAAAACAATAGGTTAAATTATATCAAAGACTTGCAATTACGGAATTGTACGGAATATTGCGCTACGCTCGTTTTTGCTGCCATCAAATTTGACAATGGCAGCGATATGATTACTTATCTATTTCTAATGAATCGAATGGATTTAGGGTAACAGCCGCATCCAGATGATCAGGAGCAAAGTGGGCATAACGCATTGTCATGGTGATAGTGCTGTGGCCTAAAATCTGTTGCAGTACCAGAATATTCCCGCCGTTCATCATGAAATGTGATGCGAATGAGTGGCGTAAAACGTGGGTAAGCTGCCCGCTCGGTAATTCAATGCCAGCCCGTTTAATGGCGTACTTGAAAGACTCATAAGCTGGGGTGAAAAGCGCCCCACGTTTTTTAGGCAGCAAGCTGCGCATCTTCTCAGAAATTGGCACCGTTCTGTTCTTGTTGCCTTTCGTTTTGGTGAACGTGACACGGTTTGGCAGGATTTGAGATTGCTTTAAATCCTGTGCTTCACTCCACCGTGCTCCGGTAGCCAGGCACAAGCGAACGATAATACCCAAATCCTTATTGTCTGATTCATCACACGCAGCCAGCAGGCGCTTTATTTCGTCCGGATAGAGAAATGCCAGTTCCTGATCGCCCTCTTTGAATTGGCGTATGCCATCCAGTGGATTTTCTTTATCCCACTCCCCCATCCTTTTCAGTTCGGAGAAGACTGCACGCAGGTAAGAATATTCACGGTTGACCGTCGCTTCTTTCAGAACGGCTTTACCCTTTGGATTCCACTCACCTTTAAGGCGTCGTTCGCGGTACACAGCAAACATATTTTTATCAACGTCGATAGCAAACGGATCGTCTAGACGTTCACAAATGGCGAGTAATTTCGTGTAGCGGGAATCACCGGATGACAGCGTTTTGCCGTGCATGTCATACCAGCGCTGAACCAAATCTTTCAGAGTGATATTACTGGTTGTGGTATCGATGCCTTTTTTATCGGCCATAAGGCGGCGCTCATAAGAAAGCGCCTCGCCGCGAGTGGCAAACTGTTTGCGGATGCGTTTACCATCACGACCATATGGGAAGCACTGACAAAGCCATTTGCCAGATGGAAGTTTGCTTACAGCCATATTCTAGACGAACAAAAAACGCGCCACAGCTAAAGCTATACCTGCTGTGCCAATGATAGTCGCGGCAATCCATTTTGTTTGTGCAGAAATTTCTTTATGGATAGACGACATTTCTTTCTGTAGATCGCTTTTGGTTGCAAACTCTTCCGAGCGTACTGATAGCTTAGCTAGATCAACTTTTATCTGAGCAATGCTGTCTTCCGCTTTAGCTACTCGTTTCAGTAACTCGTCCATACCATCACCTCCACTACCGCCATTATCACTTTCTTTCATTCTATCAGCAAAAGGTAACGGTGCATCATGAAGCTGTATAACCTTGTTATTATTATCCTTATTCATAATCAGCCTCATTATCACTATTTTCGATCCATTTCAGAACCGGATAAACTCGGTAAAAACTTACGTGACCACAATTTATGCAAGAAACTCGGTATTCGCAGTTGGATGGTCTGGGGTAGGCAGTTGGATCAACATATCGATAGGTAACATAACGCGTCACCAGAGAATTTATGGATTTTACTAGCTCTTCTGGTGATAGCTCACTTGCATTTTCTGGTAAATCGACAGAACCAAGCGATCCACTTTCAGGAACAGATAATGCTGGAGAACCGCATGACAAACAGTGTTGTGCAGCGCCCTTTGCAGAGAGGAACTCTGCAAACAACTTGGGCGTAACTTTCATTAATCGTTCTTTTAATTTTTCTTCTGCTCGCTCTCTCTTGAGAGTTTGAGTTGCAAAAATCTCATCTAACTCTAGGGGGGATCTATTATTATCTGTCATATATATTGCTCTTCGGGATTTAAAATAATCACCACTTACATGCACCACGCAGAGGCTTAATTGCTTCTGACAACCCAGTCAAATCAAAACGAGCGGAAACAGGACTCTCACTATATGGCACTATGGTTGTGTATAGAGACTTACTTTTCATAAGCTCTTGAATGAATGAAATAGTTTTTCCAGTATAAAAAACGGCTTTATTATCCGTTGAAATATTCCATGTCTTTTTAACCGGTTTCTGAGAATCTACACGATGTGTCATATAAGTTTCATCTAAGCCAAGATAAGAATCCCAGTTCAGGAAAAGATTAGTCTTTCCTTCCTTGCAGGTTAGAAATAATGTTGGCATTACTGGCTGACCAAACTGGCCTCTGATAGGTTCTTCAGCATTTTGATACACATAAACATTCCATGAATCGTCCAGAGGTGACTGCTCTTTATTAATAACCCACTTCCCAACATCGCCAGTAGGGTTACTATCATCATTTGCGTCATTTTTCTGGCTGACAGGTGCCTCAGCTTTTTTATCTACTTTATCGAAACAGGCTAATCGCTGTTTGCTATCACCAATTGATTTACAGGCTAATATTTCATCATTACTGAGGTTTAGTTCTGCTGCAAAAGAACCACTACATAATAAAAATGACATTGCTGTTAAAAGGTATTTTTTATTCATCAAAGACTCCATTTGATTAAAAATAAAATAAGAAATAATTTCTATGTATCAATGCGCCAAAAGCATCCCCAGCACGATCCCCGCCGCAAGCACTGCGCCAAAAATCCGAGGTTCTGCTTTTAAGGTATTTACCGCATCTTGCCACGCCTGCACTTTTGGGGGTGATGCGTTGGATTTAGTTCCGCCCTGCCGTTCATCCAACCACCCCATTGCTTGCTGAAGCTGGGGGCGAGTTAAATCAATTAACCGGCTTGTACCAAAATTGATGTGACAGAATCGCGTAAGCTGTTCACGTAATCCGTTCTGCTGTGTGCTTCTTAATAATTGGGACACTAATTTTTTATTAGCATCTTTTTCCCGACTACGATCATGTAACGCATTCAGGAAACTGAGCGCCGTGGAATACTGGCTGATGGTGATTTCTTCAATGCCATTCACACCGAGTTCAGCATGTAAGCGACGCCAAACAAAACGAGCCTCTTCACGCCCTGCTTCCGCAATATCTTTCACCAACTGGTTTAATTGGGAACGCTGTGCACTAACCAACGGGCGCAAATCTTCTTTAGCTTCTGGTGCGGCAATATTGATATTTTTTTCGTAATAATCACGTCCTGCGACCCGATTATTATCCCCTTGAGCCTCTACGGTCATCCATTACATCCTTGATGCTTCGCTACTTCTTGCCTTCGTGATAGTCCCTGCCCGCTACGCGCTGGCCGCTACCCGTTACGTTTATCGATGCTGTTGCAGAACTCCCCGCCGTCAATGCAGCTAAAGCAGCGGCTTTCACTGCTATGGGCGCTTTCCGGTAATGCCCAACTAATTCTTGTTCATCATCACTAAGAACTTCAGCCGAACGTTTACCTAAAACAACATATTGAATATCAACGCCAATCTTAGCTATTCCATTGAGATAATCAGCATCTGGCGATCTTTCGCCTTTCTCGTACTTGAGTTGGGCTAATTTCTTTACTCCACCAATTTCACCAAGAGCCAATTGACTAAGGCTGAGACGCTCTCTTTCTTCTCGAAGACGCTCGCCGATATCCAAACGCATAATTTTTCCTTGACTTGTATTCAAATGAATACCAAAATGCATTCAACAGGCTAACAGTGGATCACAACATACCATTATGACACAAGAAAATCATGATCTGAGCGCACAGTCCAACACCAGGGATCGTGCTGTAGGTGCAGAGAAGAACTTGGGGGTATTGGAAAATAATGAGCGACTGAGTATCGCAGCCAGCCTTACGGAAAGTATTAATAAAAAGGCTGAAGAGCTTGGAAAAAAGGTCTTCAGCCGAGATATAAAAATTATTCTGACACTAGCACTGGCAGCAGAAACAGAGTCTTGCAATGTGCTATCTGGATCAGCGGTTAAGACTTGATAGCTTTGCCTACTGCATTGAATACGGTTGCGTACAACTCTTCGAAGGTAATTGAGTTGTATGTGTGGGGTGAACCATCACTTCTAGCCGGAAGCTGATTTGCAACTAACTGAGATAATTGCTGTAGAGAACCATTATTTAATGCAGCTTTTATCACTTCACCAGTTTCTTTTATTTGTAGTTCTTTGTTTGTCATTTCATAACATCCTTACTTTGTGTGAGAGCAGTGAGGATACCACGCGCCGGACGTGGCTAAAAACTCCGGCACATACTTAAAAATGGAGAAATATATGACACAAGAAAATCATGATCTGAGCGCACAGTCCAACACCGGGGAACGTGCTGTAGGTGCAGAGGTAGAGGCTCAAAAACGCCCTAAAATCTTCAGCGCTGGGTTGAACGATGATGAGTTGATTGAATTCCTGCGCGAAACTGCTGATGTGATCTATACCCGCAGTTCTCTCCGAGGAAAACCTGAAAGGCTGCGGGCTAATGCTGATGAGTCAGAAAAAAGATTAGCTGAACTCGAAAAAATTATTTCCGGAGTAGTTCATCAGCAAAATTAGCATTCCACTCTTCTGGTATGTAAGAAGAATGCTTTTCAGTGAGTTGAGATATATCTTCATCGGCTGAGCTGTAGTTATCACCATGTTCGATGATGAATTTAATTACATCATTTGGAATTACATAGCGGTTAATTTCATCACATAAAATAATTATTGCATCATTCAATCTAATATTTCTCGCATCTGAAATGGATACGTTTTTTTTGTAAAACAAATAATGAGTGAGTGCATTTACACCAGAAAGAATTTTACGTTCCTTATCGAATTCTTCACGGTGATTAAAAAGAATAAGCTCAAGCTTAAAAATGATTAGAGTGCGATTAGTTATAAACGGAGCAATCCTTGTATTGTCTGGATTATTAATTTTTAAAGCACTGGCGATATTAGCAGAAGTACGGTTATAAGCGTGAAGACAGGAAGTTAGATTGAGCTCCATAAATTTCCCTTTGTGGTTGGTTGATTGGTAGCACTTGAAGCCTACCACAAAACCACGCGCCGGACGTGGCTAAACATTCCGGCATATAAACCTTAATAGTGGGAGAAGTAACAATGGCAGCTATTAGTGAACAGAGATCGCGTTTACCGCGTGGTATCGCGTCCAAAAACCCTACCCCAATGCGCTTATCGGACGATGAGCGCGACAAGTTAGCGGCATTGGCAGCACAAGAAAGTCGCTCGCTTTCAAGCATGGCCCGTCTGGTGTTTCTGCGGGGACTGGAATCTTTTAACGCACAAGGATAGCAGGTGGTGAAATGGCTAAGGCATTAAACATTAATATCACCGTCCCTACTCCATATGTTTCATTGAAAACATATTCAGAAATGACGGGTATTCCATTGCGTACCTGCGAAGGAATGGTTTCTGACGGAAGGATTATCATTCGTCCCAAAAAAGCGCGAATGGAGAAAGTCGAAGTTAATTTAATCGCCATGCTTCGTGATGCGATAACCAATAGCGAAATTTAATCATGGAAAAAAATCGGCTGGTATTTTTAGGTATCGATCATGCATTAATTAAAGTCAGCGAACATACCAGCGTTTATCGCGGATTTTCTATTATTCGCTGCCCCAGAACAGCAACTAACCCGATAACGCGTTATCGAGTGAATCAAGGCGATCAATCATTCGGGTTATTTGACGCATTAGGGCAAGCAACTTCTTATATTAATGGACTGCACGAAATGAGAGGTTGTATTCATGCGTGACAATCTAATATTCATTCTTTCAGAAATCATTGTTTGTTTATTCCTAGGTGTGGTTGTGACTAAACGATGGAGAGATAAAGAACTACCTTTCCACAGAGATTTAATAAACACATATATTGTTTTTTTAAAAGTAGCTGTAGTTGCAGTATCTGCGCTTTTTATTTTTCACTTAACCAAGAAAATTTTAGAGGCGGTAATATGATTAGCTCAGCGCGTTTATTAAAGGAAAAATCACCATCACCGCAGCAGGAAAATAAAGGCTGGCTGGAATTACCAAACGGCCAGCGTTTCCAGCCAACCCCCGCGCAGGCTTATTTTGCGCCGTGGAGCCAAAAGCCCTATATGCCAGCGCCTAAAAAGCGTCGCTGGTTTACTCGTTTGATTAATACATTGGCGTAATGGTGATGATAATGGGAATAAATCATAACCCCAAAATATGGCTACAGGCCGCAGATGATGCAGCGGAGGGCTTTTTATCTCAGTCTGCTGATGTGCGCGAGAACGGTAACGATAACGGTTACAACTGTATCAGCGTTTTGTCGTCGCTGGAATCATTGGCTGATGCGGTTTATTACCTCAATCACCCTCTGTATCAATTTATCAAGAGCCATACCAATCAGTGGTTTCACGATGGAATGACGCAGGCACCAAATTTTGCAACCAATTGGGCGAAGCAGGGTTAACCGTCATGGCTAATACCGAAGCCGCCCGCGCCGTTCCGCTGAGTATCGCGGACAGAACTGACGGGCTTAATCACATCGCAATGCTGAGAGGGAAACACTTCAACACAAACAGTGAAAAAGACATGTGCCGCTTTATCGACGATATGCGGGACAGAATAGATGAAGATTATCATCAAAATATGCGCGTGTTATCAGCGATATTTGAATTAGCAAATATTGATAAGGAACGGCATAACCTGAAATTTAATGAACTGACAACTGAAGAAAAAGCAAAGCTGATTAAAGCGATGAATAAACTTAAAGCAGTTGTGAGTTTATTCCCCAAACATTTAATTCTTTAACCGTAATAAATCCTGTTTTTAAAGGCGTAAACCCGCCGGGCTTTCTATTACCTGAAAAAAGGAAATCACGATGAGAAATGCAGAAGTTAAACAAATGCAAGTGGCGAGTGATAACGCGCTTGTTGAGTTGCTGAACAAGGCACGCCAGGAAGAAAGAAAAGACCAGCATTTAGGGTTTTCCTTGCGTCTGGCCGCGCTGTCTATCCATGCGCAAAAAAAAAGAGTATTCCGCCGCAGAGGTTATCGAACTGCTGCGCAAAGAGGCAGAACGGTTTGAGCATTCATCACAGGAGATCATCGTATGAACCACGTCATGATTGATATTGAAACAATGGGGACGAACCCTAACGCGCCAATTGCCTCCATTGGTGCCGTGTTCTTCAATCCCAAAACGGGTGAGCTGGGCGAGCAGTTCTATTGCCGCGTCGATTTTGAAAACGACATGCTCAATGGCGCGGTGCCGGACGGCGGCACTATCAAATGGTGGCTACGTCAGTCCTCAGAGGCTCGCGCCGAATTGATTCGTGATGATGCAACCCCGATTTTGGGAGCCGTCAGCGAGCTGAGTGATTGGCTGACAGATAACGCTGAAAGCCTGAAAACGTTAAAGGTATGGGCAAATAGCCCATCTTTTGATTGCGCTACCCTGAAGTCTGCGTTTGAGCGTACTGATACGGATATTCCGTGGAATTACCGGAATGAACGTGACGTCAGAACGATGAAAGAAGTCGGGGTCGCCATTATGGGTATAGGGCGCATTCTTAGACTCGGTACGGCAAAAACCATCGGTGTTAAACATAACGCGCTGGATGATGCGATCAGCCAGGCCGCGTTGGTTTCTGCTGTTATGTCTCGGTTAGTTCAGAATGGCGGCGGTGAATTATGATCCGCCCGTTCCTCAAATGGCCAGGCGGGAAATCCCGCGTATTGCCTGATTTGCTCCCGCTTCTGCCAAAAGGAGATTGCCTGATAGAGCCGTTCGTTGGCGGCGCGTCAGTATTCCTGAATACTGAATATCGCCATTATGTATTAGCTGATATCAATGCCGACTTAATTAACATGTATTCAGTTGCAAAAAATCAGACAGACGATTTTTTGGATGCTGCCCTGCTTATGTTTAAAAATGGAAACTCAAAACAAGCCTATCTAGAAATTCGTGAATTATTTAACTGGGCAAACAGAAACGCCACTCGTTTATCTGACTCTAGCTCGTTCAAATTGCTCCAAGCGGCCCGTTTCCTTTATTTGAATCGACACGGTTATAACGGCATGTGCCGATATAACAAAAACGGTGAGTTCAATATTCCCCACGGGAAATATAAAACTCAATACTTACCGTTTGTCGAAATAAAACAGTTTGCGGAAAAAGCCAATGACACGAAAGCTCTTTTTGTCGTGGCGGATTTCTGCGAAACCCTAACATCAAAATCGATAAGCGAGAGCAGCGTTATCTATTGTGATCCGCCGTATCTGCCCGCCAGTGATACGGCCAACTTCACGCAATACTATCATTCCGCATTTACTCGCGAGCATCACATCCAATTGGCTAAGTACCTACGACACGTTCGTTACGAAACTGACGCAGCAGTAGTTATTTCAAATAGTGATACGCCAGCCACACGCGAGATTTACCAGAATTATCAGTTTCATGAGATCGGCGTAAATCGTTCGCTAGGCGCTGATAGCGCGTCACGTAAAAAGGCCAGAGAACTGATTGGTGTGCTGGATATAGGGGTGAGTAAATGATCCCTTTTGCTATCAATCCACATTGCTTGGGATTCAACACAATCAACGTTGTTTCCGTTTCAGGGGGCAAAGATAGTCTCGCTGATTGGCTGTTGGCCATAGAGCACGGCGTTATCCATATTCCCGCTTTTGCTGATACCGGACACGAACACCCTCAGACGATGGAGTATCTGGATTATCTGGAATCTAAGCTGGGGAAAATCAGGCGCGTCTATGCTGATTTTTCTCGGCAAATTGCAGGTAAAAGAAAATTCATTGCCGAAAAATGGCCGATTACGCTTGTTTCAGAATGTGGTTTTACTGATGAGCAGGCCGCAAACATTATCGCTACTGCGTTAGATACCCTGCATCCAACTGGCATCCCATTTCTTGATCTGTGTATGTGGAAGGGCCGATTCCCATCAACGAAACGGCGCTTTTGCTCAACAGAACTAAAACACGAACCTATCCGGTTACAGGTTGTTGAGCCGATCACTGATGCGGGGTTTGATGTTGTCTCTTGGCAAGGTGTTCGCGCCGAAGAATCCGCGCCGCGTGCGCTTCTTTCAGAATGGGAATCCGGTTTTGATTTGGGGCCACGCCTAAGCATCTATCGCCCCATTCTTAACTGGAAACATGCCGATGTCTTTGCATTGGCAAAGCGGCACGGTATCAAGCCAAACCCCCTTTATGAGCAAGGGTGTAGTCGCGTGGGATGTATGCCGTGTATCCACGCCAGAAAGTCAGAGCTTGCGGAAATCTTCCGTCGCTGGCCTGAAGAAGTTGAGCGAGTAGCCCGCTGGGAACGCCTTGTTGCGGCATGTTCTCGCCGTCAAAACTCAATATTTTTCCCATCAACAAACGACCCAAAAAAATCAGAGCGCCGCATTGAGTGTATTAGCGTCGAGTCTCACGGCATCCACACGTACAAAGACTGGGCGTTAACAACCAGGGGGGGACAACAGTTCGATTTATTGGGCGAAGCCGTCGATCCGATGGTTTGCAACAGCGTTTACGCTGGGGTTTGTGAGTAATGTCCGAACAGTGGGCCTATCCGTGGAATGCGCCACGCCCAGCGATCTCCGCGTATCAGGGGATCGCTGACTCTTTTCCCTCTTCTACCGCAAATGCCACTAAGCCGCATCCAGCCGTAGACAATCATCTTAAACGGCTGGTATCGCGCACCGCTTTCTCCGATCTTGATTTCGATCAGGCCGTCGCGCGGCTGGACTATTTCGAGCCTAATGCAACGTTACTGACGATGCGCCGCCAGTTCGCTGAGGCTGAGAGGGACGAGCATCAAGCGGCATTGCAGAACTGGATGGAAACACCGGAAGGTGTTGAGGGGTGCCTGCTGGAACAGCCGTTTTTTATCCGTGATACCTACAGGAAAAAAATAGAATGGCTACGCGCCAACCGCGAGCCGCGACACGTCAGCGCTTTTTTTATGGGAACCGTGAAAAAAGCCCTGCTGCGTCTTGATGCTGTGCGCGCCAAGCAAGGTGTGCGTGATGGTTTTACGTCAGAGCTTGCAAGCTACTACCGCGCCCGATGGCAGCATTTGGCCGAGTTTACGAAACATGAGGCGATTAACGCTGGTCACGCTATCGCAGCCAGCATCGCGGAAATGTTTGAAACCGAATGCGGCAACACCTTGCCCGCCGCTATGACCAATGACGAGATCCAGGCGCTTTTCTGGCATCTGGGGCGTGAAATGCTGGCGCTACGAGTAACACCGCCGTGTTGGGGCGTGATCATCGGCGATAACGAGTCACGAAACCGCATCTATTCCGCCATTCTGCGTATCACTAATGCTGATTGGTGGGGGCGTAAGCTCTGGCGCTTGCGTTGCGAGTGGCGAGAAAATCAATTCCGCGCCATAGGCGTGATCCACAAAAAGCGTATGCCTTACGTCAGCATTGATGCGTTGAACCAATGGCAGGAGCAGCGCCGTAAAAACCGCGAATTCTTTAAGGCGCATGAACTGGTTGATGAAGACGGTAACGTCGCGTCGCTGGAAAACATAGTGTACGCCAGCGTCAGCAATCCGGTTATTCGCCGTCACGAACTGATGACGCGCATGGCGGGTGTTGAAATGGTTGCCATATCACGCAGCGATGAGGGTGTTTTTCTTACTATCACCTGCCCGTCACGCTATCACGCCACCATTCAGAACGGTCATCAAAATCCCAAATGGGATACGTCGTCCCCTCGTCAGGGGCAGCGCTATTTATGTAAGACGTGGGCTAAAGCCATGTCGAAACTGAACCGACGCGGCCTGCGCCCGTATGGCTTTCGCGTCGCAGAACCTCACCACGATGCTACGCCGCACTGGCACGTATTGCTATTCATGCCGCCAGAAGACCGGAAAGAAATCACTGAAATTCTGCGTGAATACTTCATCGCTGTAGACCGCGCTGAACTTGGGCGCAATACCAGCGCACGCTTTAAAGCGAAGCGCCTCGATCCCAAGAAAGGTAGCGCCACTGCCTATGTGGCGAAATATATCAGTAAAAACATTGATGGCTACGCGCTGGATGGCGAGCTGGACGGTGAAACCGGAAAGCCTCTACGCGAAACCGCAAAGTTTGCGATGGCCTGGGCGTCTCAACATAACATCCGGCAGTTTCAGCCGTTCGGCCTGCCGCCGGTCACTGTCTGGCGCGAACTGCGCAAGCTGGCAAATCAACTTACCGCAGTGCAGAAAGAAGCTGGAACATTCAAGCGCGGTGCCGCACAGCTTGGCGATCCGGCAATGGATGCCGTGCTGGCCTCAGCCGATGCAGGCTGCTTCGCTACTTACATTGAGAAACAAGGCGGCGTGCTGATCCCGCGTGAGCTTTACACCGTGCGCATTGCGTATGAGGAAGCTGACGAGCAAAACGATTACGGCGAAACACCGGAAAAAATCTTTGGTGTTTTTTCTCCCCGCTTGGGCGAGCTATCGCGCATCTGCACCCGTCTCGTTAAGTGGAAAATCCGCAAAAAACAGGCAGCAGACGCAGGCGATAATGATAGCGCTGGGCGTGGTTTGGCTGTTACGTCGCCCACCGGCGACGCTTGGAGTTCTGTCAATAACTCTACGGGCGACGAAAAAGTAAGCATTTCCGAACCCGCCGATAGAGAGATTGGCAGTACGTCAGAACCAGAAAACATCGACTTTGAGCACATGACCGACGCGGAACGGCGGGGTTTGCTCAATCGGCTTCGATCACAGCCGCCGGATCGGCGACATAGCGAACACTCGTCCACAACTCAGCTCCATGAATCGACTGAAAAACAGACTGTTAGTAACCGGTCGGACGACTGGCGCGCAAGCGTTGCCGATTTCGCCCGTTCGCTTGGCTGGGATATCAGCGCCGGTGAGGTACGGCGGCTGGAAACGGGTAATGCGATCACAATCGCGGGCTATGCCTACGTTGCTAGCGCTGACGGTTGTCTGTATCGAACGCCGACGAGTAAGCAAAAAGACGCGGAATATCAGGATAGAGCAGCGGCGCTGCTACACCGAATTTCAGTATTACGTGACGTTTCATAGTCATTACCGGCTGTGCTGGCCAGAACATCGATCACAGTCAGAAATGACGCGGCTGCAGCATAGATGAAAATAGCTATGCGGTACCAAAGGGGGAAATAATGGGATATCTGGGAAGCAAGGCCGCGTCAGGCGCGTATCAGAAAATAATCGCCAACATGCCACCGCATGATGTTTACGTTGAAACTCATCTGGGTGGTGGTGCCGTTATGCTGAATAAGCCGCCCGCGCGGCTGAATGTTGGTGTTGATATTGACCCGATCACAGTTGAAGAGTTTTGTCAGTTTAATCCTGAGTTTGTAGACACGCTAGATACTCAGCTACGGATTATCAATGAGGATGCTGTTGATTTTCTGCAAAGTCACGACCTTGAGGCAATGGGTCGCACGCTGATTTACGCAGACCCGCCGTATTTGCCAGAAACCAGAACCGGCAACGCACGTTATCGGCATGAATACACGGTTGATGATCATCGTGAGTTGATCGCTATTCTGCGGCAATGCCCGTATTACGTGATGATTTCCGGCTATCCGTCGTCGCTTTACGACGAGTTATTGCACGACTGGCGCGCTATCGAGTTTCAGGTAATGACGCGTGGTGGTGTCAGGACGGAAAAGCTATGGATGAATTTCCCAGAAGGTGCGGCATATAGTGCGGCGTTTGCTGGTAAAGACTATATCGATCGGCAGCGCATCAAGAGAAAAGCGGAAAGATGGGCGGCTAAGTATCAGGCGATGACGCCAGCGGAACGGCTGGCGGTGATGGCTGCGTTATGTGAAGTTGATGGAAGAAGGCAAAATAATTAGATTTAAGATTAGGTATTATTGCCATAATTAGATAAATATCTTATCATTATCTCATCCCAAGCGGATATGCTCTTTAAAAAACCGAGGAAGCTGATGGTAAAGGTAATCTGGACAAGGAAAGCGTTGAAACAACGTTCAACGATAGACCGAAGATATCAGGACACCATAAGTGAGAAAGTTGCCGAACTGAAGAACTTCCCCGCCGTCAAACTGGACATTACTTCGTTGAAGGGTGAAGCGGGTAAATTCAGGCTACGGGTTGGAGACTACAGGGTAATTTTCGAAATCATCAAAGGTGAGCCAGTTGTCTGTGAAGTTCAGGCGGTCAAACGCAGAACATCAACAACTTACTAATTATCAGGCGGGGTAACCCGCCAGTTTCCTTATGACATACACCGCGACTCACTGACACCCGGATGAAATTATGTCAAAACTACAATTTATCAATGATGTGAACGGTAAGCCTCAGTTTGTGGTGTTGCCGATTACTGAATATGAAAAACTGATGTCTGATAGCGATGCGGGCTATGAAGACATTCCCTATATTGCTGACGAACACGATGACGAAACCGTGCCCAATGATGTTGTAGAAATCATGTTCCGTGATGATGTCAGCCTGCTTGCAGCCTGGCGCATCCATCGCGGGTTATCACAATATGATGTGGCGGAAAAGCTGGGTACGACACAATCAGCGGTTTCACAATGGGAAGCAAAAGATTCCCGACCACAGAAAAAGACCCGCGAAAAACTGGCTGAACTTTATCACTGCCGCCCTGAACAAATGACGCTTTGATTATATTGCGACTAACCCGCTCCGGCGGGTTTTCGTTTGTCTAAAAATCACTGCAAAATCCCGCACACCAATGCACAATTTTTTTGATGCTACTTCCCACTTCCCGCGCCAGATCTGGCGCGGGTTTGTCCCTACTGCACAACTGCATAAAAACGCGCTATTTTCATGTGCGGGCGTGGCGGGGGAACCCTCGCGCGCTGAGGGGGATAAGAGGGTATGCTGGTTCATATGCTACTGCATCCTCATCGCGTCGCTATTGCGCCGTTTCGGTATCGGTCAACGCGGCATCATTCGGCTGTTGCAGTGCTCAGAATGGCATTCAGGCGCTTTTACGCAGGCGTAAAAAAACCGAGCAACCTTGCGGCTGTCCGGTCTTGTGTTTGGTAGCTAGGTGAATGGTTTTGAATGACTTTCGCGGTTACATTGCACCTTCGGCCAGGGCATAAGGCTTGAACCGAAGTACCTCGATCCCCAGCCAGTCGTTAAGCTCTTTCAGGCTTTCCATTATCGGCATGAGTTCGTTGATGGCGAACACCTTCGCGGCTTTCTCCACGTCACCAAATCCCCCTGCATTGTTCGGCATAATCCCCATTAAGTTGGGCGGTACACGGTGCGCGGCTAACATGTCGTCACGGGTTGCATCTTTGATGCCGGTAAACTCATCTTTGGCCGCTATCTGGCTAAATGGCAGGATTTGCAGGCCGTCTTTCTTCCCGCCTGCCGCGTAAACAAACAGGTTCTTAAATGCCCCATTGCCACGCGCATCTTTCAGCGACTTCTTCAATTGCTCGACGTCAGCATTGTTGGTGATGGGGTCGGTGAGGTAGACGATCACCCCCGCATGGCTCCCGTTGATGTAGTAATTACGCCGGAACAACGTGGCTTCACCGTTCAGCATCGCTGATTGGATCACCGCCATATATTCAGGTGTGCCGTAGATTTCTTGGTGAATGCTGGGGCTTTTGACGTGGAACACGCTGCCTGGCTCGAATTCGTGATCGTTGGCGTAGTACGTCACAAACCAGTATTGATCCAGATTCTCACCGCGTCGGGTGTACTTGGCATGGGTATGCTTTAGCTTCAGCGGTTGGCCGAAACGGTTCTTTCTCAGTTCCAGATAGGCGTTACCGAATACCAGCCAGTCAAGTACAAAGGCGCTGGCATCCTGCCGTGATAACAGCGGGTGCGGCTCGTAGCAGGACATAATGACATTGCGTTTGAACAGTATCGGTGACTGATGATGCACGGCAACGTCAAACATTCGTGCCAGACCGTAGGTGCTGATCGGTGGCTCATACCAACGGCCATTTCTGGCGCACTCCATGCAGTCCAACAGGTCGCGTCTGTCCATGATGGGTTGTGCGTCGCCAAACGAGAAAGACTGTAGTGACTCAATCGGCTGTTGGATCAATTCCCCTGTTACGGTTGCCTGTGCGGCTGGAGCGCGTAGATTGGCCGTACGCGAGTGCTGTTTCTTACGTGACATGGTTAGAACTCCTGAATAAATCCATCATTACCGCCCGACTCGCTGCCGATTGGTTCATTGTGTAACGCGTGCATGGTTGCCCAGGCAATGTCACCGTGGCTGCTGCCTTTTGTTCTGTCTGATGCATACGACGTCATGCCGCCCTGCGTCACAAATTTCCGTACCGTCATAAAGGAACGGGCCAGCTCCATCATCCCCGCGTCATACTCAAACCGCCCCGCGCGGATCAGCATTTGGGCTTTCAGTACCAGTTCACGTTTCACGCTGGGCGAGTATTGATATTTCACGGCGGCGGGGAAAAACTTAACGACAAGCTGATGCACGGCGTTGCCGTTGCCGGTGCTATCAATGCCGATAAACTGCACGTTGTATTGGTGGGTCAGTTCTTTGATGACCTCAGCCTGTTTTTCGAAGGTCATCCCGCGTAACTGTCGTACCTCGATCACGCGGAACTTGCCGCCAGGAACGGCGGGCGGGGACACGATGGAAAGGCCTGCACTGTCACCTGTGCCGCTGTCGCCGCTCGGATCGTAGCCTATCCATACGGGGCGGTTGCCTAACGGCCGCTGCGTGTAGGGGCGCCAGTCCGGCCATACGTTATCGTTGTAACCATCAACACCGCAGTTAATCAGCGCGGTATAGTCAAATGCTCGCTCACCGACGCTGACAAAATGGCACGCATAGAGGTTTTCAAAATCGTCAGGGCTGTTTTCAGACTTAATTTCATCCAGATCAACCAGGTCAAAACCTTGCTCTAACGTGTCATGAATGGTGACGATCTGCCGCCAGATATTGTCACCGCACAACAGCCCTTTCTTTAGAACCTTGTGGGTGACGTCGATTTCTACCCGTTCCGCTTTAGGGCGGCTTTTGTTAAAGAAATCCCCTGTCCAGAACGTGTAAGCTTCATGTTCTTCACTGGATGGCGTAGAAAAATACGTGCGGCGCAACCCTTTTTGCGTCGCCATCCCCGCCGCGACTTTACGCAGGTTAAGAAAGTTGCTAACCCAAAAGAATTCATCAAAGTACAGATTGCCGGTGTAGCTCTGTGCGGTTGCCGCTGACGTACCGAGGAAGTACAGCGTTGCGCCGTTCGACAGCACAATCGCGTCACCGCCTTTCAGTTCTACGCCAATGCTGGACGCCAGCAGTTGAATAAACCGCTTGAACTGGTAAGCCTGCGCCCGACTGGCTGAAAGAAATATTTGGTTCGTGCCGGTTTCCAGTGCATCCAGCAGCGCTTCACGCGCAAAATACCAGCTTGCGCCAATCTGGCGGCTTTTCAGTATCGCGCGATTACGCTGCTTGCGCTTTTTGTACCAGCGTTTTTGATGCTCGTAGAGTGATTCCAGTACCAGGGCGCGCAACTCTGCGATCTGTTCGTCCGTAAAATGGTTCTTCGGCGCTTTCTTCCGCGTCTCCTTTTCCTGATCCTTTCTTTCATCGCGTGAAAAACGTGCCATCTGACGCCCTAACAGGTCGATGGTTTTAAAGTCATGCGGCGTGAGGTCGTCTTTCTCTATCAGCCGTAAATAGCGGACTTCTGTGCGCTCCTGCGCGCGCTGGATTGGCGTGCTGTCATCCCACTTATCGCGCCGTCGCCACGAATAGAGCGTGTTGTTGCTCACCCCCAGCCGTTGAGCGATTTGAGGGATGCTATAGGCCTGCCAGTAAAGGCTTTTGGCTTCTGTGCGAATATCGGGAAGTAGATTCATGCATACAGGCTATCGCGCCCGCGCGCGGCAAAATATCGGCTCACGTTGTCGTAGTTCCGCCACAATCGGCACCGATAGCGCCTGCGGTAAAGCGTGGCGATGATAGGGGTATCAGACAGACACCCTGTTATCACCGGAGCATTACCATGCCGATTTCAAAACCGTTTCTGGCCGCTGTTGAGGGCGCTACCTGCGACGGCCGCACCCTTGAACGTGCGCACATTTCGCAGATGGCGAAAAACTTCAACAAACAGGTTCGCGGTGCTCGCGTGAACCTTGAACACATTCGCGGTTACTCACCAACCAGCGATTTTCGAGCCTATGGCGACGTGGAAGAAGTGAGCGAATTTGAGATTCAGGACGGGCCGCTTAAAGGCAAGTTGGCGCTACAAATCAAGATTGATGCCACTGATGACATGGTGGCATTGAACAAAAAACGCCAGAAGATTTACCCCAGCGTTGAAATTCACCCTTCTTTTGCTGACACCGGTGAAGCCTATTTGATGGGGCTGGGAATGACAGACGATCCCGCCAGTCTGGGCGTCGGCATTCTGGAGTTTAACGCCAAGTGTGGCGGAAAAGGCCCGTTAGACGGGCGAAAAACCAGCCCTGAATGTTTCTTCACGGCCGCTGATACCCCCATCACGCTGGAATTTGAAGAAGAGGCACCCACTGGCGAAGCGGGCAAAAACTTCTTTTCCCGCATCACCGAATTGCTAACCGGCAGTCAGCAACGATTCAGTAAAGAAAACGGCGAGCTGAAACAGGCGGTTGAGCTGATCGCCAAAAGCCAACGTGAACTGCTGGATAAAACCGAAACCTTCAGCGCGTTACAAGCGCAAAACACCGAGCTGAAAGGCAACGTGGAAGCGCTGAATAAGTCATTAACCGAGCTGAAAGAACAGCTTGCCAGACAGGATGGCAACTTTAGCCAGCGCCCCCCTGCTTCCGGCGGCAACCAGCAATCCAATATCGTGTTAGCTGACTGCTAATCACCCTTTAAACCGAACATCGCAGGAACCTAACATGCAAAATGAAACACGCGTTCTGTTTGACGCTTATATTGCTCGGCAGGCTGAGTTAAACGGCATCCAGCCAGCGCATGTCACGACACAATTCAGCGTTGCACCGTCCGTACAACAGAAGCTGGAAGATAAAATCCAACAATCCAGTGAATTGCTGCAAAAAATCAATATCACTGGCGTATCTGAACAGGAAGGCCAAAAGCTGGGGCTCGGTATCAGTGGTCCGGTTTCCAGTTCCAGCACATCAAGTACGGAACGTCGTGAACCGAAATCGGTTCACGCGCTGGATGATGATAAATACCGCTGCGAACAAACCAATACGGATACCTTTATCAGCTATCCACAGTTGGATGTGTGGGCTAAATTCCCCGACTTCCAACAGCGCATTAGCAATCAGATCATCAGGCGTAAAGCGCTCGACCGTATCATGATTGGTTTTAACGGTACGTCGCGTGCGTCTAAATCCGATCTGGCAAACAACCCGCTGTTGCAGGATGTGAATATCGGCTGGCTGGAAAAATATCGCCTCCATGCATCACAACGCGTGATGAAAAACATCACCGTCACCAGCCGTGATGATGAAAACAAAGTCATCGCGAAAGGCGATTACGGCAACCTTGACGCCGTGGTCTATGACGCCACCAATTCACTGTTGGATGAGTGGTTTAAGTCATCACAAGATTTAGTGGTCATCTGTGGTCATCAGATCATGGTCAGCAAAGAATACCCGCTGATTAACGCCATCAATACGACCAATCCGAATTCGGAAGCGCTGGCCGGCCAACTGCTGGTATCGCGTAAAGCTATCGGTAACCTACCGACCTTTATTGCGCCGTTCTTCCCTGATGGCACCATGTTCATTACCCCATTCAGTAACCTGTCAATCTACTTCCAAGACGGCAAGCAGCGCCGCGCCGTGCGGGATGAAATGGAGTTTAACCGTGTGGCGACCTACGAGTCATCCAATGACGCCTATGTCATTGAAGACTATGGCACCGGATGCCTGATTGAAGGCATTACGTTTGCTGCGGCAGCACCGGCGCAAGGCTAATTTCAACGGCAAGCAGGCCGGATAACACGCAGCCTGCACCAAGGGGGCATCATGCTGACTCCTGCGCAGCGACATTTTCAAACTGTCATGGCTCAGCGCCATGGCAAATCAAACGGCGGTGACGTTGAGCGCACCGCCTACGAACAGCAATTGCATCGACTGAGGATGGATAAATCCCGTTTAAGCCAGGTGCAATCTGCCACGACAAAAGCCGAACTGAAGCGCGAACTGCTGCCCGACTATCAGGGCTGGGTTAATGGCGTATTGACGGCAGATAGCGGCCACGCTGATGAAGTGCTGACCACAATCATGATCTGGTCGATTGATGCTGGATTGGTGGGTGATGCGCTGCGTATTGCTGATTATGTCCTGCGCCATCGCCTGCCAATGCCCGACCAGTACACCCGCACGGTTGCCACTGCGCTGGTTGATGAGATTTGCGATCCCGCACTGGCAGCGTTTAAAGCCGATGTTAGCGTTGCGCCTCTGGCTGCTGACCTGCTGTTGCAATTGGAACGGCTTACCGCTAGCGAAGACATGCCTGATCAGGTGCGCGCCAAACTTTACAAGACGCTGGGCTACACCCTGCGTTTGGATACCAACGAGCTGAGCGCCGCGCGCGACTGGTTGCAACGCGCTGTCACGCTGTTTGATGGCATCGGGGTTAAACGCGACATCGAGCTACTGGGGCGGGCGCTCAAGAAAGCAACTGAGCCAGAGGAAGAAAACACTGATGCGCCACCGCCTGCGGATAAGCCAGCCGACAAACCCGCAGCCAAAGCAACGAGAGCGCCGCGTAAATCGACGGCGGCGAAAGCATCACGAACTACGACACCACGCGCCAAAAAAAGCGCGTCGTAACCAAACGTGCCCCCGCGCACCAGGCGGCACGGCGTAATACGTGCAATTTATTGTGTCGTGTTGCGTCGTCCACCGCCTGTCTTTTGAGGTAATGCCATGAGCCTGATTGCCACAGAGCCGGTAAGGCCAGCCACGCAGGAAACCATCAACGATGGTGATGCGAAGGTGAAGAGCCATGCATTTTGGCCGGTGATTGTCCTGTCTGCCCTGCGTCGTGCGATGCGTCTTGATGGTCAGGTGACAACGGATCGCCTGATGGATAAGGCCATCGAAGCAGTCGCACATGTTAACGGCCAGTTGGCCGACTGGCGGAACAGCCAAGAGCAACGTGGGCTTGCCGTTCTGTCAGAGGTTAAACCCAATGGCGCTGACGAAATCGACCAGATCAATGGCGAGTCCGTTTTGGTCTGGCGCTATCGCCGTGCGGTGTATTCCATCACCAAAGCGCTGTTGATTGAGGGTTACCGCGATATCGACACCACACGCGAAGGGGAAAAGCACGCAGAGGCGTTGAGTTCACAGATTGACACGCTGTGGCGCGACGGCCGCTGGGCTATCCGCGACATCCTCGGTGTTAATCGCGGCCTGGCTGAGTTGGTCTGATGGAAGTTCGTGCACAGCAAAATGACACCGTTGATCTGCTGTGCTGGCGCTATTACGGCAGAACAGACGGCGTAACCGAAGGGGTTTACGCGGCCAATCCGGGCTTGTGCGAACGTGGGCCATTGTTACCCGCAGGCCTGCTGGTCACGCTGCCAGACGTCACCGCAGCAACACAACAGGAAATCATACAGCTATGGGACTGACGACAGATCGCGTGGCATCGGCAATCACCTATCTGCTTGCCACGCTGATCGCTACCGCAGGACGAATGACGCTGAGCGACTGGGCAACACTAATAGGGATTGCTATCGGGTTGCTCACGTTTTGGGTGAACCGTAACCACAAAAAGAACATAGAGCGTGACCAGGCACAGCGCACAGATTTAATGCGAGAGCTGGTCAGGAAAGTTGATCATGAAAACCTGCCAGAAACGTTGGACGCCTTGCGCGTAATGAACGGGCAGGAAACAGGACGCAGAGGCCGTGATGTTACCTGAAGCACTAAAACAGCGAATCATTCCCGTCGTTACCGCATGCGCATTGGCGATAGCTACCGTCTTTGTTGGCTTTTTTGAGGGCAAAGAGAACACCGCTTACCGTGATATCGCGGGAGTCTGGACGATTTGCTACGGACATACCGGTGATGTAAAGGCCGGTGACTACAAAACAGATGCTGAGTGCGACGCATTGTTACAGCAGGATTTAAAGCCTGCTTTTCATGCCATCGATCGGTTAGTTACGGTTCCACTCAGTGAGTTACAGCGCGCTGCACTGGCAAGTTTCATCTACAACGTCGGGACGGGTGCATTTGAGCGCTCGACCCTGCTTAAAAAACTGAACCGTGGCGATCTCACTGGCGCATGTAACGAATTACGCCGCTGGAATAAAGCCGCTGGTCAGGTCTGGCAGGGGTTAACCAACCGCCGCGAGGCCGAGAGAGTGCTATGTCTGGAAAAGTGATAGCGACATTAGCCGCCGCGCTGTTGTTTCTCGCTGCTATCGTACTGGCTGAACACTACCGACAAAAATCACAGCGGCTTTCGGGTGAAATCACAACGTTAATCGCAGAACGGGACAGCGCCGAGCGCGTTATCAACAATCAGCAACGTACCTTCCAGATATTTAACACGCTGTCACGCGAGGCTGAACATGGTAAACGCCAGATACAACAAGATGCCGATACACGTAGCCAGACCATTAATCAGGCACTGGCTGGTCAAGTCTGTGCTGATGAGTTTGTGCCTGATGGCGCTGCTGTGCCGTTGCTCGACTACGCGAACCGTCTACGTGCCGATAGCCTGCGTCCCCCTGCCGGCGAACCTAACCGCACCGACGGTAATACCGCTGCCACAGGGCGCGATAGTCAATAACCGTCTGACCTACGGCCAGTCTGTTAACTGGAATAGCCTGCTGCTGGCTGCGCTGGAGAGTGCAAACAAAGACAAGGCATTAATTCGCCAGGCTGAACAACAGAGAGAGCTACAACATGCTAAAAGCAGAACTGCTGAGAAAAACCATTAGCGAACAGGTGCCGTGGTTGCGGGAAAACCCCGACCAACTGGTCGTCTATGTACAAAAAGGGAATGCAATCAGTACCGGTGCACGTTCCGCGTCATTTGAATACCGTTACACGCTGGAAGTGCTGGCAATGGACTATCCGCATTCTATCGATACGCTAATGGTGCCAGTGCTGATGTGGGCGCGAATCTATCAGCCTGATTTATTACTCAACCCAGAACGGCGTAAAACAGGTATTACGTTTGAAGCGGATTTGCTGAGTAATAGTACGGCCGATTTATTGATCCGTATCCAGGCTGATGAGGCGGTGGTCGTCACCCGCAATGACGCTGGCGAAATCAACGTTCGTCATCGCGCTGACCCACCTCCTGATCCGATGGAAGGACAGGATGCATGGGGATTACTGGTAAAAGACGATATGGCCAACACAGTTATTCATGATGCTACGGCAGGTTAGTGATGAGTGAAAACCTATTCATTGAGCTTGAAAAAGAGTTGCAATCCCTAATAGGGACAACGAAGCCAAGCTACAGAAAAAAACTAGCACGTAAGTTAGGGATGGCTATTCGTCTCGATCAGCAAAAGCGAATTCGTCAGCAAAAAAACGTGGATGGGTCTTCATATGCGCCTCGTAAAAAAAAGCTAAGACGCACTCAATTGGGCATCCGTTTCTTATGGAATGGCGAAGCGCGTACCCTCAGTAATTGGCGTTCATCGAAAACGTCATCAGGTCGAATGATTACTGGCTTTGATGTGGATAAAGGTGCGGTTCGTTCATTTAATCGTGATGATATAGAACGTTATTTAGAAATTAATCGAAGTGAAAAAAGACAGACGGTGAAGCGAGATTACCCCATGTTTCGCAAATTGCGCACCGCACAATTTTTATATGCAAAAGCCTATCCAAATGCGGCAGTTGTAGAATTTAAAGGGAAAGCTGCTGATATCGCTCGCCAACATCAATATGGTTTGATGGGTACAGTGAGCGCATTAACAAAAGTACGCTACCCTCAACGTGAACTACTGGGGGTGTCACCATCAGAGAAAGTGAAATTACTGAACCTCGTTTATCACGATTTAATGGATGAATTGAGAAAATAACGTTTATATTGTCTCCGCCTCCCTACAATCCCCTTCCGTTGTGCGCCCGCGCGCGACACCTGAAACTGGCGCTATGAATTGATTATCGAGCGCCAGCCATGACCTCCAATGAGTTTGACCGCCTGCTGCATAACCTGATCCGTATCGGTACGGTTGTCGATGTCGATCACACCCGCCATTTGGCACGTGTGGAAACCGGCGGGAATACCACGGACTGGATACGCTGGGGCGTAGCGCGCGCAGGTGATGCTACATCGTGGTGGCCGCTGTCAGTGGGCGAACAGGTTCTTATCGCAGCACCAGGCGGCGATCTGGCAACGGCTGTGATCGTGTTAAGCCTGTATTCCAGTCAGCACGGTGCGCCCAGCAACACCCCAAAGGTACACACCACCGTTTATCCCGATGGCGCCAGCGAAACGTATGATGCCAACACCTCAACGATGACCGTTAAAGGCGTCAAAAAGGTGATCGTTGAAGCGGCTGAATCTATCACGCTGGACACCCCGAAAGTGATTTGCACTCAGCATCTCAGCACTCAAACGCTCAGCGTAGAAAAAGGCGGCACGATGCGGGGTGATATCACCCACACCGGCGGCAAAATGTCATCAAATGGCGTGGTCGTAGACAGTCACACTCACGGCGGCGTACAGCGCGGCGGCAGCCAAACGGATGGCCCGCAATGAGCAATGAAAAATACATCGGCATGAATGCCAGTAACGGACGTGCAATTACTGATGATGAGCATATCAGCCAGTCAGTGCGCGATATTTTACTCACCCCTGTTGGTAGCCGCCTGATGCGGCGCAGTTACGGTTCACAGCTTTTTTCGCTGATTGACGAACCTCACGAGCCAGCAATAAAGCTAAAGATAACGTCAGCCATCTACAGCGCATTAATGCGTTGGGAGCCGCGTATTACCCCAACAAAAATTACGCTGGAAACCCGTGGTGCCGGACTCGTTGCCGTGACGCTTCAGGCGCAGCGCACAGATAATCTGGCGGCATTTAGCGCCACGATTTCACTACAGGGGGCACGATGAGCGGATTGATTGATTTATCCTTGCTGCCTGCCCCTGATGTCGTTGAAACACTGGACTACGAAACGTTGTATGCGGAACGCAAGGCGATGTTTATCGCTCTGTTTCCAGTCGAGCAACGTGATGCCATCACACGCACGCTGGCGCTGGAATCTGAGCCGCTAACCAAGCTGCTGCAACTGTCTGTCTATCATGAACTGTTATTGCGTCAGCGAGTTAACGAAGCGGCCAGCGCTAACATGCTGGCTTACGCCGCCGGAAGCGATCTGGATCAGCTAGCGGCTAACGTCAATGTGCAACGTTTGGTTATCACAGCAGAAGATACAACGGCGATCCCCCCCATTGAAGCAGTCATGGAGTCTGATGCCGATCTGCGTACCCGTACGCAACAGGCATTTGAGGGGTTGAGTGTTGCGGGGCCAACCGCAGCCTATGAGTTTCACGCACGTAGTGCCGATGGGCGAGTCGCTGACGCCAGCGCGGTTAGCCCCAGCCCTGCCGCCGTTACGGTGACCGTGCTGTCGCGTGAAGGCGATGGAAGTGCCAGCAACGAAGTATTGCAGGCAGTTGATACCGCGTTGAATGCCGAAAACGTGCGCCCCGTTGCAGACCGTGTGACGGTGCAATCAGCGGTCATCATCCCCTATGGCATTAACGCGACGCTGTATTTCTATCCGGGGCCGGAAGCCGAGCCTATTCGCATCGCAGCAGAAGCACGCTTGCAGACGTACATCACCGCACAGCATAGGTTAGGCCGTGATATTCGCCGATCTGCAATCTTCGCGGCACTCCATGTTGAGGGTGTACAGCGCGTTGATTTGGAAAGCCCAGCCGCAGATATCGTGCTTGATAAAAGCCAGGCGTCTTACTGCGCTAACTGGGTGCTGAATATCGGGGGATCAGATGAATAACAGCCTGTTACCCGTCGGTTCATCTGAGTTGGAAATTGCCGCAGCCAAAGCCTGCGCGGAATTATCCCGCACGCCGATCCCGTTACGTCAGTTATGTGATCCAGAAAGTTGCCCGTCAAACCTGCTGCCCTATCTGGCATGGGCATTCTCTGTTGATCGCTGGGATGAAAAATGGCCGGAAGTTATCAAGCGTCAGGCGATAAAAGATGCCTATTTCATACATCGCCACAAAGGCACCATCGGTGCACTGCGTCGCGTAGTCGAGCCGTTCGGTTATCTGATCCGTATCATCGAATGGTTTCAGAACGGCGGAGAGCCTGGCACGTTCCGGCTGGATATTGGCGTGCAGGATAGCGGCATCACCGAAGAAACCTTTTACGAGCTGGAACGCCTGATTGCCGACGCCAAACCCGCGTCACGTCACCTGCTGGGGCTGAATATCAACCTCGACACACAGGGAGTGGCCTATGTTGCTGCCACTAGCTACAGCGGCGATACGCTTACTGTTTACCCCTACTTTCCTGAAACCATTACCGCTAGCGGATTAGATGTCGTCGGCGCAGGCGTTCACCTGATTGATACGATGAGAGTAACCCAATGAGTACAAAATACTTTGTCTTACTAACGAATATTGGTGCCGCCAAGCTGGCAAACGCCACCGTGCTAGGTTCGCATCTTGATATCACACATATGGCTGTCGGTGATGGCGGCGGCACGCTGCCCACACCGAACCCAGCGCAAACCGCACTGATAAATGAAAAACGGCGGGCAGGCATCAACACACTGAGTATCGACCCAGTGAACGCCAATCAAATTATTGCGGAACAGGTTATTCCAGAAAATGAAGGGGGATTCTGGATACGTGAAATCGGCCTCTTCGACGCTGAAGGCGAGCTGATTGCAATAGGGAACTGCGCCGAAACGTACAAGCCGTTACTGCAAGAAGGTAGCGGACGGATTCAAACCGTGCGCATGATCCTGATTGTCAGCAGTACCGATGCGGTCACGCTGAAAATCGACCCTGCTGTCGTGCTTGCAACGCGGGGGTATGTGGATAACGCAGTGATCGAAGTGAAAGCCTATGCAGATAATCTGATGCGGCTACACCTCGCCGCTGCTGATCCGCACCCGCAGTATGCGCCAAAGGCCAGCCCGACACTGACGGGAAAACCTACTGCGCCCACGGCAGGACAGGCATCGAATGACACGCAGCTGGCAACCACAGCATTTGTGAAAGCCGCACTCGCAGCATTAGTTAATGGTTCTCCTGCTGCGTTGGATACATTGCAAGAGCTGGCTAACGCACTGGGTAACGATCCGAGTTTTTCCTCAACGGTACTGAATGCCATTGCTGATGCGAAAGCTGACGCGGCGAATAAGCTCAATGCTCATACGGCAGCGGCTGATCCGCACACCCAATATGCGCCAAAACTCAGTCCCGTACTGACCGGAACGCCGACGGCACCGACTGCCGGAGCGGCGGCGAACGATACACAGATAGCGACCACGGCCTTTGTGAAAGCGGCTATCGCTGCATTGGTTAACGGTTCCCCTGCCGCATTGGATACGCTGCAAGAGCTGGCTAATGCGTTGGGCAATGATCCAAATTTCAGTACAACCGTACTGAATGCACTGGCCGGGAAGCTGGCAAAAGATCAGAACGGCGCGGATATTCCAGACAAAACGCAATTTAGGCAAAACATCGGTTTACTCAACAACCCCGTGTTTGCCGGAGCAGTAACTGTTGATACGAAAAATGCAGGAATCGAAATAGGCGCAAAATCGGAAAAAAACACGCCGTTCGTTGATTTTAACTCGAGCGGTAACGGCGTAGATTTTGACGCCAGAATCATCGCAGATGGTGGCAGCGGCATTAACGGCGGGGCATCACTACGGATACTTTCAAATGAGTTGCTGCATAATGGTATCCCTGTCATGCAACTGGGACAGTATGGGTTTGGCGGCGCAGGGACAGTGCTGGATTATGATGCCGGGGCGCTGTTCAACTGGTTAAAAAATTCATCCACTCCCTCACAAATCATACGCAACCAGCAGTTAACTCCATATATGCCTCGCTACTCTGCGGGAATGATGATGCGCGCAGGTGACACGTGGTCGCTAATTTCAGCGGGTATTGACAGTAACAGCGCCGAGTTTGGTGGGGTAATTGTCAGTGCTGGAAATGACTCAGGCACAATCAGTTCAGTCTATCGCCTGTGGCATGACAAAAATCTGACATTCCCACTGCGGAAAGAGCACGGCGGCAGCGGAATGGAAACGGGGGCTGTCGGAAACGCGATAACATCAAAATTCGCAACTATTGCTGACTGGCTCTATGTTTGCGACCGTTCAAACAATAATCTATGTGGTTCTGTTGAATTTGAAAATAACGGCTGGGCATCGTTTTTGTCAGTACGTCATAGAGCGGGGGAAGGAGATGGCACAGAATGGGGTTGGATTCTCGCAGATGAGGACATGACCTCACAGGACTATAACTATTTCACGCTACGTAAACGCCATTCCACGGGGTGGTTACCGCCCGTTCACCTTTATCATTCAGGAAACCTAACGCCGCAAGCAATCGGCGCTATGCAGGCGTCTGAGCTGGCAGGCATCCCGCTGCCATTCCCCGGCGCTGTTGCGCCCGCTGGCTGGCTGAAATGCAACGGCCAGTCGTTCGATAAAGCCCTGTATCCGGTTTTAGCGTCACGCTATCCATCTGGTGTCCTGCCCGATTTGCGGGGCGAGCTCGTGCGTGGCTGGGATGATGGGCGCGGGGTTGATGCTGGGCGTGCGCTGCTGTCAGCGCAGGGCGATGCGATTCGTAATATCACTGGGCAATTTGAAACTCTGGATCATTCTACGTATTCACCGACTGGCGTGTTCTCAACTACGCGCCGAGATGGCGCAAACATATCCGGCCAATATGTCGGTCAAAATCACACATTTATTGATTTTGACGCGTCAAAAGTCGTTCCGACAGCTAACGAAAACCGCCCCCGCAATATCGCATTTAACTACATCGTGAGAGCAGCATAATGAGCAACTATTCAACACAAATCAAAAACGCAGAACTAAACGAACGCGGTCTGGCAATCAACGCAGGCTGGGTTACGGTTTATCACGTTAACCCGGCAACGCGGGAATACCTGAGCGCCAGCTATGAGTATGTTATGCAAGGTGTTGGTTTGCCTGCTGACAGCTACGCAGACGAACCCGAATTGCCGCCTGTCGGCAAAGCTTTGCGCCGCAGCGCTGACGGTAAAGCGTGGGAAGTTGTACCGGATTATCGCGGCCAGACCGTCTACAGCACGGAAACACGGCAGGCGCAGACTGTTAGCAAATTCGGCGAACTGCCGGATAACGTCACGTTGCTGAAGCCCGCGACAGAGTTTGATGTCTGGAACGGGAAAAAATGGGTGCTCGACAAAGACGCGCAAGTAGCAGCGGCAGTAAAAGCAGCGCAAAGCGAGTTAGCATCCCGCAAGGCTGCGGCGACGGCGCGTATCAACGAACTGACTTATGCCGTTAACCTCGATATTGCGACCGATGAAGAGAAAGCCTCGCTTACAGCGTGGCAAAAATATGCAGTGCTACTGAGCCGTGTTGATGTGAGCGCTACTGATATCGATTGGCCGACAGCGCCAGATGCTGAATTGATCGCTACAACCGATCAATAGCGCTTAATCGATCTGTATAAACGTTTATAAAACAATCACCCAAAATGTCATTATGTTGTTGGTTTTAAAATAATAATGATACATCGGGGAAAGCGAAGCCCACTGTTAGCGAAACAGTGGGCTTTTTTCATCGAGCACAGTTAAAAGCATCTGTGTTACCAAGGTAAGCCGATATCCATATCACCCAGCATTTCCCGCAAATCCTCGCTAACCCGTTCCAGATTCAGCGTAAATGAGATATGTCGCGCCTTACCGTCATTAAAAAACTCGGAACGGGTTTTGTTGATGTTGGTAATCACGTACATACCGTAGATGTTGCCCGTCCCTTCGATCAGCGGCCAGGCTTTTCCTGTGTAGGCCATCGTTTCCAGCACGTTTAATGACACGTCACCGCCGGTTATTTCTGGGTACAGTTCACCAGCCAGCGTGATTTTATCTTCCCCTGCGCCGATATACTGATAGCGCGGGGATTTGCCTACTCGGTCATTTTTAACGTGTCGCCAGCTGCTGTCATGGCTCAGGGATTGGTACGGCGTAGTCTGCCGCATAAAGACGAACATACCCAAAATCATCATCATGATAAAAATCCTATACGTGATCGGTCAGTTGTGAGCGCTGGCGATGCTGCTTACGGCGTTCAATATCGTCTATTTCCCGCCGCAGTCTGGCGACGAGTTTGTCTTCATCCAGGCTGCGTGCATCCTGAATCGTGATATTGATTTCATATTTGTCTGTGCTGGACATACCGGCAGACATCGCCGTTTTCATCTGTGCTGCAGGTGAATTGATGGCCGGAACGTCCGCCGCAGCAGGTTGCACAGTAAACGGCAGGACAGACGCGGCCAGCACACCGGCGGTTTGCTTCACACGTTCGAGTAAGGGAATTTTGGGCTGTGCAGGCATAACCTGTGATTCACGGTAGCCGTTCGCCAGCATGACGGCCGGCGGCACGTTTTTAAAAACGATATCGCCCAGCTTGTTCGGGTCTTTCTTCTCTTCTGTCTTTGCTGTGCTGCCTGTTTTTGCTGTTTTGGGATTGCTCCCCGTCAGGTCCTGCAACGGGCCAGTTTGTTTAGGCTTGTTGCCTTCGCCTGCCGGTGGTTTTGCTGCCTCACCGGTTTTAATCACCGCATCGGTTTCTTTGGGGGGCTGTGGTTTCCATTCCTGCGCCACCATTTTCTTTTGTTTCTCATCCCACACGTACATCACCGGTTTTTTAGGCTCGTAGCCTTTTTCCGGCATTGCGCCGTTCATGGCATTTGATGCAGAAACGGCGGCATTTGCGGCTTCAGGGATAACCCCTAATTTTTCCAGTATCCAGCCAATCCCTTCGGCAACTTTCAAAATAACCGTCACTACGCCACTAATCGCCATGCCAACCACTTCACCAAATACTTTCCCCGCTTCCGTGCATTGTTTCAGCGATTCAGATGAGGCGTTGACCGGTTCAAACAATTTGGTGAACCAATCCCATACGCCACTAATGGCCTGTCCGATCCCATCGAAAATAGGCGATAACGCCGAAAAAGATTGTTTAACCGGTTCAAGGCCAGCCGTCAGGCCACTGAAAAAACCACTGAAGAACGCGCTAATCGGTTCCCAGTATTTGTAAATCAATACACCGGCCGCAACGATTGCCGCACCGATAATGCCGATTGGGCTGAGCAACAACATGAAGCCCGTACGCAGGATGTTAAATACCGCCATACCTGAACCACTCAGTGCAGAAAATCCAGATGTCGCCAGCATCCGCACGCCATTACCCAGCGCCGATAGTGCTGCGCCTGGCTGAGTGAATACCATCAACAAGGAACGGCCAGCGCCCTGGGCAATACCGCCGATCCCACCGATGCCACTGCGTATACTGGTAAGGATGCCCCCCCACGCGCGAGTGCTGGACAGGCTACCCGTCATAACGCCGCTAAGCTTGCTGAACATACTTGTAACGGTGCCAATACCCTTACCGCCGCTTAACAGGGATAGGCCAAGTTGCAGTTTGGAAAATGGCCCCATCAATATGCCAGTCGCGAGGGAGACGGTGCCGATGGCGGCGGTGAGCGCCAATGCGCCGCCAACAACCACGAGCAGTGTTTGAGCCAATTCAGGGTTAGCCGTCACCCATTCACGGACGCTATTCACTAACGCCGTCGCCCCCTGGGCTAGCGAGCGCAAAAAGCCGGAGTCATTTTCAAAGATGGCAAAGCGTAACCCACTCAGTGCGCCACCCAGCTTATCGATATCCCCCGACAGGTTATCGCGTAACGTGCTGCCCATACGTTCGGCCGTTCCGCTGACATCGCTGAACTGGTCTTTTGTATTGGCAAGCGCTGACAGGAAATTAGGGATCTGATCGATAGACAGGTCTTCTATCGGTGTGCCAAATAATGCAATTGCTGCATTGGCCCGTTCGGCTGGGTCTTTAATCTTCAATAACCCCTTTGCGGTTTGCTGCATCGCGTTACGTGCTTGTGCGCCACCGCTGGCGATGGCTGATGACACGCGCTTCGCATTCAAGCCGATGGCGTCATACGCCGCGATGCTGGTCTTGGACATATCAGAGCCACGGATTGAAAATTCCTTGACGGCATCGCCAGTCTTATCCAGCGCGAATTTCCCTTGCTGCGCCATATTGACCAATAGCGTCATAGCTTCAGAACCGCTGTAGCCCATGTTCCTGAAATGCGTTGAATACTCATGCAATATCTCAGGTAACTCGCCGCGCATTTGGGTAGACACGCGTTGCATTCCTGCTGCCATCAAATCGAATGCGTCATCGCTGCTGCGAGCCAAGCCATTTTTCATCATAATGGCTGCGATCTGGATGTGCTCCGCCGTATCGCCGCCCAGCACGGATTGCATATCTAACGCTTTGCGCGAGATCCGGTCTAATTCCGCTTCACCGACCTCCCCCAATGCGCCCAGTGAGCTACGCACCGCCGATACGGTGTTGGCGATCTGAGCGAGGTCATTGCTCACGCCGGCGCTATTGATCCCTTTAATGATTTTCGAATACTGCGAACCCATTGCAGGGGCTTCGGCATTTTGCGCGGCAATCACGGCGCCGCTTTTGTCTGATTGCAGATTAGGGGCCATCATTCTGGCACCGACATACGCACCGGCAACACTGGCGCCGATTGCCATTGCCCCTGTGCTACGCAGATTACTCGCTGTCTGCTGCATCCTATCGTAGCGTGTGCGTGCCTGCGTCACGGCCGCCAACCGCCGTTGCTGTTCCGCTAACTGGCGGTTATAGCGTGCGGTTTGGTCGCTAATCTGGTCTGTTGCCCTGCGGCTGCGATCGAGTATCACGCCGTGCCGCGCCAGCTCTGCCCGTAGCTGTGTTAACTGTTCGGTTTCGTTGGTCTGAGCCGTTGATAATTGTCTGATCAGCTCACGCTGCCGTTTCAGTGCCGCGTTTTGTTCGTCCGTTCGCGCACTGGCGGCACCAAATTCGGCACGCATCGCCGCTGCTTTGGCTTTAGCCTGTTCCAGTTCGCGGGTTGTTTTTGCTGATGCGGCACTCAGGCGGTCAAAACTGCTGGCCTGCCGTCCTAATCCGTTGAGGGTGTTTTGTGTTGCTCTGATTTGGTCAGCCAGCGCCGCCGTGCCGCTGCGTGCAGCACTGACGGGCCGAGCCATATTATTGATCGCGCTGAACGCCACGCGAATATTGAGATTGCGATCTGTCATTCCGAGTTTCCGCTTCTAACGGCCGCTCGGCTGCGCCATGCCAGCAATTCATCTACAGGCATGGCGTCCATCGCCGACGGCAACCAATGGAAAATTGCTGCGATGTCGGCCATCGCCTCTTCAACACTGTTAAACGGGCAGTGAATTACGCCGTTACCGCGCCCGTCTCGTTCGCTGGGGAAGAGGGTTGCAAAAAAGTCGCCACCGCATTGGAGAGCTGGCAAAAATCCCAGGTATCCATCGTGGTGAGTTCTTCTTTCGTCAGCGCCGGACTGGTAACGCGCGGGAGCAACGTCAGCAAACTATCAACATCGGACGTCATCACATCGTAGACTTTCAGCCCACGCAGCGATCCGGCCTGCTTTAGTGCGCCAGTGATCGTAACTTCTTTCACGTCACCGCCTTTACGCGTAATTGGGTTTTGCAGAATGACGACGTTATTTTGTTTCTCAGTCATGGTAGACATTTCCTTTATAGCCCAACGTTAGCGCGGTGTTTTTCCAGCATATCGACACCGGCCACTTTATAAATCATGTTCAGCACATCCACTTCCATGACCTCTTCACCGCTGATCGTCAGCTTGAAGTAGGTATTTTTCAGCGTGTATTTATGTGCCGTATCTTCACCCACTTTGGCAGAGCCTGGGTCAAGCTCGGTAAACCGGCCACGCGTCTGGATTTCACACGGCACCGCTTCACCTGTGGCTTCATCCTGATACGAACCCGCAAAGCGCGTTTGCATACCGTCCGCCGTGGAAACGCCCCACTTTTTCAACAAGCCAGCATCCAGCCCGCCGAGGGTGATTTCCATATCCAGTGCACCCGCATCAAAACCGAAGTCAATCGCGACAAAGCCAGGCATACCACCCGCCTGATAGTCTTCCGTCTTGCGCGTGAGTTTGGGCGGTGTCACTTCCGGTACTTGACCGAAATAGTTGTCACCGTCGATAAACAGATTGAAGTATTTAAGTTTCTTTGGCAGAGACATGATTTACCCCTTACCCGCTGAACGTATTGGCGAACGTCGCGAAGTATTCGTCAGTAAACTCCTGCACCAGATCCAAATGCTCCAATGGCGGAACGGGTGTGTAGTTGTACTTGATGGTTAGTTTTCCCGTGCGCAGCGTTTCGCCGGTGTTGGTTTCTTTGTCATACCAACAATTCGCACCCAGCAGACGGCCAGCGGTGACCAACGCCGTTAACTTGCGGTTGATGCCGTCCACAATATCTTTTGCCAGTGATGGCGTAAGCGGCTTATCAATGTAGAAGAAATGCGCTTCTGCGATGGTGTCTGCGAGGATTTGCGCGGTACGGGTGTAGCTTTCAAACAGATAGGTTTCACGGTCACAGGTGCGTGATCCCCAAAAGCGAAAGCCGTTCTGCTTAATCAGCGTAGTGATGCCGTTGCTGTTCAGCTCGTCCGCATCGGTATCGGTACCCTGTAGCGTGAAATACACATCCTTGCTCAGTCCCAACACACCGTTTACGGCAACGTTAGATAACACTTTGTGCCAGCCCGTCTCCGCATCAATTTTGGCACGCAGGCCAACTGCAAACGCTGGCGCGGGTACGGTCACGTTTTCCCCTTTGACGGTGTCGTAGGCGATAAAGTCAGGCCAGATAACCATCAGTTCACGCTGGGAGAAATTTTCACGGTACGTTTTCGCCGCCGCGATGGTTGCACAGTCATGCGCACTGACATAGGCGAACGCGTTTAGCTTTTCAGCAATCACGGACAACTGTGCGGCAACGGCTTGGGTATCCAGTTCCGGCACGGCCAGTACGCGTGGGCGAACACCAATTCGCGCCTCTGCCGACAGCAGCGCATACAGCCCCGTATAGCGCCCGCTGGCATCGGAACCGCCGATCACTAACTGATCCTGCGTCGGTTTAGGTTCATTGCCTTCTGCCTGCGCATTCGCCGCATCTGCCACGCGGATCACCACCGTCTGAGGGCTGGCCTGGTCGGAAATGCATTTCAGAGTCGTGTGTAACGTGCCTGTTTTGCCCGCCTTACCTAACACGCTGGCAACGCGGGTTAACAATACCGGTTCGTTTAACGGGAACGTATCAGCGTCGGCATCATCGGCGGTGCACACCACGCCGATCACTGCCGAGTCGATATCGTTAATGATGGTGCTGAGATCCGTGGTTTCTCGGACGGTCACACCGTGATGATAATTAGTCGCCATGCTGTTGCCTCAATGGGTCAAATGTCCGGCTTCATGATTGCGGGATTTCGCTGCCTGCGCACGGCGTTTGCTGTGTCTTAGGAGCGTGACAACCGAGGCTGATTGTCCCTACGCGCGCGTAACGCGAGTATTCAGGCAGAGATCAGGGGGTAACAATGTCAATAATGGACACGTTAGGGGCTATTTCTGGGCGGCTGGACGAATACTCACCCCGTCCGGCGTTTATGGTGAGGGTTGGCGATAAGCAGGTTACAGAGCTGAATGATCGGCTGATATCTTTATCGCTGACAGATAACCGAGGCTTTGAGGCTGATTCGCTGGAATTGGTGCTGGATGATGCAGACGGAAAATTAGCCCTGCCGGAGCGCGGCGCAAAAGTCACCGTGGCACTGGGCTGGGCGAATGAACCGCTAATCAGCAAGGGGACATTCACGGTTGATGAAATTGCCCATCGTGGCCCGCCGGATCAGTTGACTATCAGCGCCCGTAGCGCGGATTTTAGAGATACATTTAACGTTAAGCGTGAATACAGTTGGCACAATGTGACCGTCGGGTTTGTGGTATCTGCCATCGCCAGCCGCTACGGGCTGAAAGCAGGTGTGACAGAACGGCTGGCGAAGCTGGAACTTGACCATGCTGACCAGACGAATGAATCAGATATCAGTTTTCTTACTCGCATGGCGGAAATGGTTGGGGCAATCGCAACCATAAAAAACGGCATGTTGCTGTTCATTGTCCCGGGGCAGGCGGTTTCACAAAGTGGCAAGCCACTACCGGCCATCACCATTACACGCAGTAGCGGAGACAGTCACAGCTTCCGCGTTGCTGACCGCGACGCGTACACCGGCGTTACGGCGTACTGGCTGGATCTGAATTTTGGCAAGACCAAAACGACAAAGGTAAAAAATAAACGTAAAACCAGTACGCCAGCTAAAAAGAAAGAACCCGCATCCAGCAGTAAAGAGGGGAATTATCTGAAGGGAACGGAAGGTAATGTTTATGTCATGCGTTCTACGTTTAAAACCGAGCAAGCGGCAAAACGTGCAGCCGCAGCGAAATGGTCGACGTTACAGCGCGGTGCCGCAGAATTCAGTATGACGTTAGCGCGAGGCCGTGCCGATCTATATCCCGAATTACACGCCCGTATGTCTGGATTTAAAACGGTTATCGATAATGCCGATTGGATAATTACACGCTGCGTACATGAAATTAGCCAATCAGGATTTACTACATCGCTGGAATTTGAAGTGAAAATAACGGATTGGGCAGCAGACGATAATGATGATTAATGCAGCGCCTGTGTATAATGACAGTAACACCAACCGTTTGAGGGGTTGTCATGGCGATCAAATGTCCAAAGTGCCGCGCAACTGCAAAAACACGTACCAGCGTAGAACTCAGCCCATTAGTTCGACGTAGCTATCACCAGTGCCAAAACATGATGTGCGGCTACTGCTTTACCAGTATGACGCACATTGATGAATCACTGAACGAAACGAAACCCGCGCCTGGTGCATGTGTCCCCACCAATATCTTTCCCCGTAGCCACAAAGGGGAAAATCAGTTGGATTTAGCGTTGTAGATTGTTTAATCCGGCTTAACAAAAGCGGCTAAATTCTTGGCCGCTTTTTTCATGCCTAAAATCAGTGCTGCCACTCTGCTGCCATTTTGCTGCCACTCGCCCTTTTTCAGGCACAAAAAAACCGCCTTTCGGCGGTTGAATTTTATTTTATAACTTCTTGTTTTTATTGAAGTTAAATCAATGGTGCCCGGAGCGGGACTTGAACCCGCACAGCGCGAACGCCGAGGGATTTTAAATCCCTTGTGTCTACCGATTTCACCACCCGGGCATAAATATTGGAGGCGCGTTCCGGAGTCGAACCGGACTAGACGGATTTGCAATCCGCTACATAACCGCTTTGTTAACGCGCCAAAATATTCAGGTCTCAATGACCAACATCCGCTATTGCCGATGCTTTAAATTGGAGCGGGAAACGAGACTCGAACTCGCGACCCCGACCTTGGCAAGGTCGTGCTCTACCAACTGAGCTATTCCCGCAACACAGAACTTACTGATTTTTTTAACTTCTTACAAACCAGCGTTGCTGTTGATGCGGTGCATTCTACTGACCTGACACGATGAGTCAACAGAATTATCAAGCAACCACGTTCGTTTGCTGATTTTTACGGCGCTTCGATCAAGGTTCAAGCAAATCGTGACGCGCCGCGTTTAAATATTGGAACATGGACCAGAAAGTGAGCACCGCCGCGATGTACAACGCCACAACACCAACACCTTCAACAATGCGTTCCGGCCGCCATAGCAAAGCAAAAAGCGCCATCATCTGAGCCGTAGTTTTCACCTTTCCTACCCACGACACGGCGACGCTACTTCTTTTGCCAATTTCAGCCATCCATTCGCGCAAGGCGGAAATAATGATTTCCCGCGCGATCATCGTTGCTGCTGGCAGCGTAATCCACCAGGAATGATAGTATTCCGCAACCAGCACCAACGCGACAGCCACCATCACTTTATCCGCAACGGGATCAAGGAAGGCGCCAAAACGCGTGGTCTGTTTCCAGCGGCGGGCAAGGAAACCATCAAACCAATCCGTCACGGCAGCAAATACGAAAATCAGCGCACAAAGCAGTGGTGCCCAGACGAACGGAAGATAAAACGCCAGCACAAAAAACGGAATAAGAGCAACACGAAACAGGGTAAGCAACGTCGGTATATTAAATTGCATAGCGCTTAGGTAACTATCTGGCTGGAGTGGATACTAGGAGTATGTTGCTACATTGTCCCTAGTGTTTCAATGCATGGAAGATCTTTTCTGCCAATGCATGCGAAATTCCTGGAACATTTGCAATCTCCTCAATACTGGCATTCATCAACGGTTGTAGCCCCCCCATGTATTTCAGCAGGGTTTGACGACGTTTAGGGCCGACACCTTCGATAAGCTCCAGCGTACTGGTACTCTTGACTTTTGCTCTCTTTTTACGATGTCCGCCAATCGCATGATCATGTGAATCATCGCGAATATGCTGAATAACGTGCAACGCAGGAGAATCAGGTGGCAGTGCCACGCCCTCGCCTGTTGCCTCAAAAAACAGGGTTTCCAATCCAGCTTTACGATCGCTGCCCTTTGCAACCCCAAGCAGCAGAGGCTTATTTTTATCCCATGATACTTGTAACGAGTCGAATACGGCTTGAGCCTGACCGAGTTGCCCCTTCCCACCATCAATCACAATGACATCAGGTATTTTACTCTCATCCAGCGCTTTACCGTAACGACGTCGGAGGACTTGAGCCATGGCAGCATAATCATCACCGGGCGTAATACCACTGATATTATAGCGGCGATATTCGGAACGTAACGGACCATTCGCATCAAATACCACGCAGGATGCCACAGTCTGTTCACCCATCGTATGACTGATATCAAAACACTCCATGCGATGAATTTCCGGCAGTTGCAAGACGCTTGCTAATGCAGCCAGACGCTGATGAATTGTGGATTGTTGAGACAGTTTTGTGACTAATGAAGTGGCAGCATTCGTCCGCGCCAGTTTTAAATAGCGAGCGCGATCACCGCGGGGCTTCGTCTGAATCTGCACTTTTCGCCCCGCAACCGCCGTCAGGGACTCCGTTAATACGTCTTTATCGGGCAAAGTAAAATCAAGCAGAATTTCTGCAGGAAGCGTTCGGCCTAAGCTTCCTTGTAAATAGAACTGCCCAACAAACGTTTGCACCACTTCCCCTAATTCCGTACCACCAGGCACTTTGGGGAAATAGCTCCGGCTGCCAAGCACTTTTCCCTGCCGGATAAACAGGACATAGACGCAAGCCATGCCAGCATCAAAAGCCACACTGATCACATCCAGATCTTCACCGTCGCCGGAAACAAATTGTTTTTCCGTCACCCGTCGGACCGCCTGAATCTGATCGCGTATCCGGGCCGCCTCTTCAAAATTCAGGTCGCGACTGGCGGCTTCCATTCGAGAAATGAGTTGATTCAGTACTTGTTGATCTTTGCCAGACAAAAACAGGCGGACATAGTCAACCTGCTGCTGATAATCCTCATCGCTTACCAAACCGCTAACGCAAGGCCCAAGACAGCGGCCGATTTGATATTGCAGGCAAGGACGAGAGCGGTTGCGATAAACGCTATTCTCACACTGGCGCACAGGAAACAGTTTTTGCAGCAATATCAGCGTTTCACGCACGGCATTGCCGTTGGGGAATGGGCCGAAATACTCGCCCTTCGCATGCTTGGCACCACGATGAACAGCCAGACGTGGATGAGTATCACCGCTCAGAAAAATCATGGGGTAGGATTTATCGTCGCGCAGCAAGACGTTATAGCGCGGCTGATAAAGCTTAATGTAATTGTGTTCCAGCAGTAAGGCTTCAGTTTCTGTGTGCGTGATCGTGACATCAATATGCTTGATGCTTTTGACCAATGCCTCGGTTTTACGGCTGGCGACATGACTGCGGAAATAGCTGGCAAGCCGTTTTTTTAAGTCTTTTGCCTTACCGACATAGATGACCGTATCGCCCGCGTCATACATACGGTAGACACCAGGCTGGCTCGTTACCGTTTTTAAAAATGCCGAAGCATCGAAACTCTCACTCACTACTTAACAATGTCTCCGCGGTAAAAAGCCCATGCTTGATAGCCAGATGAGTCAACTCTACATCGCCGTTAATATTCAGCTTGCTAAACATACGGTAACGATAGCTGTTGACAGTTTTAGGGCTAAGATTAAGTTGATCTGAGATTTCAGTCACTTTCTGCCCCTTCGTTATCATTAGCATAATCTGTAATTCGCGTTCAGACAAACACTCCAGCGGTGCGTCCGTTTGCGGTTCCAGCTGGCTTAATGCCATCTGTTGGGCGATATCAGAAGCAATATACCGTTTACCTGCGTGTACTGCTCGAATGGCGGAGATGACTTCCTGAGGGGCAGCAGCTTTGCTCACATATCCCGCAGCTCCGGCCTGCATTACTTTTGCGGGTAGTGGATTCTCCGTATAAATAGTGAGCATGATGACTTTTATATCTGGAGTAAAACGCAGGATCTTACGCGTTGCTTCAAGCCCACCGATCCCCGGCATGCTCATGTCCATCAGGACAACATCCACATCATTGCTTCGGCACCATTTAACGGCATCTTCACCACAGCATGCCTCACCAACCACTTTCAGACCTTTGATATCGTCAAGAATGCGTCGTATCCCTGCCCGCACCAGTTCATGGTCATCAACAAGAAAAACGCTAATCAAAGAATAATTCTCCAAAAAAGGGAGTAACACTTACATAAAAAGTTGCTTGCAGGTGATACTACGTTGGTTTCAAAAAATAATGAACACTGATTTATATGAATATGTATTTTAAAATATGCCGAGAAAGAATAAAGCGCGTTCCCGATCATAACAATATATCGTCAAGCTGATGGTGTATGTCGATCACATTCTTAACATTTCAAATACGCCACGCAGTATAAACAGTCCGGCGGCACAAAATGTATAAAAAACAATGCAAATCAAATGGCCTGCAATTGGCTTTACATCTTAAATGTCAATAAAAAGTCACTATTGTAATCGGAATATCATTGGGAATTTTATCATCGCCTATCACTTTATTATACAAATAATATATTCAGTGAAGCACGTCCATAGTGAACATCATATGTATTAAACGAAACACATCTATAGCCTTTACCACGAAAAAAAACCAAGAATATAGACGCTCTTTTAATAAGTTAAATGCATAAAAAACAGTCACTAAAATGGCGTTATCCACGAATAATATCAATCCACAATATGCTTTATGGTATACTCCCGTTCATCTGGTTCTGCCTGCCATACCAGCGGTAACGCCCGCAGCAGGCGAAGAAAAACATCTTTTTCTTGTTGAGGAGAAAACATGAGCAACGCAGATTTTTCTACTGCCGCATCCGCTGAAACACTGGCCCACGAGGTTACCTGCCTGAAGGCGATGGTTACGCTGTTATTAAAATCAATCGGCCAGGCAGATGCCGGTAAAGTTATCATCAATATGGAAAGATATATTGCTCAATTGGAAGATGCCGAGCAAGCCGCTGTTTTTGATAACACGATTAAACAGATCAAAACCAGCTACCGTAAATAGCACTATTTGCTACACCGCCATGTTAATAATTTGCTCTGGCGGTGTAGTGATATTTAGTGTTGCTATACTGATTAGAAAATAGAGACTCTCGTCTATTTATTTCCAATACTGATGAGTTTCAAAAGTAGCGCCTCTTCTTTCTTTTTATATTGCGATAATTCTGTCACCAACGCTTTATCCAGAAGCTGTTTCCTCGAGAGTGATTTTCTTTCATCAACCAGTTCTCTCAGCTCGGTGAAGCATTCATTGATTTTGTACTCTTTAGAACTTTCAGTACAAATTATTTCATGGATTGCCTGACTCAGTTCAGACAACGAGATAACCGATTTTGGATCCTGGTGACTTTTTTCTATGACAGCCAGTAATTTTTCGAATCCCATATGACCCTCCGAAATCAAGCAGAAACTTGCTTATGGCTAACCAGGAAACTCCAGCTACTTCTAAACGCCGCCCCAGTGGATGTGAACACAGCCCTGTGCAAACTCGTCATATTCAAGCTACATACGCGCTGGCTACACGACTCAGCACACTGATGTGTACTTCTGCGCACGTCGCCCTAAAAGGGCAAACGCCTTGCGCTGTCCAAAATGTGAACGTTTTGCCTGCAACTCGAATGATGTAGAGCAGTTCAACCCGCAATATCATTATTACGCTCTGTCGACTATTCCGTCTGTTAAGCATAGCACTTTCTCGTGACTCTTCAGAGCCCGTACGACACATGCCCATCACGCAGAACGATGACTTTCAGCAACATCATCAGCCGCGTTATATCCTCACCAACATTAACGTGCCTATGAATAAAAAACGCCATAGAAAAGCCGATCTATTAAGTAATAAGATTGTGAAAAAAATGAGATAAAATAAAAACCCGGAGAGTGATAAAATAACGCAGAAATACGGATAAATTTAAGAAATGATATAATTAGAGAAAAATTAACCAAAAAGAAAAGCAATAATAAAAAACAAAGAAAATAAACATAACTCATTGAAATTTTTGGTGGGTCGTGCAGGGTTTGAACCTGCGACCAATTGATTAAGAGTCAACTGCTCTACCAACTGAGCTAACGACCCAACGGGGAGGATTATTCTCCTCCCTGATTCATCTGTCAAACACTTCATATTAATTTTTTATACGCGTTAATAGCATTGTTAGCGATTGGTAAATTTGTTAACCTGCTCAACCTATTTATCTATGCCTATCATCGTTTGATATCCTCTTCATTTTAGGGCGAAAAATATACAGCATCACTTTACATCATTATCTGCCCTCTTTATGCCTGGCTATCTCAGACATCCGCTGTAATAAGTACCGCGGTTGCGCTATCTTCTTTGTTTCGATTTTCGCAAACGAGAGCCGCCAAAGAGCTCAAAAAACATCACAGACAGAAACAGGAACGTGTACTTAAATGGTCGAACAATCAAAAGAAGCCGCAGGCCTTGCTCCTGAACAGGGAGAGGGACTGCAACGGAATCTGACTAATCGTCATATTCAGCTCATCGCCATCGGCGGAGCGATCGGTACTGGGCTATTCATGGGCTCAGGTAAGACAATCAGCATGGCAGGCCCGTCGATCATCTTCGTTTATATGATCATTGGCTTTATGCTATTTTTCGTCATGCGCGCAATGGGGGAGCTATTACTCTCCAACCTCAACTATAAATCATTCAGTGACTTCGCAGCCGATCTGCTTGGTCCGTGGGCAGGTTTCTTCACTGGCTGGACTTACTGGTTCTGCTGGGTCGTAACCGGGATCGCCGATGTCGTCGCGATTAGCGCCTACTCTCAGTTCTGGTTCCCCGATTTATCACAGTGGGTCTCCTCCCTGCTTTGCGTTCTGCTCTTACTTACGCTTAATCTGGCAACCGTGAAACTGTTTGGTGAGATGGAATTCTGGTTCGCCATGATAAAAATTGTCGCCATTGTTGCGCTAATCGCCGTTGGCGCTGTACTGGTCATGATGCAATTCTCTTCGCCATCGGGCAACGTCGCCTCTTTTACCAACCTCTGGAATGATGGTGGCATGTTCCCCAAAGGAATAAGTGGTTTCTTCGCTGGATTTCAGATAGCCGTATTTGCCTTTGTCGGCATCGAACTGGTTGGCACGACGGCTGCTGAAACGAAAAACCCGAAGGTCGTATTGCCTCGGGCGATTAACGCCATCCCGATTCGTATCATCATGTTCTATGTTTTTGCGCTCATCATGATTATGTCCGTCACGCCTTGGAGCGCGATTACGGCAGATCGTAGTCCTTTCGTAGAAATGTTCGTACTTGTCGGCTTACCTGCGGCTGCCAGTATGATCAACTTCGTCGTCCTGACGTCTGCGGCATCTTCAGCGAATAGCGGCGTTTTCTCCACCAGCCGCATGCTCTTTGGTCTGGCTAAACAAGGCGATGCACCGAAAAGCTTCGGCACGCTCTCTAAACGTGCTGTCCCTTCGGCTGGACTGATGTTTTCCTGTATCTGTTTACTGTCTGGCGTCGTGTTGATCTATCTGATTCCGAACGTGATGACCGTCTTTACGCTGGTAACCACGGTTTCCGCAATCTTATTCATGTTCATCTGGAGCATCATCCTGTGCTCTTATCTGACCTATCGTAAAAAGCGCCCGCAGCTACATGCCGAATCATCCTATAAAATGCCATTGGGTATTGTTATGTGCTGGGTATGTTTGGCCTTTTTCGCTTTTGTTATTGTACTGTTAACGTTACAGCCAGATACACGGCAGGCGCTCATTGTTACGCCGCTGTGGTTTATTGTTCTGGCTATTGCTTATCAGTTTATTCGACGAAAAAAGCAGGCTGTTGACGTGAAGTAAAGCGTATAAATGCAAGAAAGGCGCGGACAACGTCGGCGCCTTCAAGTTTTTTCAGCAAAATCACCCATAGCAGAAGTATTCTCTATTATTGAATATAAATAATTCTCAATTGGATATACGAAGATTAATACGCGATCAATTAATGTCGTTACCATTGATATATAAGAAAGTTATTCCCGTAATGAAACGGTTGTGATTCGATTGATATTTTTTGCCAATAGTTCGAAAGCTAATGAATTATGGTCATCCTTCCGCTGAGAAGCATCAGCAACCACACCTTCTATTTTTCTATTTAACTCATTGATTTTGCTGTCATCAAATGTTGAAACAATAGCAGAAATCAGCATCTCTAACGATTCAATCTTCGCGTTAAGCGCTTTTTCTCCAACTTCTTTTTCTGCCAGCTTTATTAAAAGATGAGAGAGGATATTATTCATTTGAACTCCTTAATCAAAAAAATAACCGTCATACACCCATAAGGTAACACCTGTCTTGACGAACAGGATTAGAGAAAACATAACGAAGATTAATGTAACACTGTGAATGGCCTGATCGCTAGTGTCTATTACCATTTTAAGGAAATCATATTCACATTGCGGCAATAAAATGAAGTTGCAGATAAATAAACCAAATAAATAAAAAAACTAAAAAGCCATTTTATTTTTAAGAATGACCTCCCTGTTTTGAAGAAGACCGACAACGCGAAAATTGTGATGAAGTTCACGAAAAAATAAAAACACATCGATTTCTGACAGAACGTCAGAAAAGAAAGTCAGATTGAATAGCCAGCCATCGGGGAACGGCTGGCTTTAAACGTTAACGCTTACGCACTCATTGATTGTCGTGCGCCACTCACCGCATCCTTTGCCTGTTCACACTGTGACAATATCGTCTGTGCGTGAGAATAAAGAATTTTCCCCGCCTCGGTAGGCGTCACACCGCGTCGACTCCGCACCAGCAGTTGTTTTTCGAGTTCACTCTCCAGCGTCGCGACCTGCTGGCTCAGCGCCGGTTGTGCAATATGCAACAACTCAGCAGCCTGCGTCAGGCTACCGATATCAACGATTTTCACAAAATATTTGAGCCGTCTAAGATTCATGTCTGCCTCCTGAGTAGTTACTCTAAAGAGGTAGCAAAAAGCGCGCCATATTATGTTTCTATGCCTAAGAAAAAGTGATACCTCATTGATAAGCCACAGGTAAAATAAGGAAAAGCAATGATTCTGCTAATCAACCTCCCTGCTTTTGCCTGAAGAATCAACCACCGGGCGAATACCCGTCTGCACCATCCTAAAGCAAACCCTGCTATTTTAGAGTGCACGCTTGCCCGCTCATCGATGCGTATCACGACTTTCCTGTGCTCAACTTGGGCAATAATTTCAATATGTTGGTTATTAGTTCGTCAATCAAACACCTCGAGTGATAACAGCCTTTGACAACCCGAAACGCTCCCGCTATTATCCATCGCACTTAACCGATTCCTCTGTAGTTCAGTCGGTAGAACGGCGGACTGTTAATCCGTATGTCACTGGTTCGAGTCCAGTCAGAGGAGCCAAATTAAAGAAAGCAGACGTTCACTGACGTCTGCTTTTTTGCTTTTTATCAATTGGTTACCCCCTTCTTCAGGTTCGCCCTCGTTCACCAAAAAACACTCGAAGCCATACCCTTTTGCTGGTAAAAATACTGGTAAAGCTGGTTCGATTTCGTTTTTACCAGCAATCGGAGGGAATCGTCATGTCACTTACTGATACTAAAGTAAAAAATGCCAAGCCGTCAGAAAAGGCGGTGAAGCTGACTGACGGGTTTGGCCTCTACCTGCTGATACATCCCAACGGTTCCAAATACTGGCAGTTAGGCTATCGCTTTGAAGGAAAACAGAAGGTGTTTTCCATCGGTGTCTACCCTGCTGTTTCACTGGCTGATGCAAGACAACGCCGGGATGAAGCGAAAAAGCTGTTAGCAGCGGGAATCGACCCCAGCGCTAAAAAGCAGGCTGACAACAAAAACATTCAAGAGAAGCGTAACAATACCCGCGCTTTCAAAACCGTTGCCAAAAGCTGGTTTGCCACCAAAACCACATGGTCGGAAGATTATCAGCGTTCTGTATGGACACGACTGGAAACCTACCTGTTCCCTGATATTGGCAACAAAGATATTGCTGAACTGGATACAGGCGACCTACTGGTTCCCATCAAAAAGATAGAGAAGCTGGGTTATCTGGAAATCGCTATGCGGGTGAAACAGTACGCCACAGCCATCATGCGCTATGCCGTCCAGCAAAAGATGATCCGTTTCAATCCTGCCTATGATTTAGAAGGCGCGGTTCAGAAGCCTCAGACGGAACACCGCCCCGCTATCGAACTGGAAGAGATACCTACTCTGCTGGAGCGTATTGAAACCTATAAAGGCCGTAGCAGATTGACGCAACTTGCGATCAAACTCAATCTGCTGATATTCATTCGTTCCAGTGAACTCCGCTTTGCCCGTTGGTCAGAGATCGATTTCAAAAGCGCCTTGTGGGTTATCCCTGAACAGCGTGAAGCCATTGAAGGGATCAAACATTCGGGCCGTGGTGCCAAAATGCGCAGGAAGCATTATGTTCCTCTGTGTAATCAGGCACTGGCAATTTTAGAAGAACTAAAAGACCTCACCTATGACGTGAATGGTGATGACGGTTTTATCCTGACTGGCTGTTATGATGCGATGAAGCCGATGAGTGAAAACACCATCAACAAGGCACTGCGCAAAATGGGCTATGACACCAAAACCGATCTGTGTGGTCATGGTTTCCGAACGCTGGCGTGTAGTGCGTTGATTGAATCAGGTATCTGGCCTGAAGATGTGGTAGAACTTCAAATGAGCCACATGGAAAAGAACAATGTTCGCGCCGCCTACACCCATAAGGCCAAACACCTTGAGCAACGTCGCCTCATGCTGCAGTGGTGGGCTGATTTTCTGGATGCTAACAGCAACGGGATGGTTAGGCCGTTTGAGTTTGCCTCTAAAATGTAGGACGGTATAATCCCAAGGATGGGATGTTGTTCAATTAGGTGTAGTGATGCGTATAAAAAAATCATTAAAACGAAAATTAAGAAAAAGAAAAATTCAACTAAGGAAAAATCGTATAATCGGAAGGCCAAGTGATAAGCCAAAGCTGAAATTATTGCCACGATATGCATCACGAAAAAAAACGATAGCACAAAAATATATTATTGGCATTTATTCAAAATCCATATGCTCTAAAATTGATTTTTCTAATATCACCTTTATAAATACCAACTTAAGAGGTTCCATCTTCAAACAAACAAAATTTAATGGTAGTAAATTCATATGTTCTGATTTCAATGGCGTTCACTTTAACTGTATTAAATTTAAAAACACAGAGTTTAAAAAATGTCTATTCTATGGCACAGTTTTCAAAAGAAGCACTTTTGATAATTGTCAGTTCAAAGAATGCATTTTTATAAATGTAAAGACAGAGGCATTACCAGAATTAAATAAGACAAATATAGTCTTAAAAAGACATCCATATGTCACATTATCTACTGGTTTTATAGAAAAATTGAATAAATTTAAAAAAATAGAACATCTGACTAAAAGTAGATTGATACACATAAAGGGAGGTAAAATTAACCATGCAACATTTTATGCTATTACCACTTTATTTAACAATAAAGAAGAAACAGTAGTATTATCGTTAGAGAAAATATTCGAGAAGCAGGGAAAAAAGACACCTTATACAGTAGGAAGCCTCATCGAAAATCTAAAAAAAATTGACAGTTAATATTCTTTTTGCTAGGTTAACTGAGTCCTGCCCCATCCAATCGAGAGGTTGGATAGTTAAGGTTAGAAAGGGGACTACCATTAAGTTGGCAAGATCTAATAACTGACATTCTGGGAGTGCTGACTATGATTGGAAACTATGCGACTGTTATAGGATTTTTAGCTTTGGTGCTGTCTTATATATTGAGTAAAGTAACTGATCCAGCCTCTCGATTGTTTGGGGTTATTAGTAGATCATGATTAGAATATTCTTGACCGATACTCAGCTTTAAAATACTTAGTAAAAGGGAGAATAATGAATTTTTTCCTACCAGTAGTTGAAAAATTAGATTTTCACGAAAATTTCAAAAGAGTATTGATAAAAAACAATAAACCAGCACAAGAATTATTCAATGAATGGGCTAGTGGTTTTGTTGATCGAGACAAAAAAATAATCAAAGAATTTCAAACAACATTTAACTCAACCTTTTGGGAGGTTTATCTTTTCGCTGTACTTAAAGAATATGGATTAAACGTTAACTTCAATTACTCCTCACCCGACTTCTGTATCATCAATCCAAACATTATTATTGAAGCCACAACAGCGAATGCTGCAAAAAATAAAACACCAGAATGGGAGAAGAAATACTCCCCTGATGAGTTAGTGAAGTTAAATAGATTCAACGAACTAAATAGAGAAGCGATGATAAGACTATGCAATTCAATAAAAGAGAAAGAAAAAAAATATAATAAGATTTATTCTAAGTTAGATCATGTCAGAGGAAAACCATTTGTTATCGCAGTAGCCCCCTTCGAACAACCTTATTTTAATTTACAATACGACAGAGCAGTAAGAGCAGTATTATACAATGATTATGTGAATGAGGACGTGTGTTTAGATAATCCTGAACTATACCCTGAGGGGCCACCAAATCAACAACTTGACTATGTTAAAAAAGATAATGGAACCGAAATTCCGTTGGGTTTTTTCTGCGATGAACAATATGAAGATATCAGCGCTATAATATTTAGCTGCAATGCTACTTGGGGAAAAGTATTGGCATTATCTAATAAAAATAATCCACTCGGGGAAATATACTCTACTTGGGCAAAACCGCCTGAAGGCATCTCCAAAAAAGTAATATGTAAAACATCTGAATATGATGAAACCATCTTTGATGGATTAATGATATTTCATAACCCTTACGCCAAGAGGCCGCTTGACCCCAAGATATTTAGAGCTAATAGAGTAGTCCAAATTTATCCCGGTGAAGAATCATTTTCTTTGATTTTCGAGAATTATAATGACTGTTTACATTCAAGGACAATTCATATTCCGCATAGTAAATAAAAAAGGCAATTAAACCCTTTTGCCAACACTTCATCCAACTGTTCACAAAGTTCTGGGGCATTTCGGCTTTGAAGAATTTTAGACTTACCCTCCGTAGAATTTTCATATCGCGTTTAGTAATTGACTAATATCAATCCTAGCCTTAAATTTCAGCCAATCAGGTTCGTACCATCTGAATACCCGTTTCGCTCCTGAAAGGTACTTGCAATAGCAAACAGAGGCTAACCACACCGTTATAGAGCTAACGCTATGGCTTTTTGTCAGTTTACCTATTCCCTTGTTGAAAATCTGCATCTGGCTACTGCTTTTTTTTCCACATTCCAACATCCGGTAGCGGAGGCTTATCATGTTCGATAACATACCGTTGGAACTGGAACAAATCATCGATCAGTGTCGGGCATTAATTTACGCGGTTGTTGAACTGGATGAGTCCAAAGCAAAAGAGATTTTGGCTTTTATTTTGTGGTAAAGACTCAACACATTACATCTGGCCCACCAGAAAGAAGAAGCAGCCTCATACTATTAGGTCAGTAATATTCAGAAACGACAAAAGGGCTATTAAGCCCTTTCCTCTGCTTCAATGAGGCACTACCTATTGTATAGAACATATTTCCATGTATGGGGCAAAAAATCAGTTCACAGAACTAGAAACATACTCCTACATACAGGAAAATCAGATATTTTGGCAAAGTTAATACTTCGAAATAAACATATGGAGAAATATAGTAATTTTGATTGTTAAAAATAAAAAATTATATTTATTTTCATTGACACCCATATTACCAAATCGCATCACTTTGATCAAAAACCCAACTAAGCCCATACTGACCTATAGCCCAGTTTTTCAGTTGGCTATGAGAAATATATTTCAACGCTGATATATAGGTTACCACAGGTTTTAATACTCCGTATTTTTCAATATTATCTCTATTACTAAAATCCAGAATAAGGTTATTAACCTGACTTGGTGAAGAGTAAGGAATATGTAACTCAAGAAAATCACCATTTGGGAATTCGACATAAGACATTGCCCTTCCCCCACCGATCATTGCTACGTAAATGGTCAATTGGTCTAATGTGTAGTATCCATCCGGTGGCGTTATAACAGCAGCAGACGCTGATATTGATGCACTGATACTCGATGAAACACTGGCACTTGTTGACGCTGAAACAGACGCCGATTTACTGGCAGATAACGAAGCTGATTGTGAAGCGCTAAGACTGGCACTGGTGCTTGCTGATTTTGACGCCGATATACTGGCGCTGGTCGAAGCACTCAAACTTGCCGATGTTGAGGCAGATTTAGACGCAGAGGTCGATGCTGATTGACTGGCACTGATGCTACTACTCGTTGAAGCACTAATTGACTGGTTCACGCTTTGTGCAACTGATGCTGAAGCCGATAATGATGCACTGGTTGACGCAGATTGTGATGCTGATACCGAATTGGATACAGACGAAGATACCGACTTACTTGCGCTCATTGATGCCGATGTTGATGCCGATTTACTGGTAGAAAGTGATGCTGACGTACTGGCTGATTTGGATGCAGAGGTCGATATTGCCGTGCTTGCCGCTACTTCTGCCTCTGAACCATCGCGCAGTTCCCCAAGGTTCAACGGAAAGGCCAACGTGTTTTTTAAGATCTGCATAGAGATAGGATAGATTTCCTGAACACTTCCATCTGGCTTAGCGCTCATTAGATAAGCATCTGACGTGTTGAATATGGTACGAACCTGTTGAACCGTTTCCCTGACTGCGGCATCGTGTTTTTCATTGCGATAAAAACTAAATGCGGTATAGGCAATGCCAGAAGCAACCCCAAGCACTAAAACAATTTCTAATATTGAATATCCTTTTTTACTTTTCATTTATACACCTCCTTGTTTTATCGATAACTGATGGTTTTCTCTGGTTTGCATGGTTTTTCGATAAATCTCATAACTGACATTAACGATGTTTTCTTTTTCAGCAGAACCACCAGAGGAATGAACGATATCTCCATCAGATTGATAAAGCGCGTAGGTTTTGGGATAGACAAAATGATTAACTACAATTGTATTATCTTTTCCAGATTGACATAATGAGGCTGTTTTATCCGTCACGACAGTATTTCTGTTCCATGTGGAGTCAGATGCAGGCGGAGTTAAAGGAACATATTGACTATTAATTAATACTTCAAAATATTGCCCCGCTAATTGTGTTGCTAATGTCGCACATGACTTATCAGATACGTTGCTTAGCGTCAGCTTTAGGACGTTAGCACCGATGTATGTTGAGTTATATTCCAATGAATACACACTGCCAATTGGCGCTTTGAAAATACTATCGGCTGATAATGCCTGTGATGTAAAACCACTGGCTACTAATAGGCATGATACTTTTGTTTTGTTGAATGACATAATATCTCCTGAAATTTGTTAATGTATACTCAGGAGATAATCAATTTATTCATTTCTGGCAAGTGGTTAAGAAAAGGATTTTATTGTGAACAGTTTTTAATTATACCCCAACACAAGAATAAATGATCTTAACAAGATAATCACTCGAAGCACCGACAGAAAATGAGTAATCACTACCCGCCATAGTGTCTACCGGTTGAAATAATATCACACTAGCGCCGAATACTCTCATTAGTTTTATTAAAAGCAAACAGCCCTGCATACCTCAATGCTATACCCAGAAGTTTGCTTTAATAACCAGTTTCCACTAACATCCTGACTCAATGAACATTGTGTTCCACCACTTTTAACACTTATTGATCTTAACGCACAAAAGTTATGCTGACCAAGATTTTTATCTAACCACGCTGTATTACCCCAATCAGGAGAGTAATAAACTTCTGTCATGTTAAATGCATTTTTCCATATTCCATTCTGGCAGGATAAAATTAAACCCTCACTGTTTTTACTCATCAAGCCGTTTGACGAACAAGTTCCCCCAACCAAAACAGTTGAAGCTGGCTGTAAGTATTGCCCCGAAACAATCCCTGATGAGTTAATGTTTCCTGACGCGGAGATACCCCCTAACGCTTTGCCATTACCTGAAGCCGTAATTTTTAGGTCTCCACGGATTTTTTGGCTGCCTACAACATCCAGCTTTACGGAATCATTGATAAAAGGGTTAACATCCATCAAAAGCATATACCCGTCAGCATTTCCCCCCTCTAACCTGACTGACAGCGCGTTAGCGTCAGTTGAAGAACTACCGCCGCCAATGGTCATTCGGGTGTTGTTGGTGTTTGCTACAAACTCTTTTGATCTGATGGTGTTGCTGTTAATTACGTTAAGGGAATTGATGACGCCATCAAAAACAGCGCTGTTTTTGACATAGAGATCGGTAGAACTCACTTTCTGTGCATACACCTCGTTGGCATTAGCGATATTCTTTCCTCCCATATTTAGATCTCCTGTCATAGGTAATGTTCCATCACGACGCAGATAAACCGAATACATGGAGGAATCGTATCCTACTCGGTAGGCCAGCAATCCAGCCGCATTAATCCCACTATAGTTATTTTGGTTTTCAGTCCATTGACCAGCAGTTCCCGATGCCACCGTAGCAGATTGCGTCATACCACTATCAATGCCAGCGGCCTGCATAGCACGGCCTAATAAGTCATAGCGAACACGGTTCCCTTCTGACCACGGTAACGTTGTTATAACCAGTCCATTGATAACGTAGTTAGGTGTGGTTCCTGCACGTTTTAATAAGATCTTATAGGAAGATTTCTGCGCATTGATTCCGGTATAGCTAACAGGCAACAGCCCTTCATTCACTAATGTTTGATAAGTGATTTCACAACCATTAGCAGAACAGGTTCTTGGTCCCGGATCGCTGCTCTGGCTGCTGCTTGAAGTTAATGTTGAAAGCTTGTCATAGCGAATGCTGATATAACGGTTAACCGCCTCTCCCATCTGTTTCATTTGAGCACCAATGGTATTCGCCACTATTTTCTCTTGATCGCTTTTCATGTCCTGAAACTTCATGAAAGCCATTGCTGTGCCGATACCTAACACCAATGTGACTTCCAATAGGGAAAACCCTTTTTTATTTGTTATTTTCATTTCTCACCGTCCTTTTTTATTTACATATATTTTAATTAGCAAAAATAAAAAAGTGGTCAAGATACTTATAAAGGATTGATAAAATAAAACCCAATAGCTTATTTTGTCATTAATAATTTTTTGCAAAGCAACCCGTATCTATAACGATGTAAATATTAACGTATTGCTATTTTCACCCGCACTGCAAGCAGAAGACACATTACCTGTACTAATGGCACCATCAATGTTTTTAACCGTCACTGAACCAACCTGTATAATATAAAAACTTGCCGCTGTAGCAGAAATCAATCTAGAGCATTCAGCAGAAGGAACGCCTTGATAAATTATAGTAAATACACTTCCGGGTGTGCCTGATGGTCCCGTGTCGGCAGATGATAAGTCAACATACCCTCCCCACGAATTTACAATACGCGATGTGAATCCAGAGCGTTTTATCATGTTATCTGGAAATATATTAGCTCTAATCATAGGGGCATTAAATAATCCAGAATAAGAAGTCGTTGACGCATATACTGATTGGACGCCAGCTTGTATTGCTGCAATATTTTTCACTTCAGCCTCTACACGTTGTGCAGCCTGAATCTTTGGATAAATAATAAATGCGGAAACAATTAAGGCGGCAATAATACCAAGCACTAAAAGCAACTCCAACAGAGAGAACCCTTTTCTATATTTTCTTTTTTTCACTAACACCTTGTTTAACTCCTTTTCATCCGAACGATGAAAAACAGATAAACAATTGCATAAGATAAAACAATGGATAACGGTATTTAATTAGCGGGTTAACTGACGAACGGCTGATGCGAGAGAAATAGATTCCCTATTCAAATCGTTGACACACTCTTTTGTTCCATCAGGATATGCTTTTATCAGTTTTCCGTCTGAAATATAGTGGATAGCCATTCCTGCGGCGAACGTTTCTTTAATCGCTTTCTGTGATGCTGTCTGAGCAATTCGACTTAACACTGCTGTATCCTCAAGTTGATTTTTCTTTGATTTCTTCTTTTTCATTATTTTCTTCTAAGTTTTGGTTTTTCTCGATATCGTTTCCATATTACAAAAATCTTTTTCCCATCTCTAACCTCAGTAAAACATTGGTAATATACATCTGTACCATAATACATATAACTCCTCCGCTTTTAGTATTGCATATCAATCACCTAACGTACTATTAGCATTCTTATTTAAATAAAAATCAATAAGCTAATAACTTATATTTTAAAATATCACTCACACTGAATTTTTATAAAAAACAATCTGATAGCACTAAAAATCATATCACTATCTTTTACCGTTGAATGTTTTAACCCATCAATAATATGGTGCTCTTTTCGGAGAGCATGGTGGTCGAAACTTGTCCACCCCGCCAGTATTACGAATATTTTATTTATAACTATAGCATCGTAAGTCAAATAAAAAATAATACGAGGTCTGTGATGCTGCCTGTTTCGGACTTATATTTATAATACAATTAATTTATTATTACTTTCAAATTTAATTAATCATTCAAATGGTTAATTATAACTGCACTTAACACTGCCGTATCCTCAAGTGGGTTTTTCTTTAACCTTCTTTTATTACTCATGATATTTCCTGCTGTAATATAGTTGCGTTGTTTGTGAAAAACACTCTGACAGCAGTGAAAATAACATCACAATCTTTTACTGTTGAATGTTTTAACCCATCAATAAAAGCTTCACTGATAAGATGACAAACCGAATCATTAAAATGATATTCGCCATTTTTCTTTATGATATCGTTGATCTTATCTTCAGAATCCAAATCAAAAACAGCATTAGGTTTAAATAATTTTATTTTATGCAATAAGATATAAATAAAAACTCTGATAACCCAACCATCTTCATTTTCTATGAGTTTAAAAAATGACTTTTTAAACGAAATAATGCTCAGATTGTTGGAGCGATTTTTTCTTATTGAATAATACATTGCCACTCCTTTTTCATAAATTACCTGACAAATGATACTTAGGCCATTACTGCTATAGAAACACAACACCTGTTAAACCAAACTTATTATATAATTCCCAACGAAGGAATATCCAATTTAAAACAGGCCTGATATCCACTACCATTACATTGATAATATTTTATTATTTACTCATTGATAATACTGATATATGATCATCACTGTCTGTTGTCAAATTTTGACACATCACTTAAATCAATCTATCGGGGAAAAACAATGAGTGAAGCTCTCAAAGTATTAAACAACATTCGTACCCTGCGTGCTCAGGCGCGTGAAACCGATCTGGCAACACTGGAAGAAATGCTGGAAAAGCTCACCGTTATTGTTGAAGAGCGCCGCGAAGAAGAAACCAAAGTTCAACAAGAGCAGGCTGAACGTCTGGCAAAAATCGAAGCTTTACGCGCCAAACTGTTAGAAGATGGTATCGATCCGACTGAACTACTTGGCTCTGTTTCCGCAACCAAATCAGCAAAAGCTAAACGCGCTCCCCGTCCCGCCAAGTACAAATATACCGATGAAAACGGCAACGAACAGACGTGGACAGGTCAGGGGCGTACTCCTAAAGCTATCAAGGAAGCACTTGATAACGGTAAGAGCTTGGAAGATTTTGAGATCTGATACATTTATATTTACTAAAACCGTTGGCATAACTCATCGCTAACGGTCGTGTAATAAATCAAGGTTATGCATGCTTACAATTCGTTCATCTACAAAGCAAGATACTCAGCGTATTATGGAAATATGGTGTAAAGCTGTTGATGCGACACATCATTTTTTAACGATAAAAGATCGTTTATCGATAGAAAAAGAACTTGCTTTATTCCTTCCTACAATCGAACTTACTCTTGCATGTGAATCAACAGGACAACCCGTTGGGTTCATGTATTTACATGACGGACATATGGAAGCGCTTTTTATAGATCCAGATTATCACGGGCAAGGTATAGGAAAAGCGTTGGTTGAGACAGCGCTCTCACAATACTCTCAGTTAACTACTGATGTAAACGAGCAGAATACACAGGCCGTGGGATTCTATGAACGCATTGGTTTTGAACGAGTTGGACTTTCTAAAACTGACAGTCAGGGACGCCCTTACCCGTTAATCCATCTTCGATTTCGACAAAATTAACTACCGCGCCCTCTAGGGCTTGCTCAACAGCTCACCGACCTAAAAGCAAGTTTTAGGCCGGTTCACCGTTCGGACGTGAAAAACATAATTAACATTTGGATTTATTTATAACATTTTCGATATAGACTTGACCTTGTGCTCTATACCTTTCAATATCACGCTCAGATAGATTAGATATGTTAAGCAGAATACCAAAGACTAATTCTTTATCTACATAACCAATATCACATCCTAAGACTTTGGCAACCTCTGCACCGAAAATAATTTTCTGGCGGGTGTTTTCTTTTTTCGTTTGCTGTTTCTTTTTGGCTTCCAAGAAGTATAAACGTTCCTGTGCTGAAGCAATTTGTTGTTTGATATCTTTTCTGGTCATTTATATTCCCCCTAATATTTTTTCTTGTTTGCATAAGGGACATCTGCATAATCATAACCATTACCAATTTGTTTCTTGATTGACTTAATCTTCAATTTAAATTGTTGCTTTATCTGGCGCTGTTTTGCTTGTTCCCTAATATTGATTACTATCTTTTCTGCTTCTAAATAGGCTTGTTCTGTATCGGTATAGATCCCATCATCTAAAAGTCGCTTGGCTTCCCAATCAATGGCTTCATCGTTGTTTTTATACATTAAACCTCCTTGTATTTGTTATACATTCTCCTTTACCATATTTTGAATAATTATCAATACTGAAATATATATTTATTTAATAAAATACAAACCCATAAGACTGATATTGATAGCCCATATCACAGCATTAATGCCAATTAAAACCAATGCTGTTTCATCCAACTCACTAAGTTTCATGTTATTCTCCCTTTTCACGTTTCACTTTATTTAACTGATATCCCCTATGTTGGCAATTTTAAGTATTAGCCACTATATAATTAACTTAACCGATTATATATGAGCGATTAAGTAGGTTAAACGCTTACATATGCGCGGTTAACTGTTCCATAATATTCACACCATAAAGGCGTGGCGGTCTGACCAGTTCAAGTGAATGGTAAAAATCATGATAAATAATTAAATTAGGCAACACTATGCGATAGTAATCACTAACTGTTTTGTCTAATACTCACCACGTTACTTAATTTTATAGATTAGTGTTTTTCATTTTACCTGTTAAAATTTTATTCTGATTTTATGACTAACCTGTGAATTGTGTAACAGGGAAAACCACATATAAAAGTTACTATTTTCTTGTTTTAGTGCTTTCCCGCCTTACGGCGGGATAAATTAACACTACCATTGTCCTTCGGACACCATCTAAAACCCATCGGGGTAATATCGCGGAATACTTCGTCCTTTTATCTAGATTGCGCCGCTTAATTTGGCGTTTTGTTTGGTTCTGGTTTTACAGTCGTTAATATATTTCGTATTAATTAAGTAAGCGGTTTTTACATTGTTAGAAAAAACAATGCCCACTTATACACTGCTACGCAGTGTGTGGGGTCTACCGACGGTTGCCTGCCGCAGGCTAACACCGTTTCCTTCGGAAACAAAGTCAACGTCAACCCCGAAGTTTTTCTTGCGAAAAACTAACGGCAGCATAGTTATCGTTGCGTTTCATATTTTGGTTTTATTTTATATTGAGGTCTTTTATTATATGGCGATATTTCATCTGGAGTTTAAAATTGTGAAGCGCTCGGAGGGTATGTCTTCCTGTAGGAAGGCTGCCTACCATACGCGATGCAGAATAACAGATGATCGCACTGGCAATACCTACGATTTCAGCCATAGAACAGATTTATTCCATCATCAGATATTAGGCTGTGTCCCTTAATTGCATAACTTCTTGTAAAAGAGTCGGATGCAGCCCAGTTTCACCATCGACAGATAATTTCTCGCCGTTTTGTCGTAGCGTGTGGCGATACGCCGGTACTCTTTTAACCGACCAAAACATCTCTCCACTACGTTGCGGCGGCGGTAAACGTCACTGGCGAACCGTGAGCGTCCGTCAGAAGCCATTTTTTCATTAGATTTTCGCGGGATAACTACTTTTATCCCTTTTCGTTTCAGTTCGTTACGAAGCGCATGCCCTGAATAAGCTTTGTCAGCCAAAACCGCATAACCACGGCGCTTCATGCTGCCGTTCTGACGCTGAACACCAATACCATCCAGCAGGCGTAATGCGAACTGGCTCTCGTGAGCCTGTCCGGGACTCAGCACAATGTTTAGCGGGAGACCGCCTGCATCTGTCGCCAGATGGATTTTGGTGCCAAAACCACCGCGAGAGCGACCCAGCCCATTATCTCCGGTGATATCGGGATGTTTTTTTGAGCACCGGCAGCACATTTCAGCGCACGGATATTACTGCCATCCAGCGCAGTAGCAGACCAATCAACAAGGCCATGTGCATCAAGCAATGAAAGTAACCTGTTGAAAATAATGTTAATGACACCAGATTTAGACCACCGATTAAAGCGATTATAAACCGTTTTCCAGGAGCCATATCGCTCAGGTAAATCGCGCCATGGCGCACCAGAACACAACACCCAGAACATACCGTTGATGACTTTACGATGCTCAGCCCATGGGCGTCCGGCTCGTGGGGATGTAGGTTCAGCAGGCAGTAGGGGCTGGATGATGCTCCATGCTTCATCGGGAAGATCGTATCGGGCCATATCTCAAAGTGTTGTGGAAATAAGTAGTTACTATAGCTCAGATTATTAAGGGACACAGCCTAGCATATTCAGAAAAGTGAACGCAATTTCGCAAAAGTGTATTATTTTTCCTTTTTTCACATTTATTTTTGACAAGATTACATTCTGCATTGTATATAAAAACATTATAATAATAAAAGGAATGATTATGAGCATTGATTACAACAAAATAATGAACTCAAGCAGTGAAGAAGTAGAAAACTATATCAACAGAAATCACTTCACAGATAAACAAAAGCTAGAGATTTACAGTTTTTATAACAGAAATAAAAAAGACAAAATAACTGTTAATGTAAGGAAAGAGCATAGTTCTGATATACAACCGGGAATAGCCTATGCTCACGCTTTTTTAGATAATCTGGAAAAGCTCGGAAAGAATATGTCTGGAGCAGAATACACAATAATGATCCGATTATGTAAGCTCATGCAGCATGGAAATCTTATAGCCAGTATATCTCAATCAGCCCTCGCTGAAGAACTGAACATGAGTAAATCAAATGTATGCAAATGCTGGAAAAAACTTATCAATAAAGGCATCCTTATCCTAGATGGTAAACATACATTAATAAATGCAAATCTCTTTCTGAAAGGCCAATACCGGACGCTTAATGGAACACGCAAGGAATATGTAAAAAAATCGCTCAGAACTACCAGTGAAGGCGTAGAGAACGTTTTTTCTACCGTATATAAAGAGTCCATATTTGTAAATAATAAGGATAAAGAAGAAACAACAAAGGGAGATGAAACACCATTACTTTCTGCACCTGATGATGATATAGATTGGGACTCAGTTTCAGGAGATAATATATTTGATGATTATCATGAATACATCAATGAAGATGAAAATATATAATCTATTCATCCGTGCACTGTATTATTTTCACCTCTCTAAATTTGACACCTTCTCTATATCCCTTAACATATAAATATAACAATCATTATTAACGAGGTATTTATGAGAAATGTAAAATTAGACAACAGCGATTTATTAGCATATTTTTATACTATTGAAAAACTTAAACAACAACCATCAATGGACGAATATCGAGAAGAGTATTTCAGACTGCGTGAAGATGACTCTGTGCCACAATATAAACTAAAAGAATATTACTCAGCCCATACGGAACTACGTAGGTTGGATAGAAAGAGAAAGTCTCTTATGGATTCTTTTATTGAAGAACTTAATCCTATAAGTTTTTCAGCAGCCAACACATCTGCAAAATCATCAGGGAATCTTGATAAGTTTTATGAACGTAGGCTTTATGGAAAAGCGATTGTAGAAAAAAGTGATGAAGAAATCGTATCCCTAATTATAAAACAGCGTACAGAAGCAGCACTTGAGTTTCAGCGTTCTGTTGAGCAGAGTCTTGAACAGCTTTCCAGTATTTCATCAGATTTTGGAGCATCGAATACAAAACGTAGGAAAATGGCTGTTTAAATGCATTAGTTCAGGATTAATCTGGCACTTACCAAGTATTAACTCAATATATGCCAGATAAAGATCGAAGTAATTTATTTAGGCTTGTCTTTTGGATTTAATTTGAGAGAACGTTATCAACGTTTGACAAAATGCGACAACATCACCAATTGTTCTGAGTGAGTGTAGGGCAGGCCCCCAATCAGCAGGTTCACCTTCATAGTGATGGACCTGCAGCCATCCTCCGTCTTGTGCTGATGGATGCGTTGAATGTCTGACTTGAAAAGCGATGCCATGTTTTTCTCTTGCAAAGTAAACATCAAAAAATGCATCTTGAGGATTACCAGACACCTGATATTCATATTCCTCCCCAACAGCTCTTATTAATTTCTTTGCTAAATCGCGGTCTAAAGGTTTCATTTTACGACCTGTTTGTAAATTGTAAAAAATTAGAATTATGGATTATTATCTAAAAAATCACTCAGGGATTTTTTCTTCAATGAAGATATTACGAGATATGTTCCCAATAGTATTTGTTGACACGCTATCAAATGTAGCGCCAACAACACCACCAACTAGTGGTATTGCATTACCGAGGTTAATAGCACCTTTTTGTCCAAATTTAGTTATAAGTCTAAACCCTACCGCTTTATTTATAGCTTTTATTGTTTCACCAGAAATATTTTTTATTAAGGTATTAGTCATTTTTGTACTAATTGTAATACCTATATTTTTGACTATATCTTTTGCAGCATTTCCTGTTAAACAGGTATATACAAGTGTTTTGACGCGGTCATCTTTTAAATCGTATCCTCCCATATGAGCAATCGCTGCGATCATGCGAACTTGTATAAATATGACACTGGATATGTTAGCTGGGATAGCAACTGGAAGAGTTATTATTCCACCAAGGCCAGTTATAAACCCAGATGTTCCCGCTTTTGTATTTTGCCACCGTATTAGCGCATTAACCTTATCAACAAGCTCTCCCTCACCATTCAAATATGGTTCAGCAAGTTCTTGTGCAGAATCCAAGCCGACAACTCCATTACAAGCTTTATCATAAGCCCAGTCGAGGACCTGCATAACTTTCGATTCAGTGATTTCGCTCCCCTCACCTTGGACCGAATCCTTTTTAGAAAGAATTTTTTTACCAAAGTTGCCTAATGCACCAAAAGCTGCCGTTGCACCTGAAAATTTATTTGATTTATTATCGTCAGAATCCATAATGACCTCAGAAGAGATATAATCTCCCGAGCTTTTATCGGCAATCTAAGCCAAAACTTTAGTATTAATAAATAAAAAAATGCCAATCCTATTAATTATTATCAACCTATGAGTTTCTCCGGTGATATCCGTTCACATTCCATTTTCTCAAGCAACTTTTGTAGTCTTTTCATCCTCAGCTTACAGGCCTTTTTCTCACCAATCTCCTGATAATATTCCTCACGCCGCTCCGCTACTACCTTGCGGAACTTCTTCAACAGTTGATTCAATATCTTTAAGTCAGTAGTAGCCGCTTCAGCTTGGATTTTCCTATACATAAACATAACGTGGAATTCTTCAATCATATTATACTCCTTATTTTTATCACTCATGTTATTTCCCTCTTTCGAGGGAATAATAATGCTTATCATCAAACAACTGTTATTTTCAGCTTCCAATAAACAGGATCTTGATTTCCATCCTGATTTATATTTTTCGAAACAAGTTCAATAATGTGTTCTTGGTGCCAATACAATATTGTGGCTTTTAAATCTCTTCTATTGATATCAGATACATCATTTTTGATAGAGCATCTCTTCATCTCACGAGTTATCAAAACATCATATATGACGCTTGACATGAAGCCATCCTTCAAAATATCGATTGCTGTTTCAGGATGTTTTTCATAAATGGTATATATTTCATCACAGTATCCTTGCAAGATATTGGCAATAAGTTCGTTTTTTTCTTTTTCAGTTTTATTTAATATAATCTCTTTCATCTTTAATCCTTTTATTATGTTAATGGTTAGTTGTTATAAACGACATTGATGATGACAGAACCGTATTCTAGACCTAACTCATCGGCTAAATCGTTATTGATATGTCGATTTAATGCATCTACTAAGTTTTTATCTCCTATCATTTCTTCTACTGAATACCCGCTCAGAGCAAGAAACACATCTAGGCTTTCTTGAATAGTATTCATTACTTTAGGAGTTCCTTCGCACAGCATACTTACTACTACAGATATTTTATTTGTCATAGAACTTTGTTCGTTGTTGTTTACCATTTATATTTCCTCTTATATTTTGGTTAGCCCCTTGCGGGCTGAGGGATCCCCACAAAATCATCGCTAATAAACCAGCACCATGCTTCGGTAGGTGCTGGTGAGTTGGGCTAAAATACTCTCCAGTTTCACCCGCCCGATTATTCGCGGTGAATGCCGCAGTACATTTTCCGCCAGTGTCAAAAACGATATCACTCTTCGACTTTTAAGGCTGTTCGCTTGATAATGAAGATGAAGTCCTTTATTTTCAAAATGATATCCTAATAACCAGAGTACAATGGATGCCAGTGTCGCCAGCAGACTCAGCACCCAAAGCCGCTCACCTGTTTTGCTTCCACAGGCGCGTAAGCCAAAGCCAAATCTCTCACTCTTTTCATCCCGAAAGTTTTGTTCAATCTGCATGCGTCTGCTGTAGAGCTTCATGATTTCACGGGGCTTAAATTCCTCTGTGCTGGTAAATATCAGCCACGGCTCTTTGGCTGAGGCTCGTTGCTCTTTTTCTGTTGTGGGATGGCTCGGTTTCCCTTTGCGACGTTGGCTTTTTCGGCCTTTCGGCGTTTTTTTATAAAGATAAAAATATCCGTTGCATTGCGCTTTTTTTGAACGCGCCAGCGTACCTATTCCCAGATATTCCGCAGATGCCGTTTCCTTGCAGTCTTTCACGCTCAGCCAGTTTTCTTTGTCATGATGAAGGCAAAATTTTACGTTTCCCCGGATGCGGCCAATAAAGTCCCACCCCAGTGATTTGATACGCCGAAACCATTCACTCTGGAAGCCCGCGTCGGTGATGATGATGACTTTCGTTTGCGGAGCGATGGCACTGGCAAGCGCGTCAAGAAAGGCATTCTGTATCAGAACATTGTTTTGCTTTTTCGACGGAACAATCTGGCTTATCAAGGGGATAGCACGACCATCACAGACAAGGCTGGCACGCAGGACATGAAATTCCTGAGAGGGATAGCCACTCCAGTCAACGGCAATAGCACACCACGGCATGTTTTTGGTCATCATGGACGTAATCTGATTAAATATTTTCGGAATATCGTTATAAAGCGCAGAATTTCCCAAAAGGCGGTCAACCCGTTTTATTTTATCTTTCACACGAGCCGCACCGGGCAAATGGCGCCCGATACTGGTGAGCGAAAGCGTCGCACCGTTTATCAACGCAGTGGTTGAGTCAATGAGCGCGTTTTGTCGGTATTGATGCGTTGAAGCTAAAGCGTTATGGAAAAAAGTCTGGCATACTTTACGGACAGGCATAGGGTGATCTCATTGAATTTTTTGGCGAAAATCAGTAGATCATAAAACTCTATGCCTGTCTTGTTTTCTGGGGATTCGTCAGCCTTGCGGGGCAAGATTAGTTCTTACTTTCTAAAGTTTTCTGAATACTCGACTAACATGGCCGCAACCCGTTCATAGTTAACATGTTCAATATCACCATGATTTCCCTCTTGGGTAGTGAATCTTTCAAAGTTGTTCTGAATATGGTCTATCACATGGATAATAAATGGACTCATAAAATCCGGGTCATCCAAATATTCATTGGCGTCACCATCGCCATTAACTTCCATGAACATATTCCAGCTTGCGGCAAATGATCTACATGCAAGGTCATAGAACAGTTCGGTTGATTTATTAATACTTATTTTTCCTTTAGACATATTTATACCCTCATAGTTAAATGCTTATTTTATTTATTGTTTTTTATTAGTCCCTTACGGGGCCGAATACGCTGTTGTTAGCTCATGCTAAAAAGTAATGCTTGGGTATGAACATATCTCATTTCATGCATAACCTTATCCATATCAACATAAATCAGTCTTTCTCTTTTACCCACTTCTTCCATATGCTCATCAAAGCGTTTTGCCAGATATTCTTTAACATGCAAAAGATATGATTCCGTTCTCTCGCTATCCAACATAATGGCTGCTAACACCTCAAGTTCTTCTTGTTCTTTATATATACGTATTCCTGTGATATAAAGATTTTTCGCCATTGCAGTAAAAATATTGGTAGATGACTCTTTGATACTTTTCATTTCTTGATTATTCATTTTATTTCCTCTTGTTGTTATTAAAATATTTGTTATTCAGATACAGGACGTGAATCAGAAATGATTTTCTCAATCCATGCATCAATCTCACTTTCAATAAAGGCAATAGACCTTAATCCTGTTTTAACCTGTGATGGAAAGCGACCAGCTTTAATAAGCGTATAAATCCACGTCTTCCCAAAACCTGTTCTTCTTTTTACTTCTGGTAAACGAATAAGGCGGTGTTTTTTGTTTGCTACGATTTGAACCATATTTATCTCCTGTGTTGTTCGATGGAGATAATTGTAGGAAGATTGCCTATGAGAAACTAGATTGGTTCACCATCCCCAAACATGAATGTCGTTTAAGGCTGGTGAATGTAGGGGAAATTCATCTAAGGTGAGTATAGGGTACGTTGACTGGCAGCGAATTTACCCTTTTTTTGGTTCCGGTTTGTCATTCATTTTGATGACATCACTGATCTTTGAATTCTTCACATGACTGTTTTTTATGAAAAAATCATTCAACGACTTGAAGTAACTGTCGTCATTCAGAAAGTTCGCAGCTAATGGATAGTCAGTCGCTTTGATTTGCTCGCTGCCTCTTGCGTAACGCTTGTCAGGATGCAACGCAGGTGCAAGCAGAGAATACGGGATCTTGACATCATTCACTTCTTCCCAGTAAATAAGGTCCATCAAGGGGATAATCTTGTAGTCAAGAATTTTCCTGAAGGTTTTATGACCAAAGCGATAATCTTTTTCGGGAGGTTCAGATGCGTTCATTTGCTTCTTCCACTGAGGAACAAGCGTTTTTAGATGCTCAACGATGTCATCACTACTCGCTTCCGATAGATCAATTTCAATAAGCATCTTACCAGAAGGGTTCAGCTTTCCCTGCTGCAAGTATTCAGAGACATATTCCGAGTTGACTGAAATTTCGTCTTTAGGTGTTGAGTCTTCGAGATGCAGCGTTGCACGGGCATAAGAAAACAGCGAATCCCTTTTCAGTGGTTTTACCGCATAGCTTGAGGCCAGAATCCGATCTGACAACCAACGCCCTTCATGCAACACTTTCCCGGTTTTGATCATGGCTTCGTGGTAAACTGCCAACATGCGGTGCTTCTCATCCAGCGTTGCCCACTGTTGCAGTGCTTTATAGGCAATCATTCGCCTTTCCAACTCAACATAAATCTGTTCTAGCGTCAATTCGTTAAGCGCATCGTAGCGGCTTACATCAAACCACTCATCCAATTCATCTGCGATTTCGGCTCTTTTCATCTCTACCTTCCTGCTAATCCTGAACAGAAATTGATCCACATGGGTATGACATCATGCATTATGATGCTAACTTATTGAACAGGATAAGAAGCCCTGCTGTTAACCTTAGAATAAGTTACTCGGGTAGCCCTTGAAAGCAACTAGTCTTGACGTTGTTCAAAAACAAGCCACATATATGTACCGATGTGCTCAAAATCACAGCAATCAATGTGTCATTGAAAAATTAACTTGCAATAATTGCACAATTTTATTAAAAATATCATAAAGTTATTTGTTAAAAATTCTTCATAGAAGACTGTAGATCACGGTCATAGAGCCAAAACTTACACTTACAAAATTTTTTGTTGAGCTACTGAGCTGTCAGTAATCAAGTTAAAGATAATTCTTACCGCGTGAGGGCCTTATAAATAAGTTCCAGACGTTAGAGATGCATCTAAACAACCAGCAGCTAGTAACTGAATAGCTGTTCCGAATAGTAGGATTAAATGGTAACCATCGGTGATTATTTTGCTACTCATTACTACCGCTCCTGATCCTTGATATAAATGGATTCCGAGGCGGGAATCTGACCATCCCTTGCCCACAAGGCTTGTGTAGGGTGTAGGGGAACAGCTATTTAGACACTACCCATAACGGCATATAGATCTAATTAACAAAATACCTAAGGATTGTCATGAAAGCAGATATTTCGTATTTACTAACTCAAGATGAGTCCCCTATTATTGAGTTTAAAAAAGAATGGTACTGGAATATACTTACACCAAAAGAAGAAATGGCAACTAAGTGGGGGGAATTTTTAAAAGACCTGATTTCTCTATTTAATGGATATTTAGGATATGTAGGTAAAAATCGATACCTTATCTTTGGTTATTCTGAATCAGAAAAAAAACATATAATATAAACAATCAAGAAATAAAGCAATTAGCAAACTTAATTGACTTTAAAAAAGATATCTTGCGTCGTTTAGAAACTCTAGTCACTCCAAATCATTTTAATTTTTCAATGGAATATATTGACCATAATGGGAATAATTTACTTGTATTTGAAATTATGCCCCCCGGCTACTTAGTTGAGTTAAAAAGAGAGTTACAAACTAAGACAAAAACGCTAGATTCAGGGGTAGTCCTTGTACGAAAAGGGCAGAATACAGATGAAGTAAGAGCAGCATCACCTTCAGAGTTAGATAATCTGAAAGATGAATTACATAAATTTAGGTCTAGTTCTGAATATGCTAACTTCACGAATGAGAACGATGTAGAGTCACATAGAGATAGAACTATTGAAAAAACGATTCAGTCTTATATGGATAAAAATACAAGTTATTCATTATCTGAGGGCTTTCCTATCAAGAAAAAGTCATGGAAAGAATATATCATTTATGAAATATATAGACTTGTAGATGAGTTCTCCAGTGTAAAGGAGTTTATTTATATACATGAAAAAGCAAATCAAGGAAAAACTTTTGGGGATATAACTACGAATCATTATCTGAAATATCCAGAATTAGCTATAGTCTTGACTGAACGACCAAAAATCAAAGATATCGATAAAAGAAAAGATAACATAAAACGTTTATTTAAAACTAAACATGTCTATTTCATTGATGAATTCGGTTATGAATTTTTATATAAAGATTGTATTCTTCCATATGAAAAATTTGATCAGTCTGTTTTTGTTGATAGCTTTTATGAAAACGATGAGAAAGAAAATATATCAGCATTAGAAAGATTAAAATTATGGTTTTCATCTGAGAATGAGCCACTTTTTGTTATTAGTGGTCACGGAGGAATAGGTAAAACTACCATTGCAAAACAGTTCCTTGATTACGTTTATGAGACGCATAAAAATGGAGTTTTATTTATTGATTCAAAAGAAATAATAAATGAATTATCACGTAAATTTAGCTCAAAAAATAAAATCTGTGATGTCTATGATTTTTATAACGCGCTAATGGACTCAGATGACGATGAGTCATCAAGATTTAATAGAGAGTTACTTAAATTGTCTATTGATAATGGCAGTTTAATAATAGCCTTAGATGGTATTGACGAAGTTATAGCTAAACTTGGTGACAAGTTTGATGTTGAAAAATTTATAACTTCTATTTTTGATGAATATTCCTCTGAACTTAACAATACAAAAATATTAATAACGTGTCGAGATCACTTTTGGAATGGCGTAAGGCGTAGCTTAGTTATTCCTGAAATAAAAATCAGCCCATTTGATGAAAAACTGGCATTAGATTTCTATGCTAAAAAATTTAATAACGATCAGAAAAAAATAATCAAAGCTTTAGATATTGCAAATGATTTTGCCATCGAATACAAAGATAGTGAAAAGAATTACATTCCTTTTTTAGTCGATATAATTGCTCGTATCGTTAAATCGCCTACTTTTACTGAGCTGAATCAAGTTGAACAAAAAAGTGAGTATCTTTCTAATACTCATAATGTAGATATTTTAATTTCTCTAATATGTGAGCGAGAGATTGTCAAACTCGGTACTTTTTCTGTTGATAAGCAGATACTATTTTTTATGAAAATGGCATCTGAAAAAGCCAATGGGATTTCCGTGTATGATGTAAAAAATGTCTTATCCGATATCAATGTTAATAATGATGAACTAATAATAGAGAATTTTAAAGGGCATCCGCTAATAGAGTTTACAGATAATAAGTTTATATTTAGATATGACGTTTTTGACACATATTTCAAATCATTGTTGATTGTTAATTATTTTAAAAAACTTAATGTTGACTCTCTTGATGAAAAAATGATAGACATTATTTCTGGATATATAAAATATGATAGTAGCTTTACTCGTTCTGTTTCTGAGAAATTTACATTCTCAGATGAATTATTATTTTTCATGTTAGAAAACATAGAAAAAATAAAAAGTATTTCACCTACTAACTGCGATCTTTTTATTTCATCTTTAGTTATATTATCGCTAGATGTAGTAAATCTCGATCAGTCTTATAAATTTGATACAGAGACAAGAACCTCGATAATTGAAAAGTTGTTTTCTCATACAAAAAATACAATTGATGGGTTATGTCTTGTCGATGTTTTTGGGAATGCCACCTCTAAGATTATATTTGATTTTAGAAACAAAAAACTCATTAACTGCACTTTCAACAACTATCAATATTTCTGGGAGTGTTTGATGAATTCAAATACCAGATTTGAAAAATCTTTTTTTAAAGATATTGACCCCAGAGATGGTATAAAATACATAATTCATGATAATATGTTTTCAAATGATTGCGATCTCAGCCATATAAAACATCTTATCAATGAAAAAAAACAAGAAAATGAAAACTCTTTAGAATCAATACGCTCTGATGTTTTGAAAGCATTTAAGATTTTTTATAAAAGAGGTAATTTTTATCCACGCAAACAAGAAGAAGTTAGAAAAAAATTGGCAACGATCTCTATTTTCTCTTACATGATTGATAATCAAGTAATTATAAAATTTAAAGATCCCCAAAAACCGACAATGCAACAATATAACATATCAAAAAAATATAAAACAGTTATAGACTTTATAGAGCAAGGGATACCATCAGAAGAGTTAAATACTCTTGTAGAAAATATACAAGCTTGCAATTAAAAACATCCTCAAAATCCGAGTGATAAAAACACTCGGGTTATTATAATATGGATTTGAAAATTACAACTTAGAGATAGTTATTTAACAAAAAAAACTGAAATAATAATTATTAATTATAGCTTGTATAAACTTAATTCCAGACTATAAAACTTAGACATAACGACTCATTACCTTTCATTTTTTATTACTTATAAAGGACAATAAAAATTGTAATGATCGAACTTCATGAATGTAGTAATTATTATTTTATCGTCTAATGAAAATAGGGTTTGTTATATATCCATGCATCTTTCGGATAATAGCATCGCAAAAAAATGACAATAAATTCTGAGATTTATGCGCACAGTCAAGAATTAACAAAACAGACTTACAGAATAGTACTTGAATTTAACACCAAGATTAATAGCAACATAACAAATTGATATAAATTGACATTTTCACGATACAGCGTTAAAAATACTGGTAAATATGATGGTAAAAAAATATACCTTTATAAGAAAGTCAGTAACAACAGGAGTCACAGATGAAGTTCGAGTCCAGTCAGAGGAGCCAAATTTAGAAAATACCGCCTAAAGAAATTTAAGCGGGATTTTTGCTTTTCAACATCTTATCCAACAAATTCACGTGCAAAACATTCCTGATGCCCACGTTTTCCTTCTGCATCGTGAGAATGTGGTGGTCAGATTGGTGGTCAAGTTGGTTCGATGCCGGAGTGCCCCCCAAATGGCGCTTAATGACTCAAATATCCGCAACGTAACGGTATCCGTAGAAAGTGGATCACTACATCACGGGAAATGCTCTGCGGCTGGTTAGCCGTGCCAACGAACCGTTGCTACGGCGAGTAAAGCTATCGACGGAATAACCCTTTCAACACGGCTGTAAACTTACAAAGAAGCAAGTTACGCGTGGATAATATTCAATTTCAGGGAGTGGCTAATTTTGGGGCGGGATGTTTCGCTGTATAGCTTAGTGTCATGCTAGGCTGTGTCCCTTAATAATCTGAGCTATAGTAACTACTTATTTCCACAACACTTTGAGATATGGCCCGATACGATCTTCCCGATGAAGCATGGAGCATCATCCAGCCCCTACTGCCTGCTGAACCTACATCCCCACGAGCCGGACGCCCATGGGCTGAGCATCGTAAAGTCATCAACGGTATGTTCTGGGTGTTGTGTTCTGGTGCGCCATGGCGCGATTTACCTGAGCGATATGGCTCCTGGAAAACGGTTTATAATCGCTTTAATCGGTGGTCTAAATCTGGTGTCATTAACATTATTTTCAACAGGTTACTTTCATTGCTTGATGCACATGGCCTTGTTGATTGGTCTGCTACTGCGCTGGATGGCAGTAATATCCGTGCGCTGAAATGTGCTGCCGGTGCTCAAAAAAACATCCCGATATCACCGGAGATAATGGGCTGGGTCGCTCTCGCGGTGGTTTTGGCACCAAAATCCATCTGGCGACAGATGCAGGCGGTCTCCCGCTAAACATTGTGCTGAGTCCCGGACAGGCTCACGAGAGCCAGTTCGCATTACGCCTGCTGGATGGTATTGGTGTTCAGCGTCAGAACGGCAGCATGAAGCGCCGTGGTTATGCGGTTTTGGCTGACAAAGCTTATTCAGGGCATGCGCTTCGTAACGAACTGAAACGAAAAGGGATAAAAGTAGTTATCCCGCGAAAATCTAATGAAAAAATGGCTTCTGACGGACGCTCACGGTTCGCCAGTGACGTTTACCGCCGCCGCAACGTAGTGGAGAGATGTTTTGGTCGGTTAAAAGAGTACCGGCGTATCGCCACACGCTACGACAAAACGGCGAGAAATTATCTGTCGATGGTGAAACTGGGCTGCATCCGACTCTTTTACAAGAAGTTATGCAATTAAGGGACACAGCCTAGCAGGTTCTATCGCCGTCAGCCCACCGCTTGATATCACTTATATTTGGCGACCTGATGCCTGTACTCAAGATATTCTTCGTGGTGTATAGATTGATCTTAGCTTTATCACCACCATGGTTTTCTATCTCAATTAGTGTGTTGTTAATCAGCAGTCCTTCTGAAAGAAACTTTTGATTGATCTCGCCTTCTTGCCGCTCGCCGTCAAACTCACTAAATACGATGACCGGATTTCCTGAATATGACTGATACTCCAGACACTGCCTTGCCATGTACCTTAGCGTTCGATAAGTATCGGACGCTCCCGTCTTGCTAATGAAACTGCCGTCTAAAGACGATTCGCTATTCTTTAAATCGCTTACGGTTATGGCACATCCGCTGAGTGATATAGAAAATACTATTGTAACCAGGGGCAAATATTTCAATTTATGCTCCATTATTCTGGTAAGTGTCCTACTCCGAGTTGGGACTAAAACGGTGCTTTCTTTCAGACGGAATGGTGATTTGGGAAGTCAACAATAACCATGAGTCCACCTTCTGCTGACGTGCTCAGGAAAACACGACTGTTGTGTTGCTGCGCAACCGCTTTGACTATTGCAAGCCCCAACCCGCTCCCACTTTGTATCTGATTGGGATCACGAAAGAATCTGTCGAACACCCGCTCCCTTAATTCAACCTTGATGCCTGGCCCTGCGTCTGAGATACGCAGCTGAGTGGATGTATCTAACGATCGTACCTCTACCTCAACCCGCCCGCCCTCAGGACTGTACTTCACGGCATTTTCAATCAAGTTGTCGATCAGTGACATTAAGCGTTCCCTGACACCTGTAACCCAGACGTCATCTTGAGCATATAGCTCCAGCTCAATTCTGCTCTTCGCAGCTAGCGGTGCCAACTCAGCCATTCGCTCTTGAATGAGCGTCGTCAGCGGCACAGGCTCCATAACCGTGTCAATGCGCGCTTCACTGTGCATCAGCAACAGCAACTGATTGACGAGACGAGCCGCACGGCTATTGCTGCGAATAATCCCTGCAAGTAATTCCTGTTGACTAACGTTGCTTACATCGGACTGTAAAGCCTCAACATTGACTCGCATTGCCGCCAGCGGAGTACGCAACTCATGTGCGGCATCGGCAATGAAAGTCCGCTCCCTTTCAGTGCTTTCTCGTACCCTGGCAAGGAATATATTAATCGCGTCCACCATTTGGCGAAGTTCCATGTGCTTGGGAACTGCTTTTAAGGGAGAAAGATCTTCTGGTGTTCGTAAGGAAACCTCATTTACCACCTTGTTCCAGGGGCGCATTGCAATGCGGATTGACAGCCACGCAGGAAACAAAAGAAAAGGAATGCATACCAGCAGCGGTAATATGTAATATCCGCGCGAGTTCAGGTATATGAAGAAGTTCCAACCTCCGGCAGGCGTGACCAGTGTCACCTCTGTGTCGGAATGACCAGACTTCAAAGTACGGCTAGTCCAGGTTCGGCCGTTACTCTGAATCTTCTGAATCATCCCATAATCGGTGTTTGTCACGCCTACTGGAGCGCCATCAGATGAATAAATGATCGCTTTATTCTTCCGAACGATTAGGCTGATTGACATTTTTGGGTCTTCACCTCCGCCATAACCTTCTCGCAACGCCTTGCTGAACGTTTCCAGCACATCGGTTAGATCGTGCGGGCGATCCCCCATACGATCCACCAATGTCAGAATAGTTTCATAGGTTTTGCTGCCTGATAGCATTGGAGGGCTACGTAAGTTATCCCATAAAATGTAGGTCAGAAAAATACACCAAAGCAGCGTGAGTAATAGCATCTGGGCGATCATAATTCGCCGTACGAGCGTTGGGATTCTCAGATTGCGCCAAAAATTACGCATCAACCTGCCCCCTTCTGAATGGGTACGGTGTCAATGACAAACCCCACACCTCTCACCGTTCGCACATAGCCGTCACCGATTTTGCGCCGCAAATTTCCCATATGTACATCGAGCGCATTGCTCATATTTTCTTTTGCACCGAAGATCCTTTCTTCCAAAAAACGACGTGTCAGAACACGGTCAGCGCGCAACATTAATGTTTCAAGCAGCGCGTATTCGCTTGCCGTCAAATCAACATGACTCTCACTCACTGTCACGCGACGAGTCGGCGCATGGAGAGATAGCCCTCGAATTTCTATCACCTCATTCTGAAAACCGTAACTGCGCCGCACAAGTGCTCTCACCCTGGCCAATAACTCGGCGAGAACAAAAGGTTTGACGAGATAGTCGTCTGCACCAGCATCCAGCCCAGTCAAACGATCTTGCAGAGTGCCTCGAGCCGTCAGGATGATGACAGGGATTCCCTTGAACTGCTGACGCAGACGCGTCAGCAGGCTCATGCCATCACCGTCGGGCAGGCCGAGGTCGAGCAATACCAGTTCTGGCACGCATACATCGAGTTGATGCAGAGCATCCACTTTACGGCGAACCCATATGACATCTAACCCTTGGTCTGTCAGGGCAATACGCACGCCATTGCCAAGATCGATGTCGTCTTCAATTAGGAGAATTTTCACAATAGCCACTTTATCAACAGTGAATGAAGAACGTCTGAAGAAAAAACGATATCAGGGAATCTATCAGGTTTGCAGAACGGGCACTTACTTCAGTATTTCTTCATTTTGGGCTCATGAGAACTTCAGAGTCAGCATTCAAACTGAGCGTTCCGGCGTTTAAAACCGCTTGTATTGTAGTCAGTTGAATCCACAAGGACTTCCTTAATGAGAAACATCGAACTGAGCCATAAGTTCCTCCATTCACTCTCGGGGCGTACCCTGAAAAAATCGTTGTCGGGATTTATCCTGGCGTTACTGTCCACCCCAATACTGGCAGCAGGACAACAACAGGGTAACCAGTTGACTCTCGGGGGAGGCGCGGATGTTGCACCACGTTATTCTGGTTCGGATGAAAGCCGCGTCACGACTGCCCTGGTAATTGATTACTCTATGGTAAATGGTTTCTTCGTCAGTACCACGCGTGGTATCGGTTACGGTAACAGCATCGGCAAATTTGATTACAGCGCTGCGCTGAGTTATCGCGCAGGCCGAAAGGATCGTGACGTGGACAGCGACTCGCTCAGCTACGGTAGCGACGACTTGCGAGGTATGGGTGACGTCAAAGGCTCGGCTATCAGTCTGCTTGGCCTGGGATACGAGGTCACCGACTGGCTTAATTTGCAATTGCAGGCTGAGGTGCCGATTTCTCAGCGAAACAATGGCGAGGCCCTGCATTTCAGCATTGTCAGCCCGCTCTATTCGTCATCGAAAGATGACGTGACACTGGCGCTGACCAGCAGTTGGGGAACCAGCAAGTACATGCAGACTTACTACGGGGTAAGTGCATCACAGTCGGCGGCATCGGGGTTTACGCGATATGATGCCAAGTCTGGAATTTACGCCTATTCACTGAATATGGGCTGGACGCACAAGCTCACCCAAGACTGGAGCATAGATGCCGCAGCAGGTTTTACGCAGTTGGCTGGTGATGCACGCAATAGTTCAATTGTTCAACGAAAAACATCGCCCACGGGAAGCCTGAAGGTGACATATAGCTTCTGATCGTTGTTCGATATGTGTTTCTCGGAAGCGTGTGGCTATGCACTATCAATAAATACAAATTCGAACCGCCCTAGTTCAGATGATGGGGCGGTACTGAACAAAAGGAAGAGATCACACCTTTGCCCCCATTAATGGACTGTCCGAGCAATCGTATTCTTGAATTCCACGGGAGAACGGATAGATAGAGACAGGAGTCAGAAAAAACGTGGTAGAAACCGTAAAAAATTCAAATAAAAGAAGAGAAACGATGCAGAGATTTCCGCTTTTTAAGTACGATATTTCACGGTATTTTCTACAACGTGGACGTTAAACAGAGAGTAAGGGTGTCATGAAATCAATCAGAAACGTAGTCGGTGCCGTTGGTTTAGCGACTTTTATGCTTACAGGCTACGCCCAGGCAGCAGGTTTGCAGGATTCACTTTCCAGCGCGGTTAGCCAACTCGGTCAGAATAGTGCTTCATCCGGCGGATTGAGTGGATTAGCAGGGCTGCTCAATGGTGGCAATCAGGCGTTAAGTGCCAGCAGCATGAACAACGCGGCAGGGATCCTGCAATACTGCGTGAAACAGAAGTTGGTTTCTGCAACCAATACAGAAAACATCAAAAACCAATTGTTGGATAAACTTGGTCTGACTTCTCAGCAAGAAAAACAGCAACAGACTGATTATACACAAGGGCTGGCAGGTCTCTTGAATACCCGCGATGGCAAACAGCTGAATCTGAATAATATAGGAAATACGCCTTTGGCGGAAAAGGTGAAGACCAAGGCGTGCGATATTGTCTTGAAGCAAGGTGTGAAATTCCTTTCCTGATATTGATTCATTGGCTCTTGCCAACGGTTTTATTGAGCAGATATCGCGCCAATGCCCCCTTCCTTCATCGCGGAGTTTTCCCTACCCGCCGATGAAGGACAGTATCTTTTATCCTGCCGATAATTTATCCTCTCCCGCATTTTGTCATGACATAAAAATTAAGCCTGCATATATGATTTCATCACCCGACGCCACGCCGGTACCATCGCCTTCTGCGCCGTCAACGCTTGCTGTATTACGCTCTCCTTCGCTGCTGATGCGCGAGATTTTGGCTGGCACCATCACCGCGCTGGCACTTATCCCAGAAGTGATTTCGTTTTCTATCATCGCAGGCGTCGATCCGAAAGTTAGCCTGATAGCCTCCATTGTGTTGTGCTTCACCATGTCCTTCCTCGGCGGTAGGCCAGCAATGGTGACGGCGGCGGCGGGAGCCGTAGCGCTGGTTATCGGACCGATGGTACACGCACACGGCGTAGCTTATATCCTGCCTGCCGTGATCATGGCAGGGATCATCCAGATTCTGTTTGGCCTGGCCGGATTGGCGAGAATGATGCGCTACATCCCGCGCTCGGTGATGATCGGTTTCGTTAATGCGCTGGGCATCCTAATTTTTGCAGCGCAGGTCCCGCATATTTACGGGCAATCCTCGCTTGTCTGGCTGCTGTTTGCGCTGACGCTCGCGATTGTTCTGCTGTTGCCTTATGTGGTGAAAAGCATTCCCGCACCGCTGGTCGCGATTGTGACGGTAACCGCAATCGCTATTTTTACCGGCATCACGGTGCCTAATGTCGGCGATGCTGGCCCTATGCAGCCCGGATTACCGGGTTTCACTCAGTGGCTGGTGCCGCTCAATCTTGAAACGCTACACATCATCTGGCCGACCGCGCTGAGTATTGCCTTTGTCGGACTGATGGAGTCGCTGTTAACGGCCAAACTGGTCGACGACATCACGGATACGCCGTCCAGCAAGCGCCGCGAATGCTGGGGACTGGGCGTTTCCAATATCTTCGCCGGCTTCTACGGCGGCATTGCCGGGTGTGCAATGATCGGGCAAACCGTGGTCAACGTGGAGTTAGGTAAAGCGCGCACGCGCCTTTCTACCCTCGCCGCCGCGCTGGTGCTGCTGCTGTTAGTGACCGGACTGAGCGAAATCATGGCGAAGATTCCCATGGTGGTGCTGGCCGGCATTATGATGATCGTCGCGGTCAAGACGATGAACTGGCATAGCCTGCATCCTACGACGCTGAAACGTATGCCGCTGTCGGAAACGCTGGTGGTCATCGTGACGGTTATCGCCACCGTCTCGACGGGGAATCTCGCTATCGGCGTAGCGGGCGGTGTAATCTTTGCCATCCTGCTGTTTGCTCGTCGCGTGGCGCACGTCATTCACGCGGAGCGTCAGGTGAGTGAAGACGGACAGTCGGTACACTACATGGTGCGCGGGCCGCTCTTCTTCGGCAGCAGCAACGACCTCTTTGAGCATTTTCTCTATGCACAGGATCCGCAGAACGTCACCATCGATCTGACGCACGCCCAAATCTGGGATGCCTCCAGCGTGGCGGCGCTCGACGCGATCGAAACCCGCTATCATCGCTACGATGCGAAGGTCACGATCGTCGGGCTGGATACCCATAGCACCAAAATCCACCAGCGTCTGTCTGGGCACCTCTAAGTCACCCGGCGTTCGAAGACGGCTACCGTCGCGGACGCCAGCGTTGACAACCCGCCCGCCTGTGTGATTAGACTCAATGCTAAGCAGGCTAACTTAAGGAAAGAGTTGATGAAAATTACCGACGTGCGCGTGATCCTCGCGAATCGATATATGTTTGTTGAGGTCACCACTGACGAAGGGCTAACGGGCATTGGCGAATCCGGTGCCTGAGGCTTTCTCGATGCCTCCAAAGGTGCGGTTGAGGCACTGCGCACGTATCTGATTGGGCAAGATCCGCTGCGTATTGAACACCACTGGCAGTATATGTACCGCTGCTGGCATTTCCGCGGCGCCGCCATCATGGGGGCGATCAGCGCCATCGATATCGCCCTGTGGGATATCGCGGGCAAATATATCGGGAAGCGGTCGGTAACGATGTCGACCTGTGTATCGAAGTTCACCGCCGTCTGAAAACCGCCGATGCCGTGGTGTTCGCTCGCGGTATTGAGCCGTTTTATCCCTATTTTATTGAAGACCCTATCGCCGCAGATAACTTCGACTCCATGGCGGAGGTGGCCGACAAAATCAATATTCCTATTGCCACTGGCGAACGCCTGAATAATCCGCAGGAATTTGCGATGTTGATTCGCCGCAACGCGGTCGCCTATGTGCGCCCTGATGTCTGCATGTGCGGGGGCATTACCGGTGCGAAAAAAGTGGCGGCGCTGGCAGAAGCCAACGATTTGATGGTCGTACCACACAACCCGCTCAGCCCGGTGTCTACCGCCGCCTGTTTGCAGATCGCCGTCAGCATTCCGAATTTTGCCCTGCTGGAGTATCCAGGGGATGACCAGCCGGCGTTGTCGGAAAAATTTGGCGCAACAGGCGTCGAAAACGGCGTACGGAAAAAAGACGTGGTGAAGAACACCTTCAAATGCGTGGACGGGTTTATGGAAATACCGACGCAATCCGGTATCGGTATCGAGCTGGCGGACGATCTGGAGAACCGCTTCCCTTACCGCCGTCGCGGCCTGAAAACCCGGCTGCACGTCGACGGTTCCGTCGTCGATCAATAACGACAATTCGGCAGGTTGTGGCTATCACGCCTCGCGCCACAACCTGCCGCGTTTTTCTTAAGACGACGTAGAATTTGCCGCTTTCCGCCCTTCCCACTGCATGAGCAAACTCAGCGCCGCAGGCAGCGCAAGCAGTGTCAGCAGCGTCGCCACCATCAACCCGCCGATAATCGCGTACGCCATCGGCCCCCAAAACACCTGATGTGCAATCGGGATCATGCCAAGAATTGCCGCCAGCGCGGTCAAGACTATCGGCCGTGAACGATGCTGGGCGGCATTCACAATCGCCTCTGTCGCGGGCTGCCCGTTTTTCACGTTCAGATCGACTTCGCCAATCAGAATAACCGCATTACGAATAATCATGCCCGCCAACGCAATCGCCCCCAGCAGCGCCACAAACCCCATCGGTGTGCCGGTCGGCAACATGGCGGCAACAATACCGATCAGGCCAAACGGCGCGGTCAGAAATGCCAATACCATGCGAGAAATGCGCTGTAACTGAATCATCAATAGCACCAGCATGACCAACAGCGTCACTGGCAACACCGCATATACGGAACTATTGCCTTTATCAGACTCGGCCGCCACGCCACCTTCTGTGATGTGGTACCCCTCGGGTAACGTGGTACGATAGCGTTCAATCTCAGGCGCCAGTTTTTCAGATAGCGCAGGAGCCCGCACGCCCGATGCCACATCCATTTGTACCGTAATGAACGGCTCGCGCTGACGCCGCCAGATAATCGGATCGTCGACACCATACGCCACGGTAGCGATTTGCTCCAGCGGGACGGAGCGCCCATCCGCGACCGGTATTTGCAGATTAGCGATCGTCGCGACGTCTCTGCGTTCCTGCGGCGTGCCGCGCACGACCACATCCACCAGCCGATTACCATCGCGCACCGACGTCAGCGTAGAACCGGAAAATATCGCCGCCAACATGCTGGATACATCCTGCGAACTGATGCCAACGGCGCGGGCTTCCGTCTGATTGAGCACCACGTTCACCGTGCGCTCCGGTTGGCCCGAGGTCAGATTCACCTCACGAACATCAGCCTGATTCCCCACCAAGCTAGCCAGACCTTGCGCAATATCACGGACGCGGTGAATATCCGGCCCGGCGACTCGATATTTAAGTGGCCAGCCCACTGGCGGCCCCAGCTCCAGTGCGGACACACGTGCCACAATATTGCTAAAATCGCGCTCAAGCACCTGATTCAACCGTGCGGCCAATGCGTCCCTCGCCTCCAGACTTTTTGCCACCACCACTAGTTGCGCAATATTTTCGTGGCTCAACAGCACATCCATCGGGAGATAAAAACGTACCGCGCCCGACCCAACATAGGTGGAAAAGTGGTCAACATCGGGATCGTCTTTCAGCATGGCTTCCAGCCGTTTCGCCTGCGTTTCCGTCGCGGCCTGTGAAGCGTTCGCCGGCAGCGTCAGACTGACCAGCAGTTCCGGTCTGTCCGAAGCGGGAAAAAATTCGCCTTGCAGCCGGGTAGCGCCAAACAAGGCGACCACCAGCAACAGCACTGCGATGAGTAACGTCATTCCCCGGTTTGCCAGCGCTTGTTGCAGCCACTGGCGATAAAGACGACCAACCCGCCCCGGTTCGTTATGCTGGTGACGAAACGTTTTTGGCAACAACCAGACGCCGAGCAAGGGCGAAAAGAGAATGGCCACGATCCAGGAACTCAGCAAGGAGATAAGCACGACGACAAAAAGTGAAAAGCAGTATTCGCCCGCGCTTGATGAGGCAAACCCCACCGGGATAAACCCGGCAATCATCACCAGCGTCCCCGTCAGCATGGGGAAGGCCGTGCTTTCATAGGCCCAGGCCGCCGCCCGCTTGCGATCCCAGCCCTCTTCCAGTCGCGACACCATCGCCTCCACGGTAATCATGGCGTCATCAACCAACAACCCCAGCGAAATAATCAACGCCCCGAGCGAGATACGCTGTAAGCCAATACCGGTTATCTCCATACCAATAAAGGTCATCGCAAGCACAATCGGGATGGATGCAGCAACGACCAATCCGGCACGGCTGCCAAGAGAGACGAACGATACCGCCAGTACAATCGCAACAGCTTCCAGCAGCACTTTGATGAATCCGCCGACTGCCCCTTTCACCACTTCCGATTGATCGGCCACGCGCGTCATTTCAATCCCATGCGGAAGCTGCGTTGCAATCACGTTCATTTTATCGCGAATGGCCTGACCGAAATTGAGCATGTTGCCAGTCGGAGCCATGGAGATTGCCAGCCCAATCGCTTTCTCACCATTCACCCGAAACGTTGGCGACGGTGGTTCTGCCGTTTCACGGTGAATCGTAGCGATATCAACCAGCGGGACAAATTTCCCGCCGATGCGCAATGTAATCTGGCGCAAGCTTTGCTCGGAGGTGAACGCCCCGCTAACGCGCACGGCAATCTTCTCATCTTCAGTGCGAATAATACCGGCAGGCGTGACCGCATTCTGCGCTTTCAGTGAATCAATAACCTGCTGCGCATCAATCCCTAATCCGGCAAGACGTCGGGGAGAAAACGTCACCACGATCTGTTCTTCTTCCACGCCCAGCATGTCGACCTTGCCAACATCCGGCACGCTCAATAACGCAGCGCGAATATCCTCGACACGATCGCGCAGCTCTCGCGGCGAAAACCCTTCGGCGGTAAAGCCATAAATCGTACCAAACGTATCATCAAATTCGTCATTAACAGACGGCGGGCTGACGCCATCAGGGAGCGAACTGGCGATGTCCGTCATTTTCTTACGCACCGTATACCAGATATTCGGTACGGCAGATGGCGGCGTGTCATCACGCAGGTTAACGAAAACCACCGATTCCCCAGCTCGGGTGTAGCTCTCGACATAATCGAGATACGGCGTTTCCTGTAATTTTTTCTCCAGCTTATCAGTAACGAAATTGACCGTATCATTCACCGTGGCGCCCGGCCAGGCGGCAGACACCACTGCGGACTTAATGGTAAATGCCGGATCTTCGTTGCGAGGCAAACGTTGGTAGCTCATCACGCCTGCCGCCATAATCACCAGCATCATAAACGCGACCAGTTGCTGATGCGCCAGTGCCCAGGCGGACAGGTTAAAGCGGGCGCGAGTGGGTTGTTGTTCCTGTGACATCAGCGACGCTCCTCCTCATCCAGCCGAATTTTCTCATCTGGCCGTAATTTACTGACGCCAGCGGTCACCACGCGATCGCCTTGTTTCAGCCCCTCGGAGATGAAAATCGTCGTGTCGCTATAGCGCGCCACGGTAACCGGCCGCAAACGAACCGTCTGCGTTGCCGTGTCTACGACATAGACCGCAGGCTGCTCCCTCTGTCGCGTAAGGGCAGAGGCAGGCAGTTCAATGACGGCCGTGTCAGACTGCTGTATTGCACCCTTCACACTTGCTCCCAGTACCATCGCAGCGGGTGGCGAAGTTAACGTGACTCTCACTCTGAAAGTACGCGTAACGGGATCGGCCTGTGGGCTGATATCCCGCACTCGCCCTTCAGCCTGAACGCTCGGATCCGACAGCAATGAAACACGAATAACGCGCGAGGAAAGTGACTGATTAACCAGCCGTTCCGGTACATCAAACACCGCATCGCGCCCGTCGAGGGAGGCCAGTTTCACCACCTCTTGTCCGGCACTCACCACCTGGCCGGGGTTCGCGCTGACAGTAGTGATGACGCCGTCCTGTGTGGCCGTGAGTTGCGTATAGCCGAAGCGTTCCTGCGCGCCTTTCACCGTTGCCTGCGCACTTTCACGGCGGGAAACCGCCGCGTCCCAATTTGCCTGCGCTTCATCAAGCTGCACGCGTGCAATCGCTCCGCCCGGAGCCAGTGCCTTCATGCGGGAAAAATTGCTTTTCGCCAGCCGTTCCGCCGAAATTGCGCTGGCTAAATCCGCCTGTGCACTACGCAACTGGTTTTCACTGTCGCGTGCATCAAGCGTCGCAATAACATCGCCACGCTTTACCGACGCGCCCACATCCACCAGACGATTAAGGATGCGACCATCCAGTCGAAAACCTAACGCCGTTTCTTCATAAGGACGAACTTCCCCTGTCAACGTCACCGGTTCCCGACTCATCGCCGGCATGACCACCAACGTTTTTACCGGCCTGACGGACGGTGACACAGGCACATCATCAGCGCTGTCACAGCCGCTAAGTAACACGGCCGACAGCAGACAGAAAGCAAAACGGCTGACCATCATTACATCCTCTCACTTACCAGATAACATCAGAACGAATACAGAACGGCCAGCGTGGCGCCGGTATCATTACGCCGTTCAACAACTTGACTATCCGCAACCTTGTCAGTAAGCCAGGTTGAGGTCACCGCCACGTTAGTTGACCACACAGGGCTAAATTGATGCGTCCAGTTTGCCCCCAGCGCATAGCCGTAAACGCCTTTACCAGCATGATAAACTGCCAACCCGGAGCGGATACTCTGCTGCTGCGTCACGCCATAGTAGGTTTGGTTAAAGCGAGCATCCCCCATCAACACGTCCGCCGACAATGCCAGCACATCGTCTTGTGCCGCGGACTGCCATACCGTGCTCTTTGCCCCGACGCGGTAGTGATTTCCCCTTTTTGTCTCACTCAGCGCAAACTCGCCGCTCGCTTCCAGCGCTAGCCACGGCGCAAACTGATACCCCGCCGTTACGGTGGTGGTTACCGATCCTTTAACCTTGCCCATTCCTTTCAGTCGGTTTGAGCCTGCACGCCACTGGCTGTTTTTATCATCCCTTCCCATGTCGTAACCGATGGCGTGATCGAGATAAAAACCGGAAGGCGACTGGTATTGCCAGCCAATACCATGCGTAGAATCGAAATAAAGCGCGCCGCGCTGAATGGTCAGCACAGGCAGGGCCGTAGTCTGACGATCTTTACTCCCTCGGTAACGCGGCGCATTTTGAGCGGCAGCGCCCACGGTCACATCCGTGTGGTCGCCGAAAATCGAGGGCGATGATGTTTCCAATTCCGCAGCCAATGCGGTGCCAGATAGCACGATAGCGGGCAGGCTAGTAGATAAAATCATTCTTGTTATGTTCATACATCCCCTCTTTGACGCGATAATCTTTTACCATGGTGTTCCCTGGTGGGTGCAAGCTAATTGGTGTTAGCTTTTATGCACCGTGGCGGATTATGCTGATGCTTAGTCAAGAAACGTTTTGTGGTTTTTTAAGATTTCATCAAGAGGGTGCGATGGCAGAAAAACGGGTGTTAATTATTGAAGACGACATGGATGCCGCTAGCGTGCTCGAGGCTTATCTGCGGCGCGATGGCTATCAGGTTGCTATCGCGCCTGATGGACAAAAAGGTCTGCACATGGCGCTGACCAGTAAACCCGATTTGATTTTGCTGGACGTAATGCTACCGAAGATGAATGGTTCAGAGGTGCTATCCGCCCTGCGTCAGCGCAGTAATATTCCGGTGATTATGGTCACGGCTATCGGCGACGAGCCGGAAAGGATTGGCGCACTGCGCTACGGTGCGGATGATTATGTCGTCAAACCTTATAACCCACAGGAGGTGGTAGCACGGGTGCAGGCCGTACTGCGACGAACGGGCTATGCGGTCCGCGAAGAGGCGATCCTGACATTCGAAAATCTCTCGGTTGATCCCACCTCCGTGACGGCAAGCATCGCGCTATCGCCATCCGAATCTGTGGTTCTCGATCTGACTCCCACTGAATTTAATATTCTGGTGACGTTGCTCAAAGCGCCAAACCGCGCCTTTACGCGGAACGAATTACTGGAAGCCAGCCTGCCGGAAAGCGACGCGCTGGAACGAGTGGTGGACACGCACGTCCACAATCTCAGGAAAAAGCTCAACCAGCACAACATCATCAATGTGCTCGTTACCGTCCGCTCCGTCGGCTATCGATTCCGGTGAACCTGATGAAAAAATCGATCTTTCTGTCAGAAAACATGTCGCTGTGGCGCTGGCTGTGTTTCCGTATTATTTCACTGCTGCTCGCCACCATACTGATTATTGCGGCCCTCATGTGGCTGCGCTTCGCCATCAACAATGTCTACATCGAACAGCAAATGCCGGACGAGGTACGGACGGAGTTTCAACAGTTAAGTAAACAGGAAGATTACGGTAATCTTCGCTACCAGCAGATTATCAATCAGTATTATGGCCCGGATTTCTTCGTGCCTAACATTGCCAACACCGACTGGCTGGTGCTCGCGATCATGATTCTGATCGCCTTACCTACCGTCGTCGTCGTGCTTCTGTGGCGGGCGCGGCCGCTGTCACAGCAATTTTCCAATATAGCCAGCGCCGCACGTGACGTCGCTCAGGGAAAATTTGATACTCGCACGCAGCTTGTCGAACAGGCGCCGATGGAGCTAGTCACGCTGGCAGACGATTTTAATAACATGACCGCGCAGTTGGAGCGCTACGAACGGGAACTGCGCGAATCCAGCGCGGCGCTGGCCCACGAACTGCGTACGCCGTTAAATGCGGCGATGGGCCGCGTTCAAGGCATGCTCGATGACGTTTTCCCGCGTGATAAAACCCAACTGACAATGGTCATCAAACAGCTTGAACAGCTCAATCATGTGATTCAGGATCTGCACTTCCTGTCGCTCGCCAGAGCCGGGCAGTTGCAACTGGTTCAGACCCCTTTCTACTTCGACGAACTCATTACCGAGCGACTGACTTGGTATCGACCTCAGCTAGAGCAGGCCGGATTTCAAACGCAGACGCATATTGAACAACACGACTTTTGCCTTGCCGACCGCGAACGGTTAGGACAGGTGTTCTCGATTTTGATCGAGAACGCATTAAGCTATGCCAGCGATGGCCGCTATCTGGCGATTGAGGTACGTGAAACAACGCTGCGTGAAAACGCGCCGTGCTGGCAGATTACCGTTTCCGATCGCGGGCCGGGGATTGAGCCTGAATCGCTGCCCCTGCTTTTTGACCGCTTCTGGCGTGCCGAACATTCGCGCGGACGGCACTCCGGCGGCAGCGGGCTGGGGCTATCCATCGCCTCCGCCATTATCACCGCACATGGTGGCACTATTTATGCAGAACGCGGCAAAAACGGCGGACTTATCATCATAATGACGCTGCCTCGTCGTACCTGAAAGAACAGTGCCTGACAGAACGGGGGATTATGCGTAATTGCTCATAATTAAAAAGCATAGCGAAATTATTGCTATGCCCTGCCGCAGGGGAAAACACCGAAAATAGCGGCAACGTTCACCAGCTCCGTGGCAAAAGAAATGGAGCAACCCCAGATGACGCGCCTTACCGCAAGGAAGACTATGCGCCAGAGTGATTTTTATCTCAATGAATCGTTATATTTATCTGGAATGAGATAAGACGAAAAGAACTAATTTCGCTATAAGTATTTCGCTACTCTGCATGAGCGAAATATATCGCCTCGATTAAAACTCAATCATCAAGGTAACTATAATGAAACGTTCACTTCACCAGGTAGTCATGGCGTTAACGCTGATTAGCGCCGCCTTCTTTAGTCAGGCTGCGGAAACGCAAACCTCAACCTGGCAGCACATCAAACAGACCGGTGAGTTACGCATCGGCGTGGCACAGGGTGAGCCGTGGTATTTTAAAAACCCGTCAACCGGAGAATGGGACGGCATTGGCTATAACATCGGCAAAGAACTGGCAAAAGACCTTGGGGTAAAATTGGTGACGGTGGAAACCACATGGGGCAACGCCATCGCCGCCTTACAAACCGGTCAGATCGATACCATGCTGGTGCTCGACCCAACGGAAGAGCGGAAAAAAGCGGTCGATTTTCCTGAACAACCTTTCTTTTGGTATGCACAAGGCGTGTTGATTCGCGATGGCATTACGGTGACCAACTGGGACGACCTCAATCGGGAAGATGTTAAAATCGGCGTCACGCTGGGTTCCAGCCCGGATCTGATTCTGACCAAACGTCTGCCAAAAGCGCAGTTGGTGCGTTTCCCGAATATGGATGAAGGCGTGGCGGCATTCTACGCGGGTCGGGTCGATGCGCTGTCCTATTTCCACCCTGCGCTGGCGCTGCAACAGGCTAAAGTCGGCAAAGGCAATTTGATTCTGCCGAAGCCGATTATCGAAGTCAGCACCAGCGGAGCAATCCGTAAAGAAGCTGATCAAACTTTCCATAACTTCCTGAATGACGAGTTTGCCAAGCTGTATCAATCCGGCAAGACGCAGCACTACTATGAGCAGGCGCTCAAATTGCGCGGCGTGGACGTCAGCAAAGTGCCATCGGTCATTAAAGAAGATTGGAAATAAGCTAAGCCGCTACCGTCCTGAACGGATTCAAGACATCTGCATTAGCGGGGTCAGCAGCGCGGCGACATCCTGACATTGCTCAAGTTCGGATAACGCCGCCGTTGCCTCCGCAACCTTTGCTGGGGCAAATCGGGACGAGAGATTCTCCGCAAATTTCGCCATAATGCGGCTTTCCGCTAGCGGGTTTTCGGCGCAGCCCAGCGGAAACGCGATGCGTTCACCGCTCACTACCTTTCCTCGCGTGACAACATCAACCTGCAACACTGGCCGACGTGCCTGCGCCATAAGCTGGTCAAGTTCAGGAGAAACCTCAACCTGAACCTTATCGGCCAGCGCCAGAAGTTCTGGGTTGGTTAAGGCGTCGTCCGCACTCCAGCGATGGCGCGGAATACGATAAGCCAGACACGCCAGCGCAAACGGCAGGCTAAACTGCGCGTCCGTCGCATTTTGCGGTCGCGTATCCATAAAGTCCGCGGCCAGCCGCTGGCTTCCCTTGACGCGAATCAGGTCAATGTCCTGCGGTGATAGCGCCAGATCATGCTGTACGCGCTCGAAGGATTCCAGTGCGGTATGTATCCAGCGACAGGCCGGATACGCTTTGAAGCTGGCGTGCTGGATGGCCCACTCCTCTCCTAGTCCAGCCAACAATGCCGTTTCATCAAAGCGATCAGACCCCATCATGCGCCAAAATCCCTGCTCGCCGGACAGCACATCTCTTGGCCCGATAATCCCGCCGCGATGGAGTTCTACCCCACGCACGCCCGATTCTGCCGCCGGGGCATTGTAATCCTTGAAAGACACCAGCGGCCGCTGCTGCCAGTTGTATTTGTGCAGGCTGGGCAACGGCGTCAGCGACGCCGCCAGACCGATGGCGTTCTCTAGTCCTTCCGCATCACACCCCGTCAGTAATCCGTAGGCCACTGCCGCTCCAATGGATTCATGCTGGCACACGCCGTAAACCTGCTGAAAACGCGCCGGACTCGGCTGCTGAGACTGAATGATCCGGCCATTAATTTCATACGCCGCAGCCAGCGCACAAATCAGCGTTTCGCCGTCGATCGGACGCGTTCCTCCTGCCGCTAGCGCGGCGGCAACCAGTGTGGCACCGGGGTGCCCCATGCCGCGCCCGGCAACCTCATAACCATCATCGTAATCCAGCGCATTGATCGCAGCCGCATTCAAAAATGCCGCGCCGATGGCGGCTAGCGGCGCTCCGCCATCCACTATTGGGCTGTTACCCGCCGCATAGTGCAGGCGGGTGACGCGTGCACAATCCCGTACCACCTGACTGTTTGCGCCTGCAATGCCGCAGCCCAGGCTGTCGATAAAATGCAGCACAATTTTTCGTCTTAATGCGGCGGGAATGTCCTGAATCGTCAACCGATGCGCAAAGGTCGCCAGACGCAGCGTCAGCGGTAATACGGCAGAGTGAGTCATCGAAAAATCATCATTGTTTATACATAAAAGGAATATTAGCACCACGTTTTATTATTTATTTATCATTTTTTCGACCTGCTAAGATGCATAGGTTCTAACAAAATAAGAAACGTATTTCCTAATTCACCCTAAATAATTCGAGTTTCAGGACAAAACGTTAGCGTTTTGAACAACGCAAGGCGTTGGCCCACAGGGCGAGGCCCACGACGGGCCGAGTATTTGAACGTAGCCAACGCACATGCAACTTGAAGTATGACGGGTATACGCACTTTTCAGGGGCGCTATATCTATGTCTTATCAGTGGGATTTTTCCGCCATCTGGCCTTACCATCAGCTACTGCTGGAAGGACTGTGGGGAACGATAAAGATCGGTGCCACCAGCATCCTGATCGGAATGGTGGCAGGCATGGTGCTCGCCGCGATGAAAATGTCACCGCGACGACTGTTGCGTCTACCTGCTGGGATATTGATTGGCTTTTACCGTAATACACCCGCGCTGGTGCATTTTTTCTGGATTTACTATGCCCTGCCCGTCATTACGCCGTTAACCTTTTCGCCTTTTACCGCCGCCGTGATCGCGTTGTCCGCACAGTCCGGTGCCTTCTATGCCGAAGTTTACCGTGGCGCGATCTCCTCTATTCACACGGGACAATGGGAAGGGGCTAAAGCGCTGGGCATGCCGAAATCAACGGCGCTACGTCGGGTTATTCTTCCGCAGGCATTACGCCGGATGATCCCGCCCTTTATTGAGCGCTCGTTTGAACTCATCAAATCCACGTCGCTGGCGTCATCTCTGGCCTACAGCGAGCTGCTTTATCAGGCCATGCAGATCAACAGCCAAACCTACCGACCATTGGAAGTCTACAGTCTGGTGGCGGTGATGTATTTCACCCTGCTGCTGCTGATTAGTCTGTTGAGTCAACATATTGAGAAACGGCTGTCGCTGGCAGACCGTCGGCTCACGTAAGGAACATCATGCACTATCAATGGGATTTCTCGCTGGTCTGGCAAAACCTTCCCGTGTTGCTAACAGGCCTTGGCGTCACGCTCGAACTCTGGCTGCTCGCGGGGGTACTGGGCACCGTACTGGGGCTGGTTCTCGGTCTGTTTCGCGTATTTGGCAAACGCTGGCTGTCGCTCCCTGCCAGGCTCTTTGTCGAAATCTTTCGCAACACGCCGGTGCTGATTCAGTTGATCTGGTTTTATTACGCCTTCCCGGTTTTGGTCGGTGTGCAGTTCAGCACTTTTGCCGCCGCCGCACTGGCTCTGACGCTCTATAGCGCCGCCTACTGTACGGAGATTTTCCGCGCGGGGCTGCAATCCATCGACCACGGGCAGTGGGAAGGGGCGAAAGCGCTGGGCATGCGGCAGGCGGTGATCCTGCGGCGCGTGGTGCTGCCGCAAGTGTTACGCAACATGCTGCCCGCCCTCACCAACCGAATGATCGAGCTGGCTAAGGTCACCTCACTGGCCTCCATACTGGCCGTCAACGAACTGATGTACCAAGGACGACTGCTGAGCAGCACCTATTATCGTCCGCTAGAAATTCTGACCGTGGTGGCGCTGCTGTATTTCGTTTTGATCTGGCCGGGGAGTTACCTCGCCGCACGGCTTGAGCGTCGTTTCCGTTCCACCCCCTAGTCTGACAGCACCACAGGATTGCTATGAGTGAAGATAACGTTCTGCGTGAAGATATAGACCTGAATGAGGATGTCGTCCTGAGCATTCGCGGCCTCCAGAAGCGCTTCGGTGCCGTTGAGGTATTGAAAGGTATCGATCTGGATGTACGACGCGGCGAAAAAATTGCCATCATCGGCGGCAGCGGGTCGGGAAAAAGCACCCTGCTGCGCTGTCTGAATTTCATGGAGATTCCCAGCGCGGGCACCATCGAACTGGATGGCGTCGTGTTGGGAAAAACCAACGCGCAAGGCCAGCGCGACTACCCGGAAAAGCAGCTGTGCGCCGTGCGTGAACGCGTCGGCATGGTGTTTCAGCAATTCAACCTGTTTCCCCATCTGACCGTGCTGGAGAATGTGCGTGAAGCGCTGGTGTCGGTGAAAAAAATGCCGCGCCATGATGCGAATGCCATCGCCAAAGCCCAGTTGGAAAAGGTTGGATTGAGCAACAAGCAAGACGCACGCCCCGCCAACCTGTCTGGCGGCCAGCAGCAGCGCGTGGCAATTGCCCGTGCGCTGGCCATGTCGCCGGAAATCATGCTGTTTGATGAGCCGACCTCATCACTGGACCCGGAACTGGTGGGGGAAGTGCTGCACACCATCCGCGACTTAGCGGACGAAGGACGCACATTGCTGCTGGTCACTCATGAACTGGGATTCGCCTACCACTTCGCCGACCGCGTCATCTTTATCGAGAATGGCGTGATCCATGAAATGGGCAGCGCCGAACAGGTGCTGAAAAACCCACAGCAACCGCGAACCCAGGCTTTTCTTGCCCGGTTTGCCGAGCGAGCCTTTTAATTCATCATTCACATTCAGGAACAGCAAAATGCAACCCACGTTATCCAGCCAAAGCAGTCAGGCCTACTTGCAGGATCCGCGTAATAACGACGTACAGGTGTATGTGAATGGGGAATTTGTTCATCGCGATAACGCGGTGGTGTCGATCTTTGATTCCGGCTATGTATGCGGCGACGGCGTATGGGAAGGATTACGTCTGGTTAACGGCCGCCTGATCGCGCTGGATGCCCATCTGGATCGCCTGTTCGACGGTGCCGCCGCAATCCAACTGGATATCTGCCACAGTCGGGAGGCGCTGATCGATATTCTCTACAAAACGCTCGCCGTCAACGGCATGACCGATGGCGCACATATTCGCCTGATGATTACCCGTGGGAAAAAACATACCCCGAATCAGGATCCCCGCTTTATTATCGGCGGCGCGACTATCGTGTGCGTGGCGGAGTATAAGGTCGTTGATACGGCAGCCAAAAAGCGCGGGCTGACGCTGTTTACCTCCACCTATCGCACCAGCACACCAGACGTCTTCGATCTGCGGCTGAATTCACACAGCCGGCTTAATCTTATTCAGGCGCTGTTACAGGCCTTACAGGCCGGTGCTGACGAAGCGCTGATGCTGGACCCGAACGGTTTTGTCGCCAGCTGTAACTCCACCAATTTTTTTATCGTCCGCCGCGGTGAACTGTGGACGTCGTCGGGCCGTTATTGCTTCAACGGGATTACTCGCCAGACCCTTATCAACCTCGCGCAGGCTAATGGACTTAAGGTCAGGACTCAGGATTTTACGCTGGCAGAAGCCCTCACCGCCGATGAAGCCTTTGTCACCGGCACGCTGGCAGGCATCACCCCGGTAAAAGCGCTGGATGGCCGCCCATTTAACGCCGAACACCGTCCGGTTACCGAACAGCTCAGCCGCTGGTATGAGGCGTACTTACATGCGCGCTAATAAAGATGCATCGTCGAGATAACGACGACGATGCAAGAGATATCCTGAAAGTCTGTGCTGCGTCGGGAATGCATTAGCTCAGACTTGCACTGGCTGTGTTTTGTGTTAGAACACGATTATTGGATAGTCGGTAATGAGCGAAGAGCGGACATCAAATTTGTAAAGGTATGGTTTGGAAGTGTTTTGACCAAAAATGGTAACTCGATAAAATTTTCTAGGAAGTTATTTTTAGAATTGACCAACCGTGTACCATACCTTAGCATTTTCTGATTTGATATTGGGTTTGATGGAATGGACTTGAGAGGCTCATATGAGCAATCTAACTGATTTGGCTAAACTTGTTTGCGGCAGTCGGTAAGTGTCAAGATAGTTGGCCCCCCCTCTTCCACCAGATACAGGTAAAACCAGCGCCCCTTTATGGTTGACGGAACCCATGTAATGTCCCATGTCCACACCTCATTCGGCCTGATCCTACCCACGTAATGTGGACACAGCCCTAAGCGAGGTTCTGGTTTTCAAACTGTTCCGGGCTGAGACCGCCACAGGCACTGTGGCGACGCCAGCGATTGTAATCGCACTCGATATAATTAAACACCGCCATTCGCATTATTTCCCGGCTGGCAAAGCACTCACCGTGGATACATTCCACTTTCAGTGAGTGGAAAAACTTTCAGCACAGGCATTATCGTAACAACATCCCTTTGCGCTCATGCTGCCTCGCAGATTATGGCTTTTCAGCATGGCCTGATAATCTGCTGAACAATACTGACTGCCACGGTCTGTGTGAACAATCACGTTCTGAGGCCGTTTTCGTCGCCACAGTGCCATGTGCAGGGCATTACAGGCCAACTCCGCCGTCATTCTCGATGACATCGACCAGCCGACAACGGCACGCGACCACAGGTCAATGACCACCGCCAGATACAGCCAGCCTTCATCCGTACGTAAGTACGTGATATCGCCTGCCCATTTTTGATTCGGGCCGCTGGCGATAAAGTCTTGCTTCAGCAGATTTTCAGACACGGGCAGGCCGTGCTCCCGGTAGCTGACCGGACTGAACTTTCGCGCGGCTTTTGCCCGCAGCCCCTGACGGCGCAGACTGGCAGCAATCGTTTTCACGTTATAGTCCGGTAGCTCATCAGCCAGTCGTGGGGCTCCGTACCACTGTCTGGCATGATTGAATGCCTTGCTGACGCGGCAGCATCGCAGACAAGTCGGAACCGCTGACGCGAGTTGACCTGATGACGGCGAGACCGCCAGACATACCAACCGCTGCGCGCGACTCTGAGCACCCGACACATGGCTTTGACGCTAAACTCAGCCCGATGCTTTTCTATAAAGACATACTTCATTTCAGGCGCTTCGCGAAGTATGTCGCGGCCTTTTGGAGAATGGCCAGCTCCTCGTCCCGCTCCGCCAGTTGGCGCTTGAGGCGGGCAATCTCTGCTGCCTGTGCACTTTCTCGCTCAGAGGACGTTGTCTGGCTCTGCTGCTTGCTACGCCAGTTATAAAGCTGGGATTCGTACAGACTGAGTTCACGAGCAGCGGCAGCCACACCGATACGCTCTGCAAGCTTCAGGGCTTCGTTGCGAAATTCAGGCGTATGTTGCTTACGTGGTTTTTTACTGGTTGATACGGCTTTTGTCATGTGAGCTACCTCTGGTAGAGAGTTTACTCACTTAGTCGCGTGTCCACTATTGGCGGGTAAGATCACTTGCGTTGTGGGAATACTTACAGGCGACGGTTTATGTCACGGTCATTTTTGCGATACGGGTTGGCATTTTGGTGCTATCGATACCGCTTTTTATCATGGTTGCTGTGACAGGGATCGTTGATGGTTTGGTTCGTCGGGATTTACGGCGCTACGGTGCTGGCTACGAATCCAGTTTTATCTATCATCATGCGAAGCGGTTTGTGAAGCCTGCTATGTATGGCCCCTGCATGCTGTATTTGTCCTGGCCAACTGCCGTGTGGCCGAATCTGTTGCTCTTACCCGCTGCGGTGTTGTTGGGCGTAATACTATCTGTAGTCACCGGAGCATTTAAGAAGTATCTATAAATAACATGTGGTAATTATTTTTATTTTAATTATTTTATTTAAACGGAAGTTTATATAGTGATAACTATATAACTTGTAACTATATGATATGGAATCAATGAGATATTTGTGTTTTTTACTTTTCATAAGCTAAGTAATGTTTTTTTACAAAATAAGTTATGCTTTTTAACATTGCATGCTGAAAATTAATCCGTATTATCACGTTTTCAATTCATCCATTTTAATGGAATCTATGGTTGCAGTTATCTGGCGATTGTAGGAAATACATGGAGAGTTTCATGAACGATTTACTACGTTTCACTTCTCGTATAAATATTTCTTCTCCCCCTATTTCAGATATAAGTTACCTTTTCAAATTACATTATGCTCATATATGTTCAATTCCATTTGAAAATATGAGTATGAAAGAAAATGCATCAAAGGGAAACAGCTATTTAACTATATCCGAAGCCATCTTAGGGAATAGGAGAGGAGGGATTTGTTTCGAATTTTCTGTTTTACTTAGACCTTTTCTAGAACATGTTGGATTTATATATAGATACCGATTGGCTAGATTGTTAACACCGATGTTGACCCCTGCAACCCACCAGATATTCATTATTTCAATAGAGGAGAAGGATTGGATATTTGACGTTGGTTATGGGGCTAAAGGCCCACGCGCGCCTTTACTTTTAGTTGATGGATATGAGCACCAACACTCTTTCCTTTCTTCCCGCGTAAGTAAATGCCGCAAGCATGGATGGACCGTTTCAGTGAAAGAAAATAGTAAACCGGATGCATCGTGGGAAGCTATTTATGCTTTTCATGATATTGAAACAACTATTGAAGATGTCGAGATGGCGTATTTCTATACTCTGTATTCATCAAAAAGTCTCCTCAACACGAATAATGTGGCAAGTATGCCAACGAAAAATGGGCGGATAAGTATACGTAACAACATTTTCACTGAGGTCGACGGGTTGTCTTCTTCTTCAAAAGAAATAGCAAACCGAGAAGAACTATCATTACTTCTTTCATCTCGATTTGGGATCAATATCGAATCCGAAAAATTACCCCATATGTGAGGAATGAATGGAAACTACTTATCTGGTTGTCCCTGGCTACACTAACTCTGGTCCTGAGCATTGGCAGTCTTACATGGAAAGGAAGTATACGAATGTTATCCGTGTCATACAGGATGATTGGAATAATCCTTGTCGCCAAACATGGGTCGAGCGTCTGGATCAGACCATAAAGAATACTACAGGTGACATCGTGCTAATCGGGCATAGTTGCGGCGCTGTTAGTGTAGCCCAATGGGTGGAATCTTACGATAGTGAGAAGGTCGTGTATGCAATTATGGTTGCGCTTGCTGACGTTGACGCTCAGGATGCTCTGGAGGATATTCGTCAGCAAAGGCCGTTACCTACCAAGAATCTTTCTATAACTTCTCTTTTGATTTGTAGCGATAACGATGAGCATCTTTCATTGCAACGAGCCCATGAGTTGGCCTCCGCATGGGGAAGTGAAATAAAAGTAATTCCTGGTGCTGGACATATTCATACAGCCGCAGGATACGGCGAATGGTTGACTGGGGAAAAACTAATTGAGGAATTTACAGGTAGGAAATTAATCAGCAAGGGAGAAAAAGAATAAAAATGTTAAAAGAAATAGAGAAATTTAGTCCTGCGGTTAGGAATTTCCTGATTGCGACTTTTTTAATGGGGTTGAGTAATGGCATGTTCGATGCTGTTTATAATTTCTATCTGGAAATTCGTGGGATTGATAAATCAGATACAGGACATATTTACGCCATTGCAATGATAATGATGGCCGCAGCAGTAGTGCCTTTGATTTATCTGAGTAAGAAAGTTTCTCAGAAAACACTTCTTATCTACTCTTCTTTCATTTATGCATTTCCTTTCATTTTACTCCCTTTCTTGACAACAATAACTGCGAGTGCATTGGCGTTGGGAGTGATCTTATCTGGCATGATTGCGTTGCTATCGCTCGGAAACTCATTGGTAGGATCAAATGTTGAATCTAGTAGCCGTACTGCGCTATTTAGCTGCTTCTTCATTTCTTATCTGGGAGCGGCCATGGTAGGATCGGTTATAGTTAGCCTAATAACTTATTATTCTCGTGTGGATAACCTAGTAAACTATCAATTTATTCTATTGGCATCTTTTTTTTCTGCCATATTGATGATTTATTTCCGTTTGAGATCTTTAGATGGAATTGTTGAGCCAGACAAAGAGGGAGTAAAAATTTCAGGGGGACGGGAAACAGAATGGTTCAATTTTTTTGTGCTTTTTGTTGCATCTTCCTTTCTTGGTGGTTCTATTACCTTGATATTTCGATTCATTAATATTGTATTCAATCTTGCGTATTCAATGAATGTCAGTGAAATCTCTCTTATAATGGGGGGGGACAAAATCATTAGTGTTGTTGGGGCAATTTTTGCGCCTTTGTTGGTTAAACGGTTTTCCCTTAAACCGACTGTCATTATCTCTGGAGTGCTAACATTCATATGCATCTATGCTCAGTCTCTCCATGTGTCAGTTGCGATTTTTATCGCTCTGTATTTCATCAGACTTTTACTTAATTATTGTCTGATGCCACTTCTTGATACGCTTGCTATTACGGGGTTCGCGAAAGAGAGAACACTATTATCGACAAGTATACGCCAACTTTCTTTCTATCTCGGGAGTGCTTTATCTGCCATCATTTATGGAAAATTTCTTGATAGTGGTCATTGGGAAAATGCCCTTGTAATTTCAGCTGTGCTTGCACTCACTGGTTCCATTTTTATGACCATGATTCGAGTTAAAAATAGCAATTAATAGTTACATGAACTGAGGCATAATTTATGAATACTAATGTAGTGATCCCTGATAGTGAGAACGTTGCGATAATGTTGAAAAAACTTTCCTTATTATGGAGAAATAGGGCAGCGGTCAATAACAAACATTCAGAATATTCAGACCTTGAGTTTGATGTATTAAAAAAAGACTTTAGTGAGTCACTTCTACCATTTCGTTTGCATGATGCATGGAAGGAGGCACCTGATGAGCTAAAAAATAGATGCCTCTCGTATGCATGGGGTATCTATAACCTGAAGACAATATACATTGAATGCGACATCGTAACGCCAGCATGTGAGGATATAATCAAGTCACCCCCTGTGAACGCTCCTAACCGGGCAGAGTTACAAGATGTTATGTGTGAAGCCCTTTTGGATGAAGCGCTTCACACACGTATGTCAATTATGGCCTGCAACTATATCTATGATAGGAGACGTATTGCTCCATTAAACCACACAAGTTTCAATCTGATTAGCTGGCGTCAGCAACTCTTGGCGGGTTGTAGTGCTGAGTGGCAGAGGCGGCTTAGCCGATTTGCCATTGCTTGTGCAAGTGAAACGTTGATAACTGACTATCTTAAAGTCATGGCGGAAGATGCCAGTATTCAAAAGATCTGTCACGAAGTAACGAGAATTCATGCAGAAGATGAATGGAGTCATGCTAGCGTATTTAGCTATGTTGCTTATGATATTGTGAGAGACCTCAGCCGTAGTGAAAGGAAATATCTGCGGGAGACCATGTTGAAGACTGCTGACTTATTTGCAGATAACGAACTTGGTGCATGGGAGAATGTGTTCAATATGGTTGAATTCCCGTATGCCAGAGAAATTATTGCTGAAAAAGACAGTTGCAATGAGATAAAAATCTATCTTGACTCGGCAGAAACCGTCATATCTAGAATTGGCTTGTAATATTATTTATGGACAATCTCTGATGAAGCTTATTTGTTCCGAATCCTATTTACTTACAACTAATACTAGACTGTTTCGTCTTAACCTTGTCGAGAACACTTCCGTAATTGATGCTGATCTAAGTCCTGGTAAATATTTAGTTTTCAAATTTTCGGATGTAGATAATTCATCCCAATATCGATGCTATACACTAGTCTCAGTTAGTGATGAACAATGCTACGATATTATAGTCGAGAATAAAGGGACTGCCAGTGTTTCATCTAGGATAACGGAACTCTGTTTGATTGGAAAGGAAATGGAAGTTGTCGGTGTTGGTGGGAACATCACTTTTGATACCATTAAAAATAGTAATCACCTGCTAATGATTGCGGGGGGGATAGGCATCACACTTCCACTATCACTGATTAGAGAATATTATAGATATTATGGAGAGGAAAACACTGGACATACGGTAACACTCGTATTGAGTTTTAACGAACTAGTCGCTATTCCGTACTTAAATGAGCTTATTGATCTATACAGGCGTTGTAGTTGGTTCAACTTGCATATTCATGTCACACGCAGTCCGTTATACAGAGTTGATGAAATCATTCGTTATGGAAGAATAGATCTACGGAAAATTAATTTTTCCTATGAACCCGATAAAGTTGTTATTTGCGGGAGTATTCAATTTGCTGCTGCCATAGGAGAATCAGTACGGTTGATTTTTCCTATGGCAAAGGTCGAAACAGAATCATTTACTTCCTCAACGGCCTTAGAATTAGGAGAGGAAAAAACGGAAGAACAATCATATATGGTTATATCCGGTAGAGATCTGTTCCGACAGGTGAGCGTAAACAGAAAAAAGACTGTACTGGAGAACCTGATTTTACATCAGGTTCCTATTAGAAGTATGTGTCGATCGGGGATATGTGGAAGTTGTAAATTCCGGCTGAATAGTGGAGAGGTTAAAAGCGAACCTGATTTTTGTCTTTCCGTAACAGAACGAGATAACGGTATTCGTCTTGCATGCTGTTCTTATCCATCGAGCGATATCGCTAGTATAGAAATCATTTGAAAAATATTTTTAAATAAGGATGTATCAGTGAAGAGTAAATATGTTCTGGTAGTTGACCCTTTTTCAAGTGGCGCAGTGTTCGCGAATAGAATTAAAGCACTCTATGGATATGAGACTATTGCTCTGATAACAAATAGTCATCTTCCCGAAGCTGTTATGGCAACCTTCAAGAAGGAAGACTATGCACAGGTTTTTTATTATAAATCACTGAATGTCACTGTGGCTGAAATCGAGAGTTATTTAACACAAGCGCCTGACTTTATCATCTGTGGTTCTGAACCCGGAGTCTCTGTATTTGATTTACTGTGTGATAAATGGGATCGTATGCCTAATATATTGTCACTTTCGGCAGCGCGCCGCGATAAATATCTGATGCAGAAACAGCTCAAATTGGAAGGTATCAGATATATTCCGCATTTTAAATCGGGGGATTTTAACTGCATATTACAGTGGTGCAGTGATAATCCTTTCACTGAGTATGTGGTTAAACCTATTCGCTCATTCGGAACAGAAGGTGTTTTCTTTTGTAAAAGCGTTGATGAAATAAAAAAGGCTTATGATAGCTTAATCGGTACTTTAGACTACTCCGGTAACCGCAATAGTGAACTGCTCATAGAACAGAAAATCGAAGGGATCGAGTATGTTGTTGACGCAGTAAGCAATGAGGGTAAGCATTTCATCGTAAATATATTCAGATATATAAAAGAACAGGTAGATGGAGTGCCTATTTACCGACAGATGATTACTGAATCTGTAACTGAACATTCGGCTCTCGTTAACTATGTCAAACAGGTCCTGACCTCACTCGGGATCGTTAACGGCAGCTCCCACAATGAAGTCATAATGTCCTCAGATGGCCCCGTATTGGTTGAGTCAGGAGCAAGAATGCATGGTGGGCTTGGGCCCCGTCTCGTGAATGAATGTAATTCACATTCCCTTGTTGACCTTGGTTTGATGGCTCGCATTTCTTCTTCAGATTTTAGAAGGCAAACCATGAATGCTCCGACATTGAAGAAATATGCCGTTGAATATTTTCTCAGTTCGCCCTCTTCAGGAATGGTAAAAGATGTGTGCATAGAGGATATGTGTTCACCATTATCAAGCTACGGATTTACAGTATGTAAAGTTAAGTCTGGCGATCATATAGAGAAAACTACCGATCTTGTCACATCGTATGGCCGTGTTGTGCTGTTCAGTACGGATTTGGCAATTCTTGAACGAGACGCAGCGGCTATAGTTGAAATGGAGAGAAATAGTAGATTAATCATACTCGAAAGCTAAACATCGGTTATCTGGCTATTTTATCGCCATATCTCAAGTGAATAAGGAGGAAATATTCCTCCTTATTCTAACAAATGGTGTAGTCGCACACTAAATTTTCACCATCCCATAAACAGTTTCCTGCTGTGCTTATCCCCCTGTTACGTCAGTCTTTCTCCTCGCCGTTATGCGCTACAGGAGAAGAGAGATGTGCCGATTTATTGGGCTGAGTGTACTGCTGGCTTCGGTTTGCGTAGTTCAGGCCCATGCTTCCGAAAAAGATGAACTTGCACTGGTTATGCGTCAGCTTGACCAGGTTCAGGCTGGATTAGATCGTGCCCGGGTGGTTGCCAATCAGAATGGTCAGGATGCGGTAAGTGTCAAGATAGTTGGCACCCCCGGTTGATTTAGGCTGCCTGTTTTTCCCGTTCTGGATTCAGCATTACCTTCCCTACCTGATGCCAGTTCTGTGTTCTGCCAGACCAGCGTTCAGGCCGTTGCGATTTTGCCTTTTTGTACACCTCATCCCGATTTTTCAGCAACACACCGTCTTCTCCACGATGTCGCTGACCCGGCGTCACATACCTGATGCCGCTATGTCTGTGCGTTTCGTTATACCACTGCGTAAAATCTTCTACCCATTCACGTGCCTCATCCAATGTATCGAACCCCGATGACGGCCACTGCGGGATATATTTCAGTGTCCTGAACAGCGACTCCACATACGCGTTGTCGTTACTGACTCCTGATCTAGCCCCCTGAAACACCAGACAGTAGCTGTATCTCCAGATAAGAGATAGGCTTGAATATATGTCTAATACTAACGCCAATTTTGAGATGACCGGGATCCTGTTAGGGCAAGAAGTCCGTAAACGTAAAACTCCACAGGAGAAGATCGCCATTATCCAGCAGACGATGCAGCCGGGCATGAATGTCTCCCATGTCGCCCGTCTGCATGGTATCCAGCCCAGCCTGCTGTTTAAGTGGAAGAAGCAATATCAAGAAGGCAGCCTCACCGCCGTTGCGGCCGGAGAGGAAGTCGTTCCTGCTTCCGAGCTTACCGCTGCTCTGAAGCAGGTCCGGGAGCTTCAGCGCCTTCTGGGCAAGAAGACGATGGAAGTTGAGATCCTGAAAGAAGCTGTGGAGTACGGTCAGTCGCGAAAATGGATAGCGCACGCGCCCTTGTTGCCAAAGGACGGAGAATAGCTCAGGTCAGCCGTACCATGGGCGTGTCGCGTGCGCAGTTGTCACTGCGGATTAAGCGTTCTGCCGACTGGCAGGACAGTCGCTGTAACCGGCGTAATGACGAAGCTGACGCTGAAATACTGTCGGCCATCCTCGGTATCATCAGCGATATGCCCAGCTACGGCTATCGACGTGTGTGGGGTATCCTGCGTAAGCAACGTCGTGCAGAGGGGCAGCCGCCGGTAAATGCCAAACGGCTTTACAGGATAATGCGCAAACATAAGCTGTTGTTACTGCATGACAAACCAGAGCGGCCGCAGCGCGAGCATAAGGGTAAAATCGCGGTGGCAGAAAGCGATATGCGCTGGTGCTCAGATGGCTTCGAGTTCGGATGCGACAACGGTGAAAAACTACGGGTTACGTTCGCTCTGGACTGCTGTGACCGGGAGGCCATAGACTGGGCGGCGAGCACGGGAGGCTACGATAGTTCGACCGTGCAGGATGTGATGCTGAGGTCAGTGGAAAAGCGCTTCGGCGACAGGTTGCCGGACATCCCGGTGCAGTGGCTGACGGATAACGGTTCAGCGTATACCGCGCATGAAACGCGCAGGTTCGCGAGAGAACTAAATCTGGAGCCCTGCACAACAGCGGTGAGCAGCCCGCAGAGCAATGGCATGGCCGAGCGGTTCGTGAAAACGATGAAGGAAGATTATATCGCGTTTATGCCAAAACCGGATGTGAGAACAGCACTGAAAAACCTTGCAGCAGCGTTCACGCATTACAATGAGAACCACCCGCACAGTGCGCTGGGATATCACTCTCCGAGGGAATACCGGCGGCAGCGGGCATCGTTAACTTAAGATACAAAAGCTGTCCGGAGATGGCGGGTCAAGATCAGTCGTTACTGACTCCTGGGCGGCTGTGAGATGGCCTTATTGCCAGCTCATGTAGCTTCATTTGCAACGTCTGTGACTTCATCGCCGCACCATTGTCCGCATGCAGTACCGGCGGGGATTGCCAGCATCCTTCCCGGAGGACCGTGCGTTGTATCAGGGCTGCCGCCTGCTCACCACTTTCAGTTTCATGCACTTCATATCCCACGATTTTTCGGCTGTAGAGGTCTTCCACCAGATACAGGTAAAACCAGCGCTCCTTTACGGTTGACGGAACCCATGTAATGTCCCATGTCCACACCTCATTCGGCCCGCTGGCCTGCCAACTCGTAGCCGGGGTGACCTTCTGAGCCGCCCGTTGTCGTCCCCGGCGATGCACCTCTCCATGACGACGCAGTACCCGGTAAAAGGTTGACTCGCTTGCCAGATAAATCCCCTTATCCGCCAACGCCGGTACGATTTGTGACGGGGGAAGGCTGGCGTAGTCTGGCTGATGGCACACTGCCAGTATCTGTTGCTCTTCCTGCTCACTTAACTGGTTCACCGGGGAGGGTCTGACCGCGCTGACGCGCCTGTCCTCCCTCGACGTTTGCCAGCGTCGCCACGTCCGTTCACTTAATCCCGCTTCCGTCAGCGCTATTGACAGCCGGGCTCCTGACGCCATCGCTTCCCGCACATAACCGATAAGTGCCTGCCGCTCTGTTCCGGGCGTCAGTCGTCCTCGTCGGTTTCCCCGTAAAAATCCCGCAACTGCTTTCGCAGCACCAGTATCGCTGCCGCCTCCGCCAGCGCCTTTTCCTTACGAACCAGTTCGCGTTTTAGTTGTTTAACTTCTTTCTGGCTTTGTTTGAGCGCCGCTTTGTCATTGGGCGAAGACACCTGCAAAAAGCCTTGTTTCCACTGACTAATCTGTTCCGGGTAAAGCCCTTTTTTACGGCAGTATTGCGCGAGTTCTGTTTCGCTGAGTGTAGCTGTTTCGATAATCACAGCCAGCCGGGCTTCGGCTGACCATTGGTCTGTAGTTCTGTCTGCACCCGGCACCGGTATTCCCTCTGCTTTCGCCTTGTTACGCCAGTAATAGAGAGCAGCTTCCGATATCCCTTCCATCTGTGCAACTGCGGTGACGGTCATGTTGTAGGGCGGTAGCAATTTAGCCAGTGCGGCTGATTTACGTTCTGGTGAAATTCGTTTCACGCTCTGTTCCCATCTTGTCATTAGTATTTTCGATGGGGGTGACAACTATCCTGACAGAGGGGGTCACAACGCGATCTATTAATCCTTTCGCTGGCAGTCTATACGCCCGCACCGCTACGCCTCTGCACATCCTTACGGCCAATCAGAATATTATATTACTTAAATGCATATTCTTTGGTGATTTACTTCGTTCATTTTCGATTTGCAGCAGATCTACTATGTGGCATCCACCATTTTCGACAGAGTGAAATGCTATGAAAAGTGCCGACGCCGTTCTCGACCTGATCGGTCATACGCCGTTGCTGGAGCTCACCCAGTTTGATACCGGCCCCTGCCGACTGTTCGTCAAACTGGAAAACCAGAACCCCGGCGGCTCGATTAAGGATCGTGTGGCGCTGTCTATGATTGAAAACGCAGAGCGTCAGGGCTGGCTGAAACCGGGTGGCACCATCGTTGAAGCCACCGCTGGCAATACCGGACTCGGCCTAGCACTGGTCGCCGCACTGAAAGGGTATCACCTGATTCTGGTGGTGCCGGACAAAATGAGCCGCGAGAAAATCTTTCATCTACGGGCACTCGGTGCAGAAGTGCGGCTTACGCGCTCTGATGTCGCCAAAGGCCATCCTGATTACTATCAGGATTATGCCCGTCGTCTGGCAGAGGAAACGCCCGATGCGTACTACATCGATCAGTTTAATAATCCAGCCAATCTGGAGGCGCACTACCGCACGACGGGCCCCGAACTGTGGCAGCAGATGGAAGAACAGATTGACGCTGTCGCCGTCGGCGTGGGTTCCGGTGGCACGCTAGGCGGGTTAACCCGCTACTTCGCCGAGGTGTCGCCGCAGACTGCCTTTGTCCTTGCCGACCCCGCCGGTTCGATTCTGACGGACTATATACAGCGCGGTGAATATGGTGAGGCAGGAAGCTGGCTGGTGGAGGGGATTGGCGAAGATTTTGTGCCGGATCTGGCCGATTTCACTCAGGTTACCCACGCTTACGCGATTGATGACGCCGAGTCTTTCCACACCGCACGGGAACTGCTACGCAAAGAAGGCGTTTTGGCTGGCTCCTCCAGCGGCACGCTACTGGCAGCCGCCCTGCGCTACTGTCGGGCACAAACCGAGCCTAAGCGGGTCGTCACCTTCGTTTGCGACAGCGGCAACAAATACCTGTCCAAGATGTTTAACGATTACTGGATGATTGAGAAAGGACTTATCACGCGTCCGTCACACGGCGACCTGCGCGATCTCATCACCTATCGCCACGATGAAGGTGCCACGGTTTCGGTGTCACCTGACGACACGCTCAGCGTGGTACATACCCGTATGCGACTGTACGACATCTCCCAACTTCCCGTATTAGACAACGACCGCGTAGTCGGCGTGATTGATGAATGGGATCTGCTAAACAGTCTCAAAAACGATACCCAGCATTTTTCACTGACGGCGCGTGAGGCGATGTCCGATCAGGTCAAGACGCTGCCAAAAGAGGCGTCGCCTGACGATCTACTGGCAATTTTTGACAGGGGGTTTGTCGCTGTGATTCTCGACGGCGATCGTTTTCTCGGTTTGATTACGCGTACAGATGTCCTGAACCAATGGCGGCAGACGCTTCGCTGATACGTTGCTCACGCTTCTCTTTTCTTATCACTTAGGATGTGAACCATGCCTCAATTCGATACCCAAACCGTTCATGCGGGCTATACCCCGGACAGCACTGGCGCAGTCATGCCCGCGATTTATGCAACCTCCACGTTTGCCCAACCCGCACCCGGTGAGCATACCGGCTACGAATATTCACGCAGCGGCAACCCGACGCGTGCGGTGCTGGAGGCGGCGATTGCCGAACTGGAAGGTGGGACGCGAGGCTTCGCTTTTGCCTCTGGTCTGGCCGCCAGTTCCACGTTGCTAGAACTGCTCGATCAGGGTAGCCATATTGTGGCTGTGGACGATCTCTACGGCGGCACCTGGCGTCTGTTAGAAAATGTCCGCAAACGCACCGCCGGATTGCAGGTGACCTACGTTGACCCCGCCGATCTCACCGCGCTCGAACACGCCATTACGCCGCAGACAAAAATGATCTGGGTTGAAACGCCAACCAATCCACTACTGAAACTGGCCGATTTGGCGGCCATCGCTACGTTAGCCAAAAAACATCGGCTCATCAGCGTGGCGGATAACACCTTTGCTTCACCAGCTATTCAGCGTCCGCTGGATGTGGGGTTTGATATCGTGGTGCACTCCGCAACCAAATACCTCAACGGTCATTCAGACGTGATTGCCGGGCTGGCAGTCGTCGGCAAGAACAGTGAACTGGCGTCACAGTTGGCCTATCTGCAAAATGCGATTGGCGGCGTACTCGACCCCTTCAGCAGCTTCCTGACGCTGCGCGGCATCCGCACGCTGGCACTGCGAATTGAACGCCACAATCAGAGCGCCCTTCAACTTGCACACTGGCTGGAACTCCAGCCGCAGGTGGAGCAGGTTTACTATCCGGGGCTACCGAGCCACCCGCAGCACGGGTTGGCACAGCAGCAGATGCGCGGCTTTGGCGGCATGATCTCTGTGAGGTTGAAGGGCGATGAGGACTATGCGCGTGAGGTTATTAAGCGCACGCGATTATTTACGCTGGCAGAGAGTCTGGGCGGCGTGGAAAGCCTGATTAGCCAGCCCTACTCCATGACCCACGCTTCCGTGCCGTTGGAAAAAAGACGACAAAAAGGGATCACGCCACAGCTGCTGCGTTTATCCGTGGGGATTGAAAATGTGCAGGACTTAATCGACGACCTGTATCAGGCACTGAATGCGAGCAATATAAGTGAATGAAACAGGCGGCATCTGCCACTCATAGCATTAGGAAACGTCAACCAACGCGTGTCGTTTATGGCACCGATCTTCACGGCGTAAAAATTATGCTGAGGTGGACATGAACGCCGAGTGAGCGACAGGACGTCGCGAAAGTCAGTGCCGCGTAGGACAAAAACGTCGAGACGTTTTTGAACAGCACTTGTGCTGGTCCGAAGGGCGAGACCCATTTATGGGGCGAGTAAACGCGTCACTGACGGCTCGAAAGGCGGGCATGGGCACCGAAGGAACCGCGTTAGCGGCATAATTCCCGCCAAAAAGCCTGGGTTCTTAGGGCGCCGGCGATTGGGCGCCCTAAGTCGGGCGTGGCATCAATGCCACAGAGAAACTCCGCGGCTTATCACGCACGAAACCTACTGTTCCTTGTGTTGGAATGCATCTAACTTTCACAAAGATAGCTATCAGGGATTAATAACGCTCCAGCCAGTGAGCGTAAGGCGTTGGCAGCGTCCATGAAGCGCGTTCGATGCCCAGTTCGCGGGCGGCTTGATAGCTCCAGTGCGGATTCGCCAAATGCGCTTTGCCGACCATCACCAGATCCAACTGACCTGATGCCACCGCCTGCTCAGCCAGTTCCGGCGTGCCGAAACCCCAAGCGGAAGAGACAGGCAGATCGGCCTGCTCGCGTACCTGTTTAGCAATCGGCCCCATAAAAGCGGGTGCCCACGGCACATTCGCTTCCGGCGTAGAGAAGCCGATGCTCACGCTGAGCATATCCAGCCCTGCGGCTTTAAAGCGACGCGTCAGCTCAATGGATTCCTGCAAGGTTTCTTCATCACGACCGTCAAATTCAATCACGCCGAAACGGGCGGTCAGCGGCAGGTGTTGTGGCCACACGTCGCGAACGGCAGCCAGCGTTTCCAGCAGAAAACGGCTGCGGTTGTCAAAACTGCCGCCGTACTGATCGTTACGCTTGTTGGAATGAACGGAGAAGAAACTCTGTGCCAGATAGCCGTGAGCAAAGTGCAGTTCCAGCCATTCAAACCCGGCATCCAGCGCGCGGCGCGCCGCGGCAACAAAGTCATCACGAACGCGGGCGATATCTTCCAGCGTCATTTCCTGCGGCTGTTTGGACAGATCCGCGCCGAAAGCTTCTGCGGAAGGGGAAATGGTCTGCCAGCCGCGTGAGTCGCCAGCGGGGATATGGTCGTCGCCTTCCCAGGGAATGTTGGCGCTGGCTTTGCGTCCGGCATGTGCAATCTGAATTCCCGGCACGGCGCCTGCATCCTTAATGGATTTGGCAACCTTGGCAAACGCCTGCGCCTGCTCATCGTTCCAGATGCCTGCACAATGCGGCGTGATGCGGCCTTCAGGGGCGACCGCCGTCGCTTCCACGATAACCAGCCCAGCACCACCGCGCGCCAGTGAGGCATAATGCACCTGATGCCAGTCGTTGATCAGGCCATCATTCGCGGAATAGGTACACATCGGTGGAACAGCAATGCGGTTGCGTAACGTGATGTCTTTCAGTTTGAAGGGTTGAAACAGTGCGGACATAATATTTCCTACCTTGTCTGGTTACTTCGATAATTCGATATTAATCGAACAATAGATTTTAGACAACCCTATCGCTATAATTCATCTATGAGACCTTTTAAGCACCCATCCCCTGAAGAATTTACTCTTGAGCGCGTCCTGTACGCCTTAAGCGATCCGTTACGCTTATCCATTGTGCGTTGTTTGTCCATACAAGAAGAAGCAACATGCAGCGAACTTGACGGCGGCCGCCCGAAATCCAGCGTATCGCACCATTTTCGCGTGTTGCGCGATTCTGGCCTGCTGCATACCACGAACAGCGGTACCACGCACATCAACCGACTACGCCGGAGCGAAATGCAACAGCGCTTCCCTGGCCTGCTTGACGCCATTCTGTCTCAACCCGTCAAGTAACGTTATCGCATCAATGGCGGCCTCTCCGCCATTGCATATTCGCAGCACATTCCCCTCGCTTCCACATGCTCCGCCATTCCAGCATTGATGCTTTGCTTTGCACTTCTATGAATATAGCCGCCGTCATTTTTCCATTACTCTGATGCTGATACAGGTTTTATGAGGCAGCGTGGATGGATTACTACATTGGCATTGATATCGGGACCTCAAAGGTCAAATCGGTGTTATTCGATGCCGATTTCAACGAGCTTCAGATTGCGTCGGCCAACACCGTTACCGATTCTCCGCAGCCTGGCTATGCTGAACAAAATATGCACCATGTATGGGACAGCGTACTTTCTACCCTGAAAACACTGGCCGTTTCGCCACCATTACGCCACGGCCGCGTGCGGGCCATCGGGCTGACCGGTCAAGGAGAGGGTGTCTGGCTGAGCGATCGCCACGGCCACCCCATTCGGCAAGCCATCCTCTGGAGCGATACCCGGACGGCGGAACAGGTTCATCAGCTTAAACAGCGCCCGAATCTGGAAGCGACGCTCTTTCCCGAAACCGGTTCTCCCCTGCTCCCGTGCAACAGCGCGCAGCAATTACGCTGGCTGGTACAGCACCAGCCAGATGCGCTAAGTAACGCCGATTACTTCTTTTTCGCCAAAGACTGGGTTCGCTTTCGACTAACCGGACAGGCGAATCTGGAACTGACGGATACGGGGACGTCGCTGCTGGATCTGCATAGCGAAACGCTGTCAAAAACCGTGCTGGATAAACTGGACTTACACGCCATCAGCGCGCTTTTTCCACCCTTGCTTTATCCCGATGACATCGCCGGCACCCTCAGCGACGCCGTCGCCGCACAGACAGGCCTGCCTACGGGAATTCCCGTCTGTGCTGGCGCACTGGATGTCTCTGCCGCCGCGCTGGGCATCGGCGCCATTCACGACGGCGACATTTTCACCATTCTTGGCACCACCTGTTGCACCGGCATTGTGTGCCGTGGTTTAACGCAGGTGAGTTTGCAAACCCGTTTTGTCGCGCACGCCTGGCCGGGCCACTATCTCAACCTATTCGCGATGCAGTCCGGCACGCCAAATATCGACTGGGCGCTGAACGCGCTGGCTGACGATGCCGACTTTCATACCATCAACGCACGTATTGCCCGCATTCCTCCTGGTAGCGGCGGCGTGTTCTATCAGCCTTACCTTAATGGCGAGCGGGCACCGTTTTACAGTACCTCAGCACGAGCAGGATTCTTTGGCATCGAGCAATCCACAACCAACGCCCATTTACTGCGCGCGGTATTTGAAGGACTCGCCTATGCAATAACCGATTCGCTCAGCGGTTACCCTACCCACGGCGATCTCTACATCGCCGGTGGCGGTGCCGCCTCAGCGATTTGGCTGCAAATTATTGCGGACTGCACCGGACGCCGGGTCATCGCCAGTTCGGTCAAAGAGCTGAGTGCATGCGGCGCTGCGCGCCTCGCCGCCTTATCCATCGGAGAAAATGCCAACATCGTTCCCACCGTCAATGCACAGGCATCAACGTTTTTCCCCGATACCGACGCCCATCGGCAGTATCAGACACTGTTTCCGGTTTTTCGCCAACTGCGCGACCAGCTACAGCCGCTCTGGCAGGCGCGGGCTCAGGCACTTAATGCACTAGAGAACCACAGCGCAATGCATTCGTACACGACGCCCACCTCACAGGAAAGTCTTGCCTCATGAAAATCGTCTTTACCGCCGAATATGGCGGCAACCTTGATGCCTTTCGGGCGTTGGGGGAACTGATTGTGGACGGCTGGGCCATCGGTCAGCCCAAACTGAGCGAAGCGGCACTGATTCGACTGGCGGAGAACGCCGACGTCATCGTCACCAGCTATGACGATATTACCGCTCGCGTCATTGAGGCTTGCCCTCACCTGCGGCTCATTGCCTGTACTCGCGCCAACCCGGTAAATATCGATATCGAGGCCGCCCGCCGCCGAGGCATTCCGGTGCTTTACACGCCCGGACGCAATGCCGATGCTGCCGCAGAATTGACGCTGGCGCTAATGCTGAATGCCGCACGCCACATCCCTCAGGCCCATAGCGCCCTGAAACGCGGGGAGTTCACGCGCGAAACCGACACCGCCTTACAAACACAGACGGGGTTGCGGCAAGATGTCGTATGGGACGTAGACAAGCACAGCCCGTATGAAGTTTTCAAAGGCGGCGAGCTGCGTAACAAGACGCTCGGCCTCATCGGCTATGGCAGTATCGGTCGCCGTGTCGGGAAACTGGCACGCGCCTTCGGTATGCAACTATTGATTGCCGATCCGTATATCGCCGCCGAAGAGATTGATGAACCAGGCATTCGAAAAGCCACGCTTGATGAGCTGTTTTCACAATCCGATTTCGTCAGCCTGCATCTGAACAGCACACCGCAGACCAAAGGGCTGGTCAACCTCGACAGACTCAGGAGAATGCGCCCTACCGCCTATCTGATCAACACCTCGCGTGCAGCGGTGATTGTCGAAGCCGACCTGATCGCAGCGCTACGCGAGAAGTGGCTGGCAGGTGCCGCACTTGACGTTTACGACAGCGAACCGCTCTGGCGTCATCACCCGTTCATTACCGAATTTGATAACGTGGTACTCACACCGCACATTGCCGGCGCGACGCGGGAGACGCTGGTGAAGCACACCGCGATGATTGCCGCCGACCTACAGCGGTTCATTCACGGTGAACCGCTGCTTTACGAATGGAAATAGACGCCGCACCGCTCTGGTCGGTCAGCGTCGCTTAATAGGTCAGCAACGCCTACTAATAGGTAGGCATTTCTGCCATAAATTGCAGCGTGTGTTCCCAGTCGATCACGCCCGCATCAGACCCCAGACCAGTAGCAACCAGCCCTGAAACGGCTGAACCAAGCTGGCAGGCCTGTTCCAGATCCCAGCCTTTCGCCAGACCAGCAATAAAACCGCCGCAGTAGCTATCGCCGCAGCCGGTAGTATCCGAGACCGCCACACGGTAGGCAGGAATACGCAGCGCAACCCCTTGACCGAACGCGTAAGACCCGGCCACCCCCGCTTTGAAAATGCAGGTGCCGACGCCGCGATCGAGAAAGAAAGCCGCAATCTCTGCTGGCTTAGTCAGGCCGGAGATAAACGCGGCCTCGTCCAGCGATGGCATAAAGTAGTCGACGTCCGGCAGCAACGGCGTCAGTAACCCCAGCGTCTCGGCATTGGGTGCGATAAGATCGAAACTGGTCGTTAGCCCCTTCGCTTTGGCGTGACGGAGCAGACGCGCGCTCTGACCCTGATCCATTTTCGCCAGCAGCCCCGTGCCGCCGTGGTGTAGGAAACGCGCATTACACACGGCATCAAAGTCCTGCTCATCAATGAACAGGTGATCTGATGCGCCGCGATAGTGCAGCGCCGGACGCTCGCCGTCCGGTCGAATGGTCAAAATCGTCGCCGATGTCGACGCTGCCGCCGTTCGCTGTATTAGAGAACAGTCGATGCCCAGCTTGCGATAGGTCGCCAGAATAAAATCGGCTTTTTCATCCTCACCGAGACAGGCGGCCGTCGCCGTGCGGATACCGAGTTTGGCTGCGTTCATCGCCGCGCCGCTGGCCGTTCCGGCAGGATTAAGGCGAATTTCATCGATAAAATGAACGCCACCGCCTTCGGGCAACCCAGTCACTGGCCGACCGGCGACATCCAGAATAGTTAATCCGACAAAAACCGCATCAAACTGATTCACGCTCGCTCCTTCTTCATATTCAGCTTCTTCACGTTATGCTTTTTTATTTGTGTTCGATTCATTTATTGCCGCTGGCGCAGCCGCCCTTGCAGGAAAGAGAGCGCCAACGCCAGCACTAAAATCACGCCGCTCAGCGTATCTTTTACGATGAAATTCAGCCCCATCAAGTTCAAACCGTTGGCGATCATGCCGAGAAACAGCACGCCGATTAGCGTCCCCGCCACGTTAGGTCGCCCCTGTGCGTGGAACGCAGTGCCGATGAAAACAGCGGCAATGGCGTCCATCAGGTACGCCTGTCCGGCCAGCGGCGTAAACTGCCGCAGATTGGCAGATAACACCACGCCACCGATAGCGCACGTCACTGACGTGACAATCAACAGCCAGAACATCGTGCGCCGCACGTTAACCCCGGCAATCAGCGCCGCGGGCGCATTCAAGCCCATTGCATGAATACGTTTACCGGCAATCGTCCGTTCAAAAAACAGGTAATAGGCAAGCCACAGTACCGCAACAATCAGAATCGGCACCGGAATGCCCCACAGATCGCCCACAGCCAGTTCGTGATACTGCGATGCCATCCGGCGGTAAGCGATCGGCCCGCCACCTTCGGTGTAGATACGTTCGATGCTGCTACCGATAAACCATGTCCCCAGCGTTGCCAAAAACGGCTTAATTCGGCAATGGATAATCAGCACTGCATTCACCAGCCCCACCAGTGCGCCCCCCGCCAACGCGGCCAATACCGCAGCCTGCCACGGCAGACCATAGACTTTGAGCGCCACCAGCGCGAAGGCCGCGCCAAAATCCAGCGCAACCCCCACGGACAGATCGATCCCGCCCGCCGTCACCACCAGCGTCATGGCCAGCGCCACAATCAGCAGTACCGCACTGCCCTGCAACAGATTCCCCCAGTTGCCTAACGTTAAAAATATCGGGTTTTGCAGTGAGAAAAACACCAGAAAGGCCAGCAGAATGACCAGAAAGCCATAGCGGATAAAAAACGACAACCCGAGCCTGCTGCCCGACAGCGCAGGCTGCGCCGCCAAAGAAGAACTTTTCACATGCGGCTCCTTTGCCTGCGCAGCGAGGCGGCGGTGAGCACCACCAGAATCAGTGCGCCCTTAATCGCACCGACCCAAAAAATATCGACGCGCAGCAGCGCCAGACCGTTCGACAAGGCATTAACCAGCAGCGTGCCCAGCAATGCTCCCCAGATAGTGACCACCCGACGACGCGAGAACGCCGCCCCCAGGAACGTCGCCAATACCATCTCCAGCAGCAACGGTTCTGCCGTACCGGGCGAGCTGCCCGATCCTTGCGCCACCAGCGTCAGCGAGGCCAACGCCGCCGCCAATGCGCCTAACAGATACGAACCGATAACCAGCGGCGTGTGGGCAATCCCCGACAGCTGCGCCGCTTCGCGGTTTCCCCCCACGGCCTGCAAATGCTGGCCCCAGCGGCTATGGTGAACAAAAAACTGAAACAAGAGAAAAACCAGCAGCATGAACCAGACTGCCAGCGGCAGCCCGAGCAGGCTGCTATCACGAAATGCCACAATCACCGGGTCGCTCACGCTGATACGCCGCTGCTGGGTGAGCAAATTGGTGAGCCCGATAACTGCCACGGAGCAGGCTAATGTCGCCAAGAGCGGCGGTAGCCGAATCGCCACCACCAGTGCGGCATTCACCGACCCCGCCAATAACGCGGCCCCCGCCACTAGCGCAATCAGCCACGGATAGCTGATACCTGCGTTCGTCAAACCGTCGCTGACGATCGCGACGGCAAGTACCGCAATCGCGGGCAGCGAGAGATCGATACCGCCGGAAACCACATCGTCGCCGCCGCCGGTAATCACACAAACCAGCCCGAAACACAGGATCGCCAGCGGCGCGCTTTGGCGCAAAATAATGGTGATATTCTGCCAACTGAGAAAATAAGGTGCGCTCAGGCAGAGAAACAGCAATAGCGCTGCAAACAGCAGCAAGGGAATATGATTGGTAAGCCAGACTAAACGCGATGTCGGACGGATGGGCTGTAGAGCGTGAGTCATACCGCCTCCTGTGTTCGGCCACTGCTGGTCAACGCCAGCAGGCTGTCCAACGAGAGATGCTCCGTCGGCACATCGGCGATAAGTTCGCCACGCCACATCACCAGTATACGATCGCACAGCCCCAGTAGTTCACCATCGTCGCTGGAAGAGACGATAACCGCCCGCCCCTCGGCGGCGAGCTGTCGGGTCAACTGATAAATTTCTGCCTTCGCGCCAATATCGACACCCAGCGTCGGTTCATCAAGGATAAACAGGCGGGTGTCGGTCTTTAGCCAACGCGCCAATATTACCTTCTGCTGGTTACCGCCGCTTAAATTACGTACGGGGATACTGACATCACCCGGCCGAATATCCAGCGTCTGCGCCAGATGATTCGCCTGCGCAGCGGCTTTTTTACGCCGTAGCCATCCGCGCCAGGCGACAGCAGGCAAGGAAGCCAAATTGATATTGTCCGCCACGGATAGCGGTAAAATCAGCCCATCGTGACGACGATCGCGCGGCACCAGCGCCATACGCCGTGCAATTGCCTGTACCGGAGAACGCGGTCGCAGCGTCTGCCCCTCGATCGCGATATGTCCCTCACGGGCAGGCGTAATACCATAGAGCGCATCAATCAGCGCCTCACGCCCCGAACCTAACAGCCCCGCGATACCAACAATTTCTCCCGCCGCGACCTGAAAACGGATCGGTTGGAAATGCTGCCGATCGGTAAGCTGTTCAACCTGTAGCAGCGGAGTTTCGCTTTTCCCTGCCTTCCGTTTCCCGTCAAACAGACTGGCAATCTCTCGCCCTACCATCAGGCGAATCATTCCATCGATATCCTTCGTTTCAGGATCGTCCAGCATCGCCACGCCCTTACCATTACGTAATACGGTGACGCGATCGCAGATATTCGCAATTTCATTAAGATAATGAGAGACATAGATAATGGCGATACCACGCCGTTTCAGCGTCTGGAGCGTATCCAATAGCTGTGCGGCTTCGCGTGCTTCGAGTGGCGCGGTCGGTTCATCAAACACCACCAGCCGCGCCTTGCCATCAATCAGCGCTCGCGCAATCTGTACCAGTTTGCGTTCCGCCAGACTTAGCTCGCGAATCAGCCGGTTAGCGTCTATCGATAAAGTAAAGGTGTGCTGAAAAAACTGCTCCGTTTCACGCCGCATCGCCCGACGATCGACACCTCGCCAGCACTTCACAGGCTCCTGCCCCAGAAACACCGATTCCGCCACGGTAAAATGGGGAATCAGATGCAGTTCCTGATGGATAAAACGCACGCCGTGCGCGTGGATAACCGCAGGCGTCACAGCGGTCAACCGCTGCCCATCGATAGCGATCTCACCGCCATCCGCGGCATAAACACCAGCCAGTACCTTGATTAAGGTCGATTTCCCCGCACCGTTCTCCCCGATCAGACCGAGAATTTCTCCCGGCCGAACCGTTAGCGAGACATTGTCCAGCGCGGAAATCCCCGCAAACTGCTTACTGATGTGTGCCATTGCCAGACCGCCGCCGGATGACGACGAGGCTAAATCATATCCCGCCATAGATTATTTCAGGTCGCCATAGCCAAGCTGTTTATAGACTGCCTTGGCTTCTGCCTCCCCTTTGACGGGCAAGACCGGCACAAACGTCTGCGGCAGCAACGTGGCACCCGCGAAATAACGGGCGACGTTTTTCGCCGATGTAGTGCCAATCAGACGCGGCTGCTGCGCGACGTTGGCAACAAATGGGCTGCCTTTTTCCGCCATAATTTCCAGCGTTTCTGGTCCGGCATCAATCGCCGTGACCTTCACGTCCTTGTCACGTCCGGTTTCTTCCAATGCCTGCACCACACCGATGGCGGGCTGATCCCAGCAAGCAACGTGAATGGCATCCAGCGTGCCTTTCGGATGCTGGCTCAGCAGTTCAAGGGTTTTCTTGCGCGCGTCTTCCGGCGAGTTGGAATATTGTTCAGCCAGTTCAGGCTGAATGATTTTGATCCCTGGGTAATCTTGTAGAACGTATTTCCACAAGTCATAGCGAATACCACAGATGCGCAGCGCGTTGGAGAACGCGTTGAAAACCGCGATATTCCCTTTTCCACCCAGCGCATCCGCCGTATAGCGCCCGATCGTCGAACCGATCGCATAATTATCCGACGTCGTGTTATTGATGGAGTAAGACGAAACATGATCGACGGTAAAAACCGGAATCTTTGCCTCACGCAGCGCTTTAAACTTCGGCTCTACCGCGCTGTCGCCGAGAATACTGATAACGGCATCGACCTTGCGCGCCAGCAGAATATCGTGGTTATTGGCATGAACCTGATTATCACGTCCGCCATCCACGCCCACGACCTGCCCACCGAGTTTCTCGATTTCCTCGGTCGCCCCTTTGTAAGCCTCACGATCCCAAAAATGCTGTGTTCCCACCACGGCAACGCCAATGGTTTTTCCCTTCAATGACAGTGTCTCATCCGCCGCCTGAACCGAGGTCAATACCCCTGTCGCCAGCACATATGCCGCGAGACGAGAAAAGCGAGTCTTCATCATATTTATCCCGATTTTTATAAAATTATTAGCAGTGAAAGAGATTAGCAACGGGAAAAGTTAAATCGAAATAACAAAAATGATAATGGCTAGTAATTAAATGGAAATAGCGTTGTTCAGCAGATGTAATGATTGTTAATCATTGAATTAGAAGGAATAAGTTATAAAAAAAGCATCTTGTTTTTTATCCCTATAAAGTAAATGGTTAAGGTTCTTCAACCCTGATGAGAAAAACGGCCATGACAACGCTCTCGATTTATCACCGCCCGCACATCACACAGCCCGTCCAGCAACTCACTGCGTTTACTGACATCGCGGCTCTACTCGCCAGCGCCGGAATCCAGTTGGAACACTGGCAGACCGACGCACCACCGCCTGATGCCAGCAGCGAAACCATTTTGACGCAGTATCATGCCGATATTGAGCGTCTCAAACAGCAGGAGGGCTACACCTCTGCCGATGTAATCAGCCTGACGCCAGATCACGCGGAGAGACAGGCACTGCGGGAAAAATTTCTTCAGGAACATACCCATAGCGAAGATGAAGTGCGTTTTTTTGTGCGCGGTAGCGGCACCTTCTTTGTACCAATGGGCGAACAGGTTTTCCAGCTTACCTGCGAGGCCGGCGACCTCTTACGCGTTCCCGCCAACACGCCACACTGGTTTGATTGCGGCGAATTTCCTGATTTTGTCGCGATTCGTATTTTTACCAACCCAGAAGGCTGGGTCGGGCACTTTACCGGACGGGAGACGTTTCACTAATTCCACGATCGTTTCTGCATTTCTCCGCCGTTCCCTTTATACTGTGCGTTTTGTACCAAGATGAACGGCGAGACCCCTTCCGTAATGATGAATAACGATGTCCTGCGCAGCGTGCGCTATATGCTGAATTTGAACAATGACCACCTGCTGAAGATCCTGGAGCTGGTGGAGATGACCGTCCCTCCCCAGCAGTTGGCGAGCTACGTCAAAAAAGAGGGTGAGGAAGGCTATCAACCTTGCCCGGACATCGTGATGAGTTATTTCCTGAATGGACTGATTCTGCAAAAACGCGGCAAAGATGAAAACCAGCCTGCGCCGCAGTTTGAGCGCAAGATGACCAACAATATTATTCTGAAAAAACTGCGTGTCGCATTTTCGCTAAAAACGGATGATATTCAGGCGATCCTGCTGGAGCAAAATTTCCGCATTTCAGTGCCGGAAGTGACCGCGATGATGCGCGCCCCTGACCACAAAAACTATCGCACCTGCGGCGATCAGGTCATTCGCTACTTTCTGAAAGGGCTAACGGCGCGAGTCCGTAAAGGCTAAAAGCAATGCGCTAGCGAAAGGACGTGAGCGTTGCCCGGCTGATCTTTTTCTGTAACAGGCATCAGCAACGCTCAGTTTTTCGTACGGTATCGTTTAATACGCCATTAGTGCTGTGTGTCATGCAGGATAGCCGTGACCAGCAGCTCCAGCTCTTCGTTTTCAAGCCGGGTAATTTGCCGCACTTTTTCTTTATCCATACCCGTTAACAACAATTCTCGGGCAATTTGTCTGGCGCTATTTTTCATCCCTTGTTCAATGCCCTGCTCCAGGCCTTGTGCCAATCCTTGCTGAATACCGTGTTGGATCCCTTCTTCGAATCCCATTTTTTTCAGTTGTTCTGCAATCGTCATAATGTCCTCCTGACCGGTTGATAGCGGTGCAGCCAGTGCGTCAATGAAGTCTGCGGGCTTGGATGTGTTTCCCGCTTGTGCAATATAAAATAACAGCGCCCGACGCTGGGTCAGCGGCACCGACCAGTGTTCAAATAGTAACCCAATCTCACGCGCCAGCTCCAGCATATCACGGGTACGAATATGCTTCTGTACCAGTTCCAGTAACGCCATGCGTCGGTGCGTGCGAATCTCATCGTCCGGCATGACGGTTAAATCCACTAATGGGAAAGGCTGTTCATATAGCGTTTGTGCCAATACAGGATCGGCAAAGCTGTCCAGCCAGCGCAGACTATAGGGATAAGGACGCGCTCTGCCATGATAAAACAGCAGCGGCACCACTAACGGTAAGCGATCGTGCCCCTGATCCAGATGCTGCTGCATGGCAGCCAGACAATAGCGCAGCAGCCGGAAAGCCATCTGCTTTTCCGGGCGGCTTTGGTGTTCAATCACGCAGTAAATATACCCTTTACCTGCAGTGGTGCGCAGCGAGTACAGTACGTCCGATATCCGCGCGCGCAGCTTTTCATCAATAAACGACGCCGACTCCAGTTGCAGCGTGCTGAAATCACAGCGGTCACGGATTTCACTCGGCAAATAAATAGTCAGAAAATCCCGTGCGACAGCGATGTCGCTCAGAAACTGTTTGAAGATCGCATCATGCGATGGCATCTCGTCCCCTTCCCTGTCAGACGCTGGCTAAAATTCAGTGGGGAGAGTAACGGGAACACGGTAAGAAAGCAGAAAAGCGCGTAGAAAGTGGAAAGCGCCTCGAAGAAAAATCGGTTTATTTCGAGGCGCTGGCTGTAGGCAGAGAGCCGGTGCGGTCAGGCGGCTTGATGTTTTTCCATCGCCAACCGCGCAGGTGCTGCGTCGACATGCAACGCCGGATGACGGCAGAAGCGGACGACGTCACCGACCACCAACAGACTGGGCGACTGTGGCTGATAACGTGCCAGCAGTGCCGGTAAGGTCGCCAGCGTTGCCGTCAATAACCGCTGATCCGGCTGCGTACCACGTTCGATAATCGCGACAGGTGTCTGGGCTGAGAGCCCATGTTCGATCAGGCGCTGGCACAGTCGACTGCTGTGGCTCAGCCCCATATAGAACACCAGCGTTTGCTGGTTGTCCGCCAGCGTCGGCCAGTCCAGTTGCGGTTCGCCATCGCGCGAATGGCCAGTCACGAAGCGCACCGACTGCGCACAGGCGCGGTGGGTCAGCGGTAATCCCACGGCCGCCGCACAGCCGGTCGCAGCCGTAATACCCGGTACCACATGGCAGACAATTCCGGCCTGCTGGGCATAGTCCATCTCTTCACCACCACGACCAAAAATAAACGGATCGCCACCTTTCAGACGGATCACCCGCTGCCCAGCCTGCGCCAGCTCGACCAACAGCTGATTGATTTTTTCCTGTGACAAACGATGGCAGCCGCGCGTTTTCCCCACGTCGATGCACAGCGCCTGCTCCGACACCAGATCCATAATCTCCGCCGACACCAGCCGATCATAAACCACCACATCCGCCTGCTGGATTGCCCGCAGCGCCTTCAGCGTCAGCAGTTCCACATCGCCCGGCCCTGCGCCCACCAGCCAGATTTCACCGCCGAGTACGGGCTGACGCCGCTGACCTTGTGCCAATATCGATTGTGTTGTCATCATGTCACACCTCATTACGCCGTGGCGCTCAACCTGCTTTCTTCAGTTCATTGATCGTTATCGGTACATGCTGACTCAATAACGCCTTCAGTTCGGGGATACAGGAACCGCAGTTAGTGCCACATTTCAGCGCTCCGCCTAACGCCACCACGCTGTGGCACCCTTGGCGAATCGCGCCAACAATGATCGCTTCACCCACGCTATAGCAGCTGCAAATCGTTGCACCTTGCTGCACCTGCCCCTGTGGTGCCTGACCCGCCAACAGCGCATGCCGCTCGTGCGGTAGCTGAGGCGGATGGATAAACGCCTGACACACCGCATCGCTGTCGATGCGCAGCACCTGTGCGCTGACATAGCAGGCAAGCACGACACGGCCATCACGCCAGCCAATCAGGTGAAAGATGCCGTTGCCCTGTGCGATCTGACACTGCATGTTCTCCAGGCAATAATGCTCAGTCAGCCATGCCTGCCAGTTGTCTACTGGCAGGCGGTCGGCAAACAGATACTGCGTCACGCCCTCATGCGGAATCTTGCTCCAATAGGGTGCAGGCGGCGGCAGAACGTCATGCTCTGTGGGTAATGTTAATGGCGCTGAAGCCGATTCATCGGCAAAAAATAGCGTCGCCTGCCAGGCGGTATGCCAGGGTTGGATACGTACCCGGCTGTGCTTGCTTTCCGGCTGGCCGGAATGGGGATCGGTAATCGGCGCAACTAAACTGTCGACCCGCGCCTGGGCGCTGAACTGCTGATTCCAGTGCATCGGCACAAACACGCTGCCGCGTGCCTGTCCGGCGTCAATCCGCGCCCGCGCCAGCATCCAGCCATGCACCGACGACAGGCGTACCAGATCGCCCGCCTGAATATCATGCGTCTGCGCATCCTGCGGGTGCAGCTCACAGTAAGGTTCACTGATATGGCGCATCAGCCGGGCAGCTTTACCGGTGCGCGTCATGGTGTGCCACTGATCGCGAATACGCCCGGTGTTCAACACTAATGGATATGACTCGTTCCACAGGCTTTGTGGCAGCGACGGGGTTACCGCCACCAGATGCGCTTTACCATCGGCATGCCAGAATCGGTCATCGTCACCCAGCCGGGCACGCCCGAGTGGAAATGCCGCATTCACTGGCCACTGTATCGGTTCCAACTGCTGCCACTGCTGATTACTGAGCGTCGCCAGTCCGCTGATATCAAACGCACGGCTGCCGTCATTCTCAAACCCGGACAGCGCCGCATGTTCACGAAAGATCTCTGCGGGATGCTGATAGGCAAATGCTTCGGCAAATCCCATACGCTGCGCCACCTGACTCAGGATCCACCAATCGGCTTTGGCTTCCCCCGGCGCAGACAGAAAGGCACGCTGACGAGACAACCGGCGTTCGGAATTGGTTACCGTGCCGTCTTTTTCCCCCCACCCCAGCGCGGGGAGTAAGATATCAGCGGTTTCTGCGGTATCGGTATGACGCATCACCTCAGAGACGATCACCAGCGGGCAGCGTTCCAGCGCCTGTTTCACTCGGTCAGCGTCCGGCATCGACACCACCGGATTGGTACCCATCACCCACACGGCTTTAATATCGCCACGTTCAACGGCGCGAAACAGATCCACCGCATTCAGACCGGGCTGTGTCGCCACATTATCGCTCTGCCAGAAGCGCCCCACGCGCTCGATATCCTGCGGTGTAAACCCCATGTGGCTGGCAAGCTGATTGGCTAGCCCGCCGACTTCCCGCCCGCCCATCGCATTTGGCTGCCCGGTTATCGAAAACGGACCGGATCCCGATACGCCGATTTTTCCGCTCAGCAGATGAGCATTAACGATCGCGTTGCACTTATCGCTGCCCGATGACGACTGATTAACGCCCTGTGAGTAGAGCGTGACCACCTTGTCGCTCATGCTAAACAGGTGATAAAAATGTGCGATCTCCGCTTCATCCAACTGACAGAAATCGGCTACCTGCGCCACCGACCATGCCTCTGCTGACTGTAATGCCGCTTCCACACCGGAAAAACGCTCGGTCACGCTGGCAATATCAATATGTGAATCCTGCGCAAGCCAATGCAGCAGGCCGTTAAACAATCCCGCATCGCTGCCGGGCTGCAACGGTAAATGCAGATCGGCGATATCGCAGGTGGCGGTACGTCGAGGATCGACCACCACCACCTGCATCTGCGGTCGCTGCTGTTTCGCCTGCACCAGCCGCTGATACACCACCGGATGCGCCCAGGCAGTATTAGAACCGACAAGCACCACCACATCTGCCTGTTCGATATCTTCATAACTACAGGGAACGGCATCCGCGCCCAACCCGCGTTTGTAGCCGATCACCGCAGACGCCATACACAGCCGCGAATTGGTATCCATATTGGCGACGCCAATAAAGCCCTTCATCAGCTTGTTGGCAACGTAGTAATCCTCCGTCAACAGCTGACCTGAGCCATAAAACGCCACCGACTGCGGGCCGTATTGCTGCATGGTTGCCAGCAGCCGTTCGGCCACCGTATCCAGCGCCTGCTCCCAGCTAACGCGGCGCCCTTCCACCAGCGGCCACAGCAGGCGGCCTTTCAAATCCAGCGTTTCCCCCAGCGCGGAGCCTTTGACGCACAGCCGCCCCAAATTCGCCGGATGCACCGGATCGCCGCTGATCGTTATTGCGCCTTGCTCGTCGCGTTCTGCCAGCACGCCACAGCCGACGCCACAATACGGGCAGGTCGTCCGACAGACACGCGCGGTCATGATGCTTTCGCCATGGCAGCGTCTGCCAGACCGACGCTTTCAGGTACGGCCAGCGGTTGACGGCATACCCAAATCTCGTCGTCTTCCACACGTACTGGCCAGGCGCGCACGTATAGCGTACTGTCATCCGGGCTGACACCATCCCGCAGCTTGAAGCGCTTTTTGTACAACGGAGAAATCACCACCGGTTCGCCCGCCACGTCGCCGATCAGCCCACGCGACAGTACATTCGCCCCGCTGCCCGGTTCATGGTTTTCCAGCGCGTACACCTGCTGCTCGCTCCCCGGCAGGTGGAACAGCGCGATCTGCTGCTGCCCGAGGCGCGCCGCCATGCCAGCATGACGCGGAATATCGCCCAACGTCGCCACCTGTACCCACTCCGCTTCATGCGCAGCGGGTTTCAGGACAACCGGTTCTGGCGATGCTGCTTTCTCATGATCCTGCGCCGGACGAATTTGTCCACGCTCCGGCACCATCACCACCGCTTCATCCGGGCTATCGCTGTTCAGGAAACCGCGGAACAACGCCAGACGTTCCGGGCTTTCCAGCGTGGTTTGCCATTCGCACTGGTAGGCCTCCACCACGCGCTGCATCTCTTTATCTAACTCTTCGCCAATATTCAGGCTATCTTCGAGAATCACCTGACGCAGATAGTCGATACCGCCTTCCAGATTATCCATCCAGGTGCTGGTACGCTGGAGACGATCGCCGGTGCGGATATAGAACATCAAGACCCGATCGATGGTGCGCAGCAGGGTTTCGGTATCCAGATCGCTGGCAAAGAGATCCGCATGGCGCGGTTTCATGCCACCGTTTCCGCACACGTAAAGATTCCAGCCTTTATCGGTGGCAATCACGCCGATGTCCTTGCTCTGCGCCTCCGCACATTCGCGGGTACAGCCCGATACCGCCATTTTGATCTTATGTGGTGAACGCAGCCCCTTGTAACGGTGCTCCAATTGAATCGCCAGCCCAGTGGAATCCTGCACGCCGTAGCGACACCAGGTCGATCCCACGCAGGATTTCACGGTACGCAGCGATTTGCCGTAGGCATGGCCAGTTTCAAATCCGGCATCAATCAGCTCACGCCAGATCGCCGGAAGCTGCTCTAAGCGAGCACCGAATAAATCCACCCGCTGGCCGCCAGTGATTTTGGTGTACAGGTTATAGCGCTGTGCCACCTGACCGATGGCAATCAGACCTTCCGGCGTAATTTCTCCCGCCGGAACGCGCGGCACGACAGAATACGTGCCATCTTTTTGGATGTTGGCGAAGAAACGATCGTTGGTATCCTGCAACGGCAGATGTTGCGGTTGCAGCAGATAGTCATTCCAGCAGGACGCCAGCATCGACCCCACCAGCGGCTTACACACTTCACAGCCTAAACCGTGGCCGTAACGCGCAAGGAGGCTGTCGAACGAGCGGATTTCATGCACGCGGATCAGGTGATACAGCTCCTGACGCGAATAGGCAAAGTGCTCACAGATATCCTTTTTCACTTCAACGCCCAACTGCGTCAATTCATACTCCATCACCTGTTTAAGCAGCGGTACACAACCGCCGCAGCCCGTCCCCGCTTTGGTACAGGTTTTCAACGCGCCCAGTTCACCGCAGCCGCCCGCCACCGCCGCCGAGATATCACTTTTGCTGACGTTATGGCAGGAACAGATTTGTGCACTGGCGGGTAACGCCGCCACGCCCAGTCCTTTCGGTGCATCGCCAGAGCGTGCTGGCAAAATCAATCCTTCCGGTTGTGCAGGCAGCGGCATATCGTTGAGCATCATTTGCAGCAGCGTGCTGTAATCGCTGCTGTCGCCAATCAGTACCGCCCCCAGTAAACGCTTGCCGTCAGCAGAGACGACAATTTTCTTGTAAACCTCATTCGGGCCGTCCGTCCACTGGTAGCTTTGGCTGCCCGCCGTGCGCCCGTGCGCATCGCCAATCGAGGCCACTTCCACGCCCAGCAGCTTCAGCTTGGTGCTCATGTCCGCGCCGGTAAATGGTGTATCGCGCTGCGCAAGTGTATCCGCCACGCTGCGTGCCATCTGGTAGCCCGGCGCCACCAGCCCGAAAATTTGCCCTTTCCACAGCGCACACTCGCCGATGGCGAAAATCGCGTCATCGGAGGTCTGACAGCGGTCATCAATCACAATGCCGCCGCGTGGCCCTTTCTCTAAATCGCAGCTATCCGCCAGTTTGTCGCGTGGGCGAATTCCGGCGGAAAACAGCACCAGATCGGTTTCCAATACGCTGCCGTCGGCAAAGCAGAGACGATGTAGCGCCTGCTCGCCGTCGGTGATTTCACGCGTTTCTTTGCTGAGATGAATCTGTACGCCCAGCGCTTCAATCTTGCGGCGCAGCATGCTGGCACCGCCGTCATCCAACTGTACCGCCATCAGACGTGGAGCAAATTCCACCACATGCGTATCCAGCCCCAGTTGACGCAAAGCGTTTGCGGCCTCCAGCCCCAGCAAGCCGCCACCAATCACCACACCGGATTTAGCCTTTTTCGCCTGTGCCGCAATCGCATCCAGATCGTCCAACGTGCGATACACCAGACAGCCGGGGCGCGTGTTGCCAGGAATGGGCGGAACAAAGGCATAAGACCCCGTTGCCAGCACCAGTTTGTCGTAGGCGGTTTCTCTGCCCTGCGCATCACACACGCACTGACGTTCACGATCGATAGCCACGATCTCTTTGGCACTGCGTAGCTCAATGCCGTTCTCGGCAAAAAAACCGTCTTTTACCAGCGACAGCGAGGCGGCACTGCGGCCGGAAAAATACTCGGAGAGGTGAACACGGTCATAGGCTTCATGGCGTTCTTCGCCGAATACGACAATGTGATAATGCTGATGCAGGTCACGCTCAACCAGTTGTTCGAGAAAATAGTGGCCGACCATACCGTGGCCGACGACCACTAAAATAGGTTTGCTCATGACAGGAATCCTTACAGCTTCAGGCTGTGAGTCAGAATCAGGGGAAGAAAAGCCGAAAAGCAGCGAGGCAGGCGAAATCATCTCGCCTTCTGTCGCGCTATCCATCGCGGCCAGCAAACGCTGGCTGTCGTCAGTGTCGCCATACAGCAGGACACCGCTCAGCCGACCGTCGCGCAGTAGCAGACGGCGGTAGTACTGCGTCTGCGGATCAAAAAGGGTGTACACCTCATCATCCGGTGCCACGTTAATATCGCCGCCGCTAACCACGCCAATGCCCGTGACTTTCAGCCGCGTCGCCGCCTGTTCAGGCTGATAGTCTTTCGGCGCATGTCCAGCAAGGCGCTGTGCCACCAGCGTGGCATGGGCGAAACACGGGGCAACCAGCCCAAAGGTTTCGCCATTGAGTTCGCAACATTCGCCAATCGCGCTGATATACGGATCGGCGGTTTGCAGTTGTCCATCCACCAGCACGCCACGATTACAAGGCAAGCCACACTCGCGAGCCAGTTGGCTGGCGGGAATCACGCCTGCCGTCACCACCACCAGTCCGGCGGGGATCGTACGGCCATCTGCCAGCGCGACCGCCGTCACCCCGCGTTTATCACCGTGTAGCGCCACAACCTGCACATCTGTTTCACAGACAATGCCGCGTGCGCGCAGGCTGCCGCACAGCAGGTCGCTCGCCGTCGCGTCCAACTGACGCTCCATCAGAATCGGGACGCGATGTAGCAGCGTGACGTCGGCACCGCGCAGTTTCAGCGCCGCTGCCGCTTCAATCCCAAGCAAGCCCCCGCCAATCACCACCGCAGGCACAGACTGGCGAATCGTCGTCAGCATCAATTGGACATCATCCAGCGTGCGGAAGCCGCATACGCCCGGCAGATCGATACCGGGCATCGGTGGCATAAATGGCGTAGATCCGGTCGCCAGCACCACATGATCGTAATGCAGCTGCCGTTGCGTCGTTGTCACCTCACGCTGCTGGCGATCGATATGGGTTACCCGCTCACCCAACAGATAACTCACTGGCAGCGCCGCATCATCATCGATAGCCGCAGGCATCAGCAGCGTATCCGTAAACGCTTTTTCGCCGCCCAATACCGGCGACAGCAGGATGCGGTTGTAGCTGGCACGCGGTTCATCACCAATCACAGTGATGCGGTAGCGCGTCGCAGCCAGTTGCCGCAACGTATCGACAAATCGCGCACTCGCCATCCCGTTACCAATCACAATCAGATGCGGTTTCATCATCGTTTCGGCCTCGCTGTCAGGCTGCTTTTGGCTGCTTTTCATATAAGAAATGCAGCACCTGCTGACGATAGTGGTGGTAACGCGGATCGTCAGCCAGGGCGACACGTGAGCGCGGGCGTTCCAACTCGACCGTCATGATTTCGCCGACCGTCGCCGCCGGGCCATTCGTCATCATCAGCACGCGATCCGACAGCAGTACCGCCTCGTCTACGTCGTGAGTAATCAGCACAATCGTGGTTTGCAGACGCTGCTGAATTTCCATCACCGCATCCTGAAGGTGCGCACGCGTCAGCGCATCCAACGCGCCGAACGGTTCATCCATCAGTAGCACTTTCGGCTTCATGGCCAGCGCACGAGCAATCCCCACACGCTGCTTCATCCCGCCGGAGATCTCATTAGGCCGCTTGTTCAGCGCATGCCCCATGTGCACCAGTTCCAGATTGTGGGTAATCCATTCGTGCATCTCGTTCTTGTTCATCTGCCCACGAAATACCTGGCGTACCGCCAGCGCGACGTTTTCGTAGGTGGTCAGCCACGGCAGCAGCGAGTGGTTCTGAAAAACCACGCCGCGATCCGGCCCAGGGCCGTCGATTTCACGGTTGTCACACAGCAGGCCACCACTGCTCGGCAGCGTCAGACCGGCGATCAGATTCAATAGTGTGGATTTGCCGCAGCCGGAATGGCCGATCAGGCTGATCGTCTCACCGGTATGAATGTCGAAACTCACCTGATCCAGCGCCAGAAACTCACCGCTGGCGGTATTGAAACGCTGGCTCACCTGCTGCACTTGAATAATGGGTGTTGTACGCATGGTCGGCTCCTTAGCGGTTGTCATAGCTGAAACGGTTAGCAATCCACACCAGTCCCTGCTCCAGCAGCAGACCGATAACGCCAATCACCACGATGGCGATGATGATGTTTTCCACATTCAGGTTGTTCCACTCATTCCAAATCCAGAAGCCGATACCGACGCCGCCTGTCAACATCTCTGCGGCGACAATCACCAGCCAGGCGACGCCAATCGACAGGCGCACACCGGTCAATACGTTAGGCAGCACCGCAGGCAGCAGGATTTTGCGCATAATGGTGAATTCGGACAGTTTCAGTACACGCGCCACGTTCAGGTAATCCTGCGGGATGCGGCGTACGCCTTCGGCGGTGTTGAGGATCATTGGCCAGATGGAACAGATGAAAATGGTCCAACTGGATGCTGGTTCCGCGCGCTGGAACAGCAGCAGACCGATAGGCAACCACGCCAGCGGACTGACCGGACGCAGCAGCGAGATAATCGGGTTAAGCATGCTAGCCAGAAAGGTAAAACGGCCAATCAGGAAACCGGTGGGAATGCCGACCAGCGCCGCCAGCCCAAAACCGATGCCGACACGTTGCAGCGAGGCCAGAACGTTCCAGCCAATCCCTTGATCGTTCGGCCCGGCGATGTAAAACGGATCGGCGAAGAGGCTGAGCGCCGCAAGCCAGGTCGTCCACGGCGTCGGGAAATTTTCGCTGTTGAGCGCGGCAATCTGCCAGACCGCAACCAGCAGACCCAACCCCAGTACCGCAGGGAAAAGCTGCTGAAACAACTTACGCAGCAGCGGTCGGTAGGTGAAAGCCGGTGCTGCTGGTGCTTTTTCAGGTGTCACCGGTTTGGTTGGCAGCGGCATAACTTCAGCGCTGTGCACCGTTTCCGGGGCGTTATCCGCAGTAATCGGAATGACTCGAGCCTGGTTTTTCATCATCAACCTCACTTATTTCTTCACGCTGAAACTGTTGGCATACCCCGCCGGATCGCTACCATCCCAGCGGCGGCCGTCGATAAGCACGCTGCTGCGCATGTCGCTACCGGGCAACGGCACATTCCCCACGGCCTCGGCCGCCTGCTTGTAGATATCAATGCGGTTAACCTGCTTCGCGACAGCCAGATAGTCCGGCTCTTCGGTGAGCAAGCCCCAACGTTTGTGCTGGGTGAGGAACCACATGCCGTCGGACAGGTACGGGTAGTTCACGGAACCGTCGTGGTGGAAACGCATCGCGTGTTCGTCTTTCCAGCTTTTCCCCAGTCCGTTTTCGTACTGGCCCAGCATGCGTCCGACGATAGTGTCTTCTTTGGCATTGATGTACGCGCGTCCGGCAACGACGCCTGCCGTCTCACGGCGGTTGTCGTCCGAGGCGTCAATCCAGCGCGAGGCATCGAGAATCGCGGCGGTCAGCGCGCGGGCGCTATGCGGGTTGGCGTTCGCCCAGTCGGCGCGGGTACCCAGCACTTTTTCAGGATGATCCGGCCAAATGTCTTGCGAGGTGGCGGCGGTAAAGCCGATGTTTTCGCTGATGGCACGCTGATTCCATGGCTCGCCGACGCAATAGCCAACCATGTTGCCAATCTTCATGTTCATCACCATCTGCGGTGGCGGCACCACCACGGTGCGCACGTCGTTCAGCGGATGAATGCCGGCGGAGGCCAGCCAGTAATAGAGCCACATGGCGTGCGTGCCAGTTGGGAAGGTTTGCGCGAAGGTGTAAGTGCCCGCAGGACTAGCGGCAACATACTTTTGCAGCGCGGCGAGATCCGTGACGTTGGCTGCACGCAGCTGGTTTGCCAGCGTGATGCCTTGTCCGTTCTGGTTGAGCGTCATCAGTGCCGCCATATTGCTCTGCGCCCCGGACAGCCCCATTTGCAGACCGTACAGCTGCCCGTACAGAATGTGGGCGGCATCCAGTTCACCCGACACCAGTTTGTCGCGTACCGCCGCCCAGCTGGCTTCTTTGCTGGGAACAATCGTGATGCCGTATTTCTTATCGAAACCTTTCACTGCCGCCATCACCACGGAGGCACAGTCCGTCAACGGGATAAACCCGACCCGGATTTCCTTTTTCTCCGGCGCGTCGGAACCTGCGGCCCAGGCGCTATTCATCAACCCTGGCAGCATCAGGCTGCCTCCCAATGCAGCACTCCCCAACAGAAACTGGCGGCGAGAGACAGACATGCTTTTGGTTTTGGAATCACTCATCAACGGCACCCTTGCGCAAAACACCTTTTCAGGCGGTAAAAACAAAAACGGCGTCCACAAGCCCATGCAGAATCTGCACGCTTATGGACGCCGTTGTCCGATTAACACCTTCCGCACCGCCATTGGCCCGAAACGCATTATGAATGTTTGGTTGTTGCTAATGAGTTAAAGCAAGGTTTGTGCCAGTTATCACAGTTTTGAGCGTTCCACTTCGCAGGAGCCGTCTCTTAGTCACATTTCTATACAGACTCAGAGACAGTTTCGTGCGCCATACCGCCACCATTATATGCAATACCGTACACGCGCCCGACGCAGGGCGCTCAAGCGCCGCAGCCCTGCGAACCCTGGCTTTCCGGCTAAATTATGCCGCTACGCGGTGCCATCGGTGTTTATGACCGCTAGTCGAGCCGCCAGTGACGCGTTCCCGACGCGGCACTGACTTTCGCGGCATCCATGCCGCTCACTCGGCGGCCATCCCCACCGATGCATAATTTTCACGTCAAGTGAAAGTAACCGATTAATAAATATAAAAAATTTTAAAGCAGGAGGGCTCAGGATAAGGTGCTATTCAGCGTGGTTTGTCTTTTCTTCCGCGTAAATTGCGCTGAGGACAAATCAGTCTCCAGGATGAGCAGCAGGGACGCTGCGAAAGTGGCTGCCGCGTCGGGAACGCGTCAGCCACGGTCCGTCAGGTGACTGATTTTCCGAAGGAACCGCGCAGCGGCGTAATTTCCCGCGAAAAAGCCTCGGGTCACGGGGCGGCGGCGACTGAGCGCCCCGTGTCGTGCGTGTGCTATGGCATAGCATAGGAATGACGATATTTTTACGCACGAAACCACCTCATACTGTTGGTATTCCGTTATTTTACCTCCCACGAGGGCACTCCTTGCACCGCCAACTGGCAGAACACGCACAGTTCATGTGCATATACCTCTTAAGGGGTATCCCCGAATACGTCAGCTACCGCGAGCATCGCGGTGGCGATGTCGATCAGCTTTTTATTCTGGCTCATCGCCATGCGGCGCAGGGTTTTGTAGGCCTCTTCTTCGCTTAATCCGCGGTGCTGCATCAGCAATCCCTTCGCTCGGTCGATCTGTTTTCTTTCATTTAAGGTCGCTCGCAGCGCGGCTAATTCATGATCCTGCGCCTGTAAGCGTCGCGACTGTTGCTGCACCAGCGACAACAGCGATCGTCCCAACTGTGGGCTGACGCCATCGCTATTAAGCCAGCCGGGAGAGACGTTCTGCCCTTCCACATCATGACCGGCGATAAATATTGAATAGCCAGGATCGTCCTTCTCCTGCTGCGCCATCAGTTCTTCGAGATCCGCCCGTTGATCGCTACATGCCTTCTCCGCTGCCGCAATACGAGTACGGCAGCGCTGCATCAGCGTTTGCTCCAGCTCATCTTCCATCTGTTTCATTTCATCGATGCGCCGCGTGGCAATCGAAAACCAGTGCAGGCTGTCAGCTTCCGACAGCTTTTCTATCGGGCTACGGGTGCACACAATGCGGCGCAGGCGCTCAAATTCACTGTCTATCGCGATAGCATTCCAGCGCTGCTGGTTTTCTTCATCGCTAAAACTGAGAAAGGTATCGAAACAGCGCTCCTGTCGTTCAATCAAATCCAGCAGCTTTTGCCGAGTTTCCTCATCTACGCTGCCCGCACCATAGGCCGCCGCGCCAACCGCACGCTCCTGCCCCGCCAGTTCTTTCCCCTGCATAAAGCTGAACATGGCAATCAACGCGCGGGAAATACCCGGATCGGCTGCCGTATCCGACACCTCAAAAACCAACGCCAGCAGGTTACGGACAATGTCGTTGAAAAATGTCATCGCCTGCGGCTGGGGCAGCAAACGCTGGCGGATCTGCTGGCGCAGCGCCGGCAGCAGGCTCAGCGCATAGACCACGCTGGCGACACGGCTGAAGAGACGGCTCGCCTGCGGCAATTCTGCCGTCGTTTTTTCCAACCCGGCCAGATGCGTCATCAAGTGCGCCTGCGCCGCCTGTACATCTTTTTCACGTAGCGCCAGTTCGTCGGCAAAAAAGCGGCCGTCGGAGCACAGAAACAGGTTGGCCGTTCCCCTTTCGCGCTGCAGTAGATGCACGAGCTGGCTGATTTTCCCCACCAGTTCACCACTTTGCAGCAGGTAGCGCAGGCTGTTCAGCTCACACTGGCGCGAGGCAAGTAAAAATCGAATTGTCGTTGAAGGCTCCGCCACCATCGCACTCTCTCCTGAAAAAAACCTGCTCGGAAATATGCAATTAGCGCGCCAGCAATCTCGGCTCATATTGATTGGGAAGCAAGGACAGAGTGTCTGCTCGGTTGCTACGGCTTTCGTGCACTTTTCATTTCCATTTTTAAACTCCGTTACTAAACCCACACCACCGGAAAAGGTACGCTCTTCCTCGTCACTAAAACTGTTTTATAGCCATCGGCACAATGCTGACATCGGCGTAGAAACAGACAGAAATACGGCGATGTCGCATCGTGGCACTATCATCACTCATAGGAACGCATGAAAATGGCGAATTTATCTGAACAAGAAAGCTGGATTGATGGCATTTATCAGCTTGAGACATCGGATCCCGTTGTCGCAGGCCCTGGAGGCATCTCCAACCGTCAGGCTGAGCAGTTAGCCAGCCGTACGGCGTACCTGAAAAAAATGCAGGAAACCACTGGCGAGAGTTTGCAGGTACATCTCGCGGCCAGCGACCCGCATTCCCAGTATGCCCCGAAAGCGAGCCCTGCTTTCACTGGAACGCCCACCGCGCCAACAACAGCACAGACGGCAAACAACACGCAAATTGCCACCACTGCATTTGTGAAAACGGCCATTGCCGCACTGATCAACGGTTCTCCGGCAGCACTGGATACGCTGCAAGAGTTGGCAAATGCGTTGGGTAACGATCCACACTTCAGCACAACCATCTTGAATGCGATTGCAGAAGTGAAAACTGAGGTGACCACTAAGCTGAATGCTCATGCATCAACGCTTGATGCACATCCCCAATACGCGCAGAAAGCGAGCCCGACATTCACGGGAACGCCGACGGCACCGACTGCCGGAGCGGCGGCGAACGATACACAGATAGCGACCACGGCCTTTGTGAAAGCGGCTATCGCTGCATTGGTTAACGGTTCCCCTGCCGCATTGGATACGCTGCAAGAGCTGGCGAACGCGCTAGGTAATGACCCTAACTTCAGTACAACGGTGTTAAATGCTCTGGCAGGGAAGCTGGCAAAAGACCAGAACGGCGCGGATATTCCAGACAAAACGCAATTTAGGCAAAACATCGGTTTACTCAACAACCCCGTGTTTGCCGGAGCAGTAACTGTTGATACGAAAAATGCAGGAATCGAAATAGGCGCAAAATCGGAAAAAAACACGCCGTTCGTTGATTTTAACTCGAGCGGTAACGGCGTAGATTTTGACGCCAGAATCATCGCAGATGGTGGCAGCGGCATTAACGGCGGGGCATCACTACGGATACTTTCAAATGAGTTGCTGCATAATGGTATCCCTGTCATGCAACTGGGACAGTATGGGTTTGGCGGCGCAGGGACAGTGCTGGATTATGATGCCGGGGCGCTGTTCAACTGGTTAAAAAATTCATCCACTCCCTCACAAATCATACGCAACCAGCAGTTAACTCCTTACATGCCTCGCTACTCTGCGGGAATGATGATGCGTGCGGGTGACACATGGTCACTAATATCGGCGGGAATTGATAGCGAAAATGATGAATATGGCGGAGTGATTGTGACTGCGGGAAATACGGCGGGTTCAATCGCATCAGTATACCGGCTATGGCATGACAAAAATCTGACATTCCCACTGCGGAAAGAGCACGGCGGCAGCGGTATGACAACGGGGGCGGTCGGAAATGCAATAACGACAAAATTCGCCACTATTGCTGATTGGCTGTATGTCTGTGACCGCTCAAGAAACAATCTAATCGGCTCTGTTGAGTTTGAAAATAACGGATGGGCATGCTTTTTGTCCGCACGCCATCGGGCTGGGGACGCCGACGGCACTGAGTGGGGATGGGTTCTCGCAGATGAGAACATGACATCACAGGACTATAACTATTTCACGCTACGTAAACGCCATTCCACGGGGTGGTTACCGCCCGTTCACCTTTATCATTCAGGAAACCTAACCCCGCAAGCAATCGGCGCTATGCAGGCGTCTGAGCTGGCAGGCATCCCGCTGCCATTCCCCGGCGCGGTCGCGCCCGCTGGTTGGCTGAAATGCAACGGCCAGTCATTTGATAAAACTCTGTATCCGGTTTTAGCCTCGCGTTACCCGTCTGGTGTTCTGCCCGATTTGCGTGGCGAATTTGTGCGCGGTTGGGATGACGGGCGCGGGGTTGATGCTGGGCGTGCGCTCATCTCATCTCAGAATGACGCTATACGCAGCCATAAACACTCAATCACCATGTCACATGAGCCAGGTGGGACGAAAGACGCTTCAGGTTTCCCTGCCACTGATGGGAGCGCACCGTTTATTGTTCACAGTGAGGCAAATCCGGATGGCTCAGTATCAGATACAAATGGGGCAGGTAATCCACTGCATTCATTCGGTGGAAGCGAAACCCGTCCACGCAATATCGCCTTTAACTACATCGTGAGAGCCGCATAATGAGCAACTATTCAACACAAATCAAAAACGCAGAACTAAACGAACGCGGTCTGGCAATCAACGCAGGCTGGATTACGGTTTATCACGTTAACCCGGCAACGCGGGAATACCTGAGCGCCAGCTATGAATATGTGATGCAGGGCGTCGGCTTGCCTGCCAACAGCTACGCCGATGAGCCGGAATTACCGCCTGCTGGCCGAGCCTTGCGTCGTCGTGCAGACGGTAAGGTATGGGAGCAGGTGCCGGACTATCGCGGCCAGACAGTCTACAGCACGGAAACCCGTCAGGCGCAGACGGTGATGCAATTGGGCGAACTACCAGAAAATATGACCGCTCTACCTCCAGCCACCGAGTTCGATCAGTGGGATGGAACGGCCTGGATGACAAACCTGGAGGCGCAGCAGCTTGCCGCAACCAAAAGCCTACAGCAGGAACTGGCGGCACGGCGTGCAACGGCAACAACCCACATTACCGAACTGAGCTACGCCGTGGACTTAACTATTGCCACGGATGAAGAACAAGAACGGCTAACGCAATGGAAAAGGTATCTGGTTGCATTGAACCGCCTTGATCTCACCGCCGCATCGGTGGTGTGGCCAGAAGCGCCTTCCGCGTAGTCGATAGCCTCAGTCAACCATATAAATAAGGTGTGCCGTATTTTAACGTACGGCACTCGCGCGTCATCTCCGTTTCTTTGAGCGGGAAGCCTTGATCATTCCTTATTATTCTTGCCGCCAAATATAAAATTAAAGACAAAATAAAACTGTTATATTTATGCATCTCCAACCTGTTCTATTTTAATTAAATTCAATTTTTAATAACGAAATAAATTAAGAACAAAATATCAATTATTTAATTTAAATGGCATTATCAACCAAAAAAAATAAGTTAAACTTGAAATATAAAAACAAAATCACAACATTAAAGATAAAAAACAAAACCAACAAACTGTACTATTTATCCTTTAGTTTTTTCACGTTATAATCCCTGCACGTTTCACTCACGATTTATTCTTATCTCACTTCACTCAATGAAGTTAATTTTCGACGCATGTAAATATCGTCGACGGTAATGTATTCGCATTTGTTCATCACTATTTATTCCGACACGTATCGGAATAACAGCATTTTCCTGCCTGACGCTAGGAGCCTAACATGTTTGATGTCGTCGAGCTGTCGCGGCTGCAATTTGCCCTGACCGCCATGTATCACTTTCTTTTCGTCCCGCTGACGCTGGGGTTATCTTTCCTGCTGGCCATTATGAACACCACGTATGTGTTGACTGGCAAGCCAATCTACAAGGATATGACCAAATTCTGGGGCAAGCTGTTCGCCATCAACTTTGCGCTGGGCGTAGCAACTGGCCTGACGCTGGAATTCCAGTTCGGCACCAACTGGTCTTACTATTCTCACTACGTGGGCGATATTTTTGGCGCACCGCTGGCGATGGAAGGGTTGATGGCGTTCTTCCTCGAATCCACGCTCATCGGCCTGTTCTTTTTCGGCTGGGATCGTCTGACCAAAGTCCAGCATATGCTGGTGACCTGGTTCGTCGCGCTGGGTTCCAATTTCTCCGCGCTGTGGATTCTGGTCGCCAATGGCTGGATGCAAAACCCGATTGCCGCTGAATTCAATTATGAAACCATGCGCATGGAAATGCTGAGCTTCGCCGAACTGGTGCTGAACCCGGTGGCACAGGTGAAATTCGTGCACACCGTGGCAGCAGGCTATACCTCAGGCGCCATGTTCGTCCTCGGGATCAGCTCTTACTATCTGCTGAGAGGCCGCGATATCGCCTTTGCCAAGCGATCGTTCGCCATTGCAGCGAGTTTCGGTCTGGCTTCGGTGTTGTCCGTCATCGTGCTGGGTGATGAATCCGGCTATGTGATGGGCGATGTGCAGAAAACCAAGCTGGCCGCGATTGAAGCCGAATGGGAAACACAGCCCGCTCCGGCGTCTTTCACCCTGTTCGCCCTCCCCAATCAGGAAACGATGCAGAATGACTACGCCATCAACGTCCCTTACCTGCTGGGGCTTATCGCCACACGTTCACTCGACAAACCCGTCGTCGGCATTAAAGACCTGATGGCACAACATGAACTTCGCATTCGTAACGGCATGACGGCGTATGGTCTGCTGGAGGAACTGCGTTCGGGTAACACCGATCCGGCCGTTCGCACACGCTTTGAAGCCGCCAAACACGATCTTGGCTACGGTCTGCTGCTTAAGCGCTATACCGATGATGTCGCCAATGCCAGCGAAAACCAGATTCAGCAGGCAACCAAAGACTCAATCCCTCGCGTCGCACCGCTGTATGTCGCTTTCCGTTTGATGGTGGGCTGCGGCGTGCTGATGCTCGGCATTTTTGCGCTGTCGTTCTGGAGCGTCATACGCGGCCGCATGCGACAGCGTAAATGGCTGCACCGCGCCGCGCTGTACGGGATTCCCTTGCCCTGGATCGCGATTGAGTCCGGCTGGTTCGTCGCCGAGTACGGCCGCCAGCCGTGGGCAGTTGGCGAGGTTCTGCCTACCGCCATTGCCAATTCGTCTCTGGAGGCACATGACATCCTGCTGTCGATGGGGCTGATTTGCGGGCTGTATACGCTGTTTCTTATTGCGGAAATGTATCTGATGTTCAAATTTGCCCGACTGGGGCCAAGCAGCCTGAAAACAGGTCGTTACCACTTTGAGCAACCAGCGACCCCCTCACTCACCACACCTGCAAAACCGTAACGGGAGCCTTAATAATGCTGGATTATGAAACACTACGCCTGATTTGGTGGGGATTGATTGGCCTGTTGTTCATTGGCTTCGCCATCACCGACGGCTTTGACATGGGCGTAGGCATTCTGCTGCGTCTGCTGGGCAAAAACGATACCGAGCGGCGGGTGATGATTAACGTCATTGCCCCGCACTGGGACGGCAATCAGGTCTGGCTCATCACCGGCGCGGGCGCGCTGTTCGCCGCCTGGCCAATGGTCTATGCCGCCGCCTTTTCCGGTTTCTATTTCGCGATGATTCTGGTGCTGGCTGCCCTGTTTTTCCGCCCAGTGGGCTTTGATTACCGTTCCAAACTGGAAAACCACCGCTGGCGCAATATGTGGGACTGGGGCATTTTCATCGGTAGCATCGTCCCCACGCTGGTGTTCGGCGTCGCCTTCGGGAACCTGTTGCAGGGCGTGCCGCTGAGCGTCGATATGTATTTGCGTCTCACCTACCACGGTGGATTGTTTGGCCTGTTAAACCCGTTCGGGCTGCTGGCGGGCGTTGTGAGTATCGCCATGATCGTCGCACACGGCGCCATTTACCTGCAAATGCGCACCACAGACGTCCTTCAGCGCCGCGCGCAAAAAACGGTCCTGATCGCCAGCGTGCTGATGAGCCTCACCTTCTTACTGGCAGGCTTCTGGGTACAGACGGGCATCGACGGCTACATGATTACCTCTACTATGGATAAAGCCGCACCGTCTAATCCGCTGCATAAAGAAGTGGTGCAGCAAGCTGGCGCCTGGTTAGCCAACTTTACGGCGCATCCCACGCTGTGGGCGATCCCCGCACTGGGCGTGATTTTACCGTGGTTCACCGTGCTCTTCTCACGCCTGAACCGCTGCGGCTGGGGTTTTCTAACCTCGTCATTAACGATTGTCTGCGTGATTCTGACGGCAGGGATTACGCTGTTCCCGTTCATTATGCCTTCCAGCTTCGCGCCTAACGTCAGCCTGACTATCTGGGATGCCACCTCCAGCCAGCTTACGCTTCAGGTGATGACCATTCTGGCCTGTATTTTTGTTCCCACCATCCTGCTTTATACCAGTTGGTGTTATTACAAAATGTTTGGCCGCATTGATGCCCGCTACATCGAAGCCAATAAGCATTCCGTTTACTAACAACTTGAGGAGAAAGAGAATGTGGTATTTCGCCTGGATACTCGGCACGCTACTGGCCTGCGCGTTCGCACTGGTCACCGCATTAGCGGTGGAGAACCATGAAGCAGGCAAAGACGCTTCCTGATAAAACGAAGCGCCGCATCGGGCGCTTCATCATTCTCAGTTGAGACCATGATTGCCGATACACTCGTCGCCGATACAATAGCCATAGATACAATAGCCGCAGATACACGAGTCACTGATACAATCGGGCAGACGAAATCCGCCGGGGGTACTAGAATGCAGACGCGGTGCCCAATCGGATGCCCTCTTTTAACCTGAAATCAGACGACGATATGACCACACCCAGACAGAACAAGACCCCGTGGTGGCGTGAGGGGACAACCCCGGACTACCGTTTTTCATTAGCGAATGAGCGCACCTTTCTGGCGTGGATCCGTACCGCGCTGGCGTTTCTTGCTGGTGCTGTGGGTATCGATCAATTCACCGTCCATATCGACCCGCTGATACGTCAGGGGCTGGCTCTACTTCTGGTCGTCTGCGCCGCGCTGCTCGGCGCTCTGGCCTATCGTCGCTGGGTCAGCAATGAGAAAGCCATGCGTCAGGAAAGCGATATGCCGTATACGCCGATGCTGCTGATCGTGACGCTGTTTATCACCCTCATTGCCATTGCGCTTGCCGCTATGATTCTGCTCGGGTAGCGCATGGAAACCACACGCGATCCGGGATTACAACCGCAGCGAACCGGCATGGCCTGGTCACGCACGCTGTTTGTGATGCTGATCAACAGCCTGTTGTGTTTTCGTCTGAGCATGGTGGACGACAGCCGTGTGGTGTTCGCCTGCGCCATTCTGCTCTTGTGCGTTGCCGCGCTGATGTCGGTGCTGGCGATACTACGTTATCGCTTTAACGCCCGTTGCCAATCGGTACTGTCACTCGCCAGCCAAGGACTGATCGTGCTCACGTCGTCGTCCATTGTGCTCACCGCACTGGTCTTGCTGCTGCATTTCAGCGGCGTATGGTAAGCGCCGATTTTCTTGACTCTTTTATGAAAAGAAAGGTTTTTTGAAAGAAAGATGGTGAAGCCCAAACGCGCTTCACCGATTAGGCTGGCTATTCGATCGAGCTTTCCGGAAACAGGAAGGGGTTGATGCTGCTGCGAGAAAAGCCTTCTTCCTCCATTTTCACATCCAGCACCAGCGAAGCCAGATCGTCGGCAACGGCTTCTACGCGGTGATCTTTTTCCTGATATAGCAATTTCAGATACGTGCCGCAGTGGCCGCAGCTTTCCGCTTTGATGGCGGAGTTTTCACTATCCAGCGACCAGTAATTGAGATCGCTAGACTCTTCACAGTTGCTGCATTTCACCCGCACCATGTGCCATTCACTCTCGCACAGATTACAGTGCAGATAACGCAGCCCGCTGGAGGTGCCTAACTGCACCACGCCGGATACCGGAATACTGCCACACACAGGGCAGAACTGGCGATGTTCGCCGGGCACCGCGCGCGCTTTACCGGGCAGCAGGCTTGCCATCTGTGCCCAGAACAGCGACAGCGCCGCCCAGATGAACGGAGCTTTATCATTGTTCTCGGCGCGAAATTCGTGTTGCAGCAGCGCAGTAGCCTGCTCTTCCAGTTCCTGCTCTGAGGCTTTTTCCAGATTTTCCAGCGTGGATAATACCTGTCCGCTAGCATCCGGTTTCAATTCTTCAATCAGCGCGCGCAGCAGCGTGTGCCAGTGTGCATCACGCGGGAACACCGCGATATCGAGCGGCGGACGTTCGCCAGACTGTTGCAGCACATCACTCAGGTCAAGCCGCAACGGATGATCGTGCAACACCTTCTGCTGGGCTTCCACCACGCCCGCGGCGAAGGTGAGGTAATCCCCCAGCGGGTGATCTTCAGCGAGTTGACGCAGACGCTCTGCACGGCTGCTGTACAAGCTTTTTAGATTGGCAAACAGCAGCGGAGGAATATTCCCTTCCGGCGTCGATTTCTCATTCTGTTCTAGCTGTTCCTGAGGAACAATGCGAATACTCATCAGGGTGGTTTTTCCTGTTGTTTACGTTGTCTTGTTTACGTTGTCTATCCGATAGATTTCGGGGTGCAGGAAAGCCGCCAGCGCGGTCCGGGTATAATAGCTAACGCCAATCGCTTCAAGATCGAGATACACGGTGCGACCACAGGGGTGAGGCCTCCCTGCGGGAACCGTCCCCTGCGTTTCCCCTAAAAACGGGCTTCAATGATCAGCATTCGGGTATCGCTCAGCTTTAGTCGAGATTATACGCATCGTGCCTGATGACTTCCTGATTTCCGGCAAGGTTATGGCTGTTTTCCACCATCGATGCCGCCACCTTCCGCTATGACGGCACAGTAACAGAAAAGCGGCACACATCTCCACACCTCTAAAGGGGTGATTGCGCCAGACGCTCGCCTATCTGCCCCCGAATCAGCGATGCTAAGACAATCACGCTTTGTTCACAGCGATCATCCCATTCGTAGGACGCGTTAAAGCGGAAATAGCGATCGTATTTGTCGCCGGTCGTGAACATTTTCCCCGGCGCAATGCTGACGCCCTGCTCCAGCGCACGACGGTATAGCGCCGTGCTGCTGACACCTTCAGGCAGTTCCAGCCAGAGAAAATAGCCGCCCTGGGAATGATTAATACGGACGTCACCCGGAAAATGCCGACGTAGTGACTGTAACGCCGCGTGTTTGCGCTGCTCCAGCGCCCGTCGCAAGCGGCGCAGATGGCTGTCATAACTGCTGGTCGCTAGATAATCCGCAATCGCCAGTTGCATAGGCGCACTGGTTGATAGTGTGCTCATCAGCTGTAAACGCTGAATATTTCCCGCATAGCTCCCTGCCGCCACCCAGCCGATGCGGAACCCTGCCACCAGATTTTTAGAAAACGAGGAGCAGTGTAAGACCGTGCCTTTTTTATCCAGCGCCTTCGCGGGCAGCGGACGTTGCAGGCCCGTGTAAAGCTCGCTGTAGACATCATCTTCTACCAGCCCGACACCGTGTGTTTCCAGCATCGCCACCAGCCGCTGCTTCTTCTCCCAGGACAACGTGCAACCAAGCGGGTTATGGAAATTGGTCATCAGCCAGCAGGCTTTGATCGGATAGTCGTTCAGCGCCTGCTGCAATGCCTCAAGATCGATGCCCTGCTGCGGATCGGTCGCAATCGCAATCGCCTTGAGCTTAAGGCGTTCAATCGCCTGTAGCGCGCCATAAAATGCCGGAGATTCGATCACCACATAATCGCCCGGCTCCGTCAGCACCTGAAGACTGAGATTAAGGGACTCCATCGCCCCCGCCGTAATCACAATCTCGTCGGGCGAGACAGCAATCCCCTGCAACGCATAGCGCTGGGCAATATTCTTCCTTAAGCTCTCATTACCCGGCGGTAAATTATCCAGCGCGCTGTGTGGCTGCATATGACGCGCTACCGAGGCCAGCGAGCGCGTTAACTGGCGCTGTGGAAAGAGCTGCGGATCGGGAAACGCCGATCCGAATGGCATCACCGCCGGATCTTTGCTGGCCTGAAGCACATCAAAAATGAACGCGTTGACGTCCACGTCCTCGGTAAGCTGCACGCGCTCCTGCCCCACGGGCGAATGCAGGCTGTCTGCGGGTAGTGCGGACAGCTGTGGTGCCGCGTAATAGCCCGACTGTGGACGCGACACAATCAACCCCTGACTTTCCAGCAGTTGGTATGCATGCAGCACAGTCATCAGGCTCATACCCGAATGCAGTGATTTCTCCCGCAGCGAGGGCAGTTTGTCGCCCGGCTGCCAAATCCCTTCCTGAAGCTGCTCACGGATCTGGTGAGCGAGCTGTTCAAACTTTGCCATAGCGCTACGGTTTCGGTGGATGAAGCGGTCATGATTCTTGGCTCGATCGGCACCAATGAGTGACGACCGAGAAGGACATTTTATCGCGCATAACGCGTTGTTCGAGGGCTACTTCGCCGCATAGCGTTGTACAAAATCCAGCAGGATCTTGCGCGCCCAGACGGGTTCTTGCGGGATGTCCATCATCCGCTCGACATCCCTGCCGTCCTGTCGCAGCGCCGCTTCATTATGCCGCAGGCACGTCAGCATGATATCCGCGCTGAATTCCGGGTGGAATTGTACGGTCAACGCTTTATCGCTGTAGCGGATAATCTGGCAGCCATCCATCTCTGACCTCGCCAGCACCTGTGCACCTTCGGGCGGTTCCAGCACGGACTGCTGATGAGTCAGATAAGCGCCAAACTGCGGCGGATAATCACGCAGTAATGGGTCTTGCGCTGCGGCTTCATTCGTTGTCACAATCTGAACGCCAACTTCCTTGCCGTTCGGGTTATCCCCCACTTTGCCGCCCAGCGCATCGGCAAGCAGTTGGTGCCCATAGCACACGCCCAGCAGCGGGATATCCGCGTAATACGCTTCACGCAGCCAGCCAGCGGTATATTCACTCCAGTCCAGTCGATCTGTGACCATTGACCACGAGCCGGAGATCACCACCGCCGCCAGCGTATCAAACGGCGGCAACCGTTCCCCAAGATCGGGACGAACTACCTGCACCGGCTGCGTGTTACCCTGCACCGCATCAGCAAACCACTTCCCTTGTTGCCCAACCTGAGATGCAATGCCTTCCGGCGGTTGGCCCAACTGAATCACCAGCAATACCTTTTCGCTCATCGTCCTGTTCTGCCCGTATTTGAAAAACTATCAGCCTGAAAAACCATCGGTCTGAAAAACCACAAGAATGCGGCACGCACAGCTTCTTATGAACGCACTTGAGGAGCTACAATTTGTCAAAAAGGTGGATCTGTCTGAACGCGGGAGGACAACTCTTTGACCTTCAGCCAGAACTGCGCAGAAGAGACGATCTTCCCCAACGCATTAGCTAATGACTCCTGATCCCAACAATCGACCCTTTCTCCCTGGTATTCAATTGTAAAAGGGTAACCATCGGTATGTTGTGCCCACGTCGCAATATCTGAAATAGCACCGTCGTAGATGATACCTAACCTTCCCTTTGGGGGAAGGTTTAACTCACGGCTGCCGTCATATTCTTTTATTAGTTCCCATTCATCAAATATATCCTCTCGGGATATTCGACTTATTGCTAAATGTCCATCAACTTCACTTGCTAACGCTTTATTTAATGAACGGAAGACATCTCCAATATCCTTATGATTTTTCTCGACGACAGAGGCAGATTCACGCCCTGCCTTAATAAACTCTTTAAATTCAAACATTCGCTGCCCCTTTTTTTCTGACACAACCGATAACAGGCATATGATCGAAATAATGCTGACTATCCAGAATAGCAGCACGCAATACATCCGTTAGTACGACACCTGTCGCCGCCTCATCCAGATACCACGGCCCCGAACTAAGGAAATCACCCGAGAAGATGATCTGATCGAAAGCTGACCAGCCATTACGATTCCCCGCTTTACTATAACAGGTTCCAAAATCATGTTGCTGTTCTTCAATTGAGAATGGCACTCGGGCTGAGAGCGTTTTCCAGTAGGGGTTATAGAGCCAATAATCAGGCTGAGAGAGTACCAGTGCACGATCGTTGGTGGCCGACAGGTTTTTAAACAGGCTTGGAGCATAGGGTTCAGCGTTGTAATCGCCCATTAAAATCACCTGCTTTTTATCCGCAAGAAGGGACTCAACAAACCCTCTTAACCCGATAGAGCATTTATTTCTAAAATCTTCGGCAATGGTTCGTAACTGACTCGGCCAGTGTGAAACCAGCATGTTTATTTCGTTGGGCGTTTCCGTTTTAAACGCTATTTTTAATTGCTGTGCAATTTTTAGTGACGAGCTGCCAATTCGGCCGGTATGCGTCTTCCCTTGGGTGACCGCTATGCGAGTTGAACGATAAAAATAGCCGATATCAAATTGGCCTCCAGTTGGCGTAGTGTCATCCATAAATTCGGATGCAATATCGATGTCCAGAAGCCCTTCAACAAGTAATTGGAAAGAGGTTTGATTCACTTCACACACCGCTAATAGATCAATGTGTTCATGAATAAAAAGATGTCTGATGATCCCAATAGCATCGGCGACATTACCCCGATTTTGCCAATCTTTTACACCAGGAGGCGATATCGCACAGTTCCAAAAAGCAAAACGAAAACTCAATGTAATCAGCCTTGAAAGAGGGAATCCTATGCATTGAATTTAATCACAAATCGTTCTTCCAGAGTAATACGTTGGGTGAAATTTCGCACTGCTTCGCAGATTCAAAACATCATCCAACAAAAAAACGCAGAGAGTGCAATCAAAAACAGAAAAGATTAGGCAGAAGGTTGCTTGCGGTAGGCTAGCGAGAAAACGTCATAGAAATCTACATCGCCTTTCGTACGCTGAATTTTTTCTATCCCTGCTTTCACCGCGGGCGGCACTTGCTCATTGCGTAGCAACTGATCCAGCGTGTCCTGCGATACGTGGCGGATCGTAAACCACTCGCCGTTATAGCACACGCGTAAATCCAGCGTATCGATGTCTTCAAAACGATAGGTCGGGTTAATGTCCATCGACAGTGCCAGTGTCATCACCAGCAGAAAGACGGTAAAACCGATCAGATACGGTAAGCCAAAATAAGAGGCATAAAAAAGGATGATCGCGACCGGCACGTAGCTCACCAGCATCGCGGCAAACAGATAGGGGTGAGACTGCATGAATTTGCGACTAAAACGTATTTTATTGTCGCGTTTTTCTTCCCGATTGATACGTTCGATCTCTTCGGTCAGAAGGCGTTTTACTTCGTCCATCGTCGTCACCATCATGCTTAAGGAATACAACACTGCTGGTATCGATTAGAACATAGCCACATAAGAGATAACAGATACAGTTTTCTACAGATTGACTATAACAGTTTGCCTGATGCCGGGAGAGATTATCCCGGCAACCTTAATGACAAGATGGCAATTACGGAATGGCAGGCAGGGTGAGATCGGGATCGATCAGATTATAGATCTGATTGCCAAACACGGGCTGTTGCAGCAATTGATCAACCGCCAGCGCCACATCCCAGCGTGACACCAGCCCCAGCGTCGCAGTGCCTTGCGTCAGCTTCGCATTGTGCGTCGCGACCACATCCAGCAGGCCGCCGGGACGCACAATACAGTGATCCAACGAGCTGCTCTGCAACCAGCTTTCCGCCAGCGACTTCTCACGTACTGCAAAACCAAACGCGGCTCTAGCGCGGGGCGACAACAGCGGCCAGCTATCACCGCAGCCCAGTGACGTCACCAGCAGCATACGCTTGATACCCGCCTGCTCGGCGCCATCGATCACCGTTCGGTGACCCTGATAATTTACCGAGCCACCGCCCATCGTCGATACCACAATGGCCGCGGGGCCCGCCACACGACAGGCTTCCGCTACCGTTTCCGGATCGCAGGCATCGCCTTCCACCACTCTCATTCCCTGCTCACGCCAGTGTTTAGCCTGCTCAGGATTACGCAGGACGAGTACGACCGCCTGTTCGCACTCAATAGCCCGCTGTAATAAGCAGGCGCCAACCCCATTGCCCGCGCCGAAAAGTAACCACGTCATACCTGCTCCAGTTGTAATTCACTCGCCAACGCGCGGAACGCCTCAACCTGAGCGCTCAACAGCTGGCGGTGGCTGTCTCGTCCAAGGAAAATTTTAAACATCGCTGCTCCGCTGGCATTAAAGAACACCACGGACGCCGTGTCCATCCCCATGAACTTACGCTCGATAAACGCAATATGCTGACAGCTCGTCGCACGAATATGCCCGCTCAGGCCATTTTTGCCGCGCAAATTAAAGTAACCGTGGCGATGTGTACCGGTTGGCAGCTCGCTCTTGAATTCCAGAATCGCGTCCGCCGTGTGGCTAATGAGCGTCACTTCCCCCCAGGTCGCCATCGTGTCCCACACCTGATCGAAGCGATCGCCCACCGCTACTGTACGCTGTGTTGCAGGCAAAGCCTCAACCACGGCAAACAGCGAGGTATTGTACTTTCCGGCGATCTCTTCCAGTGTGCCATCGGGGTTGGTTGCCAGTAATTCATGCAGTGTCATGGTCATCGTTGCGTCTCCGGCTAGTGCGTATGCTCTTCGGCATTAAGCTGAGGGATAATTTGTTGTAATGCCTGCATCAGGTTGTTCGCCCAGAAGCGGCCGTCGTTGGTCAGGCGCAGGCAGGTGGAATCGTCACAGGTCAACCCGGCCTGGTGCCACTGGCTGAGTAACGGCTGAAGTTCACGGGCATGTCGAGTCAGTTGGGGCAGCTTGATACGACCAACCTCAATACCCGCCTGAAGCTGATGCTGCCACGGCCCGGTAGGACTAGCTGGCGTCATCATCATGATCGGTTTTTGCCCCTGATCGATCTGCTGGTAGTAGCGCTCCAGGCTGCGTTCCATCATGTAGGCTTGCCCATTTATATTGCCGCCCGCACCGCTTCCCATTGCCAGACAGTCCGCGCCCTGTTTAATCAGCAGGTTGTACAAGTTGCGTTCACGCGTGGTGCGCGCCCAATGGCTGTTGCTAAGCTGGTGCCAACCAGCATCGGCCAGAAATGCCGCGCCAGTCCGGTAAAAATCACGACGGGCCACCACATCAGGCAGCGCGACGCGCTGGTTTTCGGCCGCTTTCGCCAGCGGCGTGGTCGGTAACAGGTTCAGCGCATACAGATCGACGCCGTCTAGCGGTAAATCACTGACGATCGCCAGATCTTCGCGCCAGATTTCCGGCGTTTGTTCCGGCAGGCCGAACATCAGATCGCACACTACGGCAGCCCTGTCTCGCTCGCACAGGCGCTCAAGGAAGCGAATTGACTGCTGCTTATCCGACGTACGCGCCATACGCTGACGAATGCGGGTATCGAACGTCTGAATCCCAATGGAGAAGCGGTTCGCACCCGCATCCAGACAGGCATCGATTCGCTCATCGTCAAAATCCATCGCCCGCCCTTCCACCGTGATTTCACAGTCTGGGGCTAACGGCAGAGAGGTGCGGATCGCACGAATAATTTGTGACAGTTCATCGGCCGCCAGCGCCGTTGGAGTACCACCGCCAAAGTACACCGCATGAATCGGCGCAGACTGATGCAGCGGGCTGTCCGCTTCCATCGCCAGTTCCTGCAACAAATAGCGGGTATAGGTCGCCGTGCTGTCATCACGCAGCTTGTTTTGATAAAAACCGCAGAACGTGCAGTGCGTGGCACAGAAAGGAATGTGCAGGTAGAGCAGACGCTTACGCGCAGGCACGATCTGCTGCTTCAGCGTCTGCCAACCGGCCGGAATCTGTTCTGGTGAAAGCGGCACATGGTTGCGCCAAGGCATGGCCATACGTCGGGCGCTAAAAGGCTGCTCACCGGACTCGGCATAATACGGCGTCAAATCGATGTTCATTAACGGCCCCCAAATATTCAATAAAATAAATTAAATGATAATTATTTTTATTTGGCAACGAGGAGAACACGTAAACGAAGGGGCTGAATTTGAATACAGCAAAATAACGACAGGGATTAACAAACTGTTTTCTTTTGTGCAAACTGAAAATCATGCCGAAAAACCGTATCGCTATTTTATTTCATAGGATTACGGTCTATCCCTCTTTGTTTTTTTAACAAGTACGAAAAAAAAACAGCGTTTATTAAAGTTCGTTAATTTGAGTAATAAATACAGGCAGGATCGGGGAATGTTTCCGTCCGATAGCATCAGCGAAAAGAAATAAACCGCGCACAGAGAGAACGAAAGAAAGGAAAATAGCCGACCTTCAGGCCATGATTTAGGCCTGAAGGTCGGTATAGGACTTACTGAATACCCTGGCTGCGCAGGTAATCTTCATAGTTACCGGTGAAATCGATCACTTTATTCGGCGTAATTTCCAGAACACGGGTCGCCAGCGAGCTAACGAACTCACGATCATGAGAAACGAACAGCAGCGTCCCTTCATACATATCCAGCGCCATGTTCAGCGATTCAATAGATTCCATATCCAAGTGGTTAGTCGGTTCATCCATGACCAGAATGTTAGGACGCTGCATCATCAGTTTACCGAACAGCATGCGGCCTTTTTCACCACCGGATAACACCTTCACTTTCTTCTTAATGTCATCCTGACTGAACAGCAAACGACCCAGCACGCTACGTACGGCTTGTTCGTCGTCTTTTTCCTGTTTCCACTGGCTCATCCAGTCAAAAACGGTCAGCGTCTCGTCGAACTCGTATTCGTGATCCTGCGCGTAGTAGCCGATTTTTGCATTTTCAGACCACTTCACCGTACCGCTGTCTGGCTGAAGATCGCCGACCAGCGTTTTTAACAGCGTCGTTTTACCGATACCGTTGGTACCCAGAATAGCGACTTTCTCACCAACTTCGACCATCAGGTTCAGCTTGTTGAAGAGCGGACCATTGTCAAAACCTTTGCTCAACGCTTCCACTTCCAGCGCATTACGGAACAGTTTCTTATCCTGATCGAAACGGATAAACGGGTTTTGACGGCTGGACGCTTTTACTTCATCCAACTGGATTTTATCGATCTGGCGTGCGCGTGATGTCGCCTGTTTGGATTTAGAGGCGTTGGCGCTAAAACGGCTAACGAACGATTGCAGTTCGGAAATTTGCGCTTTCTTCTTGGCGTTATCGGCCAGTAGACGCTCACGAGCCTGCGTCGCGGCCGTCATGTATTCATCGTAGTTACCGGGATAAATACGCAGTTCGCCGTAGTCCAGATCCGCCATGTGCGTACACACCATATTCAGGAAGTGACGGTCATGCGAAATGATGATCATGGTGCTGTTACGCTCGTTCAGCACCTGCTCCAGCCAGCGGATAGTATCGATATCCAGGTTGTTGGTGGGTTCGTCGAGCAACAGGATATCTGGATCGGCAAACAGCGCCTGCGCCAACAGGACACGCAGTTTCCAGCCCGGCGCAATCTCACTCATCAAACCATAGTGCTGCTCAACCGGAATCCCTACGCCCAGTAACAGTTCGCCGGCACGAGATTCTGCGCTGTAACCATCCATCTCACCGTATTGCACTTCCAGATCGGCAACTTTATAACCGTCCTCTTCGCTCATTTCAGCCAATGCGTAGATACGGTCGCGCTCTTCTTTTACCGCCCACAGCTCCCCGTGGCCCATGATGACGGTATCCAGCACGCTGTATTTTTCAAAAGCGAACTGATCCTGACGCAATTTACCCAGACGCTCATTAGGATCGAGGAAGACGTTACCAGCGCTCGGCACCAGGTCGCCACCGAGAATCTTCATGAATGTGGATTTACCGCAGCCATTTGCGCCAATCAAACCGTAACGGTTACCGCCGCCAAATTTAACGGAAATGTTTTCAAACAACGGCTTGCTGCCGAACTGCATGGTGATATTGTTGGTACTTAACACAGCACTTATACTCGAGTCGGAATGTGATTTGGCGCGCATTATGCCACAAGCGCGCGATAGGATCGCGGTTAGTTTTGAGTGATATTTAAGCGATAGCGCATACAGGAGAGAAATGCGATGCCTATAGTACGTCGTTTCAAACAGGTCGACGTTTTTACCCAACAGCCTTTCAAGGGCAATCCGCTTGCCGTCATTCTGGAAGCCAATGGGCTAACCGATGCGCAAATGCAGGATATCGCGCGTTGGACAAACCTATCAGAAACCACGTTTGTCCTGCCCGCCACCGACCCTCTGGCGGATTACCACGTACGCATTTTTACGCCAGAGTCGGAAATGCCCTTTGCCGGACACCCTACGCTAGGCACTGCACATGCCCTGCTGGAAGAAGGCTTGCGCCCGAAATCCCCAGGCCAGTTGGTGCAGCAGTGCGGCGTTGGCTTAGTCCCGATTAATATCCATGATGATGGAAGCCTGGCTTTTCACGCACCGCAGGCCACTATGGTTCCGTTCGGTGACGAGCACATGCCACTGCTGGAAAAAACGCTTGGCATTACGGGTTCTGATAATGCTGCTATCGATAACCGCTACCCACCCACCGCAGTACACATGGGTATTCGCTGGCTGGTGATTCGTGTCGACAGCGCCGACACCTGCCTGAACATCACACCTGATGCAGACGCGCTCTCAGCCGCGCAAACCCTCAGCCAGACTGACGGCATTGCCATCTACGGCCCGCACGATAACGCGACGCCAGCCGATTATGAAGTTCGCGCATTCTATATTGAGCGTGGTCATCTCAAAGAAGATCCGGTGACTGGCAGTGCTAACGCCTGTCTGGCTGCGCTGCTTCGCCAACAGCACTCCACCAATAACGTCACCGCGCCACTCAGCTACCTGGCACGACAGGGCACGATGCTGAACTGCGATGGCCGCATTACCGTCACTTACCTGAACGATGAACCCTGGGTCGGCGGACACAGCGTCACGATCGTTGACGGTACCTTGCAGGGGTAACGGGAGGGATTTTATGGAAAAACCATTTGCTGATATGTCCGTGATCGATGATCTGTATGAACTACGGCATCCACCACACTTGCGTCTGACGATACAGGAAGAGCGCGATGCCGATGCGCTCTTCGCCTTGATCCAGCAGGAAAAAGCCCGTCTGCGGCGGACGTTACCCTGGCCGGATTCCGTCAAGCGCGTCGATGACACGCGTGAAACGATTCGCGGCAACAGAAAGGCGTTCTTCGACAAAACGTCCGCCGTGTATGTCATCCGCTGGGACAATGCGCTGGCTGGCATCGTCTCCTTCAATACGATTCAGGATAAAGAAGGCGTCATCGGCTACTGGATCGCCGAAGCCTTTGAAGGGAAAGGCATCGTTTCTCAGGCCGTCAGCACATTGATAGCCGCCTATACCGCTGCACACCTCGTCGAACGTAGCATCATCAAAGCCTCAACCGCCAACACGCGCAGTAACGCTGTCGCGCAACGGCTTGGTTTCCACTTTCATCACATCGAGAAAGATGCCGAGCGGATTGGTGAACAGTGGTTCGATCACAATATTTATCGCTATCCCGCCTGATATCACGTCCCATGACATGCCATCACCTGATTCGCTGGCTAGCCGGTCGCGCATCAGGTTCTTTCACTCCACAACGTACCGCATGTGCCAACTCGTTATATTTTTGTGACTGATATCACAAAAATGTTGAAATCTGATTTCAGCTCCGCTACCATTAAAAACGTGATTAACATCACACTTAACTAACCCGTTAGAGGAGCCTGATAATGAAAATGTTTCGTAAAATCAGCAAATTCTTTAAAAGAATGGGAGATGTTTATGTCAGTTACTGCGAACGTATTGGGTCAATCATCAGCCCGTTCTGATTGTGATATAAACAATCTCTAAAGCCGCCTCTTTTATAGGCGGCTTTTGTTTTTCTCTCCCTTGCACCGCGCCACGCCTCCTCCTTCCTTTTTTGTCTAGCTGCATCTCTCAGATTTGTGCGGCACACCGCATGCCTAAACATTCTCTTTTAAAAACAGCCCAATGCGTTTTCCTTTCGCGGCAAAATCATCGTTAACAGACTATGCTTTTCTCTAGCTGTACTTGCTTCGCGTCCCTGACGTCTGCGCTAAAAGATAAAAAGGACATGACTATGAGTAAAGTGAAACAACAGGATATTGACCGCCTGATCGAACTGGTTGGCGGACGTGAGAATATCGCGGCTGTCACGCACTGCATCACTCGCCTCCGCTTCGTTTTACACGATGCGTCCAAAGCCCATCCCAAAAACATTGAAGAGCTGCGGATTGTCAAAGGGTGCTTCACGAATGCCGGGCAGTTTCAGGTTGTGATCGGCACCGACGTGGATGAGTATTACAAAGCACTGCTCGCCACAACGGGAAAAGGCGAAATCAATAAAGAAGAGGCTAAAGTCGCCGCTCGTCAAAATATGAGCTGGTTCGAGCGCAGCATTTCACATTTTGCCGAAATCTTTTTTCCACTGCTTCCTGCGCTTATCAGCGGAGGCTTGATCCTCGGCGCACGTAACGTTATCGGCGATATCCCGATGCGCGACGGGCAAACGCTGGTACAGCTCTATCCGACCTGGAAAACCGTCTACGATTTCCTTTGGCTGCTGGGCGAAGCCATCTTCTTCTATCTCCCCGTCGCGGTCTGCTGGTCAACCGTGCGCAAAATGGGCGGCACACCGATACTCGGCATCGTACTCGGTATCACGCTGGTATCGCCGCAGCTAATGAACGCCTACCTCATCGGGCAGCAAACGCCCGAGGTCTGGAATTTTGGCTGGTTCACGATTGAGAAAATAGGTTATCAGGCACAGGTTATCCCTTCCGTCTTAGCTGGGATGGCGCTGGCGCTGATCGAAATACGGCTGAAAAAAATCGTGCCGGATTACCTCTATCTGGTGGTCGTGCCAGTGACCTCACTCATTCTGGCTGTTTTCCTGGCACATACCTTGATTGGTCCGTTTGGCCGAATGATTGGCGATGGTGTCGCCTGGACCGTTAAGGCAGTAATGACGGGAAGTTTTGCCCCCATTGGTGCTGCGCTGTTTGGGTTTCTGTATGCACCGCTGGTCATCACCGGCGTGCACCAAACAACGTTAGCGATTGATATGCAGATGATTCAGAGTATGGGCGGTACGCCGGTTTGGCCACTCATCGCGCTGTCCAACATTGCCCAGGCGGCCGCAGTCGTTGGGGTGATTCTCGTCAGCCGGAAAGCCAACGAACGTGAAATTTCTGTTCCCGCCGCCATTTCCGCCTTTCTAGGCGTGACCGAGCCGGCCATGTACGGTATCAACCTGAAATACCGCTTTCCGATGCTGTGCGCCATGATTGGTTCCGCCGCCGCTGCGCTCATTTGCGGCCTGTACGGTGTGACGGCAAATGGCATCGGTGTTGGTGGATTGCCGGGTATTCTCTCCATCAAGCCACAATTTTGGGGAATTTTCGCGCTCGCCATGCTGGTTGCCGCCGTCATTCCAATCGTATTGACGTCGCTGGTCTATAAACGCAAGAGCCGCAATGGCACGCTGGATCCTGCATAACGGCCACGCATAGATTAGGAGGATTGTTCATGACTACCTCGCTTCCCTGGTGGCAAAACGGCGTAATTTATCAGATCTACCCGAAGAGCTTTCAGGACAGTACCGGAAATGGCATTGGCGACATCGCTGGCATTACCGCCCGACTCGATTATCTGCAACAGTTGGGCGTTGATGCGATCTGGCTGACGCCGGTTTATCTTTCCCCTCAGGTTGATAACGGCTATGACGTCGCCGACTACTGCGCCATCGACCCGACCTACGGCACCATGGCTGATATGGAAACGTTGATCGCAGAAGCGCACCGACGCCGCATTCGTATCGTCATGGATATGGTGTTCAACCACACCTCTACGCAACACCACTGGTTCCTGAATGCACAGGATCGCCGCAGTCCCTATCGACATTTTTATATCTGGCGTGATGGCAATGACGGCGCATTACCCAATAACTGGCGTTCAAAATTTGGCGGCCCCGCCTGGCAGTGGCACGAAGAAAGCAAACAGTATTATCTGCACCTTTTCGCCACTGAACAGGCCGATCTGAATTGGGAGCACCCGCGCGTACGGGATGAATTAAAACAGGTCTGTGAATTTTGGGCGGATAAAGGCGTGGACGGGTTGCGTCTGGATGTGATCAATTTGGTCTCCAAACAGCAGGATTTTCCGTCCGATGCTCAGGGCGATGGACGCCGTTTCTACACCGATGGACCGCTGATTCATGATTACTTGCAGGAATTCAGCCAAGATGTTTTTCAGCCCCGTGGCTTGATGACCGTCGGCGAAATGTCATCAACCTCGTTGGAGCACTGCCGCCGCTACGCCGCATTGGACGGTAGCGAGCTCTCTATGACGTTCAATTTTCACCATCTGAAAGTCGATTATCCGAATGGCGAAAAATGGACGCTGGCGGAGCCTGACTTCATCCAGCTCAAGCAGATTTTTACTCACTGGCAGCAGGGGATGCACAACCACGCCTGGAATGCGCTGTTCTGGTGTAATCACGATCAGCCGCGCATCGTGTCGCGTTTCGGGGATGACGGCGAATTCCGCGTGCAATCCGCCAAGATGCTGGCGATGGTGCTTCACGGCATGCAGGGCACCCCCTATATCTATCAGGGCGAAGAACTGGGTATGACCAATCCCGGCTATACGCAGATTGAACAATACCGGGATATTGAAAGCCTGAATCAATTTGCTGAACAGCGCGATCGGGGTCAGCCAGATGCACAAATCTTAGCGATCCTCGCCAGCAAATCACGCGATAACGGCCGTACACCGATGCAATGGGATGCCAGCAGCCATGCTGGATTTACGACTGGCACGCCGTGGATAGCACCGTGTCAAAACTTTACCCACGTCAACGCGAGTCAGGCATTGGCGGATAAAGACTCTATTTTTTATACCTATCAGCAGCTTATCGCCATGCGTAAAGCGCTACCGCTACTGACGTATGGAGAGTATCAGGATTTGCTGCCAGATCATCCCCATATCTGGTGCTATCAGCGTACCTGGGAAGGCCAACGGCTTCTGGTTCTGGCAAATCTCAGCAAACAGCCCCTACGTTGGGAACCACCAACGGACGCCCATGAGCGCCGCTGGCGACTGTTGTTCAGCAATTATTCTGACACACAACCCCAGCCCGCCATACTGGCGCTGCGTCCGTTTGAAGCCATATATTGGGTGCAAGGCATGCGGGAGAAAGAAGGAAAGGTTTAGCTATGATAGCCCGAATCGAGCGCATAGGGTGCCCGATTCGGTGCTTACCATGAAGTTAACGATCGTCACTCAAGATAAGCGGACGAAATATTTATTCGTCATAAAATACAACGCGGTAAAAAGACTCAACGCGGAGAAAAAAACGAACCCCCACGACGTATTGCGCGTCAGCCACACACCGAGAAACCCGCCAATCCCTTCACCAAGCCCCATCGCAATCGAATTGACTGCCATCACGCTCACCAACATGCCTTTTTCTGTCATGCCAGACAATAAGGTCTGTAGCGTCGGAATTAATAGCAATTCACCTAACGTCCATAGCGTCAGTGAGAAATATAGATGTACTAACGTTTGTGAAAAATGCAGCCCCAGAGAACCGATGGCATGCATGAGTAGCGAAAAAAAAATAATCTGCCGATTAGAAATGTGATTCCGCATAAATATTTTTTGCAGTTTAGGTGCCAAAAACACTGACAAAATCGCATTAAAACTTAGCAAAAAACCAATGTCTTCCGTACGATTTAATAACTGCTGGGCATACAGTGGCAATGCAGAAAAAAGCTGAGAGTAGATCATCCAGCACAGCAGCGTTAAAAAAAAGAATTGCTGTAAGGCTTTATTTGCAATCTGGTATTTCAGCGACGTTAACCATGCGTTCTGCACCGGTAAAGGCGGCAGTTCATCCTTGAAATAAATCCACAGGCTCAACGCATACATCACCATACTCGTACAGTAAAACGGCAACACTGGAGACAATTTACTGAACAACGTGATGGAGACAAGAGGCGCAAGCATCGACGCCAAATTGGCAATGATTGAAAGCTGAACGAATAAAGTGGCACGTTTTCTCTCATCCTCCGTTGCACCCGCCATAGCGCGTAATAACAAACTATTTGACCCATAAGAAACGCCATAGCCCAATACTGCGACAAAAAGCAGAGGAACCTGGTGGGTCACTGCCAGCAGTAAGCAACTGGTTCCCATCACTGCCGCCGCCAATGCGGCAGATTTCTGCGGCGGCAACACATCAATAAAAGGGGAGATAATAAGCCGCGTCACCTTCGCGCCAACAGAAGCCGTCATGATAAGGAGTGCGGTAAGCGTAGATGACAACGCCAGAGTATTACTCAAGTAGAGAGCCAAGATGGCAAGAATCGCAAACCAACTGTACGAAAACAGGAAAGCATTCAGCGAATAGCTTGATACGCGTTCTCTATACCATGTTAAAGACAACATGCGCCATGTTCTCCTTTACCGTTGACAGGGCTTCCTGTGTATCTGCCCCCGTTGCCACCACACATCCGATCCGGTGCGATGATTCATGACAAGGCACAATCCGATCGCCACAACTCACAGAGACTTCTGTCAAATAGAGATTGGCCGCCACATCATCAAGGCCGACTATCTCCCTAAGAATGCCCGGCGACGCATCAAAATACTTCACAACGGCGGCACGATGGTATTGTGCCGTCAAAGGCTTAACAGCCGAATGTACATATTGTTCGAATACAACGCGATATGTCTCAACACCAGTGCACAACTCCGTCAGCAGATGAATATAGTCCCCACCAGGACGATTATGAATCTCCCCCATCATTACGTCTGCGCCATTGATAAGCCAGCACTCGATATGAAAATGACCAAAGGTTAATCCCGTGGCTTTTAATGCTTGACTGGCATGATGCAGAATAGCCGCTCGCTGTACATCTGTTATGGGGGCAGGAAAGACATGCATATCTTCCACAAAGTATTCCCCGGCACGAAGATGCTTTTCCGTCACGCCAAGATAGCAAGGCGCTCCACCGCAGAAATAGCCTTCAATGCTGTACTCTTTTCCCGTGATGAACTGTTCCACAATAAAGCACGTCTGTTGATCGGGAGTAAGGGAAGCGAACGCCTGCTCTAACTGATGAAAGTTATGCCGTTCAATTCGGCGCACCCCCAAACTTCCTGCGGCGTCGAGTGGTTTGACTATCCAGCTATCCCCTTCTGAGCGCATGATGAAATCATGTGCCTCTTCAATAGACGCAAACACACCAGCAGCAGGCTGTGGCAACCCCGCCTCCTGAAGACGACGCCGACACTGGTATTTGTTTCTTATCGTCGCAATGGCATCAGACGGGCTTGTGGGCAAACGGAATCGTTCACATAGCAAGGAACAGGTCTGCACCGAATATTCTTCAAACGTATAGATCCCAATAAGAGTGTGTAAAGCAGAAAGCTGCTCAATGATGGGCAAACTCGCGCCGTAAGTTTTATCCGGGATCGCATACTGTTCAATATCAAGTCTAAGTTTGCTGTTAAGCCTATCCAGATTTTCACGCGTATCAACCAATACGGGATAGAGCCCGATAGATCGAGCTTGCTCAATGGCTCTGGGACCCTGACGAAAAGATGCGCAACCAAAAAGAATGATCGTGTTATTCATACAATATTAAACCTGATCGTTTGTGCCGCCCATTCAAGAATCGATGCCAGTTGCTGACTATCTGGGTGGCTTGCAATCACCACACCCAGACGATAGGCGTTAAAATCATCGGGAGGTAATACAACGTGGTGGCCAGGAGGAAAATGCATATAGACGTGCTGAATAGCAGGATGGCGAAGTATTTCATCCAAATTTTCACACCCACTATAGTTTCCTGCCTTTTCCGCAAAGAGATAGCGGACACCCACAGTATCGTGGATCGCGGGAAGCGGTTCGGGGGCAAGCCCCTGACAGACGCGAAAATAATTGCTCAGATGCTTTTCACCCGAAGCAGACTGAAGGAGATGCGTCGATATATATCCCCCAGCAGGCCGTGCAGCACACTCAATAAAACGAAATCCATGACGGCTATACTTCCCTTCCAGATGAAACATGCTTGCGTTAATGTTCAGCGCAGTAATCAATCGCTCAGCACTTTTCAGGATTACCTGCTGATACGTTGCAGGCAGCGCTGAGGGGAAAATATGTCTGTTTTCAACGAACGTCTGTTGGTCAGATTGATAATCCGTAATACCGACAAACGTAATCGTATGATCATGTACATAGCCATCCACACTAAATTCAGGGCCATCAACATACTCCTCCATCAGGATGTCCCCTCCAAAACGAGAGAAGACCGCATCAAACTCAGCATTCGCAATATGCGCTAGCGCCGCCAGCGCTGCTTCTAACTCATCCTCATGCTCTATTTTGAAGATACCTTTAGAACCCGATCCCGAAGATGGCTTCAGAATAACCGGATACCCTATACGTGCCGCCGACGCCACGGCAGAAGCCAGCGAGTCAATCTTATCCCACTGCGGAAGTAGATCCTGACATGCATCAAGTTTCCGTTTCATCGCTATTTTGTCTCGGCATCCTATGACAAAATCAGGTTCCATACCGGGTAAACCTAATGCTTCAGTCAATACACTTCGCAGCGGAACATCCGTTTCAGACCAACAGACTACGCCACAAAAATCATAGCGCTTATCCAGCTCCATCACGCGGCTTTTAACCGTCTCATCATCATTCAGGTCCAGCAAGACGGATTCCACACTCAGTTCCATAGCCCAGTCGGGTAATTGCTTGCCAAGCAGCACAATATCCAGACCAGACTGTCGAGCCGCTTTCATTTCTGCCATACGTTCGTGAGGATTCTGCCGTCCATTAATATACAGGATCGTTTTTCTCGACATATCGCGCCTCATAGAAAGACTGTGAATTAAATTGACAAAGGGAGAGTATGTAAACGCCCCTCAAGAGGGAGAACTGAGATCGTTCGTTCATCACTGTCGTACAGCATGACTCCATTCGGAACCGTTCCTAACGAAATGGTCGGCTCGGTAATCCACGCTGCTTTCTCTGTTAGTGCTATTTTTTCAAAACCGTATTGCCTTACCTGCGCAGTGTCAAAAATTTTCATGCCGGGAATATGATCGTTGCCTGAAAATCCATAGATACAGTGATTCATTTCAAGTACGTCGAAATGCGCCGAGAGATCGTTGCTGGTGCTAACCTCAGCGGTGCAGCATCCCGTCAAATCGGGACTGGCATAATGAGAAATGAACACATTATGGGTGCCATAATGTTTTATCACCGTCTCCGGCAACGCCCTCAGCCACGCTTTATTCTCCTCAGTAAGCAGAGAGGGAAGCTCGTGGTCTTCATAAAGGAACACATCGCCTTTCGCCCGTTTCTGACGCTCAGCAAAAGACAAGCTGTACCATTCATCAGGAAAAACGAAAGACCCCGACTTCACGGGCAATCGCTGTACCGCAAAGAGATCGTGGTTTCCAATTACCGTCGCAGAGCATGTGGCTCTGACAAGATCCACACACCGATTCGCATCTCTGGTTTTGAGGTAACCGTAAAAAGGAATGGAATAGCCAACAATGTCGCCAAGGCAGATGACATCATCGACACCTGCGGCGTCCAGTAGCCGAAGTGATGCCTCAAGTCTGATAACATCTTCATGAATGTCCGAAATAATTCCAGTCTTCATTTTATATCCTTTCACTTGCGGTATCGGCAAAACGACGGCTGAGTGAAGCGTTAACTGCATCAGGTGCTCTTCCCTGCTCCAGCAGGTCTTCATAGGCCGACAAATAGCGCTGAATAAAAGTATGAATATGGTTACTGTGATTAAAGTTCGCTTCAAAGCGACCAGCAATGGCAGCCACATCCTCAATAGACATACCAAGTTCTTTACGCAATGGACTTATCCCTTGCAAATAACGTCGCAATACGCGACCACGGTTATCAGCGATGGGACGGATACCGACAGAGATAATGGCGACAGATGCCACGAGGGCATCAACAAGAAGGAGCGATTCAGAACAAAGTTCCTCAATATCGCGGGCGGCATCGAGGGCATACACGGAACTATCCAGACCGTACATCCGCGAGGCGATGGTTTCAAGACCAAACGCAGACTCCACGGCCAAGGGAACGTTGAGATCTTCAATCACGATAAGATTGCCAATATCGCTGTAGTGTTGACCATCCAAGCTAACCGCAAAGTTACAATTACGCCCGCCAACCCCTTCGATGCCAAACTTATGTCGATAATAGGGAAGTGGTTTGCTGTCAAAGATCAGAGGGATACGAGAAGCGTACCCGCGAAGAAGCGTAACCAAATCAATATCTGTACTCGATATATGGATACGAACATCAATATTCCCGATGCGGGCTAACGCTTTGGCGAAATCCATTGTCGCTCTGATGATTGTCTCACGATCCTCCCACCCACTTAGCGCCCCCACGCTGCTGAACAAAGAAGACCAACAGGGATGATATTCCGTACCAAACCGCCTGTTATTCTGTGTTCTGAGACACGTTTGGCGTGTGTAATAACGTAAAGGTTTCCGTGTCTTGTGCCGATCAGACAGTAAATATTTAAATGTGCTGATGGTTGACCCGATAAAGAGCGTGGAATGATCCCGTGTGGGCAACAGACTATCAGGCTCATGAAAAGCAAACGATTGCTTTTCAAAACATTGAACAAATGCATCGGCAATATTTTCTTTCGCCTTAATAAGCCGATCGGACAGTACCGACCATGAATCAACCATTTTATTACCCACGGCAAACCTCCCACTCGGGGCGTAATCTGGAAGTCTTCGGGTCATTAAATGATGCGTATCCTCCCTTATAAAGCCCAACGTCTCCCTCATTGGCCCAAAAAGATATCTGACCAATACGCATGCCGGGGTACAGTCTGAACGGTTTCGCCGCCACAAGCTCCAGAGTCCATTGATGGCACGATCCCGTATGTCCAAGATTTGCAGACACTTGAAGCCATAAACCAAGGCGCCCCAGTGAACTCCGCCCAATCAATGACATAGCAAAAAAGTCGCTCCCTAACGTTTCAAGCGTATGGCCCAGATAGGTTGTATTTGCTTCAATGACATAGCCTTCGGGAGGAAGCGTGATGAAATCAAACTGCACGCTTTCCCCACTAACATAGGGGATACCCAGTCGGGAGCCGAGTCGATAATTATAACTATTCGGATTTAATTGGGATTCGATAAAAGGAGAAATAGTAATTTCTCCATATTTGACACGCCGATGAATCTCATTACCCGTGAGTATCATCATTCCCTCCTGATTCTCATGACGCTGGATTCAAAAATCTTGATAAACCTTTGATGGGGTTGGCCCTACTGACCCCTGATATTTACCATGATAAAGATTCACTTCGCCCATCGGCTTCCAGAAAGAAACTTGTCCTATTCTCATTCCAGGATACAAGCGGATAGGTAACGTACTATATAGCTGGAAAGTGATACAACCATACGATCCTATATCAATCAGATCTGCTGTAACATGAACGAATAACCCTAGCCGGGCAATGCCCGATTTAGCATGAATAATAGGAACAAATTTAGAGCTACCTATTTTTTCTTGGCTATGGGCCAATAAAAAATCGCCCTTATTCATGATTATGCCATTTTCATCAGCATTAATGGTATCGTATTCGTTCTCAAATTTTGGATCGATCACGTCACCTTTATATCGAATGAACGTTTTCCCGGTAATGCGTCCAATTAGTAGAACATGTGTTTTTCAATGAATGCCCCGATGACTTTTTCATGCAATTCTATCGAACGCGAGAAGCAGATTGTTTTACGGGCCAGACGTTTAATACGTGTCCTCAGTGTCAGGTTGTTACGCTCAATACGCTGAGTGAAGATTTTTCCTGTCAGATGCTTATCTTTCGGGAGTTCTCTGGCCTAACTGCCCCAGTCATCGCTGGTTATCATACCGATGTTAAACGGCGTCAGCAGAGCCAGAAGTTCACGGCAGGTGTTATCCGTGCGCGGTCCAAACGTGTAAGCCAGAACGCCACCTGTTTTGGTGTTGTATGCATACCAGAGCCAATGCTGCCGGGCTTTATTGCCGACAAAGCTCCATTGCTCATCAAGCTCACAGATAAGTGCTACATCGGCATGAGCGACCGGAGAGGAAGTTATTCGCTTCGGCGCGAGTTTTTTAACGTGCGAATGACGGTGTTAATACCGATTTTCAGTGTTCTGGCTGTATCACGAACGCCGGCGCCGTTGAATGCCATTTCGGTAATTTGTTCTTTGACACCGGGCTTACGCGCTTCATAGGTATAGGTGAGCAGAAACACGCGGTGACAGTCACGACAGCGAAACCGGTCACGACCTTTAGGGTTCTATCCATGACGGTAAACTTGAACAGACTGACAGCGAGGACAATGAACATTAACGCTGGCCATGAGCAAACCTCAAAGCAGTCATTATATATCAATTCAACTAATTAGAGGCACCACCTGAGACGAGAATAATCCGTGCCACGCATTTTTCTCAATAATACTTTGAAAGTCTTGATTGTAATCGATATGACCAGTGAGTTCTTTCTCTGTCCAAATTGGGTTGGTAATAGGCATTATCTTTTCCTTGTTGATAATCAGCCGTACTGATTTCCTGAAAAATAAATATCAGTCGTCATTTATTAAATGCTCCACAAGAATGGAACCATGTTCTATTTATAAATGTCAAGGGCTTTATTTTAATGGTATCTTTTTAAAATACCACACGTATTCATTACAAATTAATGATGCGAGAAAATACAATGAAATAACATTTAAATTTGAAAATCGATTACTTTACGAGATATTTAACTTATTAAGATAACTCTCAAAAAGAGAGTAAATTAAAAAATAAAACACACTAATAATATACACGATTAATTATTAAAATGTAAAGTTAGGCTCTATTTCATAAACTGAAACAACCAGAAACAATATCAATTAATAATTAACAAGATACTCGTGCTCATTGAAGATACGCACAAAAATTGAGTATCGACATGACTCGTGACGGTTACAGTCCTCTCGCTTCAGAAAACCACAAGAGGGGATAATTCAGCTAAATAGCGGGAGGTAGGTAAAGGCAGGTAGCAACCATCGTGGCAAATAAAAACAAACGTTTTGTAGAAAAAAATTATTCACAAAACGTTTGTCAGAGGTATTCATGATGGGGGTAAACACAGCTATCCTATGCAGATTGTATCGTCATAGCGGTACAGATAGCCGATATAATATTAACGCTTAGCCAACAGTAATCCCACGACCAGACCGACGGTGGCACCGATACCGATACCGTGCCAGGGTTTGTCATGCACATACACATCGGCTTTGTCGGCCACCTGTTTTGCACGCGCATAATAGCTGTCTGTTACGCCAATGCGGGCTTTCACTTCCAGCAGCGCTTTTTCTGCTCCTTTTTTCAAATCAAGGTAGGCCTGATCGGCCTGATCGCCCGTATAGCGCAGTACCTCATCCAGCGTTTCAGACAGAAGTTTTAAATCATCATCGACACGAATTTCTTCAGGCTGTTTTTTGGTTGTCGCCATAAAGTGCTTCCTTCTGTTATGAAAAATCATTGGTTATGAAAAGTCATGGGTTAGAAATCGTTGCCTTCTTAACTATAGACAATTTTTCCTGACTTCTACGGCTTCAGCAGACCAGATCATTCCTAAAACGTATCTTGCTTGCTCTTACCCCCCGTTCAAGAACGTGGTGATTTTGCTGATAAAAAACGCAAGGAACGTTTTTCAACGTCGCTTGTGACGGCCCGAAGGGTGGCGAGCAGGAAGCTCGCCATAAAAAAACGCCGTTGATTCTCATCAACGGCGTTTCATGACTTAACCCGACTCTTGGCGATGGTTACAGCATTGGCTGCGCCAATTGCACCAGAGAGATAAGCGGCTGTGGATACAAACCGAAGAACAGAACTGCGATGGAGGAGATCAGTACAACTACACCACCTGCGGTTAAGGCCCAGTTATTTGGCGTATCACGCTGTAGCTGTTGAGGAGCCGTCAGGTACAGGCTCACCATCACGCGCAGGTAGTAGTACAAACCAATGGCGCTACCCAGCACAACGGCACCCGTCAGCCACCACAGCTCCGCATTCACACCGACAGCCAGCACGTAGAATTTACCAAAGAAGCCCAGCGTCATCGGGATACCCGCCAGCGACAGCATCATCACCGTCATTACCGCAGACAAGATCGGTTTATGCCAGAACAAGCCACGGTAAGAAAACAGTGAATCGGCATCCGGACCACGGTACGGGCTGGACATCAGACTAACCACGCCGAACGCCCCCAGGCTGCTGAACAGGTAACCCACCAGATAAACGCCGACGGTTTCCAGCGCCAGTTGATGGCTCTGCACCGCAATCAAGGCAACCAGTAAATAGCCCAGATGCGCGATGGAAGAGTAACCGAGCAGACGTTTGATGTTGGTTTGCGATACCGCCATCACGTTACCGAACAGAATCGACGCGAACGCGATGATGCCCAGCACGATTCTGACGGACTCACTGTCAGCCATCGGCGCGTACAGGAACAAACGCATTACCGCACCGAAAACCGCAATCTTACCCGCCGTGGCCAGAAACGTAGACACAGGCGCAGGCGCCCCCTGATACACATCAGGTGTCCACAGCTGGAACGGTACCAGAGACAGCTTGAAGCCCAGACCGACAATCATCATCCCCAGACCAGCCAGCAGCAGCGGCTCATGGATTTGGTGATCGCTCAGGCTCTTACCGAGGCTGGCAAAGCTCATATCGCCTGATTCAGCATAAATCAGCGCCATGCCAAACAGCAGGAAGGAAGATGCCGCCGCCGACAGCAGCATGTATTTAATACTGGCTTCCAGCGAGCGCTTCTGACGGAAGGCATACCCCACCAGACCAAACAGCGGAAGGGAAAGCAGTTCAATCCCGATGAACAACGATGCCAGATGGTTGGCGCTCGACAGCAGGATTCCACCCAGCGCAGCAATCAGAACCAGCAGGTAGAACTCATCACGGTTGTCTGGGTAACCTTGCAACCACGGATAAGCAAACGTACTGGTAGCCAGACTGGCAAGCAGAACCAGCGCGGTATAGAACATCGAGAAGCCATCAACACGCAGTAGCGGCGTCACGTCCGTTGGACCAACCTGGCCGACAAAGTACAGTGACAGCAACGCAATATTCAGGCCGATAACCGTCATTGTTGCGTTGACAAAATGGTTGCGTCGCCACGCAATGCACAGCATCACAACCACTACCGTCAATCCGACGATCAACAGCGGCGATAGCGCAATTAGTTGTTGAAGAGTTATTGTCATGGCGAATTACGGCCTTGTTGTTGAAATAATTGAATCTGGAGCAGACGACATAAACCACTGCTGGATATTTGACATCGCGGCACTGGAGGTATCCAGAATCGGTTGCGGGTACACCCCTAACAACACCAGTAATACCACCAACAGCATCACGATAGACAATTCGCGGATCGACATACTCTTCAATGGCTCATCAGATTTAGGCGCACCGTAGTAAGCACGCTGCATCATGATCAGTGAGTAGACTGACGCAAATACCAGACCGAAGGTTGAGATCACCGTAATCACCGGCACAACCTGATAGCTGCCGAACAGAATCATGAATTCGCCAACGAAGTTACCCGTTCCCGGCATCCCCAATGTCGCGACGGCAAAGAACAGAGACAGCGCAGGCAGGAACTTCAGACGCGACCACAGGCCGCCCATTTCACGCATGTCACGGGTATGCAGACGTTCGTACAGTTGACCACACAGAATAAACAGACCGGCAGCAGACAAGCCGTGCGCAATCATCTGAATCACCGCGCCCTGATAAGCCAGTTGATTACCGGAATAGATGGCAATCATCACGAAGCCCATGTGGGACACCGAGGTGTAAGCGATCAGGCGTTTGATATCCGTCTGTTTAAACGCCAGCCAGGCACCGTAGAAGATACCAATCACACCCAGCCACATGGCAATCGGTGCAAAGGCATGTGAGGCGTTCGGGAACAGCGGCAGGCTGAAACGCAGCAGACCATAGGCCGCCGTTTTCAACAAGATCCCCGCGAGGTCAACAGAACCTGCCGTTGGCGCCTGACTGTGTGCATCCGGCAGCCAGCCGTGCAACGGCACAACAGGCATTTTTACAGCAAACGCGATGAAGAAGCCCAGCATCAGCAGATATTCAACACCATACGACATCGGCGTTTTCAGCAGGTCTTCATAGTTGAACGTCCAGACACCGGTGGCATTGTGATGCACAAAGACCAGCGCCAGAATCGCAATCAACATGATCAGGCCGCTTGCCTGGGTATAAATGAAGAACTTGGTCGCCGCCGTAATTCTGGTTTTACCGTCAGAGCCTTTATGCCCCCACAGTGCAATCAGGAAGTACATCGGCACCAACATCATTTCCCAGAAGAAGAAGAACAGGAACATGTCGATGGCAAGGAACACGCCGATAACGCCGCCCAGAATCCACAGCAGGTTCAGATGGAAGAAGCCCTGATAACGCTGAATTTCATTCCAGGAACAGAGGATTGCCAGCACGCCTAGCAACCCCGTCAGTACCACCATCAGCAGCGACAGGCCATCCAGCGCAAGATGGATGCCGATGCCGAAGCGCGGGATCCACGGCAGATAAAACTCGGATTGCCATTGTGGTACGCCTGTCGGCGCGGTAAGCGAATAACCGCCTTGCAACCACAGTTGCAGAGACAGTACGAGTGTCAGCCCCATTGCAATCAACGCGATCCAGCGCGGTACTTTCGTACCAAAACGCTCTAACTGCCAGCACAGCAGACCGCCGATAAAGGGGAGAAGAATTAGCCAAGGTAGTAGCATGGCGTTTTGTGTCCCTAAATTAAAGAAATCTGAAAACTTGCCGTGGCGGGCATCCCTGTCTGCGGAATGCCCTACCTTTCATACGTTACCGGGTACTGCTTTACACCAGCAGCAACAAGGCCAGTACCAGCACGGCACCAAAGCCCATAGAAGCAACGTACCAGCGCAATTGACCATTCGCACTGAGCGCCAGCCCACGGTTACCCCAACGGGTAATCGTGGCCGGAATGGTCATCAGCCCATTTAACGGATCACGCTGCAACAGCTTCGCGATAGCCAGATACGGTTTAACAAAGACATGGTCGTACAACCAGTCGAAGCCCCACGCGTGGAACCACCAGGTCGAGAAGAAACGACCCGGCGCACTCTTCGCGATGCTGCTCACCGCCTGACGTTTACCCAGCCACAGCACAGCAGCAAGCAGAATACCGGCAATCGCCACGACACCAGAGGTAATTTCCAGCGTCATCAACTGGCCGTGTTCAAGCTCAGTCGTCGCTGGCAACACACCGTGCAACGGCGGAACAATCATCGCACCAATAAAGGTGGACAGAACCATCAGCACAACCAGTGGTAAGTGGTGAGAAATGCCTTTTCCTGCATGCGCTTTGGTTTTCTCTTCACCGTGGAACACGATGAAAATCATACGGAACGTATACAGCGAGGTCATGAAGGCACCAGCCAATCCAGCCACCATCAGATTGATGTGACCATTTGCCCATGCGCCAGCCAGAATCTCGTCTTTACTGAAGAAGCCTGCGGTAACCAGCGGCAGTGCAGCCAGCGCCGCGCCCCCGACCAGAAAGCAGACATAAACCAGCGGAATCGTTTTACGCAGGCCGCCCATCTTGAAGATGTTCTGCTCATGGTGGCAGGCCAAAATGACCGAACCAGAAGAGAGGAACAGCAGCGCTTTAAAGAACGCATGCGTCATCAGGTGGAAAATTGCGGCATCCCATGCCTGAACACCCAACGCCAGGAACATATAACCAATCTGGCTCATGGTGGAATAGGCCAGCACGCGCTTGATGTCGGTTTGCACCAGAGCGGCAAAACCTGCCAGCACCAGCGTTACCGCCCCCACAATCCCCACCAGATGCAGAACATCCGGCGCCATCAGGAACAGACCATTGGTACGAGCAATCAGGTAGACACCGGCGGTAACCATCGTCGCGGCGTGGATCAATGCAGAGACTGGTGTTGGACCCGCCATCGCATCCGCCAGCCAGGTTTGCAGCGGCAACTGTGCAGATTTACCGACCGCACCACCCAGCAACATCAGCGTCGCCCAAGTGATTTCCGGTGAGCCTTCAGCCAGTTTCTGCGGCGCTAATACCATCAGCTCGCGGAAGTTGAGCGTACCCAACTCTTTGTAAAGGATGAACAGCGCAAAGGCCAGGAAGACGTCACCCACACGGGTAACGATGAAAGCCTTCATTGCCGCCGCACCGTTTTTCGGATTGGTGTAGTAGAAACCGATCAGCAGGTAACTGCACAGCCCTACCCCTTCCCAACCGAGATACATCAGCAACAGGTTATCGGCCAGTACCAGAACGACCATACTTGCGATAAACAGGTTGGTGTAGGCGAAGAAGCGGGAATATCCCTCTTCCCCACGCATATACCAGGAGGCAAACAGGTGAATAAAGAAGCCGACACCCGTAACAACGGACAGCATCGTCACCGCAAGGCCATCGAGCGTCAGCGTTACGCTGATGTCGAAATTGCCAACGGCCATCCATGTCCACAAATGCTGATTAAAGAAGGTGACGCCACCGTGCTGTTGGCCCATGAAATCGACCACAACCCAAGCGGTAACCAATGCTGCCAGACCAATCGAGCCAACACCGACTGTCGCGGACGTATTTTCCGACCAGCGACCGCGGGAAAATGCCAGCAACAGAAAGCCGAGCAGCGGGAAGAGTATTGTTAAATAGAGTAAGTTCATCCGCGCATCTCACTGACTGTATCAATATTCAGGGTCTGACGACGACGATACATCTGCAACAGCAGTGCCAGACCAATACTGGCCTCAGCCGCTGCCAGCGTAATCGCCAGAATGTACATCACCTGACCATCCGGCTGCTGCCAGTAGCTGCCTGCGACGACAAATGCCAGCGCGGCAGCGTTGATCATAATTTCGAGACTAATCAACATAAACAGCAGGTTACGACGAATCAGCAGACCAGTCAGACCCAGAACAAACAGAATAGCCGCTAAAATCAATCCATGTTGTAACGGAATCATGCGCGTTCCCCCGTTATTTTCTTCTCAGCGTCCTGATTCGCGCTTTCTTTATTCACAACGTCACCGCGTTTATCTTCACGACCAATGTGGAAAGCGACAACTAATCCCGCCAGCAGCAGCATTGACGCTAATTCAACTGCCAGAACATAAGGACCAAACAGGCTGATACCTACGGCTTTCGCCTCAACAGGCGTGCCCGTGATTCCCTGCTCTTTCAGGCTGAGGATCGCGTTGACGACAATCACCAGTAACGCCAGAGAAAGAATACCTGGCCCTACCCAAGCGCTAGGTTTCAGCCAATTCCGCTCTTGTTCTTCTACGGAATTACCGAGGTTGAGCATCATGACCACGAACACAAACAGCACCATGATGGCGCCCGCATAAACGATGATGCTCAGCGCGCCGGCAAAATTAGCCCCCAGCGAGAAAAATACGCCCGCAATCGCCATGAGCGAGGTGACCATATACAACAATGCATGCACAGGATTGGTATGCGTAATGACGCGCAATGTCGCCAGTATCGCAATCAAGCCTGTGGTATAAAAAGCGAATTCCATGCTAACTCCTTAGGGCAACAGGCCTTTGACATCAATGGGTTTGGCTTCGTTTTCAGCTTCGCCTTTATCTTTCCCATCGATTGCCATACCAGCCATCCGGTAGAAATTGTATTCCGGATATTTACCCGGCCCCGATATCAGCAGATCTTCTTTCTCGTACACCAGATCCTGACGTTTGTAATCGCCCATCTCGAAATCCGGCGTCAGCTGGATAGCGGTTGTCGGGCACGCTTCTTCGCAGAAGCCACAGAAAATGCAGCGCGAGAAGTTGACGCGGAAGAACTCGGGATACCAGCGACCATCTTTGGTTTCCGCTTTCTGCAATGAGATACAGCCGACCGGACAGGCCACAGCACACAGGTTGCAGGCAACGCAACGCTCTTCGCCATCGGGATCGCGCGTCAGCACGATACGACCACGGTAGCGCGGCGGTGGATTCACAGGTTCTTCGGGATACATTCTGGTTTCGCGCTTCTTAAAAGCATTCGATCCCACCATACAGATACTGCGTATCTGGGTGCCGAAACCAACCACTAACTCTTTCAATGTCATGGTTTATTCACCCCTTCTTAAGCGTTGTACAAAATGACGGCCGCTGTCGCCAGCAGATTCAAAAGCGTTATCGGCAGACAGACTTTCCAACCGAAAGACATCACCTGGTCATAACGCGGACGGGGTAACGAAGCACGAATCAGGATGAACATCATCATGAAAAAGCCAGTTTTCAGCGCAAACCAGACAAACGGAGGCAGGATTGGACCATGCCAGCCACCGAAGAATAAGGTCACCATCAGCGCGGAAACCGTCACGATCCCGATATATTCCCCAACAAAGAACAGACCGAATTTCATACCGGAGTATTCAATGTGGTAACCATCGGCAATTTCCTGCTCAGCTTCAGGCTGGTCAAACGGGTGACGGTGACACACCGCCACGCCTGCGATGGCAAACGTAATAAAGCCGAAGAACTGCGGGATCACGTTCCACAGGTGTTCCTGAGAATCGACGATGTCACGCATGTTGAACGAGCCCGCTTGCGCGACTACACCCATCAGTGACAGGCCGATGAACACTTCGTAGCTTACGGTCTGAGCAGAAGCACGTACCGCACCCAGCAGCGAGTATTTGTTGTTACTCGCCCAACCAGCAAACAGCACTGCGTAAACGGCCAAACCCGCCATCATCAGGAAGAAAAGGATCCCGATGTTCAGATCGGCGACACCCCAGGTTGGCGTAATCGGCACAATCGCAAAGGCAATCAGCATTGACGTAAACGCGATCATCGGTGCCAGCGTGAAGATCACCTTATCGGTGAAATTCGGCACCCAGTCTTCTTTGAAGAACATTTTGATCATGTCAGCGACAAGCTGCAATGAACCGCCCCAACCTACCCGGTTCGGTCCATAACGTCCCTGGAAGAGACCAAGCAGTCGACGTTCACCCATACTCATGAATGCGCCACAGGTCACCACAACCAGCAGAATCACGATCGCTTTTCCAACGGAGATCAGAATTTCGGTTAATTCCGGCGTTAACCAACTCATTGTGCGGCCTCCCGCAGATTTTCAACGGTTGCACCCGCCAGCACCGGTGCAATACCCGGCAAGCCCAGCGGTAAACCAACCTGTCCCTGACCCAATTCCGCACTTAAGCGCAGTGGCAGACGTAGCGTTTGTCCTGCACAGGTCAACTCCAGCAACGCACCAGCGTTCACACCCAGTGTTGCCGCATCAGCTGGGTTCACCATCACGTAAGGCTCTGGCATACGCTGCTGAATCACGTCAGAACGCTGTGACATTTCATCGCTGCCGAACAAGTGATAATACGGCGCAACGCGCCATTGACCCGCTTGTGGGACAAAAGCCGCAGGAATGTTGTCGAAATACGCCAGCGAACCTTCTCCGGCTTCGATCATACGCACACCCGGATCGCCATGACGCAAATGTCCACCCACTTCGTCCTGGAATTTGTTCCAGGCTTGCGGTGAGTTCCAGCCTGGTGCCCAGGCAAATGGAATCTGCTGGCGGTTGGCTGTCGGACTGTTGTTCCCTTCCATTGAGAAGGCAAACATGGTGTCTTTATCAACCGGCTGACGTGGTTCATGCACGCTGATATTGGCGCGCATCGCAGTACGTCCGCTGGAGCGAATCGGTGAACGCGATAGTTTCTGACCACGAATACGGAACGACGCGTCCGGTGCAGCATCTTTAATCGCAGCCAACTGCGGCAGAGCCGCAGCACACGCATCAATCACGTTATCCAGTTGCGTCCAGTCAACCTGACGGCTGTTGTAAGTGATATACAGCGAGTGCAGCCAGCGCCAACTTTCCAGCATCACAACTTTGTCGTTGTAGTACGTTGGGTCATAAACCTGGAAGAAACGCTGCGCGCGGCCTTCCTGGTTAATCAGCGTACCGTCGCTTTCAGCAAAGCTGGCAGCGGACAGAATCATGCTAGCTTTGTCCATGATGCGAGTACGCTGGTGGTCGACCACAATCAGGTTCTCCGCTTTTTCCAGAGCGGCATCAACGCGAGCGATTGGGGCATGACGGTAGAGATCGTTCTCCAGCACGACCACGCTGTCGGCGTCACCGTTTTCCAACTGCGCCAGCGCGTCATCCAGCGAACCACCACCCATGATTGACAACCCGATGCTGTTAGCAGCAGGAGCAACAAAGGTAATTCCGACGTCAGAACCGCGATTTTTCAGCGCTTTGGCAACGTTTGCCGCTGCAGAAATCACTTCCTCACTACCTGAATTGGTGCCGGAAATGATGAGTGGTTTTTTCGCACCGGCCAGCGCCTGTACGATGATATCGACTTTCTGGTCAAGGCCCGCAGCCAGATCGGCAACGGCCGGCGCACTGCTATCCAGACCGTGTGCAATCGCAAAGCCAAGGCGCGCCTGATCGGCAACCGGCGCACGGTAGTTCCATGCGGCGATGTCGTCCAGACGAGTGCTGTCTACGTTGGTGACAAACAATGGATGTTTGGCGTGTTGGCCAATGTTCATGATCGCCGCGATCTGCCAGTCAGCCACTTTCTGTGCTGCCGCCATTTCACGTGCTTTGCCTTTAACGGCCTGACGAACAGCCAGTGCGATACGTGCCCCTGTCTGCGTCAAGTCTTCACCCAAAATCAGAACGGCATCGTAGCCTTCGATTTCACGCAGCGCCGGCGTTCTCACCCCGCTTTCGCGCAGCACTTTCAGGATCAGTTGCAGACGATTTTGTTCTTCCTGCGCAATACCGGTGTAGAAGTTCTCTGCCCCTACCAGCTCACGCAAAGCGAAGTTGCTTTCAATGCTGGCACGCGGCGAACCGATACCGATCGTTTTCTTCGCCTGACGCAGCACATCCGCCGCACCTTGCAGTGCCTGATCGGCATTCAGCGCGATCCAGTCATCACCGCGACGTTGCAGCGGCTGATTTGGACGGTCTTTCTGATTAACATAGCCGTAACCAAAACGGCCGCGGTCACACAGGAAATAGTGGTTTACGCTACCGTTAAAGCGGTTTTCGATACGACGCAGTTCGCCATAGCGTTCACCGGGGCTGGTATTACAGCCGATGCTGCACTGTTGGCAGACGCTCGGTGCAAACTGCATATCCCATTTACGGTTATAGCGCTCAGAGTGCGTTTTATCAGTGAATACACCGGTAGGACACACTTCAACCAGGTTACCGGAGAATTCGCTTTCCAGCGTGCCATCTTCCGGACGACCGAAGTAGACGTTGTCGTGCGCGCCGTAAACGCCGAGATCTTTGCCATCCGCATAGTCTTTGTAGTAACGCACGCAGCGATAGCACGCGATACAGCGGTTCATTTCGTGAGAAATGAACGGGCCAAGATCCTGATTGCGGTGGGTACGCTTGGTAAAGCGATAGCGACGGAAGTTCTGCCCCGTCATGACTGTCATATCCTGCAAATGACAGTTACCGCCTTCCTCACACACCGGGCAATCGTGCGGGTGGTTGGTCATCAGAAACTCAACTATCGTCTTACGGAATAGTTTCGCTTCTTCATCTTCAATGGCGATGAACGTACCCGGTGCCGCTGGTGTCATACAAGACATCACCAGACGACCGCGGGTGTCTTCCGCGTTTTGATACTGTTTTACCGCACAGAGGCGGCAGGATCCGACGCTCCCGAGCGCGGGGTGCCAGCAAAAGTAAGGAATATCAAGTCCCAGAGTCAGGCAAGCTTCCAGAAGGTTGTCTGCTCCGTTTACTTCATACTCTTTGCCGTCTACATGAATAGTAGCCATAGTCAGCATGCTTCCATAATGGCCCGTGTTGCCACGAGCGCTAATCAAAAATTCTGTATACCCTCATCTTTCAAATCGCAAATGCGTTGGCTACCTGCGCCTGAAATCTATTGGGTTTATAGAGGGTGGCTTATTTGCGCCACCCTGCGGATACATTCACTCACTGCATCTCGCACGTGTTGAGCGATAGCTTACCAGCGCTCTTTCAACAGGTTAGGCTGAATACCGCCAATCGCTTTGACGTTGCCTAAATACTGTTTAGAGATACCCGCTTCGAATTCTTCCCGGAAATATTTGATGGCACTTTGCAGCGGCTCAACCGCACCCGGCGCATGCGCACAGAAGGTGTTACCCGGACCAAGGAAGCGGCAAAGCTGCTCCAGCGTTTCGATATCGCCGGGCTGACCTTCGCCCTTCTCCAGCGCACGCAGAATCTTCACGCTCCACGGCAGGCCATCACGGCACGGCGTACACCAGCCGCAGGATTCACGGGCGAAGAACTCTTCCAGATTGCGCGTCAGCGAGACCATATTGATCTCGTGATCGACGGCCATCGCTAACGCCGTACCCATACGGCTACCTGCTTTCGCAATGTGCTCAAAATCCATTGGCAGATCGAGATGGCTTTCTGTCAGGAAATCCGTCCCTGCGCCACCCGGCTGCCAGGCTTTCAGCTTCAGACCATCGCGCATACCGCCCGCGTAGTCTTCCAGAATCTCACGCGCCGTGGTGCCGAATGGCAATTCCCACAGGCCAGGATTGTTGACGCGACCGGAGAAGCCCATCAGCTTCGTGCCGGCATCTTTACTTTTACCCGCAGACAGCCCCTGATACCACGCCGCACCGTGTTCGATAATCGCCGGTACGTTACACAGCGTTTCCACGTTGTTGACGCAGGTCGGTTTACCCCACACGCCCGCAGACGCCGGGAACGGCGGCTTGGAGCGTGGGTTGGCACGACGGCCTTCCAGCGAGTTAATCAGTGCAGTTTCTTCACCGCAGATGTAACGCCCGGCGCCCGTATGCACGAACAGCTCGAAATCAAACCCGCTGCCCAGAATATTTTTGCCCAGCAGACCCGCCGCTTTCGCTTCTTCGATGGCACGACGCAGGTGGACAGCCGCTTCGATGTATTCGCCGCGCAGGAAGATGTAGCCGCGGTAGGCTTTCAGCGCAAAGGCGCTAATCAGCATACCTTCAACCAGCAGATGGGGCTCTTGCTCCATCAGCAGACGGTCTTTATACGTCCCTGGCTCCATCTCATCCGCGTTGCACAGCAGGTAGCGGATGTTCATGCTTTCGTCTTTCGGCATCAGGCTCCACTTCAAGCCTGTCGAAAAGCCCGCACCGCCACGCCCTTTCAGGCCAGCGTCTTTAACCAGTGAGACCACGTCATCCTGCGCCATACCGGTTAACGCTTTTTGCGCAGCGACATAGCCATTTTTGCTGCGATATTCATCCAGCCATACCGGCTGTTTGTCTGCGCGTAAACGCCAGGTCAGAGGATGCTGCTCAGCAGTCAGAACAATGTTTTTACTCATTGATACTGCTCCAATAACGATTCAATTCCTTCCGGCGTCACATGGCTGTGGGTATCGTCATCAATCATCATTGACGGCCCTTTGTCACAGTTCCCCAGGCAGCAGGTCGGCAACAGAGTGAAACGTCCATCGAACGTCGTCTGCCCCGGTTTGATGCTGAGCTTACGCTCCAGCGCCGCCTGAACGCCCTGATAGCCATTGATATGGCACACAACGCTGTCGCAATAGCGAATGATGTGACGCCCAACCGGCTGGCGGTAAATCTGGCTATAGAACGTCGCTACGCCTTCCACGTCACTGGCAGGGATGCCCAACACATCGGCAATCGCGTTGATCGCGCCATCCGGCACCCAGCCGCGTTCTTTTTGCACGATTTTCAGTGCTTCAATTGACGCGGCACGCGCATCTTCATAGTGATGTTTTTCGTGCTCAATGGCGTCACGTTCAGCGTCGCTCAGCACAAAAACGTTGTTATCAGAAATGTTGCGTTCAGAAACATTGTTATCAGGTATGTTGTGATCAGGCATAATTAGCGGTCCACATCTGACATAACGAAATCAATACTGCCGAGGTAAACGATCAGATCGGATACCAGACATCCGCGAATAACAGACGGAATCTGTTGCAGATGCGCATAGCTCGGCGTGCGAATACGGGTACGGTAGCTCATCGTGCCGCCGTCACTGGTCAGGTAATAGCTGTTAATGCCCTTCGTCGCCTCAACCATCTGGAATGATTCATTGGCAGGCATAACCGGTCCCCAGGAAACCTGAAGGAAGTGGTTAATCAGCGTATCGATATGCTGCAATGTGCGCTCTTTTGGCGGCGGCGTCGTCAGCGGGTGATCCGCTTTGAACGGCCCTTCCGGCATGTTCTTGAGGCACTGATCCAGAATACGCAGGCTCTGACGCAGCTCTTCAACCTTCAGCATCACGCGGCTATAGCAATCACTGATGCCATCGCCAACAGGCACTTCAAAGTCGAAGTTTTCATAACCGGAATACGGACGCCATTTGCGCACGTCAAAACCAATACCTGTAGCACGCAGACCCGCACCCGTTACGCCCCAATCCAACGCTTCTTTCGCATTGTAGGCGGCAACGCCCTGAGTACGGCCTTTCAGGATGGTGTTCTGCAGCGCAGCCTTAACATAGGTATCCAGACGAGCAGGCATCCAGTCGAGGAATTCACGCAGCAGGCGCTCCCAGCCGCGTGGCAGATCGTGCGCCACACCGCCGATACGGAACCATGCCGGGTGCATACGGAAGCCGGTAATCGCTTCAACCAAATCGTAAATTTTCTGGCGGTCAGTAAACGCAAAGAACACCGGTGTCATCGCACCAACGTCCTGAATAAAGGTACTGATATACAGCAGGTGGCTATTAATGCGGAACAGCTCAGACAGCATCACGCGAATCGTTTTCACGCGATCCGGCACCTCAATACCCGCCAGTTTTTCGACGGCAAGTACATACGGCATTTCGTTAACACAGCCGCCAAGGTATTCAATACGGTCGGTATAAGGAATGTAGCTGTGCCAGGACTGGCGTTCGCCCATTTTCTCCGCGCCGCGATGGTGGTAACCCACGTCAGGCACGCAGTCGATGATTTCTTCGCCATCCAATTGCAGGATAATACGGAAAGCACCGTGTGAAGAGGGGTGGTTTGGACCGAGGTTGAGGAACATGAAGTCCTCATTTTCAGTGCCGCGCTTCATTCCCCACTCTTCCGGTTTGAACGTCAGCGATTCCATTTCCAGATCTTCTTTCTGCTTGGTCAGCTCGAAAGGATCGAATTCGGTCGCACGCGCCGGATAATCTTTACGCAACGGGTGCCCTTCCCACGTCTGCGGCATCATGATGCGCGTCAGGTGTGGGTGGCCGTTGAACGTAATACCAAACATTTCCCATGTTTCGCGCTCATACCAGTTGGCATTCGGGAACAGTTTGGTTACGGTCGGTACGTGCAGATCGCTCTCGGCCAACGCGACTTTCAGCATGATGTCGCGGTTACGCTCGATGGAAATGATGTGATAAAAAACGGAGTAGTCGGCGGCAGGTAAACCTTCACGGTGAGTACGCAAACGCTCATCCATACCGTGTAGGTCAAACAGCATGACATAAGGCTTCGGCTGTTTTTTCAGGAATGCGACAACGTCCAGTAATTGCTCACGTTTGACCCACACAACGGGAATACCTGTGCGGGTTGCTTGTACAGTAAATGCATCTGGTCCAAAACGGTTACACAGCTCGCCAACGACCGGATCGTTAAGGTGATCGCGGGTTTGCCAGCCTGGCTGAGCGAGATCGTGTGTCGTTAAATCTGTCATAAATATGTCACCACATTAAATGTGCTATTTCTGCATCTGATAATGACCGCACACTATTATCGGGGTATTACACGGTCACCGGATTTATCATCTACAGGTCAAATCTCATCAGGCGAACGCAGGTTAGTCACCGCGATTCGCTCGCCGCGTTTGCGCTCACGCTCAGATTGCATATTGGCACGGTAAACGCCCTGTTCACCCACCACCCATGACAGAGGGCGGCGTTCTTTACCGATGGATTCTTTCAGCAGCAACAGCGCTTGCATGTAGGCTTCAGGACGCGGAGGGCAGCCCGGAATATACACATCAACAGGCAGGAATTTATCTACGCCCTGAACCACGGAATAGATGTCGTACATGCCGCCGGAGTTAGCACATGCGCCCATGGAGATAACCCATTTAGGCTCCAGCATTTGCTCGTACAGACGCTGAATGACGGGAGCCATTTTAGTAAAACAGGTTCCCGCTACGACCATGAAATCGGCCTGACGTGGCGACGCACGCAGCACCTCAGCGCCAAAACGCGCTACGTCATGAACGGCAGTAAATGACGTCACCATTTCTACGTAGCAACAGGAAAGGCCGAAGTTGTACGGCCACAGGGAGTTTTGACGCCCCCAGTTCACCGTATCGTGTAATGCATGTTCCAGTTTGCCCATGTAGACACTACGGTGAACATGTTGCTCCAGAGGGTCGGAAACGATCTCCTGACGTTGCAGGGGATAACGGTCATTCTCACCGTCCGGCTCTATGCGGGTGAGCGTATAGTCCATCTTAAAATGCCTCGCTGTTACTGCGGATGAGTGTTGGTAGTGTTGATGATGTCTGATTTAACGACTTGTCTCTTGGAACGTACCGGGGTCCAGTCAAGTGCCCCAACGCGTACCAGATAAATCAAACCAGCCAACAGCACCAAAATGAAAATGGTTGCTTCAATGAAGCCAATCCAGCCGCTTTCTTTGATAGACACCGCCCAAGCGTAGAGATAGAGGGCTTCAACGTCGAAGATAACGAAGAACATAGCGACAAGATAAAATTTAGCAGACAGGCGTAACCGCGCTGAACCCACTGAGTCGATCCCGGATTCATAAGGTACGTTTTTGGCCCTGGCTCTGGCTCTCCCCCCCAGCAAGAATCCACCGGTCAGCATGAAGACGCAAAGGCCTACGGCAATGATAAGGAATAGCCCAAATGCCCAATGATGGGCGAGGATTTCAGTAGTTGTTGACATTCTCTTTGCTTACTCATCAAAAGTGGCGGGTAACATCTCTGCTCTATTATCGGCAGTTAATGCGCCACATCGATTAAAAGGAAGGATTAATAACCACAAAAAAGCACGGAAACGTATCAGGTAAGCCTTGCTTGGTATGGTTGAGCCCCTAAATTTGTAACCTTTTTTTCAACCTTACTAAAAATAACAGTACATTACTTTACATGCACGCTGTTTTGTTAACATTTTGTGTTCTCATCCATAGCTAAATCGAGTCAGTCCTTTTATCGGTTAACCCACACGCAGCAACACAGGAAGCAAATTCGCTGCGTCACTATACCATTTTCACAGAAAATGCCTGTTCTCCCATGTGGTTATTAGGGGTATTTTTTGATCCAGCACACATTTTTACCAATTTAGTTAGTAAAAAAATCAAGACGATGTAGGACAGGAGGGATGTCATTTTCCATAACATAATTTTAAAAAAATAGAACCAGCGTTTCATAAAAAGCAAGTGAGCGTTAATCTCGCTACGCCTAGCCTATTGATGTGAAATGGAAAATGCAACGTGGGATCGGAGTGAAGAAATCGGGGTAATAAGACGCTGCCAACGCAGGTTTAACACCTTAGTCATAAATCATCATCATTCGGGGTGCATCCCTACCCTCCCCGAATGATGGTTAACTACCCATTACGATCAGATCGCGTCCTTCAGCGACGGATCGGAAGACAACTTTTCATCCGTGCTATTTATTAACATGCTGACAGGCGTAATGTGAGAGGGCTTCCCTGATTCAATCACATTGAAAATTGCCGTCGCCAGTTCATTCTCCTGGTTAGGGTTCTGGCAGAGGAAATAACGCGTTTCAGGCAATCTCGGCAACCCTTCTTCTTCGCCCAGCACCCGCAGTTCCGGACTCATCATTTCTACCGAACGTACGGTGATGCCCATACCGGCCTTCACCGCAGCTCGCACAGCAGAGAGCGTTGAAGCCACGTAGGCGATTCTCCAGGGAATCCCTGCGGCCGTCAGCTGCTGCGTAGCCAAGGCACGGAAAGGACTGGGTTCATCCAAAACAACCAGAGGTACAGGTTCCTGCGATCGGAACTGATAATCCGCCGCGCAATACCATAGCGTCGGGGAGCTACGTAATAACACGTGAGGAAATACCACACCGTTCATTGTGGTAATAACCAGATCTATTTTCCCCTGATTCAGCATTTCCATCATTTCAGCGCTGCGTTTTACGCTGACATTGACGGAGAGTTTAGGAAATACGGATGTCACACGATGCAAAATATAAGGAAGGATGGTGTCTGCAGTATCGTCAGACGCCCCAATGGTCAGCGTACCCTGAATATCGCTGTACATTAATGAAATACAGGCTTCATCATTGAATTGTAATATTTTTCTGGCATAACCCAGAAACTGGATACCGTGTTCGGTCAGTAATTTATTACGCCCGTGCCGGGCAAAAAGCTCCTTTCCGATGAGTTGCTCCAGCCGCTGCATCTGCTGGCTGACAGCCGATTGAGTCCGATTGACTGCGGTCGCCGCCGCTGCAAATGTATTTAAATCTGCAACGGCAACAAACGTCCTCAGTAAATCAAGATCGAGATTAAGTACTGGTCGATTTGCACTGGTCATACGATTTTTCACTTATCTATTTTAATTTTAACAAAATATTCCTGGTGTTTTATTACATGTACAGGTAATGACCGATACATTTAAAGACACTATCGCAGACGCACGATAAGGGCAAAAAAATACTTATATTTCGTTACCCCTATCGCCTTTCCATTGGTAAGACATCACTAATTAAATGACTCACCAGCCTTAATCCTTCATTCAATAACAACGACACGTTCTCTTTATTTCATTCTGCGAAATAAATACGCTTCACATTTAAATAAACGAGCTTTCCCTGTCACCCTATTCTGGCGCTAAAAAGTGCGGTATGAATAGTCGTCCGCACCCCTACCATATCGCACCATCCAACGAGTACACAACCATATAGTGCAGATGCGCAACCATTTGCAGCAAAAGCGATAATCATTCTTCAAAAGGTACTACAGGAGGAGTACATTAAGCAGGTTATGCTATTCCGTATGGGAATATGCGCTCTCTGCAGAAGGTTCGTACTATTTATGTCTCCGATTGAAAAATCCAAGAAACTGGAGAACGTATGCTATGACATCCGTGGCCCAGTCTTAAAGGAAGCCAAGCGGCTTGAAGAAGAAGGTAATAAAGTCCTTAAACTGAATATTGGCAACCCCGCCCCTTTCGGCTTCGAGGCACCGGATGAAATTCTGGTCGATGTCATCCGTAACCTGCCCACGGCACAGGGCTACTGTGATTCCAAAGGCCTCTATTCTGCCCGCAAAGCCATCGTTCAACACTATCAGGCGCGGGATATGCGCGATATCACGGTGGAAGACGTCTATATTGGCAACGGTGTGTCCGAACTCATTGTGCAATCCATGCAGGCGCTGCTTAACCCAGGCGATGAAATGCTGGTTCCTGCGCCGGACTACCCGCTCTGGACCGCCGCCGTATCCCTGTCTAACGGCAATGCCGTTCACTACCTCTGCGATGAGTCCTCCGATTGGTTCCCCGATTTGGATGATATCCGCAAGAAGATCACGTCCAATACTCGCGGTATCGTGATCATTAACCCGAACAACCCAACAGGGGCCGTCTACAGCAAAGAACTGCTGTTAGATATCGTCGCGATTGCGCGCGAACATAACCTGATCATTTTCGCCGACGAAATTTACGACAAAATTCTGTATGACGATGCGCAGCACCACTCTATTGCCGCACTCGCGCCGGATCTGCTGACGGTCACGTTCAACGGCCTTTCAAAGACGTATCGCGTCGCGGGCTTCCGTCAAGGCTGGATGGTACTGAACGGCCCGAAAAAGCACGCCAAAGGGTATATTGAAGGGCTGGAAATGCTGGCTTCCATGCGTTTGTGCGCTAACGTGCCAATGCAGCATGCGATTCAGACCGCTCTGGGCGGCTATCAGAGCATCAGCGAATTTATTCAGCCCGGTGGACGCTTGTACGAGCAACGCAATCGCTCCTGGGAGCTGATCAATCAGATCCCCGGCGTATCGTGCGTAAAGCCACGCGGTGCGCTGTATATGTTCCCCCGCATTGATGCCAAACGCTTTAACATCCACGATGACCAAAAACTGGTGCTGGATCTCCTGTTACAGGAAAAAGTGTTACTGGTTCAGGGAACCGCATTTAACTGGCCTTATCCGGATCATGTCCGCATCGTTACGCTACCTCGCATCGATGAACTGGACATGGCGATCCACAAATTGGGCCGTTTCCTCGGGCACTATCACCAATAGCCCAGCCCTTCTTCGCCGGGCGGCCATAGCCCGGCGAAAACGCGACCTTCGTTTGCATAATCCCCAGTAAGTGACCACAATAGACGCCCACGCTATCGCTATTTCACCGTGCTGCTGTCTGAGAGATCGCCATGAATCAGAGCCATTTTTTCGCCCATTTATCCCGTCTAAAACTCATCAGTCGTTGGCCGCTCATGCGCAATGTGCGCACGGAAAACGTCTCCGAGCACAGCCTTCAGGTCGCCTTTGTCGCACATGCGCTGGCAGTCATCAAAAACCGCAAGTTCGACGGTAATCTGAACGCAGAACGTATCGCACTTCTGGCGATGTATCATGATGCCAGCGAGGTGCTGACCGGCGACATGCCGACGCCCATCAAGTACTACAACGCGCAGATCGCGCACGAGTACAAAAAAATAGAGAAGATTGCACAGCAGAAACTGGTTGAGATGTTACCGGAGGAGCTACAGCAGGATTATCGGATGCTGCTGGATGACAACTACACCAGCGAAGAGGAACGTGCCATCGTTAAACAGGCAGACGCGCTCTGCGCCTACCTGAAGTGTCTGGAAGAATTATCGGCGGGCAACGCGGAATTCATGCTTGCCAAAGCGCGGCTGGAAAAAACCTTGCAACAGCGCCACAGCCCGGAAATGGACTATTTTATGACAGTTTTTGTTCCCAGCTTTAGCCTGTCACTTGACGAAATCAGCCAGGATTCTCCGTTATAACGCGCATCCGTCAGCACAGGGTCAGAATGGATACAGCCACGGTACCATCACCACGCTGACCAGCATCACCAGAACAGTAAAGGGGACGCCAACGCGCACAAAGTCCCCGAATTTATAACCGCCTGGCCCCAATACCAGCGTATTCACCGGTGACGAGACGGGCGTCATAAACGCGGCGGATGCCGCAATCGCAATGATCATCGCAAACGGATACGGTGACACCCCCATCTGCTTCGCCGCAGCAATCGCAATAGGTGCCATTAACACCGCTGTCGCCGTGTTGGAAATGAACAAACCAATCACAGCACACAGTACAAACAAACACACCAACATCACATGTGGCCCGGCGTCCCCGGCAACATCCATCAACCCTTTAACGATCAGCGTCACACCGCCGGTTTGCTGCAATGCCAGCGCAAACGGCATCATCCCAACAATAAGGATAATACTCGGCCAGTGGATTGCCCGATAGGCGCTTTCCATGTCAATACAGCGGAACTTACCCATCAGCAAACAGGCAATCAGCGCGGCAATCGCATTCGGTATTTCATCCGTCAGCATCATCGCCACCATCAGCGCCAGACAAAACAACGCATGTGGAGCCTGGCTCACCGCGGGTGCGACGTCATCCACTTCAGCAGGAAGATTAAGCAGCAGGAAGTCGTTTTTCTGCGTGTGCAGCTGCCGGATCATGCGCCAATCGCCCATCACCAGCAGAATATCACCAAGCTGGAGCGGTTCATCGGCGAGGATACCTTCCATCGCCTCACCTGCCCGGCGGATCCCCACGACGCTCAGGCCATAGCGGCTTCGGAAGCCGACATCGTATAGCGTTTTTCCCAACAGCTCGGAATCAGGGATCAACGAAACCTCCGCCATCCCCACATCACGTGCCTGCTCAGAAAAATATTCACCGCGCAGCACCATCGGTTCAAGCCGCTGCGCGGTACAAAATTCACGTAAATCCACTTCCGATGCTGACATGTCGATCAGCAGAACATCGTTCAGGCGAAGTTCGGTATTGCCCGCTACGCTGATCATCACGCGGCGAAACTTACGCCAGCGTTCAATCCCCACCACGTTCGCTCCAAAGCGCTGACGCAGACGTAAATCATCCAGCCGGTGGCCGATAAAAGGCGAACCCGGACGAATCGCCAGCCGGCGCGCCCTGCCCGTCAGCCGGTAATCACGAATCAGATCGCGGAACGTTCTTCTCTTCCACATCTCTTTTGCTGTGGCTGTCTCCGCGCCGCCAAGCCAGTAACGCGCCACCATCATATACGCCACGCCCAGCAGCAATACCACTATCCCTATCGGCGTCACACTAAAGAACCCAAAACCTGCCACGCCTTCGCGCATCAATTCACTGCTCACCACCATATTCGGCGGCGTCGCTACCAGCGTCATCATGCCGCTAATCAACCCGGCGAAACTCAGCGGCATCATCAGCCTTCCAGGAGAAATCTTCATCCGTGCGGAAACACTCAGCACCACAGGAATAAAAATCGCGACAACCCCAGTGGAACTCATGAAGGCCCCCAGCAGCGCAACGGTGACCATCAGTAAAACCAGCATCTTCATCTCACCGCTGCCCGCCACGCGAACCAGCCAATCACCGACCTGATAAGCGACGCCGGTACGAACCACCCCCTCACCAATCACAAACAGGGCTGCAATCAATATCACATTCGGATCGCTGAACCCGACCAACGCTTCAGATAGCGTCAGCGTGCCGCTCAGTACAAACGCGATAATGACCAACAGCGCTACGACGTCCATGCGTAATTTATTGGTGGTAAACAACACAATGGCGATCAGCAACAGGGATAAAACCCAGAGAAGTTCGCTATTCAAAACGGTTCCCCTGACGGAAAAATGCATGTTGAGAGGTGTGGATTCGCATACCCTGAAAAAGGGAGCCAACGCACAGGCAGCTTGAAGTATAACGGGTATAGTCTGCCATAAAAAAACCTCGCGGATGCGAGGTTTGATCATATTTAGTCACAGTTTTGTCATTAGGTTACAGACGACCTACTGGCGCAGAAGTACCTTAGCGCCGTTCGGTAATTTCTCTATTTCTATCTGCTCCAGCGAATCCAGGACCAGATCGACCTGATCCAGCTTTGGCGTGTCCGCTGGCGCTTTCACCGCAATGACCTTGCAGCCCGCGGCCAGACCCGATAGCACACCCGCTGGCGCATCCTCAACGACGACACACTCTTCAGGTTTCAACCCTAACTGCTGCGCACCAAGTAAATAGGCATCGGGATGAGGCTTACCTTTGGCAACCTGCTCCGCCGTAATAAAGGCACGAGGAGCAGGCAGCTCTCCACGGTGATGACGTGCGCTGGCAATCGGCACCGTGCCAGACGTCACAATCGCCCAGGGAATATCCAGCACATCCAAACGCTCCAACAGCGCTTTCGCGCCTGGCATGGCGAGAATACCTTGCGTATCAGACGCTTCGGTTTTCTCCAGCGCATCGAACTCCTGTTGAATCGTTTCTTCGCTCTGCCCCTGAAGAAAGTGGCGCAGGGATGTGATGGCCTGCTTGCCATGAATAAAATCCAGCACTTCCTGTGGTTCAATACCGTGATCTTTTGCCCAGTTAATCCACGCACGTTCTACCGCTGGCAGTGAATCGACCAGCGTACCATCGAGGTCGAACAGAAAACCTTTACACTCCACAGAAAGCCCCTTTTTCATTAATCAGGCGTTGATGATCTGCGCGATCTCCACCGCACTTAAGTGATACTGACGCGGGCAGGATTGCCAAACAGCCAGCATTCTGTTGTATTTTTCCCACATTTTTGTCTGCGCGTTAAACCCATGCGTTCCCGCATCAAAATGGGGATAGCGCCCCTCGACATGTACCATAAAGCGTACAAAACCGAGGTAGCGCGCTTCCGTTGCGGCATCAAAGCCCAGGAAGGTTAAGCGACGCTCATCCACATCCTGCTTATCTTTCAGATTGGTCCACGACACCTGCAAGGCATGATGCATTTCCATGATGTTAATAATGGTACGGCAAACCTCTTCGGTCAGCTCGCCAAACTCACGGTCCAGTTCGCGCATCTGCAAACCATAACCACGCTCGATAATCGTTTGTAACCGGCGATAGCGCTCGGCATTGTCGGGATCGAGCATCGTCATCATTTTATATTGATTTGAAAGGATCAATCTCTGGGCATTTGTCATTTCCATGTTGCTCTCCTGAACCTCTTTGGTGTAAGCCAATATCGCTAAATAGGTATTGGTCTCAGAATCGCATACTGAATCGTGTCACGGTAGCGGTAGCCACCGCTTCTTTGATTTGAAACAGGGGAAAGAACAAAATAGCCATCAACCCGTACACAGCCTGACGCCGATCACAAATCATCCAGGAAGGTTTTATCAAGCTGGTTAAACGCACGCTTCAGCACATCCGCCAACGCTTGGTAAGTTGGCGCTTCTTCCAATGGCGCTAATGCCTGACCTGACTCCAATAGCTTATGGCGAATCTCGTGAAACCACTGCGCCAGCGTCGGCGGTAAGGGCGTAACGGAACGGCGGCCAAGCCACCAAAGGCCTTGCAACGGCAGGCTACAGGCAAACAGTGCGGTGGCGATGGCTGGGCCGAGCTGGCCGCCGAGCGCGATCTGCCACGTTAAGGTAAACACCGCCAGCGGCGGCATGATGCGGATGCCGAACCGCGTCGCTCGCGCCACGCGGTTTTCAGGAAAGACTGGCGCCAGCTGCTTTTCTGCCGGCCACGTTTTCATGTAATGCTGCCCACGTTGGAGTAGCTGTAGCCAACTGATTCTACTGTCTGGTTTCGTTGCCATAGCCACACCTCAACTTTACAGATAAAAAATAAAACTTTTGCACAAATCAACAACTCAAGTTGATAAGGTTAAAATATATTTTGTGTTTACCTTACGCTATCGGTATCCTAGACCGGCCTTTTGGCCGCTGTATACCTAAAGTAGTATGACTACACAGTAGTATGACTACACGCAAGGAGTATAATTCCCTTCGCGACATAAGCGCAGCCAACGGCCATAACGCGGTTATCCATCGCTTTAAAAGCTGCGGTTTACATCAGGTCGACGTCACGTTGTTGTAGAGATTAGTTATAGAGATTCGTTGTAGCGGTTAACTGTTGTAACGATTACCCGATATAACATACGTCATCGTATCGACCCTATTTCATCATCGTGTCTGGTGTATCGCACCAAGGCATGATGTTAATCATAAATGCCAGCGGCGGCATGCGATACGCTATGCCCTGTATGAAATTTTTTTAACCATGTATAACAAGTAGGTACTTCCATGTCGAGTAAGTTAGTACTGGTTCTTAACTGCGGTAGTTCATCCCTGAAATTCGCCATCATCGATGCGATTAACGGAGAAGAGTACCTGTCTGGTTTAGCCGAGTGTTTCAACCTGCCTGAAGCCCGCATCAAATGGAAAATGGACGGCGGTAAACACGACGCCGAACTGGGTGCCGGTGCCGCTCACAGCGAAGCGCTGAACTTCATCGTCAACACCATTCTGTCTCAGAAACCAGAGCTGTCAGCTCAATTGGTTGCTATCGGTCACCGTATCGTTCACGGCGGTGAGAAGTTCACCCAATCCGCGATCATTACTGATGATGTTCTTCAGGGTATCAAAGATTCCGTACCTTTTGCACCTCTGCACAACCCGGCGCACTTGATCGGTATCGATGAAGCACTGAAATCCTTCCCTCACCTGGCTGATAAAAACGTCGCTGTCTTCGACACCGCGTTCCACCAGACCATGCCGGAAGAGTCTTACCTTTATGCACTGCCGTACAAACTGTATAAAGAAAACCACATCCGTCGCTACGGTTTCCACGGCACCAGCCACTACTTTGTTTCTCGTGAAGCCGCTAAAGTGCTGAACAAACCTGTAGAAGAGCTGAACGTCATCACTTGTCACCTGGGCAACGGTGGTTCCGTTACGGCAATCCGCAACGGCGAATGCGTTGATACCTCTATGGGTCTGACGCCGCTGGAAGGTCTGGTGATGGGTACGCGCTGTGGCGATATCGACCCGGCTGTGATTTTCCACCTGCACGACGCACTGGGCATGGACGTAGCCAGCATAAATACATTGCTGACCAAAGAATCTGGCCTGCAAGGTCTGACTGAAGTGACAAGCGACTGCCGTTACGTTGAAGATAACTACGAAACGAAAGCAGACGCGAAACGTGCGATGGACGTTTACTGCCACCGTCTGGCTAAGTATATCGGCTCCTATGCCGCGCTGATGGAAGGTCGTCTGGATGCCGTCATCTTCACTGGTGGTATCGGTGAAAATGCCGCAATGGTTCGTGAAATGTCGCTGAAAAAACTGGGTCTGCTGGGCTTTGACGTCGATCACGAACGCAACCTGGCTGCACGCTTCGGTAAAGGTGGCAACATCGCCAAAGATGGCACCCGTCCAGCGCTGGTTATCCCGACCAATGAAGAATTGGTCATTGCTGAAGACGCTTACCGTCTGACTGCGTAAAACACGTAACTCCCAACACCGTCAGCCAAGGCTGACGGTGTTGTTTTTGACTAACGAGCAACCGTAAAGAGGTTCAGCCGTGTCCCGTATAATCATGTTGATCCCAACTGGCACCAGCGTCGGTCTGACAAGCGTCAGCCTGGGTGTCATCCGTTCCATGGAACAGAAAGGCGTTCGCCTGAGCGTGTTCAAACCTATCGCCCAGCCGCGCAGTGGCGACAATACGCCAGATCAAACGACAACCATTATTCGTGCGAATTCCGCCATCAACGCCGCCGAGCCGCTGGCGATGAGCCGCGTTGAAGCCCTGCTGAGCTCCAACCAGCAAGACGTGCTGATGGAAGAAATCATCGCGCGCTATCACGAAAATACCAAAGACGCCGAAGTCGTTCTGGTTGAAGGTCTGGTTCCTACCCGTAAGCACCAGTTTGCTAACGCATTGAACTATGAAATCGCCAAAACGCTGAACGCAGAAATCGTCTTCGTACTGGCGCTAGGTAACGACTCCCCAGCACAGTTGAAAGACCGTATCGAACTGGCGCGTTCCAGCTTCGGCGGCAGCAAAAACAAAAACATCACTGGCGTGATCATCAACAAACTGAATGCGCCAGTAGACGAACAGGGCCGTACTCGTCCTGACCTGTCTGAAATCTTTGATGACTCCACGAAAGCCAGCGTTGCCAACGTCGATCCGAAGCAGCTGTTCGCTAACAGCCCGCTGCCGGTACTGGGTTGCATTCCATGGAGCTTTGACCTGATCGCTACGCGCGCCATCGATATGGCGAAGCACCTGAATGCGCGTATCGTCAATGAAGGTGATATTCAAACACGTCGTGTTAAATCGGTGACCTTCTGTGCACGCAGCATTCCTCATATGCTGGAGCACTTCCGTCCGGGTTCACTGCTGGTGACCTCCGCCGATCGTCCTGATGTTCTGGTTGCCGCCTGTCTGGCTGCCATGAATGGCGTGGAAATCGGTGCCCTGCTGCTGACCGGCGGCTACGAAATGGATCCGAGCATTGCCAAGCTGTGCGAGCGCGCCTTCCAGACTGGCCTGCCTGTATTTATGGTTAACACCAACACCTGGCAGACCTCACTCAGCCTGCAAAGCTTCAACCTTGAAGTTCCGGCTGATGACCGTCAACGCGTTGAGAAAGTACAGGAATACGTTGCACGCCATATCGACACCCAGTGGATCGATTCCCTGAGCGCAGAGTCTGAGCGTTCACGCCGTCTGTCTCCACCAGCGTTCCGCTATCAGTTGACTGAGCTGGCGCGTAAAGCTGGCAAGCGCATCGTGCTGCCAGAGGGTGATGAGCCGCGTACGGTTAAAGCCGCTGCTATCTGTGCTGAACGCGGTATTGCTCACTGTGTGCTGATCGGTAACCCAGAAGAGATTCAACGTGTTGCATCTGCTCAGGGTGTAGAACTGGGCAAAGGCATTGAAATCGTCGATCCGATTGTTGTACGTGAGCGCTATGTGGCGCGTCTGGTTGAACTGCGTAAGAGCAAGGGCATGACCGAAGTGGTTGCACGCGAACAGCTCGAAGACAACGTGGTTCTGGGTACGCTGATGCTGGAACAGGGTGAAGTTGACGGTCTGGTTTCTGGTGCCGTTCACACCACCGCTAACACCATCCGTCCGCCGTTGCAGCTGATCAAAACGGCACCGGGCAGCTCACTGGTATCTTCTGTCTTCTTCATGCTGCTACCTGAGCAGGTTCTGGTTTACGGCGACTGCGCCATCAACCCAGATCCAACCGCAGAGCAGTTGGCTGAAATCGCTATCCAGTCTGCGGACTCCGCTACGGCATTCGGCATCGACCCACGCGTTGCGATGATCTCTTACTCCACCGGTAACTCCGGTGCGGGTAGCGATGTTGAGAAAGTGCGTGAAGCAACCCGTCTGGCGCAGGAAAAACGTCCTGATCTGGTCATCGATGGTCCGTTGCAGTACGACGCCGCTATCATGGCAGACGTTGCACAGTCTAAAGCACCGAACTCACCTGTTGCGGGTAAAGCGACCGTGTTCATCTTCCCTGACCTGAACACCGGTAACACCACCTACAAAGCGGTACAGCGTTCAGCCGACCTGATCTCCATCGGGCCAATGCTGCAAGGCATGCGTAAACCAGTTAACGACCTGTCTCGTGGCGCACTGGTAGACGACATTGTTTACACCGTCGCCCTGACTGCCATTCAGGCTACACAGCTCTAATCTGTTTGAGAGCGTGGATATTGATGCCAGCCTTAGGGCTGGCATTTTTATTTGGAAGGAGAGCAAGGAGAGATGCCGCAGCGGAGAAAAAGCCGCGGCGAAGCGGGTCCTGATTATTTCTGTGAATCCGTCTCCGATGGAGCAACGTTGCTGTCATTCTCATCATCAACATTGTCATGATTCACAACAGATGCTTCTGTAGCCTCAACCGCCTCATTCAGCTTGCGTGAAATAGGCTTACCGTATTCCCGATCGCTATAGCGCGTCAGCCACAGCGACAGGGCTTTCAGCGAGTCCGGCGTAAATTCATCGCAGCGCGCAGTAATCTCCTGTGGCGTCAGCCAACTGACTTCGTCCACTTCTTCTTCCTGTAACGCAAATGGCCCGTGAGTGACGCAGCTAAACAAGGCGCCCCACACCCGGCAATTCTCGCCTTCGTAATAGAACAAGCCGTGTTCTGCGAATGGCACGCCAGCAATACCAAGTTCTTCTTCCGCTTCACGACGTGCGGATTCCAGCATTTGCTCACCGCTTTGCACCACACCACCTGCGGTCGCGTCCAGCCAGCCTGGATAGAAATCTTTGATCTTGGTCCGGCGCTGCACCAGAATTTTACCCATTCCATCATGCACAACAATGTAAGTAGCACGATGACGAAGACTCTGCGCACGCATCTGCTGACGACTTGACTGAGCAATTACCTCGTTGTTTTCATTGACGATATCAACCCACTCTGTGCCTGCTGCCTGACTTTGTTCCGCCATCCTCTGAAACCCTTTAGTATTGGCACGTTGCTACGCGCGTCTGTTTTAAATGATCGATCTTTGCTGCGAATCTTCCCTGCTACCTTGCCGTTATTCAAGGTCAAAAGCAGGGTATATGCTAAATTAGTGTCTAATTGAGAGCTGTGCAATAGGCTCGCGGCCGTGTAACGGCAGAACCCGAAGCGCGTCTTGTTCAAGCAAGCCATAGCTCGCGGGGTATCCCCCTTTCGGCAAGCTCACTGAACCGGGGTTGAAAAAATAATATTCACCGCGTCGCTCAGCAACCGGAATATGGGTATGACCATATACCAGCACATCCCCCGCGCGTAACGGCGGCAGATTATCTGGATGATAAAGATGGCCGTGCGTCAGGAAAAGGCGGTTTTGAGGCAGTAGCACATGTTGCCACGGTGTCGTGATCGGAAAGGTCAACAACATCTGATCAACCTCGCTGTCGCAATTCCCGCGCACGGCGATAATACGTGACGCATAGGCGTTAAGCCGCGTTGCCACCTCTGCGGGTTGATACGTCTCCGGCAGCGGATTACGCGGACCATGATTGAGAAAATCGCCCAATAAAATAAGCCAGTCGGCATGACTCTGCTCAAAGATCTCCAGCACACGTTCCGTCGCGCTGAGAGAACCGTGTATATCGGACGCAAACATCAACTTCATCGTTATCTCCACAATGTTTATCTCAGCTGTGTTTATATTCACAACCTCCCCATCCTTTATCGGAAATAGTCTACCAAAGTTGACCAGGTGCTTCCGGTAAAGATCGCTCAACGACGTGCGTCATCGCTTATTTTTCACCCGTAGAAGTGGTAGGGTAAGAGCCCGTTCCCCAATACGCTATTCTGACAGCGCATCGCACTGTGAAGCGATCAACTGCCATACAGTCCATGATGTTTTTCTGAATTAAAACGGAGATGTGATTCATGATTGACCTGTATTACGCACCAACCCCTAATGGGCACAAGATCACCCTGTTTCTGGAAGAAGCGAATCTCCCCTACCAACTCCACCGCGTAAATATCAGTAAGGGTGAACAGTTCAGACCGGAGTTTCTGGCTATCTCGCCTAACAACAAAATTCCCGCGATTGTCGATACACAGCCCGCGGAAGGTGGCACGCCGATTAGCCTGTTTGAGTCAGGCGCTATCCTGCTGTATCTGGCGGAAAAACACGGCGTGTTGCTGAACACCTCATTACGTGAGCGTACAGCCACGCTGCAATGGCTGTTCTGGCAGGTTGCTGGTTTCGGACCGATGCTGGGGCAGAATCATCATTTTAACCACTACGCGCCTCAACCAGTGCCTTACGCCATTGAACGCTATCAACAGGAGACGCTGCGCCTGTACCGCGTGCTGGATAAACATCTGCAAGACAGCCCTTGGCTAGCGGGAGAACATTACAGCATCGCCGATATCGCGACCTACCCGTGGGTGGTTTCTTATGCTCGCCAGCGCGTCGACCTTGATGATTATCCGGCGGTAAAAGCGTGGTATACACGCATTAGCGAGCGCCCGGCAACGCAGCGAGCCTATCAGCTCGCCGAGCAATAAAATTCTGGCATCATCTCGTTCGGCCTTTAGGTATCTTCTGCTATGGTAATCAACATATTGTCGTTAACGATACCCCTGAGGCTGCGGTTTAGCCGCAGTCACAGAAGCAACCGAGGGCCGAGCAATGCCACATCACTATTCTGACGCCATTATTCGTATAAAAAATCTGCGGCTGCGCACCTTCATCGGCATCAACGATGAAGAAATCACGAATAAGCAGGATGTGATCATCAACGTTGTGATTCACTACCCAGCAGAGCAGGCGCGCAACAGCGAGAATATCGCAGATGCGCTGAACTACCGCACCATCACCAAAAGCATTATCCGCCACGTCGAAGATAACCGCTTCGCGTTGCTGGAAAAATTAACGCAGGATGTGCTCAACATCGCCAGCGAGCATGAATGGATAACCTATGCTGAAGTAGAAGTCGATAAACCGTTTGCCTTGCGATACGCCGATTCGGTTTCTATGACCCTGCGTTATCACAAGGCATAAATATATGGGAGCGCGCAATGCAACTACTCATAACAGGCGGAACCGGCCTTATTGGCCGCCATCTTATCCAACGATTACAGCTGCTTTCCCATCACATTACGGTACTGACACGCGATCCTGAGCGCGCCCGAGGTATTCTCGGTAATCAGGTAGAATACTGGTCAACGCTGAGTAATATCACTTCACTGAATGACTTTGATGGCGTCATCAATCTGGCCGGCGAACCTATCGCCGATAAACGGTGGACGCCACAGCAAAAACAACTGTTGGCAAAGAGTCGCTGGAACATCACCGAGCAGCTTGCTGCGTTAATAAAAGCCAGCAGCGAGCCGCCAGCCGTTTTTATCTCAGGTTCTGCTGTCGGGTATTATGGCGATCAGGGGGAAGCGCTGGTTACGGAGAATGAATCTCCCGTTGATGAATTCACCCATCACCTGTGCGCCCGCTGGGAAGCGCTGGCGCAGTCCGCCGAAAGCGATAAAACCCGCGTCTGCCTGCTGCGTACGGGTATTGTTCTTGCGGCACAGGGCGGTGCACTGGCAAAAATGCTGCCGCTTTTTCGTCTCGGGCTTGGCGGACCGATGGGTTCTGGCAAGCAATATATGCCGTGGATTCATATTGATGACATGATTAACGGTATTATTTATCTGCTGGATCAGCCGATATTGAGCGGCCCCTTCAACATGGTTGCACCCTATCCGGTTCATAATGAACAATTTTCCGCCACGCTGGCACACGTCCTGGATCGCCCCGGTTTTCTACGAGCGCCCGCTTTTGCGATCAAATTACTGATGGGAGAAGCCTCAACGCTGGTGCTGGGCGGACAACGAGCCCTTCCACAGCGGCTAGAAGCTGCGGGCTTTGGTTTCCGCTTCTTTGAGCTGGAAGAAGCCCTACAGGACGTCATCAAGAAACCGAGCTGAAGTTTGATAAAATGCCCAAATATTCTGCACTTCTGGCGTAAAATTGTGCAGAGGTGGGCATGACCGCCGGGGGAGCCGCATGGATGCGGCAAAAGGCAGTGCCGCGTCGGACAAAAACGTCAGAGACGTTTTTGAACAGCACTTGTGCTGGCCCGAAGGGCGAGCCCCGTTAATGGGGCGAGTAAACGCGTCACTGGCGGTCCGAATAGCGGTCAGGAACGCCGAAGGCACCGCGCAGCGGCACAATTCTCGCCCAAAAGCCAGTGGTCAAGGAGCAGCGGCAACTGAGCGCTCCTTGTCGGGCGTGTAGATAAAGTATAAAAATGCTCGGTGGTTAAAACGCACGAAACTTTTACACTATCCGACATAGAATGGTGAAAAGGCTAGAGGCTGATAACCATCAGCCCCAAAACCTACTTCAACGCACCAGACAAAAACTGCTGCAAACGCGCGCTTTTCGGGCTGCCAAACAGTTGATCCGGTGACCCTTCTTCTTCGATCACGCCCTGATGTAGGAAGATAACGTGGCTGGAAACATGGCGGGCAAACTCCATTTCATGCGTCACCACGACCATCGTTTTCCCTTCCTCCGCGAGCTGCTGCATGATGCGCAACACCTCACCGACCAGTTCGGGATCGAGTGCCGATGTCGGCTCATCAAATAATAACACCTCCGGTTCCATCGCCAGCGCCCGCGCAATCGACACGCGCTGCTGCTGACCACCAGAGAGATCCGACGGGTATTTCTGTTGGGCAGAATCGGTGATCCCAACTTTGTTCAAATAGAACACCGCCCGCTCGCGCGCTTCCGCTTTGCTAAGTCCTAATACCTGAATCGGCGCCTCCATCACATTCTCCAACGCCGTCATGAAGCTCCACAGGTTGAAGTGCTGAAACACCATCGTCAGACGCGTCCGCAGCATCTGAAGCTGTTTTTTATCAAACACTTTCAGCTGCCCGTCCGTATCTCGCACCATGCGAATTTCCTGATCGCTGACGTAAATCGCCCCTTCGCAGGGTTTTTCCAGAAAATTAATGCAGCGCAGTAAGGTACTTTTTCCTGAACCGGATGAGCCAATAATTGAAATAACGTCACCCGCTTTCGCCTGTAATGAGATCCCTTTAAGCACCTCATGTTGGCCATAGCGTTTACGCAGTTCCGTCACCATCAGTTTGTTATTCGACATATTTTTCCCTGCGTTTAATGAGATGAACGGGTATAAAGATGACGTAACCAGCGCCGTTCCGCCCTTCTGAACAGCCCGATTAATACAAATGAAATCGCCAGATAGATAACCGCAGCAATACCAAATGCATAAAACGGCTGGTAGGTTGCGGCGTTGATATCGCGGGCAATCTTCAGAATATCCGGTACGGTCACGGTAAAGGCCAGCGCCGTCGAATGCAGCATCAGAATCACTTCGTTGCTGTATGCAGGCAGCGCGATACGTAGCGCCCCCGGCAAAATAATGCAGCGATATTGCTTAAAGCGGGAAAAGCCGTATGCTCTGGCCGCTTCAATTTCCCCATGCGGCACCGCGCGGATTGCGCCCGCAAAAATCTCTGTCGTGTACGCACAGGTATTCAGCGCCAGCGCCAAAATGGCACAGTTTAGCCCGCTGCGAAAAAAGGCATTCAGCAGGTCAGTACCGCGCACAATCTCCAGGCTATACACGCCGGAATAGAACACCAAAAGCTGCACGTAGAGCGGCGTGCCGCGGAACACATAGGTGAATAACCAAACCGGAAAGCTGAACCGGCGTCGCGGTGACACACGAGCGATCGCCAGCGGCAACGCCATCAGCCCACCGATGATCACCGAAGAAATGAGCAGCCAGAGCGTCATCGCCAGCCCGGTCAGACGGTAACCATCGCTCCACAGTAGCGGCTGCCAATATTGTTGCAGGATCTCACTCATAGTTTACTTTCTTGACTCCCTGCGAATAGTGCCTTTCCAGCCACCACAACACGCCGTTAGAAACGGTGGTAAAAATCAGGTACATCGCCCCGGCAACCAGCGCAAAATAAAACGGTTCATGTGCACCCTTGCCCGCCAGTTGCGTCGCCTTAATCACGTCATTCAGGCCAAGCAGTGACACCAGCGCCGTTGCTTTCAGGATCACCTGCCAGTTATTGCCAATACCCGGTAGCGCGAAGCGCATCATGGAAGGAAACAGAATGCGACGAAACACCTTTATGGGAGAAAAACCGAACGCCACCGCCGCTTCGATTTGTCCACGCGGCACGGCAAGATAGGCACCGCGAAAGGTTTCAGTGAAATACGCGCCGTAAATAAAGCCCAGCGTAATAATCCCGGCGGTCAAAGGATCGATGTCAATCTGCGCCATCCCCATCGACTCCGTCATGCCGTTTAAGACGATTTGCAGGCCATAGAAAATCAGCAACATCAGCACCAGGTCGGGAATGCCACGAATCAGCGTGGTATAGCAGGAAAAACACCCCGCCAGCAAACGGTTGGAAGACAGCTTCGCCGATGCGCCAATCAGGCCGATAACCAGCGCCAACAATAGCGAACTGGCTGCCAGCTCCAGCGTCATGATGGCGCCATCCAGAATTAGCTGGGAATAGCCATAGAGCATCAATGATATCCGTTGAAATAGCGTTTAATGGCACGGTGCGTCATCATCAGGAACACGGTACGGGAGGAACGATCCCGTGCCGTATTACCCTGCGATCCCGCTACACACTATCTACTGTAATAAAGAATCTACTGTGATAAAGAAATATGTACCGTGATAACGATATGCATCGTTGTGACGACATTAGCCGCCGTAAACGTCAAAATCGAAGTATTTTTTCGCGAAGGTATCGTAGGTACCGTCTTTACGCATCTCTTCAAAAGCCTTATCCAGCGCGGCTTTCAGCTCGGTATCCGCTTTACGTAAGCCCATCCCCGTCCCTACACCGAAGAATTTGTCATCTTTTACCGCCGGGCCAGCAAATGCGTAGTCTTTACCCATATCGAGCTTCAGGAAACCTTCGCTTCCCGCCACTTCATCCTGAAAAGCAGCATCGATGCGGCCTGCGGTCAGGTCTGCGTAAATCAGATCCTGGTTTTGGTAAGCTACCACGTCAACGCCTTTTGGCTGCCAGTTTGCGTTGGCAAATGCCTCCTGCGTCGATGCCTGCAACACACCAACACGCTTGCCGCCCAGAGAGGCCAGCGTCGGCTCGATGCTCGCGCCCTTCTTCGCAATCAGACGCGCGTTAGCTGCATACAGCTTCTCGGTGAAAGCAATTTCCTGCTGGCGTTTTTCAGTGATGGACAGGGAAGAGATGATGGCATCAATTTTTTTAGCTTTAAGAGAAGGAATTAATGCGTCAAAGTCACTTTCCACAAACGTACAGTTAGCCTGAATGCGTTTGCACAGCTCTTTCGCCAGATCGATATCAAACCCAACCAGTTCGCCGCTGGCGTTTTTGGATTCAAAGGGAGCATAGGTCGGATCGGTGCCAATTTTAATATTCTTAGGAATCTCCGCCATCGCGCTGCCCGCAGCCAGAATGAGCGCCAACGGCAAAACTTTGATCAGTTTCTTCATATTGCTACCCTTATCATGAGTGATTAATGTGTCGTCAATGTCGGAACAGATATCGATTTATTGCTTTAAAAATGAACGAGATGAAGGCTATTTGTTTTCTAACGCCGACTATTACCTTTTTCGTAGCAGTTTTCATGCCACAATGAACGCAAGGACATTGTAAATGTCCGGTGGAAAACACATGCGAGAAAAAATGAATAACCAATTGATTATTAAATATTTTCATCACAACCTTTTGGTGCACAATAATAAGAATAGATAAGATTGCCATGAATACAAAAACCCAATTGCACCATTTAAGTGCTTTCATGCGCAAAATTAGTGCAATGTGATAAAAAGGCACGAAAAAAGGGCAGTAACGTGTTACTGCCCGGTGAGAAAAAAATATCAGATGTCCGCGTCTACCCTGCTACGACGCCCCCTGCCAGCGGATAAAGAGATCTTTCGGCAGTTCGATATCAAACTGGTCAAGAATACGATTCACCGTCTGATCGACAATGTCCTGCACACTTTCTGGGCGATGATAGAACGCAGGCACAGGCGGCATGATTATCGCGCCCAGCTCAACGGCCGTCGTCATCAGCCTTAAATGCCCTAAATGCAGCGGCGTTTCACGAACCCCTAGCACTAAAGGACGACGCTCCTTCAGCACCACGTCGGCCGCACGGGTTAATAAGTTATCGCTGTAGCTGTGCACAATGCCGGACAGGGTTTTTATCGAACAAGGCAAAATCACCATTCCCGCCGTTTTAAACGACCCCGAAGAGACGCTAGCAGCGATATCACGCGTATCATGCACCACATCAGCCAGCGCCTGCACATCACGCAGGCTAAAATCGGTTTCTAACGCTAGCGTTTGCCGGGCGGCCTGACTCATGATCAAATGTGTTTCGATATCTTCCAGCGTCTGTAAAACCTGTAGCAACCGGACGCCGTAAATAACGCCGCTGGCGCCGGAAATCCCTACAATGAGTCGCTTCATTCGTACTGCCTCTGGCTGACCGCGTAAGCAAAAACGCGGAAAAATCATCTGCGCAAACTTTGCCGCATTGACTGGCGATAAGCAAGGGGAAGCGCCGAAGCGATGTTTTTATATACAATGCTGTTTTTTACAGACAACGGTTTTCTCTATGCAACAGTTTTTTCTATATACAATAAAAAGGGGAAGACACTTTCGCGCCTTCCCCCTTTGATGAAGCCTTGACGTGCAGTTAGCCGTTAGCCTTCGTTGTGCAATTCCAGATCTTCGACTTCATTCTGGCTACGTAACGCTTTGGCGTCGTCGTTGCGCAAGACTTCCAGATAATCCAGATAGCCTTGATCGACATCCTTCGTCACGTAAATTCCGTTGAACACCGAGCATTCAAACTGAGCAATATCCGGGTTATCTTCGCGCGCCGCCTCGATCAGATCGTCGAGATCCTGGAAAATAAGTGCATCAGCGCCAATAATCTTACAGATTTCATCCACTTCACGACCGTGAGCAATCAGCTCATTCACGCTCGGCATGTCGATGCCATATACGTTAGGGAAGCGAATTTCCGGTGCCGCCGAGGCCAGATAAACACGTTTGGCTCCCGCTTCACGCGCCATCTCCACAATTTGCTCCGACGTGGTACCGCGCACGATGGAATCATCCACCAGCAGCACGTTTTTATCACGGAATTCGGCACGGTTAGCGTTCAGTTTACGGCGCACTGATTTCTTACGCGCCTGCTGCCCCGGCATGATAAAGGTACGGCCAACGTAGCGGTTTTTCACAAATCCCTGACGGTACGGCTTGTTGATAATACGCGCGATTTCCAGCGCGATATCACAAGAGGTCTCAGGAATCGGGATCACGACATCAATATCGAGATCTTCCCACTGACGTGCAATCTTTTCACCCAGTTTCTGGCCCATGCGAACGCGTGCGCTGTAGACCGAGATTTTATCGATGAAAGAGTCCGGGCGAGCGAAGTAAACATATTCGAACAGACACGGGTTGCTCTTTGGATTTTCTGCACACTGGCGGGTAAACAGCTGCCCTTTTTCCGTAATGTAGATCGCTTCTCCCGGCGCCACATCGCGTAAAAATTCAAAGCCCAGCGTATCCAGCGCGACGCTTTCCGACGCCACCATATATTCGCTGCGGCCATCTTCCAGATCGCGCTTACCAATCACCAGCGGACGAATCCCGTTAGGATCGCGGAAAGCCACCATACCGTGACCGATAATCATGCCGACACAGGCATAGGCACCGCGAATTTGCTGGTGCGTCGCGGCAACGGCCGCAAAAATATTATCGGCTTCCAGTGGGTAATGTTGGAAACGGTCCAACTCTCTGGCAAAAATATTCAGTAGAATTTCAGAATCAGACGTGGTGTTAACGTGACGGCGCTCCTGCTCGAACAGCTTTTTACGCAGCTCGTGGGCGTTAGTCAGGTTACCGTTGTGAGCCAACGTGATACCGAAAGGAGAGTTAACATAGAAAGGCTGTGCTTCCGAGGCGCTGGAACTGCCCGCGGTTGGATAACGCACGTGACCAAGCCCCATGTTTCCCTGTAAGCGTTGCATGTGCCGCGCTTCAAACACATCTTTCACCAGGCCATTGGCCTTACGCAGGCGAAAACAATTAAAGGCATCGATGGTTACAATACCCGCTGCATCCTGCCCACGGTGTTGCAACACCGTTAACGCGTCATAAATCGACTGGTTGACCGGTGTAAAACCGGCGATACCGACAATACCGCACATGGTGTCTTTTCCTCATCAGCGCTACCGCAGCGGTAAATGCTGCGGCAAGAAACTTGACGTGCTTTGCAGATAGTCAAAAAACCACCTGATAATATAACTGAACTGCGGGATTAACTGGGACTGCTTCCAGTCATCACTTTGTGAAAAACCGGTGAAAGTATCCAGAAAGAATAGCAGTGCGGAAACGATCAGCACCCCGCGCAGCGCACCAAAACAGATGCCCAGAACGCGATCGGTGCCGGATAATCCGGTACGTTCAACCAGCGAACTAATCGCATAGTTGACGATAGCCCCCACAATCAACGTTGCAATAAACAGAATGGCAATCGCAATACCATTACGCACCAGCTCATCATCAAAACGGGTGAAGTAGACCGCGAGGTAAGCGTAGTAATGGCTGGCGACAAAAAAAGCACATCCCCAGGTCACTAACGACAGCGCTTCACGAACAAACCCCCGGATCAGGCTAACCAAAGCCGAAAATCCGATGATGCCAATAATGACGTAATCAACCCAAACCATGAACTATCCTAATAATGAACGATGCTACCGATAAGCCGCTACGTCATCCTGTTCGCGGCGCATTCTAACAGAAAAAGAAAACGTTTGCGTAGCGTATTTCCGCCGATTTCATCAATAGATAATCAGGCGAAAAAATCAGCAATAGACCATGCCTGAGCCTATTAACCGTCGGCGTAATAAAATCAACAACAACCGTCTTAAAACAGGTACGGGGTGAAGCATCACGCATGTGAGCCTCATCCCCGCGGCCTGTTTCTATCTATTTACGTGGCAGACGACAGACTACTCTGCCCCGTTATTCTCACGCTCAACGACCGTTAACGAACGGAATGCGCACGCACCTGTCCGCTTAGCCCGCTGAGTTGTTTCAGCTCACCCAGCGAGGACTCCAGCTTCTGCTTAGACGCATCCGGCCCCACGTAAATACGGGTGATTTCTCCTGAAACCGGCGTTGACGGCACGGTATACGCGCGATAGCCGGAAAGACGCAATTTGGCGACAATTTCATTCACCTTATCCGCGTTTTTCAGTGCACCAAGCTGCACAATGTAGGCCTGTCCGACAGGGGCTTGCTGCGCTGGTTGGGTTTCAGGCTTCACTTCCGGCTTGGGTTCCGGTTTAGGCTCAGGCTTTGGTTTCACTTCTGGCTTCACCTCAGGTTTTGGCTGAGGCTTCGGCGTCACCGGGGTCTGAACCGGCGGACGCTCAACCACCACTGGCGGTGCCGTCATGGATGGCGTATTCGTGCCAGAATGGGACGATGGCGGCGCCTGCGTCGTGGTTTCAGGTGCTGTAGTTGTAGATGATGTGGATGATCTCGCTTCGGCTTCCGCGCTGTTCTGCATCGCCGCTTCCGCCCCTTCCGGTGGCAACGACGGGTTCAGCGCAGGCAGCGATTCCATCTCATTACTGTCACCCGGTTTAGGGATCAGCGGAATCGACGCAAACTCGTCCTCGTAGTGCTTCTTCTTACCGTCCAGCAGGCCAGGTAAGACGATCACGCCCAACGCGACCAGAATGACCGTCCCCACCAGGCGATTCTGAAATTTACTCGCCATTCGCCTTCTCCTCATCCAGCGCTTCCATCACATGCGCTACCGTATGAAAAGATCCACAAACAATGACGATATCCTGCTCTGCGGCCTCGGACATCGCCTGCTGCCAGGCAGTCACGACATCGGGGAACGATTGGCTGCGCGTCAGGTGCTCAGCAATCTGCTGCGCGGTGGCACCACGCGGCCCTTCCAGCGGTGCGCAATACCACTCATCCACCAACGGCGTTAAGTGAGCCAGCGTACCAGCAATATCTTTATCCGACAGCATGCCGACGACGGCCCGCACTTTTCCGGTTGTCGGCAGTGCGGCTAAACGGTTTGCCAGATACGCCGCCGCATGGGGATTGTGTGCAACATCAAGAATCACTCGCGGTGATGCCTGCACCGTCTGAAAACGCCCCGGTAACGCCGCGTTCTGCACCCCCTGTCGAATCGCGTCTTCGCTCACATTGAGTGACGAATAGTGCAGTGCGGCCAGCGCGGTGGCAGCATTAGCCAATGGAACATTGGGTAATGGCAGACGAGATAATTCACGCTGCTTATCCTGCCAGCTCCACGTCTCACGCTGAACGGAATAGTCCCAGTCCCGACCACGATGGCGCAGCAGTGCCCCTTTCTCCGCGGCAACATCGGCAATCGTTCCCGGCATATCCGGCTCGCCGACAACGGCAGGTCTACCCTGTCGAAATATTCCCGCTTTCTCACGGCCAATACTTTCTCGATCGTTACCTAACCAGTCGGTATGGTCGATCGCAATACTGGTGACGACGGAAACATCGGCATCCACAATATTGGTGGCGTCCAGACGCCCGCCCAACCCTACTTCCAGAATGACGACATCCAGGTTCGCCTGCTTAAAGAGCTGCAACGCCGACAGCGTGCCGAATTCAAAATAGGTGAGCGATACCGCCCCTCTTCCTGCTTCGATATACGCAAACGCCTGAGTGTGCTGCGCTTCAGGCAATTCTTTGCCCTGGATACGCACCCGTTCAGTATAGCGAACAAGATGGGGAGAACTATACACGCCAACCCGTAACCCAGCAGCCAGCAGAATCGATTCCAGCGTACAGCAGGTGGTTCCCTTGCCGTTTGTCCCCGCGACAGTGAAAACCGTTGCGGCAGGCTGTAGCAGTTGGAGATGTTCAGCAACCTGCTTAACGCGCTCCAGACCTAAATCAATGGCCTGCGCGTGCAGGTGCTCAAGATAATGAAGCCACGTGACCAAAGGTGACGTGGCTTGAGGTATTTGAAGAGTATCCATGAGTCCCGTTCACTGGCTTACGGTTCATTGCGGGCTGAGCGTGCGTATGGCTACTCGGTCGAAAACGACGTGGTCGAGTACCACACGCCCAGCCCATCATGTCAATTATGCGTCATCCTGTGATGATTCAGACGGCGCATCGCTGCGGATTTCCACGTCATCGTTGCCCGGTTCTGGATGATTCGTCAGTTTGGCAAGAATGGTGGCCAGCTTGTAGCGCATTTCCGGACGACGAACGATCATATCGATCGCCCCTTTCTCAATCAGGAATTCGCTGCGCTGGAAGCCCGGCGGCAGCTTTTCACGCACGGTTTGTTCGATAACGCGTGGACCGGCAAAACCGATCAGCGCTTTCGGTTCAGCAATGTTCAGATCGCCCAGCATCGCCAGACTTGCGGAAACACCGCCCATCGTCGGGTCAGTCAGCACGGAGATATACGGCAAGCCGCGCTCACGCATTTTTGCCAATGCCGCACTGGTTTTCGCCATTTGCATCAGCGACATCAGCGCTTCCTGCATACGCGCACCGCCACTGGCGGAGAAGCACACCAGCGGGCAGCCGTCTTCCAATGCCTGCTCAACGGCACGTACAAAACGCGCTCCCACAACAGACGCCATTGAGCCGCCCATGAAAGAGAACTCAAACGATGCAGCCACAACCGGCATACCATACAGCGTGCCTTTCATGACGATCAGCGCATCTTTCTCATCGGACTGTTTCTGCGCAGAAACCAGACGATCTTTATATTTTTTGGAATCCCGAAATTTCAGGACATCCTTCGGCTCCAGTTCGCTTCCCAGCTCAACAGTGCTTTCTTTATCCAAAAACGCCTGTAGGCGGCTACGTGCGGAGAGACGCATATGGTGATCGCACTTCGGGCAGACCTCCAGATTACGCTCCAGCTCAGCACGATAAAGAACCTGACCGCAGCTATCACATTTTGTCCAGACCCCTTCAGGGATATTCGCTTTACGGGTCGGTGTGATGTTGCTTTTGTTAAGAATTCGTTCAATCCAGCTCATTGATAACCTTTCTGCTTGAACCTGGCAAATGCCAGTCCGCTGTTCATGTTATTCCCTGACAACATTGCCAATGAAAAAATGCCTGAGACGCACGACAATCGCGGTACAAAGGCATCGGCACCCAGGGTGTTCCCAAGAACAGACCATAAATGCTGCCCATTAAACCATAACGTTCCGGTACTGTGGATAAAAAACTGGTCAAACCGGATGTTAAAATATTTCACTTATTTCACATTGCCGCGCGCGGCCGCTCTACGATGGCGGACAATCTCAATAACGCCCGGCAGGATAGAGAGGAAAATAATCGCGACAATCAGTAATTTCAGATTTTCCTGCACGACCGGCAAATCACCAAACAGGTAGCCCGCATAGGTGAATGACAGCACCCACAGCAGCGCACCAATGACATTATAGGCAGCAAAATGCCGATAGCTCATGTGCCCCATCCCGGCGACAAACGGCGCAAATGTTCTCACAATCGGGACAAAGCGCGCCAGAATTATCGTCTTACCACCGTGGCGCTCGTAAAACGCATGCGTTTTATCCAGATAGCTGCGGCGGAAAATCTTCGAGTTCGGGTTGCTAAACAGCTTTTCACCGAACAGTCGTCCAATCGTGTAGTTCACCGCATCGCCCGTAATCGCGGCAACAATCATCAGGAACACCATCGTGTGCACATTCAGATCGTTCGACGGCAACGCCGCCAGCGCCCCGGCGACAAACAGTAACGAATCTCCCGGCAGAAACGGCGTCACCACCAGCCCAGTCTCACAGAACAAAATCAGGAACAAAATGGCATAAACCCAGACACCATATTGCGCCACCAGTTCCGCCAGATGCACGTCAATGTGCAGAATAAAATCAATAATAAACTGTATAAACTCCACCACAACATCTTCTCCCAAGAATGTATATCAAACGCACGCGGTCGATATACGCAAGGCAGCCGTACCATCCGTGTTGCCTTGCGTATAGCACGCTAACTCGCATCGACCTTATCACGCATTGCATACGGCTTTTTGATTTACCACCATCCGGCAGCATGCAACACGCAAAAGGCGCACTCGTTACAGCAAAAACGTCAATCTGCTAAAAAGAGCGGCCCCATCGTAGGCCGTGGTAAAGCAAAACGCGCGGGGTAATCCACCGCCACTAAATACAACCCCTCAGCTCTGGCCGTCGCGGCGGCCAGCGTACGATCTTTGGCAGCCAGCAGTTCTGCAATCCACGACTCCGGGCGATTGCCACAACCGACTTCCATCAGGCTACCCACGATATTACGCACCATATGATGAACGAACGCATTGGCCTTAATATCTACCACGATATAGTCACCGTGACGTGTAACCTTTAAATGATTTACATTGCGCCACGGCGTACGCGACTGACACTGCACGGCCCGAAAAGAGGTGAAATCATTTTCCCCCAACAGGCACTGTCCAGCCCGTTCCATGCGCGTCACGTCCAGCGGGTGATAAAAATGCGTCACGCCGTGGGCGAGCACGGCAGGGCGATAACGGTGATTATAGATGACATAACGGTAGCGACGTGCCGTGGCGCTGAAGCGCGCATGGAAATCCTCATCCACCGTTTTCACCCAGCGCACGGCGATATCCGGCGGTAAATTCGCATTCACGCCCATCGTCCAGGCCGCGTCTTTCCTGATGGCGTGCGTAGTAAAATGCACAACCTGCCCGGTGCCGTGAACGCCAGCATCGGTTCGGCCAGCGCAAAACACGTCTATCGGTTCATCTGCCACTTTGCTCAGCGCTTTTTCAAGGCAGGCTTGCACGCTGGCAACTTCAGCCTGACGCTGCCAGCCATAATAGCGGCTACCGTCATACTCAATGCCTAACGCGATTTTCAGCGGGGCACGTTCGTTTTCCGCAACGGCGTCGGCCTGAATGGCCTCCGCCTGAGTGGTTTCCGACATTACCCGAGATACTCCTGCACCAGACGCTCCGCAGTTTCCACCGCCATCAGCGCACCGCCAAAGCGAGCGTTATCGGCAACCGACCAGAATTGCAGCAGTTCAGGAATACCGTAATCGTTACGCAGGCAACCTACGCTCAGTTGCCCATTGCCGGACGCATCGCCAACCTGAGTTGGGTAATCCTGTTCATCGCTGACCTGAATATTTCCGGCGTTGAGTAATTCGTCACGCGCTTCTTCCGCAGACAGCAGGCGCAGCGATTCAAGATGAACAACCTGCGCGTGGCCATAGAACACAGGAGACTGAATGCAGGTCACTGAAATGGGTAATCCGTCATCCTGCAAGACTTTACGCACCTGATCGACCAGACGCCGTTCTTCACGCACGCTGCCGGCGTCATCAGGCAGTAAAGGCAACAGGTTGAACGCCAGCTGTTTCGGGAAAATCCCTTCTTCTGGCGGAATACCGTTCAGCAAGCGGGCGCTTTGCCCTGCCAGATCGTCTACCGCTGCTTTACCGAGGGCAGAAACCGACAGCATATTGACAACATGCAGGCGTGAAAGCCCGGCGGCATCGGTCAGCGGTTTAATCGCCGTCAGCAGCTGACTCGTCAGGCTGTCCGCCACTGCAACAATGTTACGGTTACGATAATCTGCCAGCGTATGCGCATTCACACCGGGCACCACCAGCGGGACATCCGGCTCCAGCGCAAACAGACCGCTGCTATCGATCACCAGACAGCCCGCATCTCCAGCGTCTTCCGCATAGCGGGCGCTGGCATCCTGACCGGCGACAAAAAACGCCAGCTGCGCCTGTGACCAGTCAAAATCCGCTACATCGGTGACCAGACAGGACTGGCCGTTAAAACGTATGGTTTCACCCGCACTACGTTCGCTGGCCAGTGGATACAGTTCACCCACCGGGAATTCACGTTCCTGCAATAATTCCAGTAACGCCGTGCCTACTGCGCCCGTTGCGCCCAGCAGAGCAATATTCCAGCCGTTAGACATTTGGTTCTCTCCCAAATTTTGAATGAAACACAAAACATGAATGAAACCGACAAACGATAGCGACGCCGTCCGTCAGTTCATGAATAAGTCACTTTCCGTTAATGAATGAAGAGTGGTACTTGTGCGACGCATCCGCCAACGGAGGATCTCAGCGGCCTCCGTTAACGCGCATCCCGCACTGACGCCGTGAACCCCAGCGCGTTCAGGCAATCTGCGCTGTCAGCATCGGCGCAGATAACATGAAGTGACGACCATTCGCGTCGTTCCTGATAATGTTTGCGCAGGCGATCAAACTCGCCTTCCTGATGCGCAACATGGCGCAACAGTGCATCGTCCCGGCGCACATCATACACCAGATGCACCAGACGTTTTAGCAGCGCCTCATCCAGCGGTACGGTCAGTGCCACTTCGGCAAACTCAGGCTCAGGCAAAAGCGATGAAAGCGCCACCTGCTGTGGGGTTCCGATAAACTCGCTCCAGGCTTCAAAAACCTGCGTAGTGCCACGCGCCTTCCCTTCCAGCGTATAACCAGCGATATGCGCCGTGCCAATATCGACTCGCGCCAGCAGATCGGTTGATAATTCTGGCTCGGGCTCCCAGACATCAAGAATGACACTGAGTTTTTTACCCTGCTGCAATGCCTCAAGCAGCGCCGCATTGTCCACCACCGGACCGCGACAGGCGTTGATCAGAATACGTCCGTCCGCAAAGTCACTCAGCACATTGGCGTCAACCAAATGATGGGTTCGGTATGGACCATCAAGATACAGCGGCGTATGCAACGTCAGGATGTCGGCATCGCGTACCAGCGTCTCTAGCGGCAGGAAATCGCCAGCCTCACCGCGATCGGCACGCGGCGGATCGCATAGCAGCGTTTTAACGCCCCAGGCTTTCAGGCGCGCATCCAGACGTCTGCCAACGTTCCCTACGCCAACAATCCCTACGGTTTTATCACGCAGTTGGAAACCATCACGCTCGGCCAGCATCAGCAAAGAAGAAAACACGTATTCCACTACCGCAATAGCATTGCAGCCAGGTGCAGCGGAAAACGCGATACCGTTGGCGTTAAGCCAGGTATCATCAACATGGTCAGTGCCTGCCGTTGCGCTGCCGACAAATTTTACCGCCGTACCCGACAGCAGATCTGCGTTCACCTTCGTGACCGAGCGCACCATCAGCGCATCCGCACCAGCCAGCAGATCGCGCGGTAAAGGGCGTCCCGGCACGGCTTGCACCTCACCCATACGGCTAAAAAGCTCGCGGGCATACGGCATGTTCTCATCAACCAGAATCTTCATTGTCTTCTCCGACATCGGTAGCCAGCCAAAAAAAGCGGGGAGATATTTTGCCACCGAATGATGCAGAAACCCAAGGCAATTACGACACAACGTCTTTAGGTTATCCGTTCACACCAATGAAAGCCTTACAAGAGGGGGAGCATAGACAGCCGCTCGCCATACAAGGTTGATAGTCGCCACGTGGCTCTGTTATGTTGTTTGCCAATGCCACACTTGCCCCATTTTATCTACCAGACTGGCAATAGGTACGTTTTCCGTCTGGTCTGCTATGAGAAACCCAACGTTGAACGCCCTATTCCCCACTATTGCCGTCCTGATCTGGTCAATTAACGTCATCGTTAACAAACTCTCTGCGAACGTTATCGATCCCGCCGCCATCTCGTTTTATCGCTGGCTACTGGCATTCCTCGTCATGACGCCATTCATGCTGCCAACCCTGCGTCACCATGTGGCGGCCATTCGTCAACATGCCTGGAAGCTGCTGGTGCTGGGGTTGCTCGGCATGGTGTTGTATCAGAGCCTGGCCTACTACGCGGCACACACCATCAGCGCAGTAATGATGGGAATCATGGGCTCATTGGTGCCGCTCCTCACCGTTGTGCTCAGCATCCCTCTGCTACGTTTGGCTCCTACGCTGGGTGTTCTACTCGGTAGCCTGCTGTCGATGGCGGGAATTGTCTGGCTGATCGGTGCGGGGCATCCTGAACAGATTCTGGCGCAGGGCATTGGCCCTGGTGAATTCATGATGTTTTGCGCCTCATTGTCCTATGCGCTTTATGGCGTATTAACCAAACGCTGGAACATCCCGCTGCCAAATTGGGTTTCGCTCTATGTGCAAATTGCCTTTGGTGTGGTGTTGCTGGTACCCAATTTCCTGCTGACGGACAATGTGCAACTCAACGGTCAAAATCTGCCGCTGGTGATTTTCGCTGGCATCATGGCTTCAATCATCGCGCCTTTTCTGTGGATTCAGGGGGTTATGCGTCTGGGAGCCAACAAGGCTGCCATCTTTATGAATCTGACACCGATCTTTACGGCGATGATTGCGATTGGCTTGCTGAACGAACCCTTGCATCACTATCATCTGGTTGGCGGTGGCATTACGCTACTCGGTGTTATCCTCGCTCAGCGCTTGCGCATTCCTCTAGGACGTCCCACCTAGCGCCCACCATGATATTCGTGCCGTTTTACGCGACGCATGACTATCGGCCGTCACGGGAGATTGCTATGATTCATCTCAATCATGACGGCAGTGAGGATAACCGATATGCAACCTGTAAGTGGCCCAGGTGCCCCGCTGCCCGGCGAACGTCCGGTTACGCCGACCACCACATCTTCAACTTCAACCTCATCCGCCTCAAGCACTGCGGGTTCAGCCAACGGCGATCGTCCGCTCACGCTGGCGCAGCGCACCACGCTGGAAAATCTGGTGCTTAAAGTTGCCGCACTGACAACATCAAAGGCATCGGAAGTCTGGACGACGGTAAAGCAGGGATTAGGTCTGGCAGAAAATAATGAGCTGTTGTCCCGCCATTACCGGCCTGCCGAGCAAATACTCCAGACGCGTTTAACGCAGGCACAAGATAGCGGTGGACGTCAGCAGTTGCTGCAACGCCTGACAGATATGCTGTCACAGGGAAATAATCGTCAGGCAGTCAGCGATTTCATCCAGCAGCAGTTCGGTAGCACCACGCTAAGCGCACTGAATAAAACACAGCTACAGCAGGTGGTTACCCTGCTGCAAAACGGGCAAATTCCGCAGTCAACCGCGCCAACGAGCACACCACAGGCAGCTCAGGCAGCCAACTCGCCCGAACGCCCGCTCTCCCCTGCGGAACAGCGCGGCCTGAATCAGTTAGTCACCCGGTTAGCAACCATGACGGGTGAACAGCCTGCGAGGGTGCTAAGCAATCTGATGATGATGCAGAATCTTAACGCGGGCGAAGCTATCCCGTTAAAACATCTGCCGCTGCTCACACAATTTCTGCAAGCACAGGTTGAGCTGCAACAGACGCAGACGCTGCTGCGCGCGACCTCACCGGCCCCGCACGCGGGAACAGCAGGCGCATCGCCAGAAGCGCGGACAGACACGGCAACCAACATTGCTAATGCGACCAATACGGCTACGAATTCGTCATCCGCAACAACCCTATCACCACAGCCATTATCGGCACAGAGCACATTGCTTTCTCCGAACCTCGCCCCGTTGCAGGCGCTGCTACAGCAGCCGATGAGCTTGCAGGAACAGCACTTATTGATGGATTACACGCAGAATCGCTTCAATATCGGGTTACAAACTCCGCTGACGCCAATGCAGGTCAGCGATCTGCTGACGTTCCTGTTTACTCAGCGCATTCAGCGTGCACAGGAAACGGACTGGACGACAACCTCACAGTTGTTGCATCCGCTGTTTAATCCTCTGATTGCCTCACTGCCGCTCAGTTGGCAATCCTTGTTCCATAAGCCCATGTTTCTGGTGATTGTCAGCACCTGCGTGGCGGCATTTCTGCTTTGGGTGTTGATCTAACGCTCCCCATTACAGCAAACATCGGGTTATCACTAGTACCAACAAAAAACCCCGCGGCTCACGCCTACGGGGTTTGTTTCTATTCCTGAGATAACGCGATTATTTATCGAGTTTTCTCATGACCAGCGTCGCGTTCGTACCACCGAAACCGAAGCTGTTAGACATCACCGTGGTCAGTTTACGTTCCGTCGGCGTCGTCACGATGTTCAGGCCAACCGCCTGCTCATCCAGATTTTCCACGTTAATGCTCGGTGCAACAAAGCCGTGTTCCAGCATCAGCAACGAGTAAATCGCTTCCTGAACGCCTGCGGCACCCAGAGAGTGACCGGTCATCGCTTTGGTCGCAGAAATAGCTGGCGAGTTGTCGCCAAACACTTCACGAATCGCACCCAGCTCCTTCACATCGCCAACCGGCGTGGACGTGCCGTGAGAGTTCAGGTAATCAATCGGGGTATCCACACCGTTCATTGCCATCTTCATGCAGCGAACGGCACCTTCGCCTGATGGGGCAACCATATCCGCGCCGTCAGACGTCGCGCCATAGCCGACCACTTCCGCATAGATGTGTGCGCCACGCGCCAATGCATGTTCCAGTTCTTCGACAACAACCATACCGCCGCCGCCTGCAATCACGAAACCATCGCGATCGGCATCATAGGTACGGGAGGCTTTTTCTGGTGTTTCATTGTATTTGGTCGACAGTGCGCCCATCGCGTCAAATTCACAGGCCAGTTCCCAGCACAGCTCTTCAGCACCGCCGGCGAATACGATGTCCTGCTTGCCCATCTGGATTTGCTCAACGGCGTTACCGATACAGTGTGCGGAGGTCGCACAGGCTGAGCTAATAGAGTAGTTCACGCCGTGAATTTTAAATGGGGTTGCCAGACACGCGGATACCGCAGAACCCATTGATTTGGTGACCACATAAGGGCCAACGGCTTTCAGGCCACGCGGGCTACGCATCGCGTCAGCACCAAACACCTGATAGCGCGCAGAGCCGCCGGAACCGGCAATCAGACCAACGCGTGGGTTATTCTGATAAACCTCATCGGACAGCCCGGAATCCTGAATCGCCTGCTCCATAGATAAGTAGGCATAAATCGATGCATCACTCATAAAACGCACAACTTTGCGATCGATGAGGCCAGTGGTGTCCAGTTTGACATTCCCCCAGACGTGACTACGCATACCGGAATCTTTCAGCTCTTGAGAGAAAGTAATACCCGAGCGGCCTTCCCGCAATGATGCCAGAACTTCCTGCTGGTTATTACCGATGCTTGATACGATCCCCAGGCCAGTAATCACTGCACGTTTCATTTAATACCTCTTTTCCACTTATAGAGTTTGGGATTTCGCTTCGCACTTTAGCGTACAGTTGTAAGCTGAACAAGTCCGATCAGCCGAACTATCGAGAAATTATTGCTAAATTTGCGCCACGATAGTCCGCTCGTTAAAATCTCGCCATCACTTGAATAATGAGCTTTTGTCGTGGCCAATCTTCCCATCCAACACGCGTCGTTAAGTTGGAACGCTCAGGGTACACCTGTATCGCAACAGTTTGATGACGTCTATTTTTCGAATCAGGATGGGTTGGCTGAAACCCGTTATGTGTTTTTAAAGGGCAATCAGTTTCCTGAGCGTTTTGCCACGCATCCGCGCACTGCCTGCGTGGTAGCAGAAACCGGCTTTGGTACTGGCCTGAATTTTCTCACGCTGTGGCAAGCCTTTTCCGACTTTCGCCAACAGCAGCCGCAGGCGACATTACGCCACCTGCATTTCATCAGCTTCGAGAAATTCCCTCTGCGCCGGCACGATCTGGCTGCCGCGCACGCCCAGTGGCCAGAACTGGCAGCGTTCGCAGATGAGTTGCGTGAGCAATGGCCGCTACCGCTGCCGGGCTGCCATCGCCTGATAGTGGCGCAGGGGGCTATCACGCTTGATCTGTGGTTCGGTGATGTCAACGCTTTACTACCTGAGCTGGATGATACCCAGAATCATCAGGTTGATGCCTGGTTTCTGGACGGCTTCGCGCCGTCCAAGAACCCGGATATGTGGACAGAGCATCTGTTTCAGGCCATGGCACGTCTGTGCCGTAAAGAAGGCACGTTTGCCACCTTTACCGCCGCGGGCTTTGTGCGCCGCGGTCTGCAACAGGCCGGGTTTCAGATCAGCAAAATCAAAGGATTCGGGCAGAAGCGGGAAATGCTGAGTGGCATGTTACCCGACGCCCTTCCCACTCCCTTATCAACGCCGTGGTATACGCGCCCTGCTGCCAGTCAGACTGACGATATTGCGATTATCGGCGGCGGTATCGCCAGCGTACTCACCGCACTGGCTTTACAACGACGCGGCGCGAACGTCACACTTTATTGTGAGGAAGCACAGCCTGCCACTGGCGCATCCGGCAATCGTCAGGGCGCACTTTATCCTCTGCTGAATAATCGGCATGATGCGGTATCCCGCTTTTTTTCTCTCGCGTTTGACTTTGCACGTCGCCACTACACATCGCTGGCGCAACAAGGGCTGGCATTTGAGCACCAATGGTGTGGCGTCAGCCAGCTTGCCTGGGATGAAAAGAGTGCGCGTAAGATCGAGCAAATTCTGCAAGGAGACTGGCCGGAAGCGCTGGTCGTGAACGCAGATGCGCAGCAACTGGAAAAACAGAGCGGCCTGAATCCCGGCGTAGACGGCATCACCTATCCCGAGGGCGGCTGGCTCTGTCCGGCGGAGCTGACAGCTTCAGCGCTGAGGCTGGCAGAGCAAAACGGCCTGGCAGTACAGATGAACACCCCCGTTTCGGCACTGGAGAAAACAGACAGCGGCTGGGCGCTTACCCTGAGCAGCGGCCAGAAGATACATCATACGGTTGTGGTACTGGCGAACGGTTATCGCATTACCGACTGGTCGCAAACCCACCATTTGCCGGCCTACGCCGTGCGTGGGCAGGTCAGTCATATTCCTACCAACCCCGTGCTGGGGCAACTCAAACAGGTGCTGTGCTACGACGGCTATCTGACGCCGGTCAGTCCACGTCATCAGACGCACTGCATCGGGGCAAGCTATGTGCGGGGAGATTCGCGCTGTGATTATCGGGAAGCAGAACAGCAAGAGAACCGCCAACGGCTGCTGAATTGCTTGCCTAACGCAGAGTGGGTCAAGACGATCGACGTCAGCGATGCGCAAGCGCGTCAGGGCGTTCGCTGTGCGCTGCGCGACCATTTGCCGCTCTTAGGGGCTGTGCCGGACTATGAACAAACGCTGGCAGAATATGAAGAACGACTGCATCCCCAGCACCGCGCCGATGTGGTACCAAACGCGCCTTACTGGCAGGATCTGTTTATTATCGGCGCATTAGGTTCACGCGGGCTCTGCTCCGCCCCGCTCGCAGCCGAAGTCCTGGCCTCACAGATCTATGGTGAACCGCTACCGCTGGATCGCGATACGCTCGCCGCACTCAACCCAAATCGTTTCTGGATAAGAAAACTGCTGAAAGGTAAGCCTGTCACTCAGGATTAATAAGAACAGCGAAGGACTAATGGGGAAGAAGTGTGCTGGCTCGACTGGCCAGCACTGACAGATTAACGATTAGCCCACAGGGGAAATCAGTGCGTACTATTCTGCGCCTGCTGGAACAAACGTTCCCACATTCCGTTAACCAATACCTGATCCGGCGGTGACAATTCACCGTTTTTAATGGCGTTATTAATGCTGTCGCTCACGCGCGCGTGCAGGGCTTCCAGCGTCTGTTCCCCGTGCTCTTCCGCCTCTGCCACCGACACCGTCAGATGACCACGCAGATAGCCGCCAGCAAACAGTTCGTCGTCGCTGGCATGCTCTACCATGTCATCAATCAGTGCCAGAATGCGCGTTTCAAATTCTGCGATCATGTCTTATCCTCAAGTTTTTGCATTTCCCGCGCATCACAGATCGGCTGGATACGGGAAGCTCGCCGCCGTCAGCGGGGGCGTATTGTAAAACGATTGTAGCGCGTGAATAAAGCGTGCCGGACGAGCGGGAATCCCCTCTTCCAGATACTGCATCACCTGCGCATGCACACGCCGCTGAAAATCAATGCGGTCCGGCTCGCAGTCGCCGTTCAGATTGTCGCAGCTGACGTTAAACGGAAAGCCCGCAGCGACACAGAACAGCCAGTCGAAAGCCTGAGGTTTGATTTCCACTCCCTCAAACTGGCTTTGCGTCGCCGCATCGCGGCCATCAGGGCAATACCAGTAGCCGAAATCAACCTGCAAGCGCCGCTGGGCACCGGCAATACACCAGTGAGAAATCTCATGCAGCGCACTGGCATAAAAACCATGCGCAAAGACAATCCGGTGATACGGAATTTCATTATCCGCGGGCAGATAAATCGGCTCATGGTCACCTTTTATCAGGCGAGTATTGTATTCATCGCCAAAGCAATCATTAAAAATATCAATCAGTTGTTGATAATGGTGCGTCGTTGTCATGTTATCTGTTGTTATCATAAACCTGTCATCATAAAAACTGCCCCAGCCAGACAGCAATCGTGTGACCGTGGCTGTCATAAATCAGTTTGCCGCTCATGGTGGCGGAAACCAGCACCAGCATAGGACGAATCAGCTTTTGCCCTTTCGTCATCACCATTCTGGCACCGAGTCGAGCCCCAATCATCTGCCCTGCCAGCATGACACCGCCGGCCACCCAGACAACCTGACCGCCCAGCATGAAAAACAGTAGCCCGCCGAAGTTGGAGGTAAAGTTCAGGATCTTGGCATTCGCTGTCGCTTTAGCCAGATTGAAGCCATACAAGGTGACAAACGCCAGCGCGTAAAATGACCCCGCACCGGGGCCAAAGAAACCGTCATAAAAACCGACGCAGCCGCCTGCCAGAATCGCAAACGGCAGTGGCGACAGGCGACGCTGCCGATCTTCATCACCAATTTTTGGCGTTAATAAAAAGTAGAGGCCAATGCCAATGATCAGCACCGGCAGCAGTTGACGCAGAAAGTCGGCGTGAATTTGCTGGATCAGCCAGGCACCAAAGGTCGACCCCGCAAACGTCAGCGCAATCGCCAGTTTCTGCTCGCCCAGATTCACCGCGCGACGACGGATGAAATACAGGCTGGCGGAAAAGGATCCGCCGACGGCCTGAAGTTTATTCGTTGCCAGCGCCTGCGCCGGGGATAACCCAGCCGCCAGCAGAGCTGGTATCGTCAATAAACCGCCGCCGCCCGCAATCGAATCAATAAATCCAGCCAACGCCCCGACAAAAAACAGCACGGCCAGCGTTTCTGGCCCAAGCACTAACCAATCCATCGTTATTTGTTATCTCGCGGAAAAATGTCTGTCGAGCAGTGCCTGACAAGAAGGAGGCAATGGCGGCGGCATGGTTTTTTCTGGTGCTTCACTACTCGGCTGTTTCGGTTGGAACCAGCTGGTTAATTCGGCACCGCATCCGTCACCAAGTGGCGGATCGCTCTGTTCCTGACACTCCAGGCTGTCTGCCGGGCAGCGCAAGCGCACATGCATATGCGCACGGTGTGCAAACCAGGGGCGAACTTTACGCAACCAGTCACGATCGTGGCCAGCTTCAGCACACAGCTGTTTTTTAATCGCCGGATTGACGAAGATTCGCGTCACGTCGCTATCCAGCGCGGCGGTTTTGATCAGGGTGGTGATTTCTGGTCGCCAGACGCGCGGATTAACATTAAGCCCGCTTGCATTCACCAAATCGATAGGCTGCGGCTTCAGCAACTGCTGCTCGCTCCAGCGCTGTCTGGGCAATTGCAGCCAGATGTCCACATCCAGCCCGGATTGGTGACTGGCGTGGCCGCTGCTGAAACGTCCACCGACGGGCATCCCCATATCCCCCACCAGCACATTACCCGAAGTCGTGCGCTTCACCTCGTTGCTCAGGCGGTGAATAAACGCCAGTAGATCGGGGTGACCGAAATAGCGGCGCTGATCGACACGCATCACCTGATAATCCAACGACTGCAACGGCAGCGGCTGGGCACCGATGATACAGCCATTGGAAAAACTCCCAATTGACTGCGGCGTGCCCGCAACCGGATGCGTAATCTCCTGCCAAGGCGTTTTCGCCCACACGGCGTTCGACCACAGCGGCGCACTCAGCGCCAGCGCGAGAACCCCGATAAACCCTTGTTTCATTATGTTTTACCAGCGAGGAACCTGACTGTTCACATCCCCACACTGTGCGCGTTGGCGCAGCAGGTGATCCATTAATACAATCGCCATCATGGCTTCGGCAATCGGCACAGCACGAATACCCACACAGGGATCGTGACGGCCGCGCGTGACCATTTCAGTCGCTTCACCCTGACGGTTGATCGTTTTCCCCGGCACCATAATGCTGGAGGTCGGCTTCAACGCCAGATGCGCGACGATATGCTGACCGCTGCTGATTCCACCCAAAATGCCGCCAGCGTGATTGCTCTGGAAACCGTCCGGCGTGATTTCATCACGGTTTTCGCTGCCGCGTTTGGTCACAACCGCAAAACCATCGCCAATTTCGACGCCTTTCACGGCATTGATGCTCATCAACGCATGAGCCAGATCGGCATCAAGACGATCAAACACGGGCTCGCCTAATCCGGCGGGGACGGATTCCGCCACGACACTCACCTTCGCGCCAATGGAATCGCCCTCTTTTTTGAGCGCACGCATCAGTTCATCCAGAGCGTCCAGCTTGTCGACATCCGGGCAGAAGAACGGGTTTTGCTCAACCTGATCCCAATCTTTCAGCTCGCAGGTAACATCGCCAATCTGCGACAGATAGCCGCGCACCTTCACACCGTATTGCTGTTGCAGGTATTTCTTCGCAATCGCTCCTGCGGCAACGCGCATCGCGGTTTCGCGCGCGGAAGAGCGGCCACCACCGCGATAATCGCGCAAGCCATATTTTTGCTCATAGGTGTAGTCGGCGTGACCGGGGCGAAAAACATCTTTAATAGCGCTATAGTCCTGAGAACGCTGATCGGTGTTTTCAATCAGCAGACCAATGCTGGTCCCTGTGGTTACACCTTCAAAAACGCCGGACAGGATCTTGACCTGATCGGGCTCGCGGCGCTGCGTCGTATAGCGGGATGTTCCAGGACGGCGGCGATCCAAATCGTGTTGCAGATCCGCTTCCGTCAGCGGGATCCCCGGCGGTACGCCATCAACAATACATCCCAGAGCAATACCGTGGGATTCACCAAATGTAGTGACGCGGAAAAATTGCCCAATACTGTTGCCTGCCATCACAACTCCTTCGCATGTGTTCTGTTTCTGCCTTACCGCTAGGTAAAGCGGTAAGGGTAATGAGTGTCGTTATGACCGTTTAATCACGGCTGCTGACAGAAGTCGTTAAGCGGTAGTAACGGATAGATCGTAAAGACGCTGCAAGTACATCCCTGTAAGCTCGGATTGCGCAGATATGAATCTCGTCCCTGAGATTCACCCTTTCAGGGCCGTCGCAAGCGACGTTCAAAAGCGTTCCTGACGCTTTTTTCCCTGGCGCAAACGCTTTACTCTTCTATTCCGTTACTCCCGCCCTCACTTCGCAAATAGGCTTATCAACTATCCGAATCACGGTAAGCGCTAAAATGATCTTTGCAATCAACCAGCTGTGATCGCGTTAGCATAAACACGCCGTCACCGCCGTTATCAAATTCCAGCCAGGTGAACGGGATTTCTGGGTATTGATCGATCAAATGCACCATGCTGTTGCCCACTTCGCAAATCAGCACGCCGTTGTCGCTAAGATAGTCTGGCGCACAGGCCAGAATGCGCCGTACCAGATCCAGACCGTCATTGCCCGCTGCCAGCCCCAGTTCCGGCTCGAAGCGGAATTCCTGCGGCAGATCGGACATATCTTCTTCATCCACATACGGTGGATTGGTCACGATCAGATCATAGCGAATCGCCGGTAAATCGCGGAACAGGTCAGACCGGATTGGCGTGACGCGGTATTCCAGGCCGTGCTGCTGAATATTCTGCTCGGTTACCGCCAGCGCATCGCCGGAGATATCCACAGCGTCAACTTCCGCTTCGGGGAATGCCTGCGCGCAGGCAATAGCAATACACCCGCTGCCCGTACACAGATCCAGAATGTGGTTTGGCGCTGTTGGCAACTGCTCATCGAAATAGTTATTGATCAATTCACCGATAGGAGAACGCGGCACCAGCACGCGTTCGTCAACGTAGAATTCCAGGCCACAGAACCAGGCCTTGTTGGTCAAATAAGCGACCGGAATACGCTCATTGACGCGGCGAATCACGCGTTCCACAATGCGCTGCCGCTCACTGGTGATCAAACGGGACGTGTACATATCTTCAGGAATATCGAGCGGCAAATACAGGCTAGGTAATACCAGTTGTATGGCTTCATCCCAGGGATTATCCGTCCCGTGACCGTAATAGACGTTGGCTGCGTTAAACCGGCTGACAGCCCAGCGCAACATATCCTGAATGGTATGAAGTTCACTGACGGCCTCATCGACGAAAATTTTGTCCAAGGGTGTCCTCCGCAGACAGTTCTGAACGGGAAATTGGCGCTTAGTTTGCCATGAAGCCCGCGACAAATCAGCAGATATAACCGACTGAATGCGCCTCGATACAGACTTTTATTTAGCGACGGCGGGGAGACGAGGTAAACTGCTCGAATGTTGACGCAAGATGAATGAAATATGAGTAATAAATATTCGCTGAATGACGACGAATTACAGCTTTTTCGCACGTCAATCACTGGCACAAAAAAGTTGCGTCAGGACACCTATACCCACAAACCGCAGCGCAGGAAAATAGGCGAATTACCGGCAAAACGGGCATTGCAGGAGCAGGTTGATGCCAGTTTCTATTTTTCGGATGAATTTCAGCCCCAGTTGGATGCAGAAGGCCCGACGCGCTACGTCCGCCCCGGCGACAGCCACTATGAATTGAAGAAACTCCGCCGGGGAGACTATTCACCGGAGCTGTTTTTGGATCTGCACGGCCTGACGCAGCTTCAGGCGAAACAGGAGTTGGGTGCTCTGCTGGCGGCCTGCCGTCGGGAGCACGTTTACTGCGCCTGCGTGATGCACGGACACGGCAAACATATACTGAAGCAACAAACGCCGCTCTGGCTGGCGCAGCACCCTGACGTGCTGGCTTTTCATCAGGCACCGAAAGAATTTGGCGGGAACGCCGCGCTGCTGGTATTGGTGGCGCTGGAAGCGCCTTCGCTTGAATAGCCCAGCCCTTCGCCAACAAACGACAAGGCGTGTTAACCCGTTACACGCCTCATCCCCTATGAATTCAGGTATTCGGGGTGAATCGTGTTAGGGTTTTGCGGTCAGCTGTGCCGGGCTGACTTGCCAGTGCAGAACGCCGTTGCCAGATTCCGCTTCCACTGTCACACAGGCGATAGCGGACGTGGCGAACATCGGTGCTGTTTCATTGCGGCATAATTCGGCGACCAGATAACCCACCAGCGGCAGATGCGAAACAACCAACACCGCCGCAACACCTTCTCTTGCCAGCGTTTGCAGATAGTAACCAACTAGTTGGGCATCCCCGCCGGGTGTGAGCTCATTTAAGCAATCCGCTTCTTCTGGCAGCGGCAGCACGTTCTTCACTACGTCGAGCGTTTGCTGGGCGCGTAAATAAGGGCTTACTAAAACGCGCTCAATATCGATATTCTGCTCGTTCAACCAACACGCCATCTGACGAGACTCATCACGACCACCGTCGCTCAATGGCCGAACGGCATCACTCGCTGCATCAAGTACCGCATCACCATGACGCATTATCAACACTTGCATATTACACCGCTATGTTAATGAAATATATGGTATATCCTCATAACCAGATGGGATGAGGATTGGCTTTCCTGCAATTTGAGCATGCCGGAAACATAAGCCATATCAGGTTTGCTGTAGGTTACCTGAGTTTTTCACTATGTAAACTCGCCTGAGGTCAGGTTTTGGTAGAAAAATTCATCCTTACCCGCATCCTCCCACAGCCCACCGACCGGAGTCAGTCGGAAATATGACCGAATAGTGTTGTGAAATTAATCATTTTCAACGACGCATTTTTAGCCGATCTGTGACCAAAGCGTCAATAATTGTCCTGAAGCGACAGCGCCAGAAGGTACGTCACACGTCTGCATTATCACTGTAATTATATGATAAATAAAATATTTAAAGACATACAACACAGTCTCTCACATCCGAAGTAGATAACCATACTATCAGGATGGGAATTCAGATTTATTACGATAAAATAAAAAATTAGGATATACATCCAATTAGAAAGCAAAAATCCAGCATAAAAAACTTTAAAAGCAAAAAATATCGATTACTTAAACTTTTTTGACGCATATCAATTTTGCGATATTGTTAAACAACCACTCTACTTCTATCTTTATCTTAAATAGCGTTTTTTTTACTATTCTTTTTATATAAACAAGGTCATTACACAGAATATAACGTCATATAATAAAAATAGATTGCTCTTCTATTTATGGACGAATGTGCAATTCAGGATAAAGCCCGAAGAACCTCTCTGTTATTTTATATGCCCGCCATTATTCACACCATGGAAGAAAAAAATTAGCAGTACATTTCTTTATAGATTTATTTTCACCATACGGAAAGCACTGAAAATAGTAGCGATACATATTTCAGCAGTGCGATTTTTTATGTCTGTAGGTTAGGTGATCGGGAAAGAGAACATCTCTTTTGCATTTTCCCGAAAAACCGAAACTATGTCATATAAATACACGTACTGATTAAAACGACTCGTTATGGTTTTTTTCGTAATAGTCACTCATGACGAGCAGTTTTCACGGAAACCACGGTACTTTCGTGAAGGTAATTTCGTGAAGACACTTTCGATGAAAATAAGTGAGAGACATATAAAGGAATCGTTATGAATTCTAAACGTATCACATTATCTATTCTGGCGACGTTATTCACCACATTTGGCCTATCCCCCACCGCCAGCAGCGTGACGATTAATGGTCAGATTCCTGTATCACTTACCATTACCGCCGCCTGCACGGTCGACAACGGAGTAGGCGCAGGAACCACATGGGGAACAATAGACTTCGGCTCCCACTCCGATCTGACTACCGCGATAGATAGCCAGATAACCAGCATCGGGGGCAACGGAATTACGGTCAGTTGCTCTGTAGGTACCCCTGCGTCATTAAAGATAGGTGCTGGTGCAAACGCCACCGCATCACTACGTAGACTGGCTCCGGGCTCGGGAACCTATAATGTCCCCTACCGTTTATATAGCGACTCAACCCGCACCACTGAAATACCGCTGAGTAGCACCACCGGCATTACCATTGTGGCAACGGGCAACCCGCAGTTGGTTCCGATTTATGCACGTATTCAGCCGTCAGACCAAACCGTTCTGGCACCCACTGCCGGGTCTTATACCGACACCGTCACTGCAACTATCGAATGGTAATCTTTTACAGGCTGGCATGCCCACATGCCGGCCTTTTTAGGGTCATTGATCCACAAGAAATTGATCCGCAAGAAAAGGAGCCGTTATGTCACCACGCCTTATACACGTTATTGCATTTACTGCCTGCACTCTGGCGTTCACCCTTACGTTGGGTGTGCTGCGCATCGCCATTCAGGCTCGGTAACCGTTGGTATTGCGATGCATTTTCCATCGGCATGGGTTTTGTCACTTCTGCTGTCCGGTGCCATCATTCCCACGGCGGCGATAGCGCTCACCGTGAGCAGCACATTCGATGTCACAGCGACGATACAAAGAGGCTGTGTTTTTGGCACCAGCACGGCAAATAGCCAGCCCAACATGGGCACGCTTGACTTCGGAACGCGCAGCGCCACGGCAACCAACGTGGATATCGCCAGTACCAGCGGCGGCGGCTCGATTGTTGCCACCTGCACACCCGGCACGAGCGCCATCATTGAACTGGGTTACGGTGCCAATGGCGGCAGCAGTGCGCAGCGTTATCTGAAAAATGCAGCGGGAACGCGCCTGTTGGCCTATCAGCTTTACCGCGATGCTGCGCGCACGCAGGTGTGGGGAACGGGAAGTCTGGCGCTCAGTATTGTCTCCTTTCCCGCCACAACCCAGACCTACACCGTTTATGCCCGCTATTTTGGCGGCACGCCTTTGCCTCCCGCAGGGGTTTATACCGATAACGTGACCGTCAGCCTGACTTATTAAAAACAAAACAGGGTGAACACAGGATGAAGAGGAAAATGACGTTTTTTATTCGGGCAATGGCCTTTTTATTAAGCGGTTTCAGCACATTTTGCTTTGCCGCCAGTTCTATTCTCGTGTGGCCGATTTATCAGGTCATTGAAGCTGATGAGAACAGCTCAGCACTGTGGCTGGAAAACAAAGGCAATGCGCCCGTCGGTTTGCAAATCCGCATCATGTCCTGGAAGCAAATAGACTTTCAGGATCGCTATGCTGAACAAAGTAACGTGATTGCTACACCGCCGTTCATGACGCTGGAACCGGGTAAGCGCAATATGGTACGCCTGATTCGCGTCAACTCGGCTCCCGCCAATACCGAACAGGCTTACCGCATCATCGTTGATGAGATTTCCGCCCCCTATCAACAAAATGCCCCGCAGATGGGGCTGCAATTCCAGATGCGCTATCTGCTGCCTCTGTTTCTCGATGGTGAAGGCATATGGACGCATAGTCGCCCAGAGAAACGACGCGCCAACGCCAAACCGACACTCCCCGTACTTAGTTGGCGAGTCAGTGCAGTTGGAGGAAAAAGCTATCTGTATGTCCGTAACCGTGGCGTGGTGCACGCCCGCCTGAGTAACGTCTATTGGTCATCTGACCAAAGCGGAAAAGGAAGCCGGATAAAGATAACCGATGGCTTTTTAGGCTATGTGCTACCAGGGCAAGAGATGCGCTGGCCGTTGCCTGCGGGCGTATCCACACCAGGCGCGGCGATGCAGCTCTTCACCAACTTGATCGATATCACCGATCCCATACTGATTAAACGCGAATGATGGCTCGGTTGATGACAAAGGTGTGTCGAGTGACTGTACGGCCATGGTGAGGTCTGGCATGAAGCGTAAAACAAGTGCCTTCCTTCTGCTCATGTACGCGCCATCTGCGCTGTTTTATTCTGCGACGATTCTCGCGGAAGACTATGCCGATCTTCCTGCGCCCCCCAGCGCCATGCCTTCACTCAGCGAATCCGTTTATTATTTGACGATTTCCGTTAACGGACAGAGCGATAATCAGGTCGTGCCTGTCACATATCGTGACGGGAATTATTATGTCGATGCGGCAACACTGCGTCAGAATCACATTCGTCTGTCGGAGCAAAGCGTGGGGCAGATTAATATCAGCGCCCTGCCCGATGTCACTGTCGATTACGATCAGACCATACAGCAGCTAAAGCTCACCGTGCCGATGCACTGGCTGCCCGAGCAATCCGTCGAAGGCGGGGGACAGGATATGGCTCGTTTCCCCGCCCGCAGTAGCCCCGGCCTGCTCTTCAACTATAACCTTTATTACACCTCGCCCCGCGGCAGTTCGGATTCTCTCAGTAGTTGGATGGAACAGCGCTTTTTCAGCCCCTACGGAACCTTATCCAATACGGGAATCTACTATTTCACCTCGGGCAACAGCACTTCGCAGCAAGAGGGCTATCAGCGCTTCGATACCTATTGGCGCTATAACGATAACGAACGCATGATCACCTATCAGGTTGGCGACCTGATTAGCAACTCCCTGACGTGGAGTAACTCGGTACGTATGGGCGGCCTGCGTGTCGCCCGCAATTTTGGCCTTCGCCCGGATATCGTGACCTATCCGATGCTGCAATACACCGGTACCGCCGCTGTGCCCAGCACACTTGACCTGTTTATCAACGGTTATAAAGCCAACAGTACTAGCCTGAACGCAGGCCCATTCACCCTCACCAATACGCCTTACTTGAACGGCGCAGGGGAAGCGACCGTCATCACCACGGACGCACAGGGGCGACAGATTTCCACCACCATCCCCTTTTACGTCTCCAACGCGTTGCTGAGAGAGGGGTTGAGCGATTTCGATCTGTCCGTTGGCGTTCTGCGTCAGGACTATGGCATACAGAATAATTCCTACACTGACGATCCTGCCGTCAGCGGCATCTATCGCTACGGATTGACCAATAAACTGACGGTATCGACACATGGCGAAGCGGTAAAAGATCTCTATCTGCTCGGCGCGGGGGTAGATTTTACCGTCGGCCGCTGGGGAACGCTGAGTTCTTCCTACAGCCAGAGCGAAAAGGAAGCCACCGGGCACCAATACACCACGGGTTATTCTTACTACAGTTCCGCCTTTGGCCTGAGCGTTCAACACGCTAAACGCAGTGAGAAGTACCGCGATTTAACTGCCGTGCTCACAGAAGGTCGCCTCAGTCGGGAAAGCTATCAGGCGACACTCAACAGCCAGCTGTTTGGTGAAGGCAATGGCTCATTCGGCGTGGGTTACTTCGACATCCGCGCGTACGATTCAACCCGTACCCGTCTGCTGAATTTCTCTTTCAGCCGTCAGGTCTGGCAGGACAGCTCCATTTACCTCGCCTTTAATAAAGCGCTGGGAGAAAACGGCTACAGCGCCCAGCTCCAGTTCGTGATGCCTTTTGGTAGAAACGGCAGCATCAATGCCGGGGTTCAGCGCGACAGCAATGGCGATTATTCACCGCGCGTAGGGGTGAACCGTACCGCGCCGACAGAAGGCGGATTTGGCTGGAACGCCGCGTATGGCGCAGGAAAAAACCCTTATCACCAAGGCTCGCTGAACTGGCGTGGCCCTTATGCCACAATGGCTGGCGGAACCTATGGCAACGAAGGCGATACCACGCAGTGGGGGGAACTCAGCGGTTCGCTGATCTACATGAACGGGGGGCTTTTCCCCAGCAACCGCATCAACGACGCCTTTATTGTGGTCGATACCGAAGGATACCCCGATGTCCCGGTAAAATATGAAAACCAACTGGTGGGGAAAACGAATAAACGCGGCCACTTACTCGTACCGTGGGTGGTATCCAACTACCCCGCGAAACTGGAAATCGATACGTTACAGCTGCCAGCCAACGTCTCCACACCGCAGGTGGAATCACGCGTGTCGGTCAAAGAAGGCAGCGGCACCATCGTGAAATTCCCCGTTCATGCCGTGCGAGCGGCCAACATTAAGCTGCGCAATACGGATGGCAATCCGCTCACCATCGGCACCTGGATAACCAACGAAATCAGCGGTGATACCACCATCAGCGGCTACGATGGTCTGGCCTACTTCGCCAATCTGGGAACCGCTAATCGCTTACGTTTTAAACAAGAAGACGGACGACTTTGCCGGGTGGAATTCTCACTGCCGGAATCACAGACCATGATGGCGACCATCGGCCCACTCACCTGCCAGACGACTGACTCAAAAGGATAAAAAGATGCTGACTCCGATACCGAAAATCCAGCACTTCTCCCCCGCTAACCGGCGAGCGGCCCGTTGGCTACGTCTGGCTTTCCTGCTGATGGCGCTGTATTACGCGCCTGTTAGCTACGCCGCCTGCACGACGCCACCAAGTTCCACTACACTGGGGCCTTATGCTTCTTCCGTTGTCGGTGTTAATGGAACACCCCAGATTGTGACATCGGGGAGTGGATTTCGCTGTACGGGGAGCCTGTTGAGTTTAGCCAGTACCAATACCATTCAAATCACAATACTGGATGACAGTAACCCCAGCGGTACCGCCATGCGGATGCGCAGAGGCACGAGCACAGACTACGTTCCCTATAGCCTATGTATCGATTCTGGCTGCGGTACGCTTTATGATATCGGTTCAACCTATACCTGGTCTCGAACAACATTTCTGGGAATTTTAGGCCTGTTCAATTCAGCGGATGGCTCCATACCGATCTATATCCGCACCAGTATCGGCAACAACGTGGCGGCCGGGACCTATACCGATACGGTGACGATTAAATGGGATTATGAACTTTGTTCGCTGGGGGCACTCGGTCTTTGTGTTTACGAAAGAGGCTCAACCACTTCAACCCTCAATATCACCATGAATATCACCAATGATTGCCAGATCACCAGTGCGCCGAATGTCAGTTTTGGTATTGCGGCGTTTCCCGCCGATTTCGCGGCGGTCAGCAACAGCCTCGGGGTGCGCTGTACGCTGCTGGGTGCCTACACCGTCAAGCTGGTCAGTACCCATCCCGACGATGCCAACTGGCGCAGGATGACGGCCACCGTCGGCGGCACGCCTTACTATTTGCAATACCAGCTCTATCGCACCGGTAATATCGCCTGGACTGAAACAAACGATTATAGCGGTACGGGTACGGGGATTACGCAGAGTATCCCGTACACCGCCCGCATTAACGCCAGTCAGGCCAGCCAGCCGGAGGGAGCCTATAAAGATACCGTCACGATTAACGTCACGATTAACTAGCGCTATCGTCCTCATCGATTGGCGGATAAAACGTCCGCCGACTTTCCCGCATCGCGAGCAAACGCTCACAGGGCGCGAACCGATCGCCATATTGCTGTTGCAGCACCAGCAGCGTTTTCACTACCGTTTCCACTCCCAGACGATCCATGTAGTGGAATGGCCCGCCGAGGAAAGGAGGGAAACCAATGCCAAATACCGCCCCGATATCTCCATCGCGCGCACATTGGATCACGCCTTCATCCAGACAACGCGCGGCCTCATTTAACATCATCATTACACCACGCTGGCTGATGAGCGCGGGGTCGATATGGGCTTTCGGCGTCACATCCAGCAGCGGGTAAATCGAGCTATCCACCTCTCTCCCCGCGTGCCAGAAACGGCGCGTTTTATTGTATCGATAGAACCCTTTCCCATTCTTTCGCCCTTTACGTCCGTCTTTCAGAATTGCATCAAACGCGGGTGGGGAGGTGAAACGTTTACCCAGTTCTTCGCTTAACACCGGCACAATTTTAGTCGCAACATCGATGCCCACCTCATCAAGCACCGCAAGCGGGCCGACGGGGAAACCAAAACGCACCAACGCATAGTCAATCGATTCAATCGGCTCCCCTTCCAGCAAGCAGTAAGCCGCTTCGTTGATATAAGGCGCCAGTATACGGTTCACATAAAAACCAGCGCTGTCACCCACGACGATCGCCGTTTTCCCCTGCTTTCTCGCCAGAGCAACCGTTGTTGCCACCGTCTCTGCGCTGGTGTGCGCGTGAGGAATCACCTCAACCAGCGGCATTTTGTCCACCGGACTAAAATAGTGCAGGCCAATAACCTGCTGCGGACGACGCGCGCCCTCCGCAATCTGGTGGATAGGCAGCGATGAAGTGTTTGACGCGAATATCGTATGCGGCGCGGCATGATCTTCAATCTCCGCCACCATTTGCCGCTTCAGCGCCAGATCTTCAAAGACAGCCTCAATGACGATATCCGCATGTTCAAACCCACGATAGTCCGTACTGCCGGAAATCAACGTCATCAACCGCTGACGCTCCGTCGGCTTCATCCGTTTACGCTGGACGCGCTTGGTCAGCAGTTGCCAGTTGTACTTCAGCGCATGGTTGATGCCCTGCTCATTAATATCTTTAATGCGCACTGGCAACTGCCCGCGCGTCGCCGTCACGCTGGCGATCCCTCCCCCCATCAATCCACCGCCAAGAATGCCGACGTGGTGAATCGGCTTGGCATCAGAAGCCGCACCAGCGGTTTTCTTTAAGGCGTTGGAAGCAAAGAACAGATGGCGCAGGGCGACAGATTCCGGCGTCATTACCAGCTTGCCAAACGCTCGCGCCTCCTGACGGTATCCTTCTTCACGGCCTTTTTCGATTCCCCGGCGCACCACCTGAATAATCTTTTCGGTAGCCGGATAGTTGCCGTGTGTTTTCGCACGGGTTTTGCGCTTCACCATCTTGAAAAGCAGATGGCGAATGCCTGGACTGCTCAACAGGCGTGAACGCCAGCCCAGCGGCACGGCTTTGCGTTTTCCTTTTTTGAGGATCTCTACCGCGGTCTCCAGCAGGATATCGTGCGGGACAGCTTCATCAACTAGCCCCTGTCGTAACGCCTGACTCGCGCGGAGATGACGGCCGGTTAGAATGAGATCCAGCGCGCTATCCAGACCAATTAAGCGTGGCAACCGCTGCGTACCGCCTGAACCGGGAATAAGCCCAAGCTGCACTTCCGGTAGCCCCAATACCGTCTTTTCATCCAGCGAGCAAACGCGATAATCGCAGGCTAATGCCAGTTCCAGACCACCGCCCAGACAGGCACCGTGAATCGCAGCCACCACGGGGAACGGCAGTGCAGCAATCTGATCGAACGTTTCCTGCCCTTGCTTCGCCAAATTTTCTGCCTGTTCAGCACTGCTGCACTGATCCAACATGGTGATATCCGCACCAGCGATAAACGAGTCAGGTTTGGTGGAAATCAGAATCAGCCCCCTGAGCGTCGCATGCTGTCGCGCCTGCTCAAAGACGGAGAGAATCTGCTGCGCAAATTCGCTTTTTAGCGTGTTCACCTTCTCGCCGGGCACATCAATGCCGATCACGCCAATGTTGTCTGGCCGAATAGTGAGAGAAAAGGCCGAGGAGCTTTCCGTTACGGTAGGGAAAGGCTGTTGATCGTTCATGGCGTCACCTCCAGTACCATTGCCACGCCCAGCCCACCCGCCGCGCAGGCCGTGGTTAATCCCAGCCCGCCGCCGCGACGGCGCAATTCATTCAGCGTTTGGGTAATCATCCTCGCGCCGGTAGCGGCAAAGGGATGACCATAGGCAATAGAGCCGCCCAGCACGTTGAATTTTGCGCGGTCTACTTCACCCAGCGCGGCATGTCTGCCCAACTGGGTGCGTGCGAACTCATCGCTGGCAAACAGTTTGAGGTTGGCCAGAGTCTGGGCGGCAAAAGCCTCATGCATATCAATGAGCGTCAAATCAGCCAGTGCCACGCCAGCCCTTGCCAACGCAAGCGGAGAAGCATAAGCCGGCCCCAGCAACATATCACGCTGTACGCCAATGGCGCTGAATGCATAGCTGCGCAGGTAGCCTAGCGGCGTGAGTCCCAGACTTTTAGCCTTGGATTCACTCATCATTAAAACGGCCGCCGCGCCATCCGTCAGCGGCGTACTGTTAGCCGCCGTGACCGAACCATGTCGGCGATCGAACGCCGGGCGTAAACGGGAATACTGCTCCAGTGCGGAATCATGGCGCACATTGTTATCTTCGCTTAGCGCTTTCTCATACGGTGGGACGTAAGCCGTCATCACTTCATCGCGCAGCACCCCGGACTCCCAAGCCTGTGCCGCCAGTTTGTGCGAACGGTGCGCCAGTTCATCCTGCTCTTCACGCGTGATGCCGTAGGTTTTTGCCATCTGTTCCGCGGTATCACCCATGCGCAACCCGGTGGAATACTCCGCCACGGCAGGCGCAACCGGCAGCAGGTCTTTCGGGCGCAGACCGCTTAACAGTTTCAACTTCTGGCCCAGCGTTCTGGCTTTGTTCATATCCACCAGCGTTCTGGCCAGCGCTTTGCTGACACCAATAGGCAGCACGGAAGAGGAATCCGCGCCGCCGGCAATACCGACTTCCACCGTACCCGCCATAATACTTTCTGCCACGTTGGCGACCGCCTGAAAACTGGTGGCACAGGCGCGCGACACGCTGTAGGCATCGGTATGTACGCTCATCCCCGTACCGAGCACGATCTCTCTGGCGATATTCGGCGCCTCGGGCATTTGGACCACCTGCCCGAACACCAATAGTTCGATCAATGCAGGATCGATACCCGTGCGAACCAGTAATTCACTGGTGACGAGCTTCCCTAATTCGAGGGCGGGTACGCCATGATAGGCCGTTGCCTGCCGGGCAAATGGGGTGCGTAATCCGCTCACGAACGCAATGCGATCGCCACGGCGGGTTATCAGAGGTAATACCTCACTCATAAACGCTCCTGTTAACCGAAAATACTCCCGTTAACCAAAAATACTTCCGTTAGCCAAAAATAAATTGCGAGCACAACAGGTCAGACCTGATTTCATTGTTAACCAGATGGTTACATTACGCAAAGGCGCGCAACACAAAAGTGTGAAGAGCGTGGGGTAGCCGCGAACAAAAGTGAAGAAATAGCCACAACAGAAGGGATAGAAGCGAGGTAAGACGTCAGAGGAAACCGTGACGGGCAGAAGCCACAGAAGGCTCCTGCCGGGACAAAAATTAACGCAGGCCGAGCTGGAAAATCATCGTTTCAGCCTGACAGCTGAACGTAAAATCGATGTCCAGCTTAACGCCACCGTCTACGTCTTCCAATGTGCTGACGATGTCGCAAGGTTCGGACTCTACCGCACGCGCTTTTGCCGTCAGAGCGGTCAGCGCCGCTTCCGCATCAGAACGATCGCCGAAAACTTTGCTGTAAGACGCCGTGCAATCGGTGTTATCCATAATTGTGCCGACATCGACACAGCAGCAGGCTGCGGTTTCCTCAGCACTGCATTTGTTGATTACGTTCGTCATAATACTTTCCTCTTAGGACTTAAGACGCGGGAGATTTGATCCAGTTCAAATATTTTCTATCTTCCTTATATTTTACTCCCTCATCCCAAAGCAGTACCAGCACTTCATGCCAGCCAGGAATTTTAGTGATATCAATCACATTAAGGTGTTATGCGGTAGTAAAAACCGAGTAATATCTCTTCACACAAATTAACCAAAACGTTAAGCAGATCTAAATTTTGCATCATTTTGGAAATATTCTTAATACACGAATGCAACATTATCGTATTCCCAACTTATACTTTGGCAACTGGTCTGATTTGTCAGGCTGAGTGCGCCCCCTACAATGCGCGTCCCTTGTTACCCCGTGTAACAACGTTAAATAACAAGCATATAAAGAGGTTTTGGTCATGAGCCAGAAAAACCTGTTCAAACAATCCACAATTGCTGTTGCGGTGGCACTGTTCTCAGCAAATGTGTCAGCAGCTGGTTTCCAGCTAAATGAATACTCCTCATCGGGTCTGGGCCGTGCATTTTCTGGTGAAGGTGCCGTAGCCGACAATGCGGCCTCCGGCAGTCGTAACCCAGCGACCATGACCATGTTTGACCGCCCGTCATTCTCCGGTGGCGTCACCTATATCAACCCGGATATTGATGTTCAGGGGAAAAACTCTCTGACAGGGCAAAATACCAGTGCCAAAAATATCGCTCCGCACGCCTGGGTACCGAACCTGCATTTTATCATGCCGCTTAATGAACAGTGGGCAATCGGCGCTTCTGCCACCACTAACTATGGCTTAGCAACAGAGTTCAACGATACCTATGCCGCAGGTTCCATTGGCGGGCAAACCGACCTGATAACGTCAAACCTGAATCTGAGCGCCGCCTACCGTCTTAACCAGCATTTCAGCTTCGGTCTGGGTGTCAATGCTGTCTATGCTGATGCCAAGATTGTTCGCCGGGCAGGTGAATTGGCAAATGTGCCTACCGCAGCTGGTGGGTTACAAGGGGTCGTCGCTGGTCCTTCTTCAGAAATAGCTCGTCTGGAAGGTAAAGAATGGGGATACGGCTGGAACGCCGGTATTCTGTATGAAGTGGACGAAAATAACCGCTTCGGTCTGACCTATCGTTCTAAAGTCGATATCGACTTTAACGGCGATTACAGCAACAACCTCCCAACAGCAGTAACAGCATTGAACGGTACGGGTGGTGCTAAGATTCCTGGCAAGCTAACGCTCAATCTACCAGAGATGTGGGAGGCCTCAGCCTACCATCGCGTAGCACCGAAGTGGGCAGTGCACTACAGCCTGGCCTATACCAGTTGGAGCCAATTCCAGGAACTGAAAGCGACGGGTAGCAACGGCCAGACTCTGTTCCATAAAGATGAAAGCTTCCGTGATGCTTACCGTATCGCACTCGGTACCACCTACTATCACGACGATAACTGGACGTTCCGCGGCGGTATCGCGTTTGATGACAGCCCGGTCCCAGCCGACAAACGTTCTATTTCCATCCCGGATCAGGATCGTTTCTGGCTGAGTGCAGGTACCACCTATGCCTTTAATAAAGACGCGTCTGTGGATGTTGGCGTATCCTACATGCACGGTAAGCAAGTTGATATCAGCGAACCTATCTCTGATAGAGCAGGTTCGCCAAGCTACACGTTCAGCTCCAAAGGTAAAGCCTGGCTGTACGGCGTGAACTTCAACTATGCGTTCTAAAAACGATGCGTTCTAAAAACGATGCGTGCTAAATAAGAACAGACGTTCTCATTCTCTTCACGAAGAACGTGATAAAGCAGGTAAGGCAACTTACCTGCTTTTTTATTGCGCCACGTTATCTTCGCCACCAGAAACAAAAGATCGGCATAACAGCAACCAGCATCTACTCGCTAGAGTCCTTTCCTGAAAAACGTATTTTTGTTTCCGTCATTGCTGTGCTAAACATAACCACGTTGCATTTTTACAATTTCGCAACAAACAGATAAAGACCTGATTCATTACTGCAAGGAGCACACATGAAACGACACTTTTCCCTAGCCTGCCTGACCGCATTGCTGATCATCATCTCACCCTCGACGTTCGCACGTGATTATTTGAAAACGGATGAAACCCAGAAATTTGGTATTTCACCGGGCGTAGTAACCGAAGGCGGTAAGACAGTTTGGATATCAGGTCAAGACGGTTTATACAACGAGCAAGGCAAATCGATGGCCGGGGATTTTGAAGGCCAGGCGAGAGTCATCTTTCGTAGCATCGATGCCATTGCCAAGAGGGCTGGGGGAAGCATTAAGGACGTCGTTAATATTACGGTATACCTGACCGATCCGAGATTATTAGAGCCGTTACGCCCTATTCGTCGTGAGTTCTGGCCAGACGGCAATTTTCCTGCCAGCACAACCATCACGGTACATAGCCTCCCGTCCGTTGGGATGATGCTGGAAGTCTCCGCTGTCGCGGTCATTGGCGACAACTAAAACAGCATAGCGCTCAGCCAGCATGGTCAGAACGTTAAAATGCTGTCGTCCGCCGAACACATGCATGCAGAGCATGCGATATACTACTGTGCCATCATATAGATAAGGCCGCTTTCGCGGCCTTATTTCGTTCTTTGCGGCTAATACCGATTACTCAGGTTTAACCTCAATATAGTCCAGGCCCAGCGTGCTGCTGGTGTAGCTGCGGATTTTATTGGTCATGTCAATATTACCGTTCAGCTTCTGGCCATAAGATGGAATGATCTCTTTCAGTTTGCCCTGCCATTCTGGCGTCGCCACTTTATCTTTAAAGACTTTTTCCAGCAGGCTCAGCATAATCGGCGCGGCGGTAGACGCGCCCGGAGAAGCGCCCAGCAGTGCCGCAATCGAACCATCCTGAGAACTGACGATTTCCGTACCCAGCTTCAGTACGCCGCCTTTCTCATCATCTTTCTTGATAACCTGAACGCGCTGGCCGGCAATCACCAGTTTCCAGTCTTCTTTCTTCGCGTTAGGGAAGTATTCCTGCAACGAGGCAAAACGATCGTCGTCATCCATCATGACCTGACCAACCAGATATTTCACCAGATCGAAGTTATCCAGACCCACGTGCGTCATCGGCATCACGTTGGAGAAGGTCACAGAGCCGATCAGATCCCACAGCGAACCGTTTTTCAGGAACTTACTGGAGAAGGTAGCAAACGGTCCGAACAGCAGTACCGGCTTACCATCAAAAATACGCGTATCCAGATGAGGAACGGACATCGGTGGCGCACCGACAGAGGCTTTACCGTACACTTTTGCCATGTGGCGTTTTACGATTTCCGGATTTTCGGTTACCAGGAACTCCCCCCCTACCGGGAAGCCACCGTACAGATCGGCCTCAGGAATACCGGATTTCTGCAGCAGCGGCAGTGCCGCCCCACCCGCACCGATAAAGACAAACTTCGCCTTAATCACGCTCTCCTTCTCGCCGTTCTTCAGATCGGCGTAAGTCACGCTCCAGGTGTTGTCCGCGTTACGCTTGATATCACGCACTTCTGAATTCAGGTGCAGCGCAAAGTTGGACTTGGTTTTCATCGCGCCAACCAGCTGGCGGGTGATTTCACCGTAGTTCACGTCAGTACCGATAGGCATTCGGGTCGCCGCAATCTTCTGAGCCGGATCGCGACCTTCCATCACCAGCGGTGCCCATTCTTTGATCGTGTTGGGATCGTCAGAGAATTCCATGCCACGGTACAGCGTACTGTGCTGCATCGCATCATAGCGGTGTTTCAGGAAGGCGGTGTTCTCATCGCCCCAGACAAAAGCGATGTGCGGCACGCTATTGATGAAAGAGTGCGGGTTATTCATCACACCGTTTTTCACCTGATAGGACCAGAACTGGCGGGAGACTTCAAAGGCTTCGGTAATTTCCAGCGCTTTGCTGATATTGATTGGGCCGTCGGGATTATCCGGCGTGTAGTTGAGTTCCATGAAGGCCGAGTGACCCGTACCGGCATTATTCCAGCCGTTAGAGCTCTCTTCCGCCACGTTGTCCATACGCTCAACCATATCGATAGACCAATCTGGTTGCAGCTCCTGTAAATACACACCCAGCGTAGAGCTCATAATGCCCCCGCCGATCAGCACCACATCCGTTGTCTTCTCTGTCGTTTTAGCCTCTTCAGCCATCGCCAGTGGTGCGTTAACCACCACGTTCAGGCAGAAGAACATAGCAAGTAGTTTTTTCATGCTTATATCTCTATTTTTATAAGTGCAGGTAAATAGAATTCCAGGCATTCATTAACACACGACCGCACCACCATCAGTTAAAGGCATCATTTTTATGACCTTTTTGTTAATCACCTTGCTAACAAAAAAATCAGCGTGCTGACACATTTCAGCCATGATGGACATCAGTAGCGGTTAACGACGTTGCATTATTGTTATCTGACGGCAGGAAATAAATTTTAGTAAGTAAATAAATGGACAACAAAGTAATAACTTTTAAGAAACAAACCACAGAATCAGTAGGGTAAAAGTAAGTTTAGTAGTGTTTTATAAAAGCAACAGGCACCCGAAGGTGCCTGTGAAAAGCGCGATGCGATGCAAGACTATTGCGCTGAATCGATCTCGTCGAGCGAGTCTTCAATCGCTGCCGCATTTGGATTCTTCTGCGGGGTTATTTGCCCATCGCTGGCGAGGAAATCATGCCGTTGGAAGTAAGCCTCACGCATCATCAAATAAGGATCGGAAGAGTTGCGCAGCAAACCGTCGGAATCCAACAGTTGCGCACGCGTTTCGATCCCTTCGATAGCCCATTTGCCCGCAGACATCCAGAGCGTCAGATAGCTCAGCATCGGATACAGCGTATCCACTACGCCACCGCCGTCTTCACGGGGCGTCGCGCTACCGTAGCCGGGCACCACGACATAAGGCCCGTAACCCACGCCATAGTTACCCAATGTGCTACCAAAGCGGCGAGATTCTTCTTTCGCCAGTTTCGGATTCGCCATTGACGCGACGTCAATCAGACCGCCCATCCCGAGTAGGGTATTCAGGAAGAAACGGTTAAAGTGAATCATCGCTTTATACGGTTTGCCTTCAACGAAGTAGTTCACCATCGTTGCAGGCTCTTCCAGGTTGCTGAAGAAATTCCCCAGCCCATTACGCGCGGGCTTCGGTACATAATCGCGCCAGGCAACAGCCGCAGGACGCACCAGATAAGGATCCAGAACGTCATAGTTAAAGCTGAACATGGTACGGTTAAAGCCTTCAAGCGGATCGGAACGACCTTCTTGATCGCGATCCCCGGAACTGGCGCAGCCGATCAGTAACACGCTGGCAAACACCACCCCACTCAGGCGGTAATTCATATCTGTTCTCCCTGATTTATAGTGTGCTATACCCGCGACCGAAAATGGGTATTCCCAGTATCAGCCCCAGCCTATCAGGCTGAGCGACAAGGACGGGATATCGGCCAACAGTGTAACATTTTATGGCTCCATCGCTACGTTGGCTTACGTATTACTGCATTTTCAGAGGTTTGCCATTTTTCTTATGGGGCAGCTCACGGCATCGTTCGACACGCGCTCCAGCGTGGACGACAGCCCAGTATTTCATTACTCCACTCACAGCATAGCACTGCCAGCCTAAACCAGTGAGCTACGCCACATCATCCCACGTAACACGCGCAAAACGACGTGAAGCGAGGAAAAAGAACGCTCATAAATCCTCTGATTGCCGACACTTTGAGCAAACGCGCCGTTAAGTGCTTATTCTCAGAGCGAAAATGCGTATAATAGTCGGGCTTCACGTCTCCATAGTTAAATGGATATAACGAGCCCCTCCTAAGGGCTAGTTGCAGGTTCGATTCCTGCTGGGGACACCATAATCTCGCCTACGAACGTCCATTAAAGTCTATTTTTTCCATACTATTCATCGATTTGACACAACCACCCCGTCTACTAAAATCTACTCAGTTTTACCGACATCCACGCTATTTTGTTGGTATCAATGTTGGCATGGTAAGTTCGATAATGCAGATACCATCACTGTGGGAGATTTTCTATGGCACTCACTGAGGCAAAGGTCAGAAATGCAAAACCTGCGGAGAAGTCCGTCAAACTGACTGATGCAAATGGTATGCACCTTCTGGTTCAACCTAACGGCTCTAAATACTGGCGTTTGCAATACCGTTTTGCAGGTAAGCAAAAAATGTTGGCATTAGGTGTTTATCCTGCGGTTTCTTTAACGGAAGCCCGTCGCAGAAGAGATGAAGCCAGACAACAGATTGCCAATAACATCGATCCCGGTGAAAAGAGAAAAGCGGAAAAGGTTGAAGAGAAAGGTTTACTCACCTTTGAAACGGTTGCCAGAAGCTGGCATGCCAGCAATAAAACCTGGTCTGAGGGGCACCGGACTCTGATTCTCAATAGTCTGACAACGCACGTATTCCCAATTATCGGGCAAAAAAACATCGCAACCCTTAAAACCCGCGATTTGTTGATCCCTGCTAAAAATGCAGAAAAAACCGGACATCTGGAACTGGCTTCTCGCTTGCAACAACGCATCACAGCAATCATGCGTTATGCAGTTCATAATGATCTGATCGACGTTAATCCGGCTTATGATCTGGCAGGAGCCATCGCTACGGCTAAAAGTGTCCACCGCCCCGCTTTGCCTCTTGAACACATTACCGAACTGCTGACACATATCGAGGCATACTGATCTTACCCGCCAATAGTGGACACGCGACTAAGTGAGTAAACTCTCTACCAGAGGTAGCTCACATGACAAAAGCCGTATCAACCAGTAAAAAACCACGTAAGCAACATACGCCTGAATTTCGCAACGAAGCCCTGAAGCTTGCAGAGCGTATCGGTGTGGCTGCCGCTGCTCGTGAACTCAGTCTGTACGAATCCCAGCTTTATAACTGGCGTAGCAAGCAGCAGAGCCAGACAACGTCCTCTGAGCGAGAAAGTGCACAGGCAGCAGAGATTGCCCGCCTCAAGCGCCAACTGGCGGAGCGGGACGAGGAGCTGGCCATTCTCCAAAAGGCCGCGACATACTTCGCGAAGCGCCTGAAATGAAGTATGTCTTTATAGAAAAACATCAGGCTGAGTTTAGCGTCAAAGCCATGTGTCGGGTGGTCAGAGTCGCCCGCAGCGGTTGGTATGTCTGGCGGTCTCGCCGTCATCAGGTCAACTCGCGTCAGCGGTTCCGACTTGTCTGCGATGCTGCCGCGTCAGCAAGGCATTCAATCATGCCAGACAGTGGTACGGAGCCCCACGACTGGCTGATGAGCTACCGGACTATAACGTGAAAACGATTGCTGCCAGTCTGCGCCGTCAGGGGCTGCGGGCAAAAGCCGCGCGAAAGTTCAGTCCGGTCAGCTACCGGGAGCACGGCCTGCCCGTGTCTGAAAATCTGCTGAAGCAAGACTTTATCGCCAGCGGCCCGAATCAAAAATGGGCAGGCGATATCACGTACTTACGTACGAATGAAGGCTGGCTGTATCTGGCGGTGGTCATTGACCTGTGGTCGCGTGCCGTTGTCGGCTGGTCGATGTCATCGAGAATGACGGCGGCGCTGGCCTGTAATGCCCTGCACATGGCACTGTGGCGACGAAAACGGCCTCAGAACGTGATTGTTCACACAGACCGTGGCAGTCAGTATTGTTCAGCAGATTATCAGGCCATGCTGAAAAGCCATAAATCTGCGAGGCAGCATGAGCGCAAAGGGATGTTGTTACGATAATGCCTGTGCTGAAATTTTTTCCACTCACTGGAAGTGGAATGTATCCACGGAGAGTGCTTTGCCAGCCGGGAAATAATGCGAATGGCGGTGTTTAATTATATCGAGTGCGATTACAATCGCTGGCGTCGCCACAGTGCCTGTGGCGGTCTCAGCCCGGAACAGTTTGAAAACCAGAACCTCGCTTAGGGCTGTGTCCACATTACGTGGGTAGGATCACCCTCTATCTGCATTGGGGATATGCAACGGTACTCTACGCGGCGGTGGGTTTTGTGGTGATTGCTATCCTGTTCACACTACAACAGAAAACACCAACAAATGCCGAACAGCATTAGTACATTCCCATATCTTATTCAGCAATAATGTTATTTCGTAGAGGAATTTACCCTCTAAAAAATTCAAATGATAGAGGTAGGTTTCACACTACCTCTCTCATTATGATTATTTCGATGCCGTTATGCTGTCATTTGTAAACTCTGGATAACCGGCAGGCCGACCATTATTAAGGTTATTCATGAAATTGTTGTCTTTAAGGGGAATAGAAGCTGAACCGTAGTCAAACGCATTTAATCGGTTACGCAATTCTTGATTATTAATGCCATCTCCAGACATGGAGTACCAGCTGATAATATCCGGTGTAACAAATTTATTATACGGATTTTCCGCTTGCTCATTCGTTTTAGAGAAACGGAAGGCATGGGTTAACAAGCCATCTTTGTGATAAACAAATTTCAGATGACCATCCTGTTTATCGATACCCGATGCATCTTTGGTCGTTAATTTACCGTGTGCACTGTAGCTACCATGTGTCACGACGCCATTTTTAGTCCAAATGGCAACATGTTCCCAATCATGACGGTGGCCTGAGTTTACGCCACTTAATATCTGGTCTTTTAAAAAATAGAGCGCATAAAAGCTGCCACAATAGCGAGCACCGCCGGAATTAACACAGGCATATCGGTGCAATGTATTTGACGAATCGAGGAAGTTACTCCATCGGCATCCGCCCGTAATATTCCCTGTCGGTTTCAGTCCGCCGTTCTGAACACCATTACGGCTTACGCCAGCGCTGGGAAGACAACCATCCGTATCAAAATCAAATACCGGCGCAATCGCCCGCGCATCAATGCCTGATGGCAAAGCCTGATTCAATTTAGGAAACGTGTCCGCCTGTGAAGAGAAAGTCGCGAACAATATTGAGCATGCCAGAACTGTTTTCTTTCCCGAAAGCATATTAACTCCTTTAGCAAAGGATAGTCCTTTGAAAACCAATATCATCACTTGCCATAAAATTAGCCATGATGAAAGCGTAGGAAATAACACTTTTAACAAGAAAGAAAAGGAAATAAAAATCATTTATTTCCAACAATGAACAAAAATATATTTAGCATGCAAAATAATGCAGGGAATTTACTGATAGCATCAGCCTGGCCACAACTCGCCAGCGCGTTTACTCTCCAACCACGTTATAACGCTGGGTTGCCGTATCGAAACGATATTCCAGCAGAATATCGCCTCCGCCGTGGGAATAACAATTCAGCATAATGCTGCGATTATCTCCACCATTTTCAATATTCATATAAACCGGGGTCATGAAAAAGCCAAACTGGCATTGCTGAAAGTCAGGCTCAAGAAGCTGGTCGACATTACCATTCTTCTTGTTAATCGCCTTAATTCCCTCAACGACCATCCCCGTATCGCTGTTTTGATACACACCAACAAAGCTGTGAGTCGCCGTTTGCCCCCAGAAAGGAATATCGACTTGCCCTTCGACTTTGGCAGGCTGCGTACTGTCATCAAAGGATGCCACACGCCGTAAGCTAACATCATAGCGTGCTTTCCCGTTCGACCACTCGCCGCTGAGCCCCTCCCCCGTTTCCGTCAATGTAAACGGGCAATGTGTTACGTCAGTGTCCGACTTAACCCCCTGAACGATATACTTATCATAATCCTGCGGGGTATGGATTTCGCAAAGCTGAAGCGACGTCCCCGAGAGCCGCCCATACAAAGGGATCGGCGCTCTGTATTTATCGTAAAAGTAACTGCCCAGAAGGTTCTTCTCTTGGTCGATACTGTATTTCTGCAATGAGAAATGTACCGGATAAGGCCCGATTTGGCCTTCGTAGTTACTCACAACATACCAGCCGGCATGTGCGGTTGCCGTCCACAGTCCACAGGCTATTAAGGTTGATACCGCTAATTTCATCATATTCACCTTGTCTACCCGTCATACTTCAAGCTGCTCGTGCATGGGTTTATCTGCAACTCGCGCGGTATTGGTTATCTGTAAATCATGAAGCAAAAGTGTTCAAAAATGGCTTAGCCTATCAGGCTAATCATGATGGCAGCAGGGGCAGATCGCCACCTCAGACACCGTCATCGCTGTTGTTCCCTCGCAATCCCATTCAACACGCACGGGGAGCGATTCCGGCCCTGAATGGTGCAAATATTTATTGACCGGGCTTTCCGTCATACCGGTAATTATCTCCGTGGCGATAAGTTCATTACCAACAAAAACGCGGGCTGTCGCCTGTGACGCTTCACGGGTTTCACCAGATTGCCGATACAAATAGTTAACCGTCAGTTTAATACTGGGCATAAGGCTTCTTAAGACAGGGAAAAGACGAGGAAAACAGTGTATCGCGTTCCCCCGCGCTTGTAGAGCATATACGTTTCAAACCCGATCACTGCTTTATGCTAATGCCATGATAGTTTTCTATTTTTTTAAAATGAAGATATTTGGTCACATAACATCGCACGATTGGTAATCAAAAAGTTAAATCTTATACCTTTTGGGTATTAATGAAGCGGAAAAAACAGCCGATACCTTTTGCGATAGGGTGTTTTTTAATGCAATTGCATTTTGCATAAATAGTGTTTGGCATAAATACTGTTTTACATTAACCGTGTTCTGAATGAGCCACTTCGCTAACGTCATATTGTTGAATAACAGGAAATTATACTCCGCAGATTGATGTCTCTTCAAAGGAAGACAATCCTCTGCCTGTGTTGATAGTCTGAATGTCAACGATTGCAGTATTCGCATGTGGTTTTAACACACTGAAGTAACTCACTGGTAAAAACCATTACCAGCATTAAATAGATATAAGAAGGAGTTATACTGTGGTGATTCCAGATATTCAAATCGTGAATGCAACAACCCCGGCGACCATGCCTCCTATTGGTGCTGCTGCCAACCCAACAGTCGTTGCCGCTATCAGCGCGGGGAATAAAACTGACACATCAACAAACTCCGACTCGCAAAATATGCAGGGCTCGAACGAGAGCACCAAAGTCACGCTGTCTTCTCAAAAGAAACGTGCGTCTCAGGAAGATGATACTCCGAAGACTGAACACACCAAAACACAGCAGAAAGCCGCGACTGAATACTCTCTGGCAATGACAGGTATTCCTTTGTATAACGGCAAGCTCATTTCCATTGTTAAATACCCGGACGGTAACTCTGAGATGTTTGATGCCTTTACAGGAGAACGCATCACACAAGAAGATCTGGCTCTCATGGGTGCGCTTCATAGTTCTGGTGGAGAACAGGTATTACATTTCGAGAGCAAAACATCCTATAGCAATTTATCTGCGGCCGAAGTTTATCAGCAGATTCAGGAAATGTTGCATGGTTCAGGCAGTGAGGAAACCCTGTCTTAATGAAGGTATGGTGCCAAGACAACTAAATTCACTGCCCTGGCATTAAAGGGAAATATAACGTCCTTTTAATAATGGAACACGGCTACTCAATAGAAAATCGGCCTATTAACGACGAGCAATGAGTTTCTCTGAAAACTCGGCTAATCTTGTCAGGCCGTATTCCCATGAGCCAAACCCCGCCTCAGCATTAATATGCCCAGCTTCACCGACATCAACCAGTTCGCTATCCCACGCATGCGCCCAGTATTGGGCGCGTGTAAAACTCATCAACGGATCGTTATGGCTGGCAACGGTCAGCGCCGGAACTGGCAACGGCGTAGCCTGAATACGCTCGTCAATCTCAAAGCGCATGGGTTCGGCAGGCGCCACCAGCATCACACCGGCAATCCCTTTCTGACTTTGTTGCACAACATGACAGGAAGCCAGAGCGCCAAAGCTATGGCCGATCAGAATGACAGGTTGTGTACAGACGCTAAGCTCACGGCGGATCGCCAACACCCAACGATCCAGATTGGCCTGATACCATTCCCGCTGGCGTATACGGTGCCAGTGAGGAAAACGCCGTTCCCAATGACTTTGCCAGTGCTCATCATCGCTGTCTCGCAGACCCGGCACCAGTACCATTGTTAGCTGCTGGCTCACGTCCGTCAGCCGCCGATCGATTTCTGTTGTCTGCACGCCCTTAACACTCCTGTCTGTTACCCAGCGACGTCATTTTATTCTGTCTGGTATATCAGCCACCGGTTACTTTAACAATCTGGCCTTACAGCTTTTTCCTTTGATTTTACCTTTCTGGAGCTGCTGCAACGCGCGTTTAGCGCTGGCTTTACGGATAGCGACATACGCATGCAGCGGAAACATATCAATCTTCCCCACTTCTGCTGCCGTTAATCCCGCATCGCCAGTTAATGCACCGAGGATATCGCCGGGACGGATTTTCGCTTTTCTGCCCCCATCAATACACAGCGTCATCATCTCAGGTTCCAGCGTAACCTCGCCGGTGCGGCCAAGGCTATCCACCGATGCCCATTTAATGCGCATACCGAGATAGTCTTCAATCAAATTAGCGCGGTTCATTTCCTGTGGCGTACACAGGCTAACGGCCAGACCCTGCATCCCCGCACGACCCGTTCTGCCAATTCGGTGAACGTGGACTTCAGGATCGAAAGCTAGCTCAAAATTCACGACCAGCTCCAGCTCTTTGATATCGAGACCGCGAGCAGCAACATCAGTTGCCACCAGCACACGACAGCTGCGGTTAGCAAAACGTACCAGAACCTGATCGCGATCGCGCTGTTCCAGATCGCCATGCAGCGCCAATACGCTAATCCCCCGCATGTCCAGCGCGTCAAACACGCTTTGGCAGTCGCGCTTGGTGTTACAGAACACCACACAGGAGGAAGGCTGATGATGACCCAGAATAGCAATCAACAGCAGCAGGCGCTGCTCTTTCGTCGTCTCATAGAAACGTTGTTCGATGGCCGACTCTTCCACATCATCTGCAACCTCGAAACGCTGCGGCTGACGCTGAACGCGCGCGCTGATCTGTTCGATCTCTTCCGGGTACGTGGCAGAGAATAGCAGGGTTTGACGATCGGACGGCGTATAGGAAATCACATCATCAATCGCGTCAGTGAACCCCATGTCCAGCATGCGATCGGCTTCATCCAGCACCAGCACTTTCAGGCTCTCCAGAGACAGTGACTGCTTACGTAAATGATCCTGAATACGCCCTGGCGTCCCGACGACAATATGTGGTGCGTGAACCAATGAATCGAGCTGCTGGCCCATCGGCTGACCGCCGCATAACGTAAGAATCTTAATGTTTTGCGCAAAACGAGCCAGACGACGCAGCTCTTTGCTGACTTGATCGGCCAGTTCACGCGTCGGGCACAACACCAGCGCCTGCGTGGTAAAGTCGCTTACGACAATACGATCCAACAGCCCGATGCCGAATGCCGCCGTTTTGCCGCTACCGGTTTTCGCCTTGGCACGCACGTCTGCACCACTCAGAACGGCTGGCAGCGTCGCCGCCTGAACAGGCGTCATTTCGGTATAGCCCAGTTCATTAAGATTGGATAACTGCTCTGCTGGCAGCGCGAGGGAAGAAAAAGAGGTTGTACTCACAGTGATTACTCTACCAAGGACGAGATAACGAAAGGTGACGCCGAGCCAAAGAGCGACGCAGATATGCCGCAATCATAGCAGAGTTCATCATCGTTGACCGATTTACCTCTCGTCCCCGCTAAAACAACGAGGCGAATCCTTTGTTCACCAGAAAATTCTGCCCTTCCGGCGATAAAAGATAGTTCGCCAGCAGCCGTGGCTCACGTCGGGCTGGCTTCATAATGGCCAGCATGTATTCGGCATCAATACGATAGGGATCGGGCAAGTGAACCACATGCAGGTCAGGTTGATTGAGAAGCAACGGTAGATAACTGGCATAGCTAATGTGCATATCGCTCTGCCCGCTCCGAATCAGGTAACTTCCCGCCGTCATGCCAGCCAGAATCGCCGTAATCTCCCCTTCCCGACAGCACAAATTCAACGGTGCAAAAAAGCCCTGTCCCTGGCGGTAGCCATACACCAGCCTTTCTGTCGATAACCTGATAGCAGACATGTTAGCGTCCTCTCTACTGCAACTGCGTCTTATATAACAGCACGGCAAAAAGTGGCGCGCCAAGTAGCGCCGTCAGAATGCCCAGCGGAATCTCGGCTTCACTGAGCGTGCGCGTCAGATCGTCCACCAGCACCATAAAGCCGCCCCCGCACACCAGGCTAATAACACGCGGGGTAGACGGACGCTCCACACCACTTGCCGTTCGATATCACCAAGCAGCGGTTTTTTTCCGAACAGCAGATCGTTGCCAGACAGCGGTTCGACAAGGATCTGGACAATGCGCCACGGGGATAAGCTAAAATGCCCTATCCCCAGTGAGCACACGGCAATCAGCAGTGTGGACACCACCACCGTTAGCAGCGTGATCCGGTAGGCGCGATAACTCATTGCGCTGCGGAGGCTTCCGCATGGTAGTCCATACGATAAAAGCGTTGATAATACGCATCGGCGGCTTTTTGCATATCAATATCGGCAAAACGTTCAGGGTACAGCTTTTTCGCCATCCACAGTTCGCCAATCGCCAATGCTTCTGGCATCCGGTAACCCCAGGCTTTGGCGTATTCCGGCATCAGATACACGCGATGTTGTTTCACCGCATCAATTGCCTGCCAGGCCGGATCGTTGACGATCTGTTTCACGACCTCCGGGTAGCGATCCTTGAAGAAAATCGGCTTTTTATCATTCAGCCACTGGGCACCCTCGCAGCAGTCTGGCACGCGTTCCGCGGCTGACGCCTTACTGCAATCTATGGACCTCGCTGTTGCCGCAGAGGAACTGGGCGCTGACGGCGCTTATTTCAGGGTGCACCACTTTGCCCGTCAGTTGGGTTCCCCCTTCCCGCTGCTGTCAGCGATTGGCGCGAAAACTAAAAGCATCGAAATTGGCACTGGCGTCATCGACATGCGCTACGAAAACCCACTCTACATGGCTGAAAACGCCAGCGCCGCCGATCTGATCGCTGGCGGACGCTTGCAGCTCGGCATCAGCCGTGGTTCGCCTGAGCAGGTGATCGATGGCTGGCGCTACTTTGGCTACCAGCCGACAGAAGGGGAATCGGAAGCGGACATGGCACGGCGTCACACCGAGATCCTGCTGGATGTACTACGTGGTGAAGGGTTTGCAAAACCGAACCCGCAGCCAATGTTCCCGAATCCACCGGGCCTTTTGCGTCTGGAGCCTTATTCTGATGGGCTACGTGAGCGCATCTGGTGGGGGGCTGGCTCGAATGCCACGGCAGTATGGGCAGCAAAACTGGATATGAACCTGCAAAGCTCCACGCTAAAAGACGATGAAACAGGCGAACCTTTTCATATCCAACAGGCACAGCAAATTCGCGCCTATCGGGCTGCCTGGGCTGAAGCTAGGCATACACGTACGCCACGCGTCTCCGTCAGCCGCAGTATTTTTGCACTGATGGATCATCGCGATCGCGCCTATTTTGGCGGGAGCAGTAACGATAGTGACAAAGTCGGTTTCCTGGACGAAAAAACGCGCGCGATCTTTGGGCGCAGCTATGCCGCCGAACCAGAAGCACTCATCCGGCAGTTAAAACAGGATGAAGCCATTGCCGAAGCGGATACGCTATTGCTCACGGTGCCGAACCAACTGGGCGTGGATTACAATGCGCATGTTATTGAAGCGATCCTGACACATATCGCCCCCGCAATGGGATGGAGAAAGTAGGTCTGCTGTCTGACGCATTAAGACCTGCCCAACAGGCGTCAAAAACCGAAGATAACGGCACCAAGAATCGGGGGAATTGAGGGCTATTTTCACGCCTATTCCCCCGTTTTTTTCAGGCTCTGAAAGGGCTCAACGCTTTTTAATGCTATTTTGAAAATATAGTTTCTGGACCTCTTGAATTCCCCCCCTCACTCGGCGTAGATTTAGCCCCGATCCCGTCATAACTGGTGTGATTCTGGTGATGACAACGGGAAAGATTACCCTTCGGTGACATAGCCGGCTGCGTAATAATTTCCTTCCATAATAAAACGCACAATCGGGATCGTTGCTGGCGTGGTTTCTGCTGGAGAATAAATCGGTGAAGTATTTTTTTATGGGTATCTCATTCTGTTTAGTCGTTTGGGTGAGTACCTTTATGCTGATGGTAGAATAACCTGTCATTTGCCCGACAAAGATTTATTCATTGAAGGGCACACACAGAGATAAAAAAGGCTGATGGTATTTATACCCTCAGCCTATTTTTATGGCCGTCATTCACCATTCAGTCAATGGTTCGGCATGACGCTTGCTCTTCTCTGGATCTTCCCCTGTCACCGTGACTAAAGTGATAGTGATGGACAGCTAAATATGAATGACTGAGCCAATATCATAGTTAAAGTATATTTTGCAGTAATTGAGCCTTCATACTGGCTTCAAAGGGAATAATATCAGCGGTAGCAATATTCAACTTCTGGAATGGATCCTGACTAAGGCGTTCTTCTAACGATTCAACACTGTCGCATTTTGCCAGTATGACTCCACCGTTTCGAGGGATTCTCCTTCCTGACGCGAGAAACACGCCATCTGAGTTAATGCCGATCGTTTAAGGATCGAGATACCGGGGGCTACCACGGTGCAAGGTATCCCTGCGGGAACCTCATCACCGTGTTTCCCCCTAAATCCATGTTTAAGTGAACAACATTACCATCTGAGTAACCTTTTTTAAGCCACTCAACATGAGCAGGAATTTGCGAATCAACCGCTTCCAAGGGTTTTATATACGTTAAAACCACTACATAAATGATACCCATTTTAAAGTCCTTATAGAAAGAAAGCGTTAAAATGGTATCACCGAGGGAGGTCGTGCTAAAGAACGTAGCCACTTCCCACCATAATCGAGAAAGCCACTGCCCTCTACAGATTGAACCCGTTCATCATCACGCTGAACACGCCACCTATTGCCAGCCAGGGGCCAAAGGCCAGCGGTTTAGCCGCATCTTCTTTACGCAATCCACGCCAAATAAGCGTCACGATCAGACCACTCAGCGCCGCCACCAAAACCAGATTCGGTAATGCCTGCCAGCCCAGCCAGGCTCCCAGTGCAGCCAGCAACTTAAAATCACCGTACCCCAGCGCGTCTTTGCCAGTGGCATATTTAAATACCCAGTAAAGTAGCCACAGGGACAAATAGCCCGCCATCGCACCGACCACGGCATCACGTAATGGAACAAATGTCTCCGACAGGTTAAACAATAGCCCTATCCACAAGAGCGACAGCGTAAGCACATCCGGCAGCAGCAGCGTTTTTATATCAATAACGGTCAGCACCACCAGAAAGGACAGCAAGATTAGCGCCCCACACAGCGCCATACCGGGCAGCCACAGCAACCCCGCAGCCAGAAAAGCCAGCATGGTGATGGCTTCCACCAGCGGATACTGTACAGACACCGGTTGATAACAGCAGCGGGAGCGACCGCGTAGCCACAGCCAACTGAACAACGGGATGTTATCCTTCACCGCAATCGCCTGCTGGCAGTGCGGGCAGGACGAAGGCGGCCACCACAGGTTATAGCGCGTAGCCTGCCCGGCATCCGTTACGCCGGTTTGCAGCTCGATGTCTTGCCGCCAGCGCCGTTCCAACATAATCGGCAAGCGATAAATCACTACGTTCAGAAAGCTGCCAACAATCAATCCCAATACGCCCAGCGCACCATACCACCATGCTGGAAACACCTGTGCGAATTCCCTTAAATCGTCCACGTTAGTCCCTGATTGTTGATAAAGAAAAGAGATAAGTTAGCGGTTTATTTTTGCAGTCGGCTACACCGCGATGACAGCGCGCGTTTCTCTTACCGCGCTCGTCCCTGTTACAACAGGCGCCCCTGAAAATTCAGCGTTCTGGCACCTTGTTCATCCGCTTTGCCAGTAGTCGCCAATAATTTCTTCATGGTCGCAGGCAAGTCGTTTCCGCTACTCAGTTGCCCCGTAAAACGGTATTCGCCTTTCGGGGTGACGCTGCCCTTACCGGATAGTTGCAGATGTGAGGAGGCCTGCCGCAGATTCGCTTCAAGCGCTCCTTGCTGGCAGCGTAATGTGGCTTTGGGTGTCGCAAGCACAAGCCCACCCAGCGGCGTTTTCACCCGCGCGCCCGGCCAGATTATGTTGGCATCCAGCGACTGGCAGCCAGAACGGTCAACCGTCGCTTCTTGCAGATTCAACTGCACCTTTCCTTCTGCTCCGATTGGCACGATAAAACGCAGGTAGCGGAGTAAATAGCCCGCTGGCACAGACAGTCGCCATTGATAAAACTGCGGCTGCTGCCAGCCACGAATAATTCCGTGGCCTTCGATGCCTTCCGGGTTTTGAAACGCAATTTCCAGCGCGGGCATAAAACCCGAGAAAGTGATCTTCCAGTGCACATCGTCCAACGTTAACGTGCGCCAGCTAAACCGTTGCAGGTTCCCCTGCCATAGCGTTCCGGCGGCTTCTGCGACCACCATGCCAGCCGGCAGCGGCACCGCCGTGAGCAAGCGGGCAGGTGCATAGCACGCCAGGAACAGCCCATAGGCCAGAACCAGAGCGACACCTGCGCCGATGCAGGATTTACGCTTCATCCGCCCGTTCCAGCATCAGCCTGGTGACATCGACCATTCCCGGACTTTGCTCGACGGCGTTCACATCCAGCGACAGCACTTTCACGCCGTTCTTCTGTTCCAGTTCGCCAAGCCAGCGTAGCAGGCTAGTAAAGTCGCTCTGAGCCAGCGTCACCGACGCCTGATTGCCCTGCGGTTGCAGACGAACGACAGTCAGCCCGTAACGTTTGGTACTTTGCGAAATCAAAATCGGCAGACTGACATCGCGCTGACTATTTTCCCCCTGTGACTGATTGCCCTGCGGAATCGATGAGGCCTGTTTCTGCATCCAGTTGACGGTTTGTTGCTCGCGGGAAATCGTACGTTCCCACTGTTCTTCCCGCATTTGCCACGGCTGAAAAATAGCGTAATACACCAGACAGAGCAGGAGCACTGCCGCACACACGACCATCAGTTGACGCTCGCGCTGGCTCATCGCCTGCCAGCGTTGCCGTAATTCATTCATTGCTGGCTCCTTAACGTTAAGCGGCCTTCAACCCGATCGTTTTCCTGCCGCATCTCCCCCGCCTGTACCTGATAATAGGCGGTTGCCTGCTGCTGGAACTGCTCTAATTCCTGATACGACGTAGCCTGCAACGCCAGCCGGAATTCGCCAGCGGAACCGTCATAAGACAGCGACTGAATTTTGATGGCGCTATTCTGCGTAATCAGTTGCTGTAAGGGATTCAATTGCTCCAGTAACCCTTTCCCTGCCCCCCCGGCAGCCGTACGTTGCAGGTGCTGCTGCATCTGCGCACGTGGATTAACGACATTCGTCTCGGCAGGGAAAATCTGCCGATAGACGCGAATGCTTTCCTGTCGCCAATGTTCGGCCTGCTGGTAAAGCTGATAGTGCGCCCAGCCCGCATCCGCCAAGACCAATAGAAGGTAGCAGGCAAAAGCAATCCCGACGCCGCGCCACGGCAACAACGTGTTTTGCCAGGCTTTCTCCGGCGCATAGTCGCCTTGGCGCAGATCGACCGAAGCCGGTAGCTGCGCCGTTGCCGCCAGCGTGAAGAGATCCGTTGCAGGTTGTGTTTTCCACTCGCCCTCCTCCTGCCAGTCGTACTGCGACAGCTCACCGCCGACCGATGCGGCACTGTAGCTGTATATCGCTGGCAGCGGCATGGATGCTTTCAGCAGGTCACCACACCAGGAGGACTCCGCCGCCATGGCATGCCCCGTCGGCTGGCGAAATAGCCACATGTCATCATGCTGTAACGCGCTCCAACCATCCTGATGCTTCGGCAATACGCGGGCATCGGGCAATAAGGTATCGACGTTGAGCCCCAGCGCATCACTCTGCGCTAGCCAACGCTGCATCCGGTTTTTTTCCACCACGGCGACCGTGCCATCATCGCCATGAATTTCCAGCACGGCAAAATGCAGCTTTTCAATTTCCGTCGCCAGTTGGTCTTCCAACATAAACGGCACGACCTGCGTCAGCTGACGGCGAGCCTGCCGGGGCAGCGTCAGGGCATAAAACGTCACGTCCGTTGCTGGAACCAGAACGCGAGTAAAGGCCACGGACGGATACGCCGCCAGCGCCTGACGAACCTGTTCTACGTTACCCCGTCCCTGACTCAGTAAACTTTCCCCATTGGATGAACGCACCTGCCATTCAATGTCTCCCAATTCCTCTACCGGAAGGCGTACAATGAGACACGGATGTCGAACAACCGGGCCTCGATTTAATGGGGCTTTCGCGGCTTTTTTCTTCCATTTTCCAGCTATTTTCATGGATTCACCGTCCTATATCCTCCATATTGCCGCTGCACGACCTGTACCTTTTGTCCACTCAGATGAAGCAAGCTACGCTGATGAAAATCACTGTCGCCAACACGCACCTGGAGTTTTACAAAGAACCATTCACTTTTCACTGCCAGCACTCGCTGCGCGGTATTTTTACTATTCGTTGGCAATAACCCGGTTTGTTGCAGAACCTCAAGGCCTGCCCATCCCGTACGAGGCCGCTGCTGCACCAGCGCTTTCGCCTGCGACATCGTCATTTCATTCAGGAATAAAGCAGATAACAGCGGGGCATCAAATTCAGTCAATGTGTTGATATTAATCGACATCGTATCCATCGGTAGCGCACAGACATAGGGCAATAATCGGCGATAGAGATCGCTGTCCATGCCATAAACTGCGCGTAATTCGCTGATTTCACTCATTCTCTGATTGGCGGTACGATAAGGCACTGGCAGCGTGGCGTAGAGCTCATCTTCTGCACCGTTCGCCGACGGATAGTTATCCACGTCAATCCAGTCGCGCAATGCCGCAGTGATTTTTTCTGCACGATCCGCATCTTCGCCCAGATTTTTCAATAGCAAGCGGAAAACCTGCGCCGGATAAGGTGTCTTCACCACCGTGCTATCGTTATCCACGCCTTGATTGATCGCATTCACATTAAAGCAGGTGCGCGCATCACTAATCTGGCCAAGGATTTCCCCGCCCTCCACCGGGAAACGATGTCCCGGCTGAGACCAGTTCTGCCCGACAAACGTGCGCCCCGGCATATTCTTCGCGTCGCGCAGTAATATCTGCCCGCTTAGCGTTTCCGCCCCCAAGGCATACCATTTCGCCTGCTGACGGCTCAAATGGCTTTCGGTGCGCAAAAACGCTTTGCCGGTGCGTTCCGTAATCACCGCAGCAATCGTCACCATTAATGCCAGAATCAGGAGCACCACCAGTAGCGCCGCGCCACGCTGACGCGACCTCATTTAACTGGCCCGGTGGTAATCAAGAACATACGCGACATTTCTCCGTAATCCCTTAAGGTCAGCACCACTTCAATCCCTTGTGGCAATTGCGTACTGTTATCCCAGCGATCGCGCCAGGTTTTATTGCTGAAAAAACGCAGGCGAAAACCATCAACCTGCGTGAGAAGCGGTTTTGCACCGGGATCGATCCCCTCAATGGGGTCAGGCACCACGTGGGTTAACCGTTCCAGAGTATGTTCCCGTAGCCGGTAGGCAACAGGCTGAAGTTCAGAGCGTGGCAATATGCCAAACGGATTCTGCCAGCCAGCACGCATAAAGCTGACACCCCAGTCATCGCTTTTTAGCTGATCGCGGCCAGCGTAAAATATCGAGGTACTTCCTCTACTACCGCGCGCGATCATCTGGGAGAAATCACTGTCCATTTGTGAAAAGGCGCGCTGTATTTCGGCCAGACGCTCGGCCTTGCGCTGCGAAATCTCATCGTTACGCATCACACCGTTCAAAACCTGAAAAGCACTGACGCTTAGCGCGGCAAAGATCGCGATCGCCAGGATCATCTCCAGCAGCGTAAACCCCTGCTGGCGTTTCTGGCGTCCTGCCTCTCGGCTCCGTCTTATTTGATTGCATGTCCCTATTTTATTAAACATTATTGCTTCACCACATAGGTACGCAGCGAAGCATCCGCGGCAAAAGCATCTTTATTACGTCGTACTTCCACATCCAGCGCTTTGGTCTGAGGGTCACCCGTCTCTACACCTTGCCAGCGCCAATGCCAGCGCATGCCCGCAAACTGCGTTTCGCCTCTCACCCACGCGGCTTCCGGCCAGCGCTGTTCCAGTCGCAGTTGTACCTGCTGGTTTTCCGCCACCCAGCCAGCAAACGTCTTCTCTTCCAGCCGGCTCAGACTGCTTGCCTGTCTGGCTGTCGTTTGCAACACCGCAATGCCTGCAAGTGCGAAAACGCTTAGCGCGACCAGCACTTCCACCAGCGTCATCCCTTTCTGTCGTTTCATCGTTTCTTACCCTGACTCATCGACGTTAAAAATCGTCCGGTTCCATCCACCTGGAGCCAATTCGAGAGCGCTTTGTCTTTAGACTTAACCAGCAAACGGAAAGGCGTGATTTCGCCGCCGGGTAAAATCAGGATATCGGGGTCGTCGCCGCTCTGCGTTTTCTCGACTTTCTTCCCATCAGCCTGCACTAGCTCAAGCCGGAATGCATCAGGCAGCGTTGCCGTTGCACTCACCCGATGAGGTTGCCACGGCTGCCACTTGTAGCCCTGCCAGCGATCACCGCTCGGGATCGGCATCCCTTCCGATGCCTCGGGTCGCTGGAGTTGATAAAACTGCCAGCGATCGGGATAGATACGAACGCCCAACATGTATTCGTTAACCTGACTGCTTTCCGCGGCAAACTCTAGCTGCGCCTGAAAACGAGCCAACTGCCACGCGCTGTCATTCTGGCGTTCGGGAGGAAACGCCATGACCACCATGCTAGCCGCGATGCCCGCCAGTAGCACGACCAACATCATTTCCAGCAGAGTGAACCCCTGCTGCTTTCTCGTTGCCCGCTTCATTGCGCTTTGCCGTCCTTTTCACGCCGCCATCGATAGCAACTACCAACAATCCATCTGCAACAGTTACCAGTAAAGATGGGCATCTCGCCTAATGCCGATCGTTTAAGCATTGAGATACACGGGGCGACCACAGGGGTGAGACCTCCCTGCGGGAACATCCCCCTGTGTTTCCCCTAACAACGGGCTTAAGTCATCAATATTAGGCATACCGCCCATGTCCTTATTTCTTATCCAGGTTCCAGTTGCCGATATCATCTTCCGTTCCCGGCATGCCATCTGGCCCCAGAGAGAAAATATCCAGCTTGCCGTGCTGACCGGGGTTCAACAACTGATACTCCGTGCCCCACGGATCCTGCGGCAGGCGACGAATATAGCCATCGGCTGGGTAGTTACGCGGTTCCGGTTGCACCGTCGGCTTCGTCACCAGCGCCTTCAGCCCCTGCTCGGTGGACGGATAACGGTTGTTATCCAGCTTGTACATGTCGAGTGCGCTTTCCAGAGATACAATATCGCTAACGGCTTTTTGCCTGTCCGCTTTTTCCTTATTCCCCATCAGATTGGGCACGACCAGACTCGCCAGTACGCCAAGAATGACGATCACCACCATAATTTCCAACAGGGTAAAACCACGTTGACCATGGCTATGCTTACCACCACTACGCTGAGACTGTTGCATCCTTACTTTTCCTCGTTCAATTGTTGGTTCTCTTACGAACTCATTAACGTATTCAGTTGCAGAATCGGTTGTAAAATCGCCAATACGATGAACAACACCACCGCCGCCATGCTGACCACCAGCAGAGGTTCAAATAACCCCAGCGCCAGTGTCATCTGCGAACTGAATTCCCGATCCTGATTATCCGCGGCTCGTTCCAGCATGCTGTCCAACTCGCCGCTGCGTTCACCGCTGGCGATCATATGGCGCATCATGGGGGGAAATAGCGCGGTCTGTTCCAGCGCCTTGTGCAAGCTGACGCCCTCACGTACCGCATCCGTCGCCAGCGCGAGCCGATGGCGGGCATAGTCATTGCTCATCACATCGCCGCTAATACGCATCGCCTGTAACAGCGGCACCGCACTGGCGTTGAGAATACTGAGCGTCCGCGCGTAACGCGCCGTATTCAAGCCACGAGCGATACGACCAAGCAGCGGTAGATACAGCAGGCGTCGGTGAAAACGGATACGCCGCTTTTCTTGCCGCAGCATCACGCGAAGCGCCATAAACGCGGCCAGCAGCGCCAACACCACCCACGGCCCGAACGTGCGCACCGCATCGCTCATCCCCATCAATACGCGGGTAGAAAGCGGCAGCGCCTGCTTCATATGAATAAACTGTTCAACAACTTTCGGCACCACGACGGACAGCAAAATACTGACTACGGCAATCGCAACGACGGTTAACACACACGGATAGATCATCGCCTGCTGGATGCGGCTGCGCATCTGCTGGCGCTGCTCGGTGTAGTCCGCCAGCCTATTCAGCACTTCATCAAGGTGGCCGGAGGTCTCGCCTGCGGCGACCATCGCGCAATACAACCGCTCAAAGCTGCCGGGAAAACACTTCATCGCATCGGCAAGCGAATGGCCTTCCATCACTTTGCTGCGCACCGCCGCCATCAACTGGCTCAGCTGTGGCTTTTCGCTCTGTTTCGCCACGGCATCCAGCGCTTCTTCCAGCGGCAACGACGCCGCCACCAGCGTAGCCAGTTGGCGAGTTAATAACGCTAAATCTGAGGTACTGATCCGAATTTTACGGCGGAGAGAGAATCCTGTAGATCCCGGTTTCTGCTGGTCGCCGCGACCTTCATCAACCGACAGCGGCATCAGCCCGCGCTCCCGCAATAGCTGACGCGCCTGTCTGGCGGAGTCGGCCTCTTGCGTGCCGCGGCATTTTTTCCCCTGCGCATCCAGCGCCTGATAGTGGTACTGTGCCATATCATTCCTCTTTGGTTACGCGGATCACTTCTTCCCAGGTCGTGAGCCCCGCCAGTACCTTTTCCAATCCGTCTTGACGGATAGTGGTTCGACTCTCCCCCAGAATCTGCGCAATCGCCATTTCACCGTCACTGCGGTGGATCGCCGCACGAACATCGTCATTGATCAACACCAGTTCATGAATGCCGATACGTCCCCGATAGCCGGTATAGCTACACTGCGGGCAACCTACAGGGTTATGCAGCAGCGTACCCGGCGCGATCCCCATCTGTGCAGCCTGAACCGGATCGACCGGATGCGGCTGGCTACAGTCAGAACACAGCGTTCTAACCAGACGCTGGGCGAGCACGCCCAGTAGAGAGGTTGAGAGCAGGAAAGGTTCGACGCCCATATCCTGCAAGCGAGACAGCGCGCCCAGCGCGCTATTGGTATGCAGAGTGGATAACACGAGGTGACCCGTCAGCGATGCCTGCACAGCAATCTGTGCCGTTTCACCATCACGAATTTCCCCTACCAGCACCACGTCCGGATCCTGACGCAGAATGGCACGCAGCCCACGGGCAAACGTCATATCCACCTTGGTATTAACCTGCGTTTGCCCAATACCTTCCAGCTCATACTCGATGGGATCTTCCACCGTCATGATGTTACGTTCCGAGGCATTCAGGCGACTGAGCGCGGCATAAAGCGTGGTACTTTTCCCCGATCCTGTCGGACCGGTGACCAGAATAATACCGTGTGGACGATGGATCAGGCTGTCCAACCGCTGCCGATTACGCTCCGACATGCCCAGCAATTCAAGATCGAGCTTAACGCTGTTTTTATCCAGCAAGCGCAGCACGACGCGTTCACCGTAGTTCGACGGTAACGTGGAGACACGAACGTCAATCGCCCGTCCCCCCACTCGTAGCGCCATGCGTCCATCCTGCGGGATACGCTTTTCCGCAATATCCAGCTTCGCCATGACCTTGATACGCGATACCAGCAGCGACGCCAGCTTACGCTGTGGACGCAGGATTTCACGCAGTACGCCATCGACACGGAAACGGATCAGCAAATAGCGCTCATACGTCTCGATATGAATATCCGACGCTTTATCCTTAATCGCTTCGGTTAGCATCGCATTGATCAGGCGGATAATCGGCGCATCGTCATCGGCGTCAAGCAGGTCGTCGCTGTCTGGCAGCTCTTCCACCAGCGTATAGAAATCCATCTCATTGCCGATGTCTTCCATCAAACGGCGCGCTTCTTCCGAATCGCGCTGATAGCTAATGACTAATTGCCGTTCAAACTCGTCTTCCGTAACACGTTCAATTTTAAGCGAACAGCCCGCAATCCGACGTGCTTCCAGCAAGGCGGCCGCTGGCGTTTGCGCGACGCAAATCGTCTGTAGACTCGCATCATTTTCCCGCTGCAACAGCAAAATTTGCTGCGATCGTGCATAGGCAAAAGGCAGTACGGGGCGTAATTCTATAATCTGGGAGGCAACGTCACTCATTTCCCGCCCGCCGGATAAAACGCCACAATGGAAGACTGAACCTGACGGAACGTATAGGCGTTCCCACCTTCCGGCAAGCGCAGTAAATCGTTATCCAGCAGATTAGCCTTCCCGCCATTCGCCTCTCGCTGCTTCTCTTCTTCAGCATTGAACGAATGATACTTACTGGCAGAGGCGCTCTGATATTGGCTGCGATCGCGAATAATGGAAGGACGGATAAACAACATCAGGTTACGCTTTTTCGTCTCCTGACTGTTGGAACGGAATAGGTATCCCAGAACGGGAATATCCCCTAACAATGGCACTTTACTTGCTGACTCATTGGTACTTTTATCCAGCAAGCCACCCACCACGACGGTTTCGCCACTGCTGACCAGCACCGCGTTATTCACAGTACGCGTATTGAATGTGGCGCCGAGGTTGGTGCTGCTGCTGGAAGCCGCATCTGCCACGCTGGATACTTCCTGTTCGATCTCCAGCAGAACGGAGTCACCTTCGTTAATTTGGGGCTTCACTTTCAATTTGATACCGACCGTTTTACGCTCCACCGTTTGGAAAACATTGTCACCGGATGTCGTCTGCGACCCCGCCAATACCGGCACTTCCTGACCGACGTTAAACGTCGCTTCCATGTTGTCCAGCGTGACGATACTCGGCGTCGCCAGAATGTCGTTCTTGCTGTTGCTGGACAGCGCAGTCATCAGCATGCTCCAGTTCCCCTGATAGAAACCTGCGGCAATGCCGTTGAAGCTGCTCAATGCACTCGATGTTGCGGTATTCAGCGTCCCGTCACGCCGATACTGATCCGCTCCCGCAATCATTGTCGTGATCGGTAACCCGGTATTCGTAAACTGCGTCGTTCCTGCATTTTTATTGGCCCACTGAACACCCAGATTCATTCCGTCGGCATCCTGAACTTCCGCGATGATCGCTTCGACCAATACCTGTGGACGACGGATATCCAACTGTGCGATCACCTGCTCCAGATCCCTCATGATGTCAGGTGCAGCATTTACGATCAGGGAATTGGTTTGCTCATGTGCCTTAATCGAAATGTCTTTGCGCAGTGCAGGCAGCGCATTTTGCTGGTCGGTTTGGATGCTGTCACCGACGCCGGTAAGCACTTCGACCAGATCGGCAGCTTTGGCGTATTTGAGATAGATGACTTTGGTATTGCCCTGTACCGCCTGCTGGCGATCGAGCTGTTTGATCATATCAATCACGCGCTGGCGTGAATTCGGTTCTCCACGCACCAGCACCGAGTTGGTGCGTTCATCCGCCACCACATTCGCGGTCAACATCCCTGGCAAGGCGGATTTCTCATCCATCTTGTTCAGTTCATTCACCATCTTCACCACTTCCGTTGAGGACGCGTAAGACAGCGGTATGCTGGTCACATTCCGATCGCCCGTCTTATCAACCCGTTCGACAATCGTCATCAACCGCTTGATCACCCCCGCGCGTCCCGTCATCAACAGCACGTTCGACGGTTCGTAATGCACCACGCTCCCGGCACCGGCGTTGTCGTTCAACTGGCGCAACAGCGGTGCCAGATCGCGGGCGGCGACGTTGTTCACTGGCACAACACGCGTCACCACTTCATCACCAATGCCGGGCTGATCGTCAGTCGCCAGCGGCATAGACGTCGATTTCGCATCCTTCGAGCGAATGATTTTCAGGACGTTGTTATCCATCGGAATAACGGTAAATCCGTAGACATCCAGCACGCTCAGGAAGAACTGGTAATACTGTTCTTCATTCATCATGTCATAGCTGCGTACGGTGATCGTTCCGCTGACCGAGGGATCGATAATGACCGTCTTATTCAGATTCTTACTGACGGTATTGATAAACTCCTGAATATCCGTGCCCTTAAAACTGGCGGAGAATTCGGCGCTCCACGCGAGTGATGACGCCATCAGAAGCACACTTCCGCCAAGCAATAACATGCTTTTACGGCGTACCTGACCAAGCCATTGGTTTTTATGTTTTGAAAAAACCTGATGCTTAAAAAATCCCTGTCCCTTGCTAAACAAATTAGTGGTCTCCATCCAATGCCAGATATATATCCTGCTGTTGACCATCACGCTCGACGGTCAAATTAAATTTGCTCATCCCTGCCAGTTGCGCCATCGCCTGCTGTGCCTGATCCGCATCGCGTAAGTCCATGCCGTTTAATGACACAGCGAGATCGTTATCCTGCAAGCCAGCGCGGTAGAAAAGATCGGGATTTTTGCCGGGGTTTAACTGATATCCTTTCAGTACTTCTTCTTCCGTGACGGGAGAAATAGTGAGGTAATCCTGTGCCGAGACGGGATTTTTTTGTATCTCTTCTTTCACTTGGCTAAATGCGCCAGCAGACGGCGACGTGTCAGCCGCCTTTTCTTCCTGATACAAATGCAGCGCCTCATAGCGCCCCTGATACTGGAGCACGACACGATCGGCAGAGATAGTCACAATTTTGGCTTCATAGCCCGGAATGGCATCGCCGACGTTGCGACTGTATTGCAGACCATCTTTAGAGATGATGGCAATCGAACGCTGAGCTTCCCCACTAGCCAGAACCCCTGTCAAGCTGATATTTAACGATGTCAGCGGAATATCACCGGATAATGCAGCGTCATTAACCGCAGAAGCATCCGCATCGGGGGCATGGCCAAACAACGTAAAATCGCCTGGCGTCGCAGGCTTTTCTTTCGCCTGGGCAGGCGTTACCGACACGCCAACAAGGCGTGAATCTTCAGGGAGGAGAAAGCGCCAGGTCAAGACGGCCAATTGCTGACAAATCAGCAGCAAAATCAGCCCCAACACAATACGTCGGATGAGAGGGGCTGGCAGTGACCGGAGAGTGGCGACCAACGAATTAAAAGACGGTTCTTTGAAAACTTGCAATCGTGCCATAGATAATCATCCATAATACTCCCCACGCCCATTGGCGTGGGGAAAATGCCTTATTCCGTTGCGGCTTCTCGGGTGAGCGTTTCATCACCGCTGGTCGCCAGCGCGGCATCATTATTTACACGGTCTTCGAGCCGGATATTTTCAATATGACCGAAATTCCAGGCTCCCGGTACATTCTCAAAAATGACATTTTTAAATTCACTGTTCTTCAGGAACGTAATGTCCGTGGCTTTTACATTTTTGAATTTTACATTCTCAAAATGCAAGCCTTGGTGATAAGCATCGCGTCCAAAGGAGAACTTATACGCATCAGCCATCTCAGCGATGGTCATGCCATCAACCAGAATACTGTTTTTCTTGGCTGAACCATCCACCGTGACGTTGGAAACGGTCACATCACGGAACTGTGCGGGTTCGGCCGCAGGCTGGGTATCGTTCACGTCCGCTTTATATTTAATCGTGAACACGAACGGCTCGTTGACAATATCACGCATCGCGTTATTACGGAATACCACGTCACGCGAGCCGCCACCATAATAAGGTCGGCTCTTCATGCGCAGGCCAACATCCGTCTTATTCATGACATTATCTTCAGCAACAATTTTTTCAATCCAGGCACCAGTATGGCTACCCGTGACCACCGCACCGTGCCCGCGACGGAAGTAGTTATTGAAGATCCAGGCACCGCTCTGCGCTTTTTGCCCCAGCGTCGCCACCTCGGCACCGTATCCTGCCGCAAAGTTTACGCTGTCATCACCCGTATCGAAAAAGTTATTGAATACCATGACATTTTGGCTGTTTCCGAATTCAATACCGTCCGCATTATTCGCATCATACGTCGTGTGCACCAGCGCATTCATCGCCACATTTTCGGATTCCAGCACCATCACACCGTGGTAAGCCGGGTTCAGAATCGTCAGCCCTTCCAGATACATGTTGCTCACGCCGCGCAGCGTCATCAGACTGGAGCGTCGGTTTTTGTACGCTTCATCCAGTGACATGCCTTCATTAACGGCTTTTGCCGTTTGGTCTTTTGCCAGAATACCGTCACTGCCAACATTGGTCGCTTTGCTCGCACGGTAGAGCGGTAATTCATTCTTTAATTCATCAATTTCAGTAATGTTTGTATCGCCAGATTTGATGCCACGCACCCAACCGTTGCCATCAATCGTGCCCTGCCCGACGATACGGATATTTTTAAACGTACCTGCATGGCTATTGCCCCGATCGTCGGCTTCCAGCACGTTAATCAGTGACGGTGGGCGCTTAGGTAATTGAGGTGACGTGTAAGGGTAGAGATAATAGCCGCGAGCGAGCGGATAGTCGTCGCCATTTGCCGAGCCCAGCAACGTAGCCCCTTTCGCGACTTCAAACGTCATGTCGCTATGCAGGAACAGCGCGCCAGTTTTAAACGTTCCCCCTTCAACCACGACTTTACACCCTTTCGGATACGCGGCTGGCGTACAGTCATCAATTGCCTTCTGAATCGCCAGCGTGTCGTTGGCTACGCCATCCCCTTTCGCACCGTAGTTGGTCACATTCAGTGACGCTGGCGTCGCCGTCGTTTTCTGCACGACGGTTTCACTATCTACGGATTCTTTGCCGTCGTCATAAAGCGCACGCACCGTGAAGCGATATTCTGTTTCCGGCGACAGATTCGTCACCTTAAAATTATGGAAGCTGACGCGGACATGCCAGTTATCAGTATCAATCGCGTTGTAGAAATTATCGATATAAGGCTTGGCGGGCGAATGGGTGTTTTGGTTATCAATCGTGCCGCCCAGCAAGGTTCCATTCATATAGACACGGTAATCCTTAATACCCGCAGCAGGTTTGGTCGGTTTTTCCCAGGCAAGTACCACGCTGTTGTCATCATAGGCCAACGTCGGCACTTTAAGATTTTGTGGCGCAGCAGAACGATCAACACTCACATTCGGCGTTGAGTCGCTATCGCTGCATCCGGCAATCAGGCCGCTCAGAACAAGTGTCGCGCAGAGCGTCAGGCGAGTACGGCGTAAAAAGTCAGTCATAGCATTTCCTGTATTTTTATGTCATCCGACCTATGTTTCCCTACGGCAGAGCCACTACCGCGGGGGAGACACACATCGGGCTGAGGGTTTACAGATAAAAAATTAAATAAAAAATAATGAATGAGGTCGGGTGACTACGGCAGGGCAATCTCCAGTTTTCCCGCACCGGCATTTTCCAGCACATATTTCTCAACGGTGGCGACAGATTTCCCTGCGCTATACGCATAAGGTGGGCTCCATTCCAGTTCATTGGTACAGGTTTCCAGCGCCCATGCGGGTATGGCCTTCCCGGAACTTGTGGCGGCGGCTTTCTCGGCGTCTTGCAAGGCGCTGCATTTGTCTACTGCGATTTGATTCACATTGCTTGCCGGATTGCCATTAAACCAGGAGCCGTTGTCTTTAAATTTGCTTCCCTTGTAGGCACCAATAATCAGCTTTTCATCCGCACCGCCGCCCTGGAAATTAAACACGTTACTTTCGGAAAGAATGGATGAATCGAACCCCATCCCAATCGCATACAGAATAGGGTAATTCGTATCCGTTGCCCCACGATGGTAGTTGTTGAGCAAATGCACCTGACCAAAGCGCACTCGCGGCGAACGCTGCACGCTGTTGTCCCATAAATTCCCTTCAAAGGTAATCCGATACTCTCCTTTATCACCATCACCTGAGCCAATTAATACCGTTTTGTCATGCTGAGCGAAAATGTTGTAGGAAATCGTCAGATAATCGGCTCCATCTTCGATATCCAGCAAACCATCGTGGCGCTGGATATGCTTGCCAAATAGCACCGGCTCCTGATAATCAGGATGTTCACCATCCGTAAAGGTGCAGTGATCAACCCAGACATTTTTGCTGGCATTAATCGATACCGCATCATAGCGGGCATTCCAGTTTCCTTTATCGCCGTCACTGCCGTCCCAAGCCGGGGCAAAGTCGCGCGGAGCCTGGAACGTAATATTACGGATAATGATGTTGCTGTTATCGGTTTTGCCAAACGTGTGGCTTAAGGTATTGAGGGATAAATAACCTTCCACCAGTTTCGCTTCGCTACCCACGCCTAAAATCGTGGTATTCGGTGGGACCTGAAATTGAATTTGCGCCTTCTGGTTGTTGGCATACTGCGAGCGTTGGCCATTTTGCTTCTTAAGCAGGCTAAGCTCAGCGCTAGCCGCCGCCGCATCGCTGCCACCCGCATCCGCCGTCGCTTTCAACTGCGCCATATAATCCTGATCGAACGCTTTGACATATAAATCAAAATCAAACGTTGTTTTATTCGGCTTGGTTTTATAATACTCAGCATCCGCATAGCGTCCATTACCTAAATCATCGCCGCGAATAGTGCCTTGCCAGTAGATAATTTTGGGTTCTAATTTTGCCTTCAACTCCGCATCGGCATCGCCTGCAATATAATGGGGGCTGCGGATATTATTTAACGCATCTTTTAATTCCTGGCGGCTGGTTACGACATAAATACTATTTTCATGTGCGCCTTCGCCTCCCGTTGTTGCATAAAATTTACCATCCGTATTCTGATATTGTGCAGCCCAGCCAAACGGTGCCGTTTTCACCTGTAAATCTGGCGGTGCCGCTTCTGCCACTGGCTGCTGACTATTATCACACCCGGAAAGCACGAGCGCGGAAAAGGCAATAGCTACCGCACAGGTGCGTAAACGACCAGTCCCAATAACCATTCTAAACATGTTATCCCTCAGTATTTTTTAATTATCAAAATAGAAAAAAAACCGCAAGAAACCCTGCGATATTAATCGCATACTTTAAAATTGCTTTTATTCTTCATTTAGCGGTAGTTTTATACATCCCGTATTGATAAAAAAGCAGCACAATACCTGTAGTAAAAACCACACAATAAAACTGCCGATTTTACACGCGGGATGATTAATTAAAGACTTATGACGCCTCCACATTTATTGACTAGCAAACACAAAAAGAAACGTTATACCTACAAGGGTAAAACATGGTTTCATTAAAGCAAATTCGCACGTTTTTTTTGCGACCCGCATCAAGATTCCATCTGTGATTATTATGATTGCAATAGTTTTTAATCAAAATGGAGGAACTGTCACATAACCGAGAGATTCAGTTTTCTGGCTCTTTCTATTTTTTGCAAAATAAGGCATACGGCCCCCTCCTACTCACCCTACTTTCGTTTATGATGTGAGGCTACACAACCTAAGGTTGATAATTAAGGATTAGCACGTGGACAACGCACCGGACGCACCGACACACTCACAGCCAGCACTGCTTGCCAAATACTCAATGCCTGGGTATTTGATGATTATTTATGCTCTGCTTTTTATCGCGCTTGGCTGGTTCAGCCATCAGCGCTGGGGGAATCCTACATCTCCTACGACCGCGTTGGCGGCTCAAGCCGCGACCTTACCTGCGGCAGCAGAACAAACGCCAGCAACACCCGCGGCAACACCTCATCAAGAAGAAGCCTATGTAGATACTCCTGCACCGCCAGAGAAAAGGACCACACTGCCGTTGCCAGCCATCAGCAATGGTGAGATTCCCCCGCTGACCTACAGTGCTCACGTTTACACATCGGATGAAGCCAAGCGCAGTATCAAACTCAACGGGCTGCAATTCCATGAGGGCGATTCGCCAATAGAAGGATTGGTCATAGAACAAATCCAGCAGGATATGACCATTTTCAGCGTTGAGGGCGAGGTGTTTATTCTGGAAGCGTTGGAGGATTGGCCGGGCGGAAAATTCAACGAGAATGAACGTTCCGCCGACAATGAAAGTGGAAGCGCCGCGCCTTAACCGTGACTGCGAATGGCATCAATAAACGGCGTCAAGGTACGGTTAAATTCAGAACACTGCGTCTCTTTGGGCGTACTGTCTTTTAATAACCCTTGATACAGGCTTTCACTGCGCTGCGGTAAAGCCTGATAGCTCGCGACATTCCAGCCTCGTTGTTTCGCCACAGTCAACGCGACATTGGTAATCGTCGCATCATCGGGAAGATCGCTGCGGTTACACTTCGATTTGAGATAGCGGGTAGCCGCTACCAGCGATGACAGCTGATTCAGTTGATCGTTAGGAGACACCGTGACCGCAGAAGACTGACCTGCCACCGTTCCTTTGTGGACAGACGTTCCTGTTTGTTGGCACCCGGCCAGCACGACGCAAAGTAGCGTTAACGCAGAAAATTTAGACAGAGATAACGACATGACAAACTCATCCTGATTGAGATTAACGGTAGGCATTCTAGCAAATGATAGGCCGCTGTCACGGCATGTTTATGCGGCTCCCAGCACAGAACGGGAACCGCAGTTATCGGGAAGTCGCTATCAGGCAGCGGAACCTTTGCCTGATACCGGTTTGGTGGTCGGTAAAATACCATCGGCGCGGAACATGGTCTTAATACCGCGCACCGCCTGCCGAATACGATCCTGATTTTCAATCAAGGCAAACCGAACATGGGTATCGCCATAATCGCCAAAACCGATACCAGGGGAGACGCAAACCTTCGCTTCCGACAACAGGCGCTTGGCAAATTCCAGCGACCCCAGGTGCGCATACGCGTCAGGAATTTTCGCCCAGACATACATGGATGCTTTCGGTTCATCAACCATCCAGCCCGCTTCATGCAGACCGCGAACCAACACGTTACGGCGCTGGCGATACTGCTCGGCAATATCCAGCACGCATTGCTGATCGCCTTCCAACGCAGCGATAGCGGCAACCTGCAACGGCGTAAACGTGCCGTAATCGTGGTAGCTCTTAATCCGCGCCAGTGCGCTGACCAGTTCTGGGTTGCCGACCATAAAGCCAATACGCCAGCCCGCCATATTGTAGCTTTTTGACAGCGTGAAGAACTCGACTGCAATGTCCTTGGCACCGGGAACCTGCATGATCGACGGTGCCTTCCAGCCGTCATACACGATATCGGCATAGGCCAAATCATGGATCACCAGCACGCCGTACTGTTTCGCCAACTCCACCACGCGTTCAAAGAAATCCAGTTCGACACACTGCGCCGTCGGGTTAGACGGGAAACCGAGAATCATCATTTTCGGTTTCGGGATACTCTCGCGGATAGCGCGTTCTAATTCATTGAAGAAATCGACGCCTTCTACCAGCGGCACAGAGCGAACCTGCGCCCCGGCAATGACCGCACCATAGATATGAATCGGGTAACTGGGATTTGGCACCAGTACCGTATCACCATGATCCAACGTTGCCAGCATCAGGTGCGCCAATCCCTCTTTCGAACCAATCGTGACGATCGCTTCACTTTCAGGATCGATATCAACCTCGTAGCGATCGGCGTACCAACGGGAGATCGCACGGCGTAAGCGTGGGATACCTCGGGAGGTCGAATATCCGTGAGTATCTTCACGTTGTGCAACCGTACAGAGTTTTTCCACGATATGGGGAGGTGTCGGGCCGTCAGGATTACCCATACTAAAATCAATAATGTCTTCGCCACGACGACGGGCAGCCATTTTTAATTCAGCGGTAATATTAAATACATACGGGGGAAGACGATCGATGCGCGTAAAACGGCGCGGGGAAGTAGAATCAGCCATAACATCCTCAAAGTAACGTGAGCGCCCGGACCATCCGAGCGACGCTGTGCTGGTAAAAGCACTCTACTCAACATCCTTCACATCGCAGAAAAGTCGTTTTCGTTGAACACGGCGTTCACTGAACACAACCGTTATTAACGACAAGAGCCCATGCGACCTAAAGTATGATGAACCTATCCAAGCTATCTCAGATAATTCGCGCTGTCGATACCGTGCCGATAAATTTTTCCAGCGTCAAAAGAAGCCATATCGATTTCTTACGAAAATCGCGAAAAATGAAGAATATGTAGCAGAATAAGCATTACACTTTACGACCCGCTCAGGCCTTCCAGACAAGGCATGTAAGGCGCGAAGGTTCAAAATAGAGGCACCGAGAATAAGCTTATGATCGAGATGCGATATTTCACCGAGAGTTGGCCCATAGAGGGCGCATTTACCATCTCACGCGGCAGCAAGCGTCAGGCGGATGTCGTTGTGGTGGCTCTCCAGTCCGGTGACATGGCAGGCTACGGAGAATGTGTCCCTTATTCACGCTACGGCGAGTCCCTCGACAGCGTAATGGAGCAAATTAGCGCATTGCACGGCGACATCCGTAACGGTTTAGATCGACAGATGCTACAAACCATCCTGCCCGCAGGCGCGGCGCGCAATGCGCTGGATTGCGCATTCTGGGATCTGGAGTGTAAACAGCATCAGCAGCGCATCTGGCAACGTTTGAATCTCCCGTCGCCTATAGCGTTGGAGACAGCCTATACCCTATCTCTGGATACGCCAGAGCATATGCGGCACGCCGCGATACATCATGCCAATCGCCCTCTTCTCAAATTAAAACTGGCGGATGCAAACGATCTGGCCAGAGTGGCGGCCGTTCGCGAAGGCGCGCCATTGGCCCGCCTGATTGTCGATGCGAATGAGGGATGGGACACCGAGCGCTACCTGACGCTGGTTCCTGAACTCGCCGCACTTGGCGTAACGATGATCGAACAACCTTTCCCGGCGGGCAAAGATGATGTGCTGGCAGACCTGCCTCGCCCGATTCCCGTCTGTGCCGATGAATCCTGTCATGACAGTCAGTCGCTGGCTGCCCTAACCGGGCGCTATGACATGATCAACATCAAGCTGGATAAAACCGGCGGGCTAACGGAAGCCTTGCGCCTGCGTCACGACGCGCAGGAACAAGGCTTAAAAATTATGGTTGGCTGCATGGTGAGTACATCGCTCTCAATGGCACCCGCCTTTGTCGTGGCGCAGGGTGCCGCCGTAGTCGATTTGGACGGTCCGCTGCTTTTGCAACGCGATCGCGCTAACGGACTGCACTATAACGGTAGCGAAATATTACCGCCCGACGCATTATTGTGGGGATAACGCGCGTTAACCTGCATTGAGCAACTATTAAGGAGTGTTGTGATGCAACGTCTTGTTTATGTTGATGGACAGTATCTGGAAGAAAATGAAGCAAAAATCTCTGTATTTGACCGTGGTTTCCTGTTTGCCGATGCCGTCTATGAAGTGACAGCGGTCATTGATGGCAAACTGGTTGATTTCCCCGATCATATCACTCGCTTGCAACGCTCCTGCCGCGAACTCTCACTCACGTTGCCTGTGACTGCTGAGGCACTCAAAGACATTCACGATGAGTTGATCCGTAAAAATGACCTGCAAGAAGGCGCGATCTATTTACAGCTTAGTCGCGGTAATGCTGGCGATCGTGATTTCTATTTCCCTTCTGCTGACGTCAAATCCACGCTGGTGTTATTCACTCAGGCACGTTCGCTGGTCGGTAATCCTAAAGCTACAACCGGCCTGCATGTTGTCACTACCGAGGATATTCGCTGGCATCGCCGGGATATCAAAACCGTCAGCCTGCTCGCCGCCAGCCTGGCAAAAGAGTACGCCCATGCCAATCAGGCCGATGACGCCTTCTTTGTCGAGGAGGGGTTCATTACCGAAGGCAGTTCCTGCAACTGTTATATCGTCCTGCATGACAACACAGTTGTGACGCGCCCACTCAGCAACGATATTTTGCACGGTATTACCCGTCAGTCGCTGCTCAAGCTGGCAGAAAAGGATGGCATTACGCTGGAAGAACGGTGCTTTACACCGGAAGAGGCTTATCACGCCAAAGAGATTTTTGTCAGCTCGGCCACCATGCTAGTCCTCCCCGTCGTGATGCTGGATGGAAAAACGATCGGTGATGGCAAGCCCGGAAAAATCACTCAGCGGTTGCGTGAAATCTATCTTGATATGATTAAACAACAGGGAAAATAGCCGCGCGTCACATCCTGCAAGCACGGCTTTCGATCTTCATCCGTTACCCGTTCAATGCCGGATAACGGATGACTAAGCGCACTACTTATCGTCACCCGAAATGCTGTCAGGCAGCGCAAACCCCGAGTTTTCCAGCACCATCTTCTGCGGTACGGCGAGCGGAATATTAGATTCCCGCAGCCGCTTGATGATTGCAAACAACAGATCGCTCTTCGCTTCCGATACCATTCTCGGGCTGCTGACATAGCCCGTTACGCTCAGCACCATGCCCGTTGGGTTCAACTGACTGAACTTCACTGACGGTGCTGGTGATTCCAGAATCGCATCGTGGTTGATATAAGCATCCAGTAGCAGCGCCCGGACCTCTTCAGGATCGATATCCAGCGGGAACGTCAACGCCAGCGTGGCAACCCCAAACGGATTCCCCATCGTAATATTGCGCACATTCTGTGAAATAAATTGAGAGTTCGGCACGATCACCGTCGAACGGTCACCCAGTTGGATTTCCGTTGCACGCACGTTAATCCGCCGGATATCCCCTTCAACCCCGCTGATGCTGACCGAGTCCCCTACTTTCACCGGGCGCTCCGTCAACAAAATCAGGCCGGAGATAAAGTTCTTCACTATCTCCTGTAAACCAAAACCAATACCCACCGACAGCGCACTGACAATCCATGCCAGCTTGTTCCATTCAATCCCCAATGTCGCCAACGTCAGCAGGATAATCAGGATGTAGCCGATGTTGCTGAACAGCGTCACCAACGACGCTCGGATTCCGCGCTCTAACGTCGTTTTCGGAAGGAATTCATCTTCCAACCAGCGTTTTGAGGAGCGTAAAACATACACCCCCACGACCAGAAAGAGCACAGCATTGACCAGATGTGCAGGCACGATGCTCAGCGTTTCCAGCCCTTTTCCGCCCCAGATTTCAACGGCTTTTTGCACCAGTTCCAGAGGCGTAGTGGTACCAAACGTGCCGTTAAGTAAGGCAACCGCTGCCATTAAGATTAAAAGCACTTTGCCGCTGGCCGACAGAATCAAGGTGGCCTGAGCCAGATGGCGGTCGTCCAGATTGAGCGAATTTTTCATCCGCTTGCCGCTGGCATTGTTAGGGGAAAAGAGGCTTTCGCAGATATCGGTAATAAACGTTGAGAACAAATACAGGCAGGAGAACACCATGCCAATCCACACCAGCTCGAACGCCAGAAAACGGGCCAGTGAGATATAACCGATAACCAGCGACACCAAAATCGAGAACGATGTCGCTAATACCGCAAGATGAATCACGCCGGATAACGTCGAACGGGCTTCCGGCTGCTCCCCTGAATGCACCATCTGCCGACGAATCTGATCGCTTTTCAGCGTTATCGTCCCTGCGGTGAACGCGAGGAACACCGCAGATAAGCCGTTCACCATAATAGTTGCCGCGACCGATGTACCCACCGTCGCGGTCACTTGTTCAATAAAACCAAAGATCAGAATAATGCCTGCGGCAACCACAGGAAACGGCTTCATGGCTTTTGCGACGGGGTTAGCAATCGCAGGCAAACGCCAGGAAGGACGCTGATTCGAAAGAAACGCTCGCCCTAACCCTGCCACCATCGAGCAGAAAATGGCCTGTTTCACCAGCGCATCAAGGAACGACACGACGCGTTCAGAAGCCTCGCCGTGGCGCGTAAACGTAAAGTCGATCAGATTTACCGCAATACCGATCGTGACCACGGTTGAAATAACCGACGCTATGGCTAAAAAACTCCGCCGCAGACGCCCTTCCGGTAGCCAGTGAATTCCCGCCCAGGCCAGATATTTTTCCAAATACCGGCGCCCTGCCGAACTCATAACTATGGCGATCAAAATCAGGAATGCAGAACCGTAACGCCAGTCAGGTTCCCAGGCGACACTAAAGGCATCACTGATCTGATCCTGAAACGCACTCAGGCGACGAACATCTTCAGCCTGCGGAGTCACAACCGGCGACCAGAAGCGCCCACCCAGAATACTGCCGGAATTCAATGCCAGTTGTGTTTTCAGCGCATTACGGCGCAGAGTAACAATTTGTGCTGACAAGTTAGTCGCGCTGGTGCGTAGAGCCTGAATCTGCTCGATCTGCGCATCCATTTTTGCTTTTTGCGCATTCAGGCTATTGCGCTTACGCGTCACTTCACTGGTTTCATTAATACTGGAGCCTGGCTCCGGCGCTGGCCCTAAAACGTCCAACTGAGCCTGAATTTGAGCGCGCTGTGGTGCCACCGCATTAGCAAGCTCATTGGCACTATTTACCAATTCCTGCGTGGTGTCATTCAACGCACCAAATTTGCTGTCGCTATTGGTGCCTGAAACCTGCTGCTTGATGTTATCTAACTGTTTTTGCAGCTTGACCAACTCGGTATCAACATTGATTTGTACTAGCGCATCGGTCTGCACAGGCTGTGGGTCAGGATCAGAATCCGCACTCGCCGCCGATGCATACCCAACAGGCAGCATCAACATTGCCAGCAAACAAACACGCAAGAATGCGGATGAAAGAATGTTCATAAATCAGAAGGTTCCAAAGTTCGACAAAATAGCGGATCCACAAATGACCGAGCGGTAAACCCGATACGTGAAAGCAGCCCACACCCATCCAAAACCCAACGAATGCGGACATAGTGTACCAACAGCGTAGGGTGCAGAATACGTCCGATCATAACTTGAAAAGAATTACTGAACGCATCCAGCAGATAAAACTGAAATTTTCACTGCTCTATGTCATTCATGTGGATGACGCTCGCAATTGTGCAAAAAAGTCACATCAGGAAAAGCGACATTCGCCAAAGTTGTACAGGGATTCACCGTATAGCGTAAATCCAGCGCCAACCCGTTGACTCATTGGGACGTGTGGGTATAATCCAGCCCACTGTTGTGACAAGCAGCAGCCACTTCTTTCGCGCAATGCGCCCTTAGCTCAGTTGGATAGAGCAACGGCCTTCTAAGCCGTAGGTCACAGGTTCGAATCCTGTAGGGCGTACCATTTTAAGTTCTCCCAGACTCTACCGAATTCAACAAAACCCCGTTATATTCATTGATACCACTAGGATTTTCTGTCGCTGAGCTCCACCGAGGTCAACCCAGCATACCGGAAATCAAGTCGATGTTGGGGGCCTCTATGGGGGCTCTTCTTGTTCAATGACTATTAGGGGCCCCCACGATGCCACTTAATGCTCGACAGATAGAAACCGCCAAGCCACAAGATAAAGAATACAAACTCACTGACGGCGCAGGCCTTTATCTTCTGATAAAGCCGAACGGAGCCAAATACTGGCGTTTGAAATACCGCGTTGCAGGCAAAGAGAAAAAATTATCTATCGGCGTTTATCCTGATATCTCGCTGGCAGAAGCGAGACTAAAACGGGAAGAGGCTCGCAAAATCGTCGCCTCAGGCGGCGATCCTAGTGAACAAAAGCAGGTCGAAAGACAGGCCAAGAAAATCAATATCGATAACACTTTCAAAGCCATCGCTCTCGAATGGCATGAATACAAACGCCCTAACTGGTCGAAGGGTTACGCTGAAGACCTGATGGAAGCGTTTGAGAATGACATCTTCCCTGATATCGGCAAACGCCCTATTGCAGAGATTAAGCCGCTGGAAATGCTAACCTCGCTGCGCAAACTGGAAAAACGTGGCGTACTCGACAAATTGCGTAAAATCCGCCAAGCCTGTAATCAGGTGTTCCGCTACGCCATTGTCACTGGCAGAGCGGAAAACAATCCAGCATCAGAATTGGCAAGCGCCCTTCCCCCACCAAAGGCTACGCACTACCCTCACCTGCTACCTGATGAACTGCCGGATTTTCTACGTGCTTTATCAACTTATTCGGGGAGTAAGATCACGCAACTGGCAACACGTATCCTGATGCTTACCGGCGTTCGTACTATCGAATTACGACAAGCAGAATGGAAAGAGTTTGATTTTGAAAAAGGGCTCTGGGAAATACCGAAAGAACGCATGAAAATGCGCCGCCCTCACCTCGTGCCCCTTTCCGATCAAGTGATCGATGCGCTGCAACGGCTCTATGCCGTTACTGGACGCTATAATCTGGTTTTCCCTGGACGTAACGACATCACCAAACCGATGAGTGAAGCCAGTATTAATCAGGTACTGAAACGGATTGGTTATCATGGCAAAGCAACAGGACACGGCTTTCGCCACACAATGAGCACCATACTGCACGAACAAGGCTATAACACTGCCTGGATCGAATTGCAGCTTGCTCATGTCGATAAGAACACGATTCGTGGCACTTATAACCATGCGCAGTATTTGGAGCAGCGAAGGGGTATGTTGCAGTGGTATGGGGATTTTATTGATGGGCTGGAGCATGAGGATGTGAAGAAGGTTGTGGTGATGGGGAAACGGAAGTAGGCAGGAAAACATTTAGCAGAAAGGATATCCAAGTATATTTTTTAGCATAAGAATATAAATAGCCATCCTCATAGCTAGATGGCTATTTAATTTTTCAAATTGTATGTATACCCGCTTTAGTTCTACGTAATTTTTCAAGGACACACATGAGAGCAATCTCTTATTTTATAAAAAAATTAGCTACTTAAATAAACGGTCGCGATCAACATTCAATTTCAACTTACATCTGTTGGTTATGCGTTCGTAATGTCATGATGCCCCATTTTCAATAATCTAAAATCGATATTTCAAGGCAGTTTCCCTTATCCTTCTGGCAAGATTTTGCGGGAATGCTCTATTTCAAATCCATCTGGTACAGGTTTAAAGGGTTTACCTGGAGAACGATAGCTACTTTGAAATTGTCGTAAAGAATGTACGTCAATCTCACCAATTACACAGTAATCGGTAATACCGCCTTTGACTCGCAGTACATCACGCTTCCAGCTATCTTTGAAGGGGCCCCGGATGCGGCTATCGCCATATTGGCGGTCATTACATTGGATAATATAAGCATGGATATCCAGCGCAGCAGATTCAACCAAAGCATTTAAAGTTTCAGTATCCTGATTCCACTCTGGCACAAACAGCGCATCAATATTGCCACGTAGCGCTGCGCGATGACTAATATTGGTCAACTCACTACAAATCAACAAGGAAAAACGAAAATCACCGTGTTGAATGATGGGAGGCGTTGTCCACCTCTTTTCTGGTTTCATTTCCAGCCCTGCTAGTCGTTGTAATTCCTGTTCTTCATGCAATGCTGGGCGTTGTTTGTCCTGACGGTAAATCATTAGTGAAGGAAAACCCAACCCATCATGAGACAAGGAAGCCCATACCTGATTGCGCACCCGTGCTTTACTGGCATGTAAATATTCAATACCGGTGACAAGTGAAATCCCCCGACCTTGTAACTTACGGGCAATCCTAATAAACCAGTGCGCAGGGAGTGAGAGCTCCGGCAGAATTAAGTAACGACTGTTATGCGGTTGGGCTATAACACCATCAAGCAAGCGACATAATCGAGTGTAACGGTTGGCATCCGGATCGGCTGAACGCATGACCGCCGCAGTCCAGCTTGCCATTGAGGTTTTCCAGCTAGCGACGGCAACCCCATATTTTCCAGAAGATTGGCCGTCAGGAATTTGCAATACGCCTTGTTTATCGACGCAAGGTGTTTTATTACCGAGGACAAAACCACGAACTGCGAGAACAACAGCCCGCATTTCTTGTCGAGCTGAGTTTGTATAAGCCTCATTGCTTAGGATAAAGAGTTCCGGCAGGCTGAAAGGCCGTGTAGCAAATAATAGTCCATGTGGTAGGATTTTAAATTTACACCATTTCGCTACTATCTGATTACCAAAAACGACATCATCAAGCAGTAATTCTGAAGCTTCCGCACAGTGGGCTACTGTTTTCGGAGCGGGTATGCCCCGTTGTGCAATCATCTCTTTTGGCAGACCGATAAAGCGGAATGGCATATGTGCTAAATCGAACGAGAATAATCTCGCTTGCTGTTCTTGGTAGCCCTTTAATGAAAAATCACGCCCTATATATTCTATGTCTAGCCCAAACCGGCTGTGCCAATTTTTCAAATGGTCATTCCAGGTTTGCTTACCTACCTTGGAAATACGCGGAGGAAATGCTGCAACGATAGCTTCAAGCACACTGCTGAATAGCTGAGCCCTCCATTTGCCAATAATATCTTCTTCAGAAGGAAGGTTATCATCAGGGCAAGCCTTGATCTTAAGGAGGCATTTTTCTCGTACTTCAATGCAAATATTCTCGAGCGCGAGGATAAGCTTTCTCAACTCAAAAAAGTCCTCACATGCCGTGGCAAGTCGGATCACTCGGGGTAGGTAGACCGATAAATCAAAAAATTGTGGCAGAACTACCACATGATCAATAAATGCTCGGAAAAAAGCCTGGCGATGGCCTTTCCATGTTTCCGGTTGCAGGTCACGCTCATAGGCTTCAAAGTCGCGTAGTTTGATGGCAAAACCAGCCCTACGCATAGTCAGTGCATCTGCTTTACGCAAATTGTCAGCGACTTCGCCATTACTTTGAGTTGCAGCAAGCAAATCAGTACCAACATTGTTGGAGGAATGCGGTAACCGAGGCATGGCTCGCCACTCGCTGGCTCGTTCATAAATCTGATGAGCAATAGCTTCCACCAAGGTTTTGCCTGGATCACCAGCCAAGATAAACACTTTATTCTTCGCATTTGCAAAACGTATCTGGCTGTCATTCAGATAGGTTGGTTGAAAACTGATCTGTTTGTTTTCCTCGCCCTTCACCCAGTCCAGTTTGCCGGAAGAACGAGCGAGCAACCATTGCCACAGATCTGCCATGGAATGGAAATTTGCACCATTTTCCATGACCAGCATGATGTCATCAACATACCGCCCGTAATAGATAGGTGCGACTTGTTGCTCAATAACGCGATCCAGCTCGATCAGAGCTATGTTAGCGACAACAGCTGAAGCAGGGAGACCTACTGGTAATCCTTTCTTCAACGGCGTCTCCATTGCCCATGCTTTTAACGCATTAATAAATAAACGATTAAGTTTGCTTTGCTCAGCAGTGAGTTCCAACTCCAAAATATCTTTGACGAAGGTCGGATCAAGCATAAAACTGGGATTCAGTTCGTGATAAAAAGAACTAACATCAGCAGTGAGTGCTACGATTCTTTTGCTGTCACTTAGCGCGCTCCGCATGGCGTTAATGCCATTGTCACGCCAATCACGAAAAGGTTTGAGATAAGGTTGAAAAGAACCAATTGAAAGTGAATTGATGTTCTTTCCATCGAGAGTACGGCGCAGGCGGTTACCGTAAGCACAGGTAGATAATTTGGCATCAAAAAGATGTCCGACTTCCAACATCCAGAGAGTCGAGAGAACATGAAAATCCAGGCTGCATTGAGCCATTACTCGAAACTCGGCTTTGATTTTTTTTTGCTCGTTTTTCTTAGCAATTGAGTTGCAAGCATACGTCCACTTTTCAGCAGGTGAAGAAAATATGAGGCCGTTAGCTTGCGGCTCGCGCTGCTGTTCCCAGCAAGTCATGTCTACAGATTTGGTGGCCAGAAACCAGTTTCCAATAAACTCATTCTCTTCCACCCATGATTCGTCGTCTCCCTGTATCTTTCCCAGCAGATCCGTCAAATTCGAGTGGAGGGATTCTTCGTATTCCGCAATTGCTTCCAGTGAAACATGGGATGAATAGTACAGATCGACTTTCGCTTTGCGGTAGGCCAGGCCAAGGTCTTCAAGGCTAATAATCATGCCATTCCTCTTTAAAAATAACTACATTGTCAGCTTCTAAATTACCGTCAGCCAGTTGGAAACAACCGCTTTGATTGGCGAGAATGTAACTGTTTCAATAAACCGAACCATTCACTTTTAGACGTCTCCTGACTGACGTACTCATTTCTTGTTTGTCGGGAAAATCATCACCTGAGCATTACAATTCCGCATCCCAATTTCTGAAATAACGCTTTAATTTCTCTACCGTGTGTCGCCACTTCGGCGCGGTAGGCTTGCAGACCGTATTTTGGTTGCCGAAAAAACCGACTTCGTTCACCGCTTCTTGCTCACTGCGGGTTTCCAGCCATTTTACGGGGACAAAATACTCGGATTTATCGGGATCATCCGCATTCAGACGATAGAGATCGCGATACTTCAGCACATCCATCGCCAGCTTTTCGCCGTCGTCAGTGTTGATGGTGAAGCTACTGGCAGGCTCAACTGCCCCCTGCACAATACCGACGCCAACGTAGCCCTTCGCTGGGATTTTTACCCACACTCGGTTGCCAGGCTGAAGCTGTTTTAACGTCTGGCTATACCAGCTTCCGCCGCCCGCACTGATAAAATTGTAGTGTCGCGCCTCTTCCCAGTTGCGGCTTTGCATGTCGCCAAACGAGACATAAAACTCCCCGTACCAAGGTTCCTTTGCGTTAGCACTGGTGGCTGTGGCCTGTGCGGCATTGGTTTGTGTCTCACTCGGGTCGATAAGCCACGTGCGGCTTAAGAACTGCTCATCACCGTGCTGGAATACCTTAAAGAACAGCACGTTAATCGAAATACCATTTTTGCTCAGATAATCGACGATGCGTTCGGTGGACGGATCCAGCTCAGCCGCCACAATGATGATTTGGTGCGACTGGTTGAGTGACTCCTCTTCCAGTTCGGAATTAAAACGTCGCTTGAACGCCTCACCGAGATTCCCACCACCGGAGAATTTTTCATAAATCTGCGACAGGCGCTCGGCGGTTAAGTCATCCACCCAGGAGGCGTAATCCAGCGCCTGCGCCACCACTTCACGCGGCGTGCGATCACGCTTGAGTTCAATCAGGATCAGCGAGGCATCCGGTGCGATTGCCAGCAGGTCGATACGCCCGCTGTCGAGCGTATTGACCTCCTCACCAATCATCATCCACTGGTCGGACAGTATGGACGAATCTTGAATAATCATCTTCTGCAACAGTTTTTCAGTGGCGAGTTTGCTGATGGTCAGTGGCTGTGGATTCTCTCCCACCCGCCAGATAGCATGATGAACTGGCATCGTCTGTTCCTTAGTTTAGTGCTGCGTCGGTAAGTGCATCCGCTAGGTGGAGTTGGGTTTGCTGGGCGGATTGCAGGCGGGATTTGAGAGACTCGCAGAAACCCAAAAGAATACTAGTTTTTTCTACTATCACCTTCTGCATTGATAAAGGCGGAAAGGCTAATTTTAAATTTGATAGTTCAGATGAATTAATATTCTTAGAGCCTATCCCAATAGGAATTGTTAGAATATAAGTAACTGAGAATTTTTGAGGACGTAGCATGACTGGCAGCAAGTGGCGGATTAGTGATGAACTCTGGGAAAAAATAGCGCCGCTTATTCCTGAACATAAAACTAACCATCCACTGGGAACGCACCGAAAACGGGTTGATGACCGAGTGGCTATGGACGCCATTTTCTTTGTTCTTCGCACCGGATGCCAATGGAACGCACTGAATTAAACGGGGATCTGTTCATCAAGTTCTGTACACCGCCGCTTTCAGGAATGGCGCGCAGCGGGGGTTTTTGAGCGTTTCTGGCAGAGCGGATTGATGACCAGCGAGCAACTGAAAGCCATCGACTGGTCATGGTTGTCGATGGACGGCTGTATGACAAAATCCCCGCTGGCAGGCTCAAAAAAACAGGCCGGAACCCCACGGACCGGGGGAAACAGGGGGTAAAGCGTAGCCTGATGACCGATGCGAACGGGCTGCCGCTCTCAGTGGTTGTCGCAGGGGCAAATACTCACGATATCAGGTTAGTCACAGAGACCCTTGATGCGCTTCAGACGGGGAGGCCGGGCAGAAGGCTGAATATCTGTCTGGATAAGGGGTATGACGCGGAATGGCTGGAAAGTGAACTGAAAAATCGGCGTTATGAACCGCATATCCAGTCGCGTAAAGAAGAATCCGATGCCAGCAAAGAGAATATGAATGACAAAGCCCGTCGGTGGGTAGTGGAGAGGACGCACAGCTGGATGAACCGCTTCCGTCGGCTTCTGACTCGTTGGGAGAAAAAAGTCGAAAACGATGAGGCGATGCTGCATTTTTCCTGCGGCATTATTGTCTGGAATAAAATCCTATTGGGATAGGCTCTTAACACCCGTAGTTGTTCTGATTGGCTTTTCGATTTGATCTCGAATAAAAATCGCCTTCATCATTAATGATATATATTCAGCACACACAAAATCATTGTACATTCTTGCGCGAATTAAATAACCGGCATAAGCATGGTTAATTAAAGTTCGTCGAAGTAAAGTACACTGACCAACAATACTAAGACTTCCATTTGATCGAATAAAAATCAAATCGTCCTTTTCTAGTGATAACTCTCTCACTTCATGCTCTGATAGATTACCAAACTTCATATCTTCTAAAGAAATTTCGCCTCCAACCACGTTGGGAATTCTCAGGACTGGATACCCATTAGTTAAATAATCACATTTCTGAGAAGTCCCATACTTTAACTCTGTTAAAATTTCACCAAACCGAATCCATTCCCATTCCTGCGGTAATACAAAAGGTTTTTCCTCATCACTCACTGGCGGCAACGGTTTTTGCTTTTTAATTTTGCCTTCTTTCACCAGTTGCGCTTTTTCCTGCTCAATACGTTTGAGCAGTTCAGAAGCCGGTTCGTCGTTAGGATCTTGCGGCACCAGTTTACCCATCACCGCCAGTTGCAGAATGGTTTGTTTAAGCGCGTCAATACTCGCTTCGGTAGTAAACAGCGTGTCGAAATACTGGCTCATTCGCGCCCAACTTTCGGAGAGTTCTTCGGCATTCTGGCTATCAGTCAACGTTGCCAGCAGAGTTTCCACCAGTTGCTGATGGGCATCCAGGCTGGTTAGCGATTGCTGTTCCAGTTGGTCGCATAAAGATAATAAAAAAGTAGTCTCTTCTAATAATTGAGCACAGTTTCTCTTGGAAGGCATAGCTACTAATAGCATTTCCAAATTTGATTTGTTTAAATTCTTAATTCCAATACCTTTACCCGAAGATCTTGTTTGCTCTCTGTACAATGGTGTTTTGAGGAAGAGTCCGATGAACTCATCGATTATTTTAGAGTATATTCTGACAACACCACAGAAAGCACCGAATGTGTAATTTCCATTCTCAAAAAATTGAGCAGCCTTTCCAACAAGTGACTCCGAACCACTTGACATGGCTATTAATACATCCCCCATACGTAGGTATTGTTCAGGGGAAACCAATTCCTCATTAACATAGACAAGAGGCTCAAGTAAAATTTCAGATTGGATATTATTCGCTCTAAGGAGGGGTAGCATTCCGTCTTTCTTTATTTCCGAAGATTGAGCTTTCCCATATGTCACACCACGGATAATTTCAGCAATATCCCCCAACCTTACCCACTCCCACCCGCTCGGCAATTCAAAAGGCTTCTCATCTTCGCTAATTTCCGGTAGCGGCTTCTGTTTTTTAATCTTCCCCTGCTTCACCAGCTCCGCTTTCTCAGCGGCAATACGCTTTAACAGCTCAGACGCCGGTTCATCATTCGGGTCCTGTGGCACCAATTTGCCGCGCACCGCCAGTTCCAGAATCAGCTCGCGCAGTTTCTTAATGCCGTAGAGGTCGATTTTGCCATTGCTGCCCCGCCCCGCAGTGGAGCGGGTTTGCAGAGCGGAAGTCCAGATATCGATATGGTCGGTAATCAGCGTCTCAACGGTCATCAGTTCGCCCCCTTGTTACCTGCCAGTGCGGCACCGAGGATGTCACGTAATTGGTTACGCAGCTCGCTGATTTCCGCCTGTTGCGTCTGGTACTGCGCCAGCAGCTCGTCCGGGTCGTGGCTGAGGGTTTCGCCCTGATACGGGTTCTTGCTATCGAGGTTAAAGTTGCGAGCGATGATGTCATCGATGCTGACTTTCCACGCCTGATTATTCTCTTCGCGGCTGGCAAAGCCATCCGCTTCATTACCCCACCAGTCGATTTCCGCCTGAAACTCTTCAAACTTCATCGGTTTGGTTTTGCTGTAGTTCTTCACGCCGTCTGGGTACGGGTGCTCATAAAACCACACTTCTTTGGTTGGCTGGCCTTTGGTGAAGAACAGAATATTGGTTTTAATGCCGGTATACGGGTTAAACACGCCGTTCGGCAAACGCACAATGGTGTGCAGGTTGCATTCCTCGGTAAGCAGCTTTTTGATTTTGGTTTTCACGCCTTCACCAAACAGCGTACCGTCCGGCAACACCACCGCCGCGCGACCTTTGTCGGCCAGCACTTCAATAATCAGTTGCAGGAACAGATCGGCGGTTTCGCGGGTCTGCATTTCTGCTGGGAAGTTTTTCTCGATGCCGTCTTCTTCGGTTCCGCCAAACGGCGGGTTGGTGACAATCACATCCAGTTGTTCGTCCCAGGAAGAGAGCGGCTTGTTGAGCGTATTGTCGTGACGGATTTGTATCGGCACTTCAATACCGTGCAACAGCATATTGGTGGTACACAGCAGATGGGGAAGCTGTTTTTTCTCTACGCCATAGATCTGTTTTTGCAGCGTTTTGTGGTCTTCAGTGGTGTTAACGTAATGCGCTTTCACATGGTCGAACGCACAGGCAAGAAAGCCGCCAGTGCCGCAGGCCGGGTCCATAATGGACTCGCCCAGTTTCGGGTCAATACGGTTGACCATAAAGCGCGTCACCGCACGCGGAGTATAGAACTCGCCCGCATTACCGGCGCTTTGCAAGTCGCGCAGGATCTGTTCGTAGATATCGCCAAACAGATGGCGCTCCTGGCTGCTGCTGAAGTCGATTTCGTTGAGCTTGTTGACCACCTGACGCAGCAGCGTACCGTTTTTCATGTAGTTGTAGGCATCGCTGAACGCCTGTTTGACCACAAAGCCACGCGGGTTCTTATCAATCGGCGCGGTGAGGTTTTTCAGGGTCGGGAACAGATCGTCATTCACAAATTCCAGTAGCGCATCACCGGTGATGCCCTCGCTGTTTGCCGCCCAGCTACGCCATAAATAGCGTTGTGGGATCGGGAACTGGTAGTGATCCTGCTCCAGTTCCAGTTCTTCTTCCTGGGTATCAAAAATCTTCAAAAACAACAGCCATGAAAGTTGCCCGAGGCGCTGGGCATCGCCGTCCACCCCGGCGTCTTTACGCATAATGTCCTGAAGGGATTTAATGACTGAACTAATCGACATCTTTTCTTTCCATTCTTAAAAAAGGATGCCACCGGACGCAGGCGCGACCAGTGGCACAATGTTTATGCGTTATCAGGCTGAGCGCGGCGGTAACTGGTAGATCTCGTTCTCCAGTTCGTTGACAGCTTTCTCATACGCCTGTTTGTCACCAAAACGGGTTTTAATGATCTCAATGGGGCGGCCCAGCGCATCGAAGGGTTTCAGTTTTAGCACCTGAACATCCTCGCTTTCCTGCACGCCTTCATCGGCGTATTTATCCAGCAGCGTGCTAAGCACCTGCCGCGCCGGTTCAGCGTATTTCGTAAAGTAGTTACGCTTACGCACATTCGCCACGCGCTCCTGACGGGTTAACGGCGGCTGACCGTACACCACATGGCAGAGCAAATCAAACGGATCGAGATCTTTACCCACCTCTTCCGCCAGCACATCCCACAGAACGCCTAGCTGCGCCAGTTCTTCGATGATGACCTGCTTGCGTGGCGCATCCTGCCATTTACGTACAAAGCTATCCAGTGAAGCGTACTCACTCTCTTTGAGCATCGTTTTCCGAGTGTAATCCTGGAAGGATTCGGTCACCAGTTTGCCGTCAGAATCGTAATACTGAACGCGCTTAGCCAGCACCTTTACATCCACCCCATTCACATAGAATTTGCGGACGTTGTCTTCATCATCCTCATGAAATTCGCCGCTGCCCCAGTGATAATCATGATTGGTCTGGTAGTCAGCGGCATCTTCTCGCGCTTCATTGGCGACATTATCGTCGTCATTTTCCTCATCCAGTTTTTCATTGAAATCGGAATTTTGATCGGAAATGTCGTTGGGCTTTACCACCAGCACTTTTTCTGGCAAGCCGTCAAAGCGGGGATCGGCAAACAGTTCTGTCGCTTTTTTGAAGTCGAGAATGGTAAACCACAGTTTTCCGTGCTTTTCGTTGATACGCGTGCCACGCCCGATGATTTGTTTAAATTTGGTCATGGACTGGATGTTTTGATCCAGCACCACCAGCTTACAGGTCTGGGCATCGACGCCAGTGGTCATCAACTCTGAGGTGGTCGCAATAACCGGATAGGCTTTTTTGGGATCGATAAAATTCTCCAACTGTGCCTTGCCGATCTCGTCATCACCGGTGATTTTCATCACGTATTTTTCGTTCTTCAATACCTGTTCAAGGTTGAGGATCACCAGTGCATGACGCATGCGGTCGGCGTGATCGATGTCGTTGCAGAAAACGATGGTTTTATCCATCGGGTCAGTGCGTTTCAGATAATCGGTGATGGTCTGCGCTACCAGCATAGTGCGCTCATCAATCACCAAGGTGCGGTCAAAATCTTTCAGGTTGTAGATACGGTCTTCAATTTCTTTGCCGTATTTATCCAACTGACCTTTGACGGGCCGCCAGCCTTGTACATCGACGTCAATATCGACGCGCACCACTTTGTAAGGCGCGAGGAAACCGTCTTCAATGCCTTCTTTCAGCGAGTAGGTGTAAACCGGTTCGCCAAAGTAATCGATATTAGAGACGTCTTCGGTTTCTTTTGGCGTTGCCGTCAGCCCCACCTGTGTGGCACTACCGAAATATTCCAGAATCTCCCGCCAGGCTGAATCTTCAGACGCGCTGCCACGGTGGCATTCGTCAATCACGATCAGGTCAAAGAAATCTGGTGACACCTGTTTATAGGCTTTCTGATGTTCTTCCGGTCCGGTTATCGCTTGGTACAATGCCAGATGCACCTCGTAAGCTGGGTCAATGGTGCGCCCGGAGACTTTGGTCATCGCGGTGCCGAACGGCTGAAAATCATTACGTTTCGCCTGGTCGACCAGAATGTTGCGGTCCGCGAGGAAGAGAATGCGTTTTTTGTTTTTCGCTTTCCACAATCGCCAGATTATCTGGAACGCCGTGTAGGTTTTTCCTGTCCCTGTCGCCATGACCAGCAGAATACGGTTTTTACCTGCCGATACGGCATCCACCGTCCGGTTGATCGCCTGCATCTGATAATAACGGGGGGATTTCCCACTGCCGTCGTCGTAATAATCCTGACTGATTACGGGCAACTGCTGCTGAGTGAACCCTTTCCAGACACAATATTTTTGCCAGAGTTGTTCTGGTGTTGGGAAATCACTGAGCGCAATTTCGGATTCGAGCTGCTGCGGATTCGTTTTATCGTGGAAAACAAACCCATCGCCATTAGAAGCAAACACAAAGGGCACATCAAGCAGACTGGCGTAGTCCAACCCTTGCTGCATCCCTTTGCTGATGGCGTGCTTGTTAGCTTTGGCTTCGATGACTGCCAGCGGCAAGTTCGGCTTGTGGTACAGTACGATATCGGCAGATTTGACTTTGACACGTGAGGCTAGTTTTCCACGAACCACAATCTTGCCATCACGCAGTTTCACTTCCTGACGAATCTGAGCAAAATCATCCCAGCCTGCATCCTTAACCGCAGGAAGGATAAATTTGCTGATGATATCCGTTTCAGTCAGGTGCGTTTTGTTCACGCCAGCCATAGCAGGTCACTCCACGATATTGGGTTAACTCTGATTTTACACAGATTAGTGCATCAGGTAATGGCCTGAAACCTTATTGCTGTCACTCTTCTCGACAAAATAAGACCAGCTCAGTGCAACAATCACTGAGCCGGCAACGTTTATGCTATTGAACTCGCCAGCCACTAAAGTAATGGCCGATCGCGGAAGGATGGTCGAGAGGAGCGGTGGCGGCGATATAGCCATCTGGCCGAACTAACAGGTACTGATCGGAATAGGGGCTACTTCCCGCTTCAATGTGCAGGACATTGACGATATCAGGCAGTGATGCAGGAACATCTGCCGTACCAATGATGAGCAAACTGTAATGGTGATAATTTAGCTGTGAGTAAATGCGGTTTGGCTGACCAGATTGAGAATCACACCACATAAAATCATGCAGCCTGTCGCCAACACTTCCACCTGTTCCATAGCGAACGCCCATTCCCGTGATGTAACCCGCACGTTTTTCGACAATCTTGACGTAGTCATCGGCATGGGTGCCGGTATCTGAGGTTTTGGTTGAACGCACGAGTTCCGCTGACGTTTTTACCACTTCCAGCGCGACCGCTTTTCGCTCTGTTTCGTAAGTCTGTAATAACGTTTGGGGCGCATGATGATGGGTAATCATCGCGATTTTCCAGATGAGGTTAAAGGCATCAGCCAACCCGGTATTTAACCCTTGCCCACCATTTACCGAGTGAATGTGGCTCGCATCACCAGCGATAAATATTTTATTTTCAAGGTTATAGTGTTCTGCTACAGACTCTTTAACCGAGAATTGTGAATACCACTCAATAGACTTGAAGCGCAGACGGTGTGGTTGCAGAGCATGGTTAATTTTATCTATCGCCTGCTGTTGCGTGAAATCCTCACTTTCCATCTGGATATAGAAACGATCAATCTTACCTTCACGTGGTATCCAGGCGACATCGGCGGTTTCTGCCTGGAAAACAATAATTTCCGGAACTTTGGGAAAATCAGTGTCTATTTCGCCATCAATCACTGCCCAGGTAATCTGTGGTCGAGTAATCTCAAACGGGATAGCGAAGTGTTGGCGCACAAACGATCGTGACCCATCGGCGCCAATCACGTACCGGGAGCGAACTACCTCACCGCTGGAAAGCGTGGTGAGGCAGCCGTCTTCCTCTAACACAATATCTTGCACGGCGGTATTGCGGCGCACGTCTTTGTTTAATTCGGTGAGCTTAGTATCGAGCACTTGTTCTACATAAGCCTGACCAATCATTAAGAAATGTTTGTGAAAACAGCCTTGTAGAGCCTCCCACCAGGTAGACTGGCGTGAAATAAACTTGCCTTTTGACCAGACAGAGCTGGTATTGCAGGTTTTACCCAAGGGGTAAAGATCATCGAATAAACCTATAATTTCAAGCAGTTGCAAGCTGCGGGCGTTTAGCGCATCAGCACGGCCGACCGTTAACGGCCCTTGCGATTTGTCGATAATGACGGTGCTTAAACCGGACAGATGGGCAAGATAAGCACAGGCCAAACCGACCGGCCCCGCGCCGATAATCATGAGATCAACATGCTGTGGTTTCATGACGGTTGCACCAAATGTGGGTTATTCAATGGCTGTTTAGCATGGATATGCACCCGGCGGAGATGGCGACCACTTTGGCTCGAATAAGATTCTCGGCCGTGTAATAACGAGTAGTTATCTGCAATCGCAATATCTCCGCTTTGCCACTGGTGGGCATAATAAACCCGTGGATCATATAAGGCGTCTTGCAAGCTGCTGAGTAGGTGTTCTTGCTCTTCAGGTTCAATACCTGAGAAGTGATAAGTCGATGGATTCAGGAATTCTTTATCGCCCGCAATCGGTGGCTCACAAAAACGAATGACGGGATAAGTGCGGTAGGGGTGCTGTTCTATAATAGGCGCCTGTGCGGTACTGCTGTACAACTCGACTGCACGCTGATACTGACCGGTTGCACGCTCCCACAATGCTTTGGTTTCGGGTGATGCCAGGCGTAACGCCGCGGTGGTACTCGAAAACGTGGTTCTCCCCCCCTGCTCTTTACCAATGGCTGATACGCATTGGAATACTTGTAGTTCAGGCACGGTTTTCAGGTACATGCCATCCCAGTGCAAGGGGACATAGTTGTTAGCAAAGATATGGTCGGTCGCATCGGGTTGTTCAACCAGTTCTAACACAGAGCCAAACGGCCATTGCATAATGTCACCCATGGCTGTGCAGTATGTTGTTAAATTTTCTGCACTGGTAAAGCTATCAAAGCCCCGCAGTATCACTAATTGCTGGGTTTCTACGAGTGTACGCAGCCAGTTAGGTGATAATTCGCCAATATGCACGCCTGACTGTTTAGGTTCAATACGTACACCAAAATGACAGGTTTCACCTTGAGAGTTAATTAAAGGTTGATAATCAAAGCGATCTTCTAAAGTGAATGAGTCCATTTTACTTCTCCGTGTATTATCCATTGCTGAAAGATCTTTCAGATAATATCGGCAACAAATATTCAACACCACGGATACAATTATAATAATTAGGGTGATTTGAATAGAGAATCACTCTCTCCCTATTTTTTCACCAATAGATAATAGACCTTAATAAAAACCCATAAAAAAACCCCAGATAAATATCCTAATACCGATCGTTTAAGAATCGAGATACCGGGAGCTACCACGGTGCGAGGTATCCCTACGGGAACCTCATCACCGTGTTTCCCCCTAAATCCATGCTTAAGCGAACAGCATTACAGATAAATATCCAGGGCTTTTAAATCATGAAAAACCGTTGCCATTTCAGGCTTAGCCGCGATTCTCTTCAATATAGCGAGCCAGGTCTGCCGGGGTCTTCAGGACGGTAGCGACTTCGGTCGGCGGGATCACGCAGCCGTAAACGTCCTGCACTTCCAGCACCAAGTCGACCGCCAGAATAGAGTCGAGAATATCAGATTCAATAAGCTCATCGTTAAAGCCCACTTTACGGGATAAGATCTTTTCAAACAGCGCGAGTATTTCTTGTTCCATCATTTTTCCTAAGTCATTAGATCGTGCGGGCATGGGTGTCCAGCAGCTTACGGTCGATTTTGCCGTTAGGATTAAGCGGCAACGCATCTTTGATAATAATTTGGGAAGGCACCATATAGGGCGGAATCACCTTCGAGAGCGACGTTTTAATCGCTTCAGGCGCTAAATTCGTCACACAGAACGCCGCAATACGCAGCACACCGCCGCCCGATTTCATCAGCGGCAGAACCACCGCTTCGCTGATATCAGACATCGCCAGCAGGCGGTTTTCAATCTCGTTGATTTCAATACGGTAGCCATTCAGTTTGATCTGGCTGTCATTACGACCCTGACAGTATAGCAGCCCGTCCTCGTAGCCCAGATCGCCGGTTCTGTAACCCCGATACGCTTCACTTTCCCGATGCAGCAATTTCTCGGCATTCTCTTTCGCCAGCCCAAGGTAGCCGCGCATCACGTTTTTACCCCAAATGATCAGCTCACCTTCAGCGGTAATTTCCATTCTGGAATCCGGCATCATCGCGCCAACCGGCAGCAGATCGTTGTCGCTGTGCAGGATTTCATCGGTGATTTCGATGACGGTGGTCGCGATAGTCGCTTCCGTTGGACCATAGGAATTGAGAATTTTGGCGTGCGGGAAACGGCGGCGTAGCTGTTTGACCAGCGCTTTATTCAGTACTTCACCAATGAACACAAAAACGTTGAGTTCAGGTAAATATTCACTGTTGAACTGGGGGGAAAGCAGCCTCTGGTAAGCGAAAGACGGCGTTGACACCCAGGCGGAAACGCCGTTGTCTTTCAGGCGATCGAGCCAGTTTTCTGCCGCGATATCCTCTTTCGCATTCAGAACGATATGTCCTCCGGTTGCCAGATTTGCCAGCAGCGGGATCAACGAGAGATCGAAGCTGAACACCGCATGGTTCATCAGCACTGGCACGTCCGGTAGCGCAAAGTCCTGACGCACCCACTTCATGAAGTGCCACAGACTTTCACGTCCAATCTGCACCCCTTTCGGTTTTCCGGTGCTGCCGGAGGTGAACATAATATAGGCGAGATCCTGCTCGACCAGCGGCTGTGCGGCTTCTCCGGTCGCAATGAACTGTCGGGTCGCGACATCGTAATAGTAAGGGGCGCTCGCCAGATGACAAATCTCTTTAAGCCGCTCCTGCGGATAGATGCAGTCCACCGGGATATACGGAATGTTATGCAATAGGCAGCTATAGATCGCCACGGCAAACTCCGCCTGCTGGTGCCCATATAACACGACCGGCGGCCCCGCAGGTTGCCGACATTGCTGGTAGCGCTGCGCCCAGTCTGTCACCGCAACGGATAGCTGTTGCCAGGTCATCGCTTCATCGCTGCCACTAATCGCCAACCGATCGGGGTTAGCGGGGTTAAGCAATGCCGCACGGAGGAAATCTTGCAGTTCCTGAAGCTCGCAGTGTTGGTTCATAGAGGAGACATTCCGCTAAAGATGTAAAGGGAGGCCGCAGCGCTTGCCAGCGTCAGAATACGACCGATGAACGCAATAACCGGATGATGTAGACAATTGCTCAGCGCTGGGCTGCGTTTGGCTGACCACAGCAACATGTTATGAGCAACGGAAATGGCGCCAAACAGCGCGCCGCTGATGACATAGTGTCTTTCAAGCCCGTTCCATGCCCCCATACAAAACAGGGTGCAGAAGATGCCAATATTCTGCGCCAGCGTTTTGTTCTGTCGGAAAAAGTCGAGCTTCATCAGATTCATATAAATTGGCATAAAGACCACGTCCCTCAGCCATTCAGACAGGCTGATGTGGAAGCGCCGCCAGAAATCCTGCGGGTTTTTAGCCAGAATAGGCAGATTAAAGTTCGCTGGGATATTCAGGCCAAATAAGCGCCCTGCCCCGATAGCCATATTGCTGTAGCCGGCAAAATCAAAATAGAGATAAGCGCTGTAGGCCAGCGACATCACGACGCCCACACTTAAGGTAAACGGGCGCTGGCTCCACGATTCAATCACCAGATTATTGATTAGCATGGCAAATAAGAACTTCTGAATAATGCCGGTAAAAATTTGTTCCATCGCCACTAAAAACTGCTCACGGGTAATGATGAAGACGGGCTTATTAATATCATTAACCCATGTCCGCCAGCGATACATCGGGCCGGCCAAAATAATAAAAGGCATAAAGAGATAGCAGAAGTAATGCAGGAAATGCTGCCCGTCTTTTTTGCTGCGATAAAGCAGCACATCAATGGCGCGGAAGGTCATAAAGGACAGACCGATCATGCCCCAATGGTTATTGAGGTGTAATTTCACCAAAAACAGCGGCAGCAGCGTCAGGCTGACCGCCTGCCAGGTTTTTAACCAGCCTTTCTCTTTTAAGGTCACGAGAATATAAAAGCTCAGGAAAACCGCCACGGGAACAATGTAATCCCCCTGGAAAATATATCCCCAGCCCAATACCGCCAGCACGGAAAAGGCGGATAAATACGTCAGTCGATAGCTGAATACGCGATTAACCAGCGCGAACAGTAACGCTGATGAAAACAGAAGGAAAAAAAACATTCCGGAGCTGTACATCATTTATCCTTCAGAATTTTTGATATTCAAAATGCACTTTTAAACTCATGCTTTCATCAACAGAGGTCCATGCAACGATGGTGACTGCCAGAAAGAGATAAAGGAAAAAAAGGCGAATGGCGGTTTTCATCATTTAAAACTCTCAGCAATAAATTGATCCATCGCGACCCATGCCGGATCGGTTGGGTGCAGGCGATCCCAATTCCAGCCGTTCTGATAAGGCTGCGCATACATATCAAAATAGCGAACCTGATTTTCTTCCAGCATCGTTCTGATTTGGCTGTCGACGGACTGGAATTTCTCGGAATTCTTAATCGCCCACGGATTAATCGGATCGACAATGACCACAAACTGGGCGTTGCGTGCTTTCAGCAGTTGGATCGTCGCCCGTAATGCCTCCATTTGTGCTGGCACAATCGGCGCGTCATCCCACTCTTCCTGCGTTGGATCGTCTGCAAAAACAGACTTATCCATCCACAATGTATCTGCACTTTGCTGGCGGGACTGGTTGAGCACCCGAGCCTGCTCCAACTCGCGAGGCCAGTCGGGGACCGTGTTGACCGTTGGCTGCTGAGGCCACGGTTGTGTCGGTTGGGGGATAATGCCCAGCATCGCCAGCCAGTCGTTTTTTATCAGCTCGCAGAAATTAGCAAATTGATAACTCACTTCCTGCCAGATAATTTGCGGATCCCAGCCATAGACTTTCATTTGGCCGAACGTTAAATGGCTGATCTCGTCTTTATCAATATGGCGTAAGTAATTGACCAAAAAGGGGCGCGTCTGGTCATCCTGCATCAAAGGATTAAAAATAGATGCCGGAAAATTGTTGGCGAAAATTGCCGGAGGAATGCCGTCTGAATAAAAGCTATCGGGCGCCAGCAGTAAAACAACTTTACTGTTAGCGTTCAGCTCATTTTTAAAACGTGAGAGCAGTAGAAAATGCGTAACGTTATCGACATAGCTATCGCCATAGGCCACGACCGGGCGCTGTAGCTGGTTATTAAAATAATTATAGACAGCGTAATGTTCATCTTCAGATGTGGAAACTTCGGACGCCCCGAGAAAGAAAATTGCATTGCCCTGCAACGCATGAGAAAGGGTGGCGATCTTTTCCTTTTGCTCCTTTTCTGTCCCTTCCATGGTTTTAATCAACGGCAGGAACGTCAGCGTCGGATCCACGCTTTTCACCAGCGGAGGAACGCTAAGCAACAGGATGGCAAGGGTCGCCATCAGGATATGTAGGCAGAGAGTATTTTTGATTTTCATTATAAAATAAGGCTACATGATATTTATTGTTTGAAATTTGTGAATTTTTATCTTCACGGTAAATCAATCCCTGTGTTTTTTGGGATTATATACCAGGCTTATCGCCGATGATGAGCATTGCTGTGTAACGGTATGTACAGTGTTTACATCCGTCACAATAATCAGGCTGATAACCCGGTAAGAGAAGGGGTTTCCGGCATTCAACCTCACTTGCGCCGTCAGAATATGCCATAGCCAACGCGCGTTGACAGGCACCGTACACTCAGGATTATGAGTGATTTCAGGAGTGATTGAGTTCAAGAATCTTTGAGGCGATGAATAAGTGTCATAATAGTGTGATTCTCACCTTCTTTTTTTATTTCATCTGACAAACCGTTCTCTTAATGTTAGCTTAATAAATTCGTAATATTGCCTGCCCGCCCGGTATACCTTTCCCGGTTTACAGAGTTATCTGTCATTGCAAAAAAAAGTAAAAGGGGGGTTGATGAAACGCTACCAAGCCAGTATCCGGCAGCTATTAATTACCTCGCTAGCCCTGTTTGCTATCGCCTGTTCATCGGGTGCAGCCCCCCCCCCCAACAGATGAAACGCCAGCGTGTATGAAGTACCGTTCTATGATGACAGCGCCCTTGCCACCAGCGGTGGTGATGAGGCTAAAAAACCAGTGTGAACAGTCCAGATATTAATACGGTGGTATTTTATCCGCGGCCAAAAAGGAATCGTTTTATTTATAGAAAATAGGGTTATCCATAAATAAAAAGATTCCTTTAAGAGATAAGCTAACAAATAGCAGTCATGATTAAAAATGGCCGCTATTTATATCACGTGGCTACTTGCTCCAAATCGCCATAAAATGAATACGGATAGCCATTTTCCAGCCACTCAGCTTCGTCAACGACACAGATACCGTCCTCTATATAAACATCTGATACCATTATTTTTATTGCAAAACCATTGGTTTTATATTCCGAGCGATAATTATCATAAGTGATTTCACCTCTGCCAAAATAATCCTCGAGTGATTCCCGCCATACCAGCTCTATCTCAGCACTAAACGGGCCACTCCCCATTTTCCCTTTCAGGCTGGCGATAATCCTTTTCTTCTCAACAAAAACCCACCTTACCGCATCCAGCGTCCAGGCATCGTCGCTCACGCTAAACTCACCGGAAAAAACATCGAAACATGCGTCATTCTTATCAGAGTGCATTTCATTTCCTTGAATATTAAAAAAATCAACATTCCAACCGCTAACGCGGGTAGCGGCCACCAGCTCGTTTTCAATATCTGCAAAGCGCGGGGCGAGGCTATCTGCCAGCTTCTCCCCTGCTTCCGTTGGCGCGACGCTGCGTGTGGTTCGGGTCAGTAAACGCACGTCCAGTCTCTCTTCCAGGCCACGAATCGAGAGAAACAGCAAAGCCACTCAGCGTGAAGACTGAATGGCTTTTCTACTTACTCTGCGATGCGGTTAACGTATGTGGAGATTAACGCCAGAGACCTCTTTCCTGAGCTCAATAATCTCTTCAGCCAGTTCACGGCACAGCATCGCATTCATCAAATGATCCTGTGCGTGCACCACGATAAGCTCAAGAGTCGTTTTTTCCTTACTCTGGTTGCCAATAAATCCGGTCTGAATCAATTGTGCTCGGTTCAGCGCCACCGCAGCCATTTTTAATAATTCATCGACATGATCCCACTCCCCTCGGCGAGCGGATCTCAGAGCTTCCATTGCGCAGGAACGTGTTTCGCCAGATTTAACGATGAGCTCAATCATCCGCGTTTCTACATCCATTTTTCACTCCCCCGAATATCAGTTGCTGTGTCACTTTTTTGTCGGTCAATTAACCCCAAATTGCAGACAAGCGCACGTGACACCGAAGAAATACGGTGCATTTATTGTATCGCTACTCACAGCCTGCACAGTAAATATAGATGATGAATCAGGATTTGTTTCTGTAAATCATGATGTTATATCTCATTTCTGGTGAAATAAATTTCACAAACTCACCCGACTGTTTTTTAAACATTGGGTTTATACAATTTCACACTGTGACATGGACTGAAATAAAGTGATGACCGCTATGTCATACCCAGCAAAACCTTAATTTAACCTTAAGAAAGCGAAATAATAATAACTATCATTATTATTACCGATATGTAGAATCCCTCCTCGACTGCCGCTACATATCGGCCAGTGTCGCTAAAATAGCGCGGCTATCGTGAGCGACACACGGGCTTACATGTAGGCCAGCAATACGCAAAGACGACAGGTATTGATAAGGGTAAATAATATGAAGCTTGGTTTTGGATTACTGAGTTCAGCCGTTTTATTCGCATCCGGTTTGGCGCTCAGCGCGTCGGCAAATGCAGCAGAAAACGATGAAGGGATTGTGATTTACAATGCCCAACATGAAAACCTCGTGAAATCCTGGGTTGACGGTTTTACCAAAGAAACCGGCATCAAGGTAACGTTGCGCAATGGCAGCGACACCGAATTGGGCAACCAACTGGTGCAGGAAGGGAAATCGTCGCCTGCCGATGTGTTCCTGACCGAAAACTCACCGTCGATGGTGCTGGTAGATAACGCCAACCTCTTTGCTCCGCTGGATAAAGCCACCCTCGCGCAGGTACCGTCTGACTATCGCCCGTCCCACGGACGCTGGATCGGGATTGCCGCGCGTTCCACCGTCTTTGTCTACAACCCAACCAAATTTACCGACGTGCAGCTGCCGAAATCTTTAGCCGATCTGGCGCAGCCAGAATGGAAAGGCCGCTGGGCCGCCTCCCCGTCTGGTGCAGATTTTCAGGCCATCGTCAGCGCCTATCTGGAGCTGAAAGGTGAGAAAGCCACGCAAGACTGGCTGAAAGGCATGAAAGAAAACTTCACCGCCTACAAAGGCAACAGTACGGTGATGAAAGCCGTAAACGCGGGTCAGATTGATAGCGGCGTGATCTATCACTATTACCGTTTTGTCGATCAGGCTAAAACCGGTGAAAACAGTAACAACACGAAGCTGTACTACTTTAAACATCAAGATCCGGGCGCGTTTGTCAGCATTTCCGGTGGCGGCGTACTGGCTTCCAGCAAACATGCGAAAGACGCACAGGCTTTTATTAAGTGGATTACGGGCAAGTCCGGTCAGGAAATCTTGCGCACCAACGATGCCTTTGAGTACGCCGTTGGCGTTAACGCGGCCTCAAATGACAAACTGGTTCCGCTGAAAGATCTGGATGCACCAAAAGTCGATGCCGCCAAGCTCAACAGCAAAAAAGTCGTGGATCTGATGACACAGGCAGGTCTGCTGTAATCGATAGACCGTAGCACGTCGGTTATCACGCATCGATTGCTATACATCGATTGCAATGCACCGATGGTAACGACAGCCCTTTCGTCAGGGCGGGAACGCCCTGACGAATCATCACCCAGAGAGCCTGCTCAGCAGGGCCTCACCGTCACCACACATCGTCCTGACGAGGCAGTAACAAGCCGTATGACAAACGTTAGCTACAGCGAAACCACCACGCTCACCGCATCCTCTCCGCCACGGCGTAAGCCAGCCGCATTGCTGACCCTCGTCGCCCTGACGCTATCCCTGCTAGGGTTTATTCCACTGGGATTTGTGATTGGCGTAAGTATTGATACCGGTTGGGAAACGGCGCGCGCCCTGCTTTTTCGCCCGCGCGTCGGCGAACTGCTGACCAACACGGTACTGCTGATCGCCCTGACGCTGCCCATTTGCACCGTTTTAGGCGTGCTGCTAGCCTGGCTAACGGAACGTACCACCCTGCCCGCCCGGCGTCTGTGGTCACTGCTGCTCACCGCACCGCTGGCGATCCCCGCATTTGTGCAAAGCTATGCCTGGATCAGCACCGCTCCCGGTCTGCACGGTCTACCGGCTGGCGTGTTTTTATCCGTCGTCGCCTATTTACCGTTTCTTTATTTACCCTGCGCCGCGACGCTGCGACGGCTCAATCCCGCGCTGGAAGATGTCGCCGCCACGCTGGGCATCCCCCCTGTGACCGTCTTTTTTCGCGTGGTACTGCCGCAGCTAAAACTGGCCATCGGCGGCGGACTGCTGCTGATTGCGCTGCACCTGCTGGCGGAGTATGGCCTGTTCGCCATGATCCGCTTCGATACCTTTACCACCGCGATTTTCGATCAGTTTCAGTCAACGTTTAATGGCCCGGCGGCCAATATGCTGGCTGGCGTACTGGCACTGCTGTGCCTGTTTCTGCTGTGTGCCGATGCGCGCGTACGCGGCGTCACCCGTTATGCACATGTCGGTTCCGGCGCACCGCAGGCTGTCACGCCAATACGCCTGTCGCCGCTTTATCTTTCACTGGCGTTGCTGCTACTGACAGCGCTGGTCGTGCTAACGCTCGGCGTGCCTTTTATTACGCTGTTTCGCTGGCTGTGGTTTGGCGGCTGGGAAGTCTGGCTGCGCCGCGAACTGCTCGATGCCTTTCGCCAGACCATGACGCTGGCGCTGAGCGGTGCCCTACTGACGACGCTGGCGGCGATCCCGATGGCCTGGCTGACGATCCGCCACCCCAGTCGCCTGTATCGGTTTCTGGAAGGATGCAATTACATCACCAGTTCTCTGCCGGGTATCGTCGTCGCGCTAGCGCTGGTGACCACCACGATTCACCTCATCAGGCCACTCTACCAGACTGAATTCACCGTGCTGCTGGCTTATCTGTTGATGTTTATGCCACGGGCGCTGGTTAATCTACGCGCGGGCATCGCCCAGGCGCCAGTAGAGCTGGAGCAGGTTGCGGCCAGTCTGGGGCGTTCACCGTTGCAGACGCTGATGGCCGTGACCATTCGGCTGGCCGCGCCTGGCGTCGCCACCGGGGCAACGCTCGTCTTTCTGGCGATCGTCAACGAACTGACCGCTACGCTGCTGCTGGCCCCCAACGGCACCCGTACACTGGCAACCGGATTTTGGGCGCTCACCAGTGAGATCGATTATCCCGCGGCGGCACCTTACGCGCTTATTCTGGTGTTACTGTCACTACCGTGGACCTGGTTTCTCTACACGCAATCACAAAAAATGGCGGGGCTATAATCATGTTGGAACTTCATCGCGTCAGTAAAGGCTTTAACGGACGCACCGTGCTGTCTGACATTCATTTGACGTTAGAAAACAGCCGCCGCACGGCGATTGTCGGCCCGTCAGGCTCGGGAAAAACCACGCTGTTGCGCCTGATTGCCGGGTTTGAAAAACCGGATACCGGCGTCATCACGCTGAATGGACAAACGCTCTGCGATAACGGGCTTTCCGTCCCCGCCCATCAGCGTGGAATCGGCTATGTCCCGCAGGATGGCGCGTTGTTCCCGCATCTTTCCATCGCGGACAACATCGCTTTTGGGCTAAAAGGCGCGAAGGCGGAAAAGCAAAAGCGCGTGGATGAGTTGATGGCGCTGGTTTCCCTTCCCGCGCATTTACAGAAACACTCGCCGCATGAGATTTCCGGCGGACAGCAACAGCGTGTCGCTCTGGCTCGCGCACTGGCACAGCGCCCTGCGTTGATGCTGCTGGACGAACCCTTTTCCGCGTTGGACACCGGCCTGCGTGCCACCACCCGTAAAGCGGTGATGGACGTATTACAACAGGCTAACGTGGCATCGATTCTGGTGACCCACGATCAGGGGGAAGCGCTGTCTTTTGCCGATCGGGTCGTCGTCATGCGTGACGGCCAACTGTCGCAATCCGGCTCGCCGTGGATGCTTTACCATCAGCCTGCCAGCGAAGACATCGCGACCTTCCTTGGCGAAACGCTAATTCTCGATGCGCAGGTGACTGGCGGTCAGGCCGACTGCCTGCTTGGGCGCATCGCAGTGGATCGTCCAACCGCAAGCGGTAAAGCCCGAATCATGCTCCGTCCGGAACAGATCGCGATTCATGATGCAGGGGTCGATAGCGCTGAGATCGATAATATTGTGGGGAATCGCGCAGCGACGATTCGTGCAACCATCCGTAAAGTTGATTTTTCCGGCTTCGTCTCTACGCTGACGCTGCACGTCCACCATGCCACAGCCGACATCATTGAACTGAAAACCGTCAGCCACGCCGCTTTTTCCGTTGGCCAACAGGTCAGCCTGAGCGTCACAGGGACTGCACACGTCTTCAGTCAGTAACATCAACGCTAGCGTCACGCTCAGGCGGTTTAGCGCGCCGTCTGAGCGTGACGACTCACCAGCCAGACGCCCAGCATGATCATCAATACGCCGAGGTTTTTACGCAGGCTCATCGGTTCATTCAGCCACGGCAGGAAAACCGCCGCCAGATAGACCACCGCATAGCTCAGGCTAATCAGCGGATAGGCACGACTGAGCGACAGATAGCGCAGCACCATGAACCAGCACACCATCGACAGGCCGTAGCAAACTATCCCGCCGATCACCGTAATCACAGGCCAGCCGCCCATTAAGGTACTCAGCGGAGGCCAATGCGTCAGGGAAATACTCGGCAGCGCCAGCATCCCACTTTTCATTAACACCTGCGCGGCGCTGGCTAACACGATACTACCAAGCGCCCAGGCATAGCCTTTCTTCGCCATCATCCCCCCTGCATCAGGTAGATACCGGTGACAATCAGCGCAATGCCCCACCAGTGGTGACGATCCACGCGTTCGCCAAACCAGTAATGCGCCAGCAGCGTAACCAGAACAAAATTGACGCTCAGCAACGGGTACGCCACGCCGAGCGGAATATGCTGCAACACCACCAGCCACAGCAATAGCCCGATACCCAGCAGCAACGCCGCCAGCATCAGCCACCCGAGCGTTACGCGCTGGCGTCGCGCCGTCGGCAAACGCCGCCAGCACTCCGCCGCCTGTTTCTGGCACAGTTGTCCCAGGCTGGTCAGCAGGCAGACGATAGCCACCAGTAGATAACTCATGGCGCTATCTGCTTATAAAATAGCAACACATAGCGGTGCGATTTTTTCAACTGATCGGGCGCGGGCAGGCTACGATATTCTTCATCGGTATCCCTATCAACCTTCAGCACCAACGCAACATTTCCGCTACGCCGTTTCTCAGCAAGCCAGGCCGGGAAAGCCCCCTCGTCCACAAAACGGTCAGTGGAGTCGGCGTAGTTCAGCCCGTAATTCAATTCGCCCCGCGCCTTGAATAAGGTGATATCGCTACGTTTGAGCTCCCACGCCAGCCCGGCTGCCAGCCCAACTTCATCGCTAAGGACATAGCGGCTCTCCTCCAGCAGTGGCTGGTGGCTACGAATGAAGGTTTGAGGATTCTTTGAATCGACCACACTCGCCGGAATGCTTCCGCCGACAAGCAGCGCCAGAAACAGCGGACAGCCCGCGACCAGATACCCCCACGATCGCTGCCTTTTCAGGCTGACAACGGCAAAGGCTACCCAACCGATAAAACAGACAACGCCCGATACGATAGTCAGCCCTTCTCCCGGTTGATAGAGATGCGGCATGATGATGCCGAGGCCAAGCGCCGCAACAGCGAGCGCCAGCAGGCCACCGAACGCAATATTGAGCCAGCTATTGATGCGCAATAGACGCTCGCGTACCGCAGGAGCCAGCCCGGAAATCCATGCCGCCATCAGCAATGCCAGCGGGGCAAAGCACGGCAAAATATAAGTCAGTAGCTTGCCTTTAGCGATGCTGAAAAACAGCAGCGGCATCACCATCCAGCACAGCAGGAGGAACCGTTCCGGGTTCGCTTTTCGTTCCGTCCAACCGCTACGCAACGCGCCCGGCAGCAGCGCCAACCAGGGGAAAGCGCCGACAATCAGAACCGGCAGGTAATACCAGAACGGTGCTTTATGCTGCGCATCGTCTTCTGCAAAACGCTGGATATGCTCAATCCAAAAGAAGTAATGCCAGTAATCGGCTTCTCGCGCATGCACCGCCAGCGCCCACGGCGCACTCAGCAATACCGCAACGACAATCGCCAGCGGCCCGAACAGCAGCAATTCCTTAATCCGCTTTTGCGCCAGCGCTACCGGCAGCACGCTGATGACCGGCAAGGCCAGCGCCAGAAAGCCTTTGGTCATAAATCCCATGCCACAGGCCAGCCCCATCAGCCCCCAGGCCATAAGCCGTTCGCGCGTCAGCGTGGCACGCTGAATCAGCACGTGGCTGAACAGCGCCGCCGTCATCCAGAGCGTCACCATCGGATCGAGCACGCTGTACGTGCCGATACCATACACGAACAGCGATGTCAGATAGATCGTCGCCGCCAGTAGAGCTGTACGCCGGTTTTTCCACAACAGCATCGCCAGCCAAAACACCAGCAGCGCGCTCAGCGCAGTAGAAAATACCGAACCAAAACGCACGGCAAAATTGGTATGACCCAATAACCCCTGGCTGATGTTATTCAGCCAGTAGCCTGCAACGGGTTTCTCAAAGTAGCGAACGTCCAGCAAATGCGGCACGATCCAATCGCCACGCTGAAGCATCTCGCGGCTGATTTCCGCATAGCGCGTTTCATCCGGTGACCACAGCCAGCGGCCATTAAGCGGCAACAGGTAGAGCAAAGCAAATAACACCAGTATTACGGTACTTTTTAGCTTTATCATGCCTTTTTCCATGCTATCTCCTGCTTTATTTATTCTTCCGTTTGCACGCCAAGCCACCCTTCCCGTCCGGGAAACGGCGCACGGTCAATCCGCCCGACGGGCAGTGTGGCGCGGTCATCAGGCAGCAATGAGGAAAGCGGACAAAATTCGATGTGCTGTTGACGGGCACGAAGCAGCAATTGGCGGAACAGCGCCAGCTTCGCGCCCCCTTCTACCTCCGCATGGATGGTGTAGACCGGCACGCCGCGATCCTGCTGGATCGCCTCAAGTATAAAGTCGTTGAATTCACCGTCACTCACGCGCTCACCGATAACTTCATCGTAAGTCGGCAGCGTTACCGGGATCTGCACGGTACCCAACTCACCATTTTTCAGGCGAGGTCGAAAAGGTCGGGTGCCGCGACAGTCGCTGTTATAGTCCAGATTCCAACGCTGCTTCATCTCAACAACGCGCGAGTCGGCTCGCCAGCCCGCAACCGCAGAACAGCGCACCGGTGATGGCAGCATCGGTGTCAGCGCATCTATTCCTTCACGGAACTGCGTGGCTAATTGCGCATCCGACCAGCGGGCGACATTCGCCTGCCAGCCGTGATGATCCCAGGCGTGTAACCCCACTTCATGCCCGGCATCGTGCGTCTGGCGGATTAACGAACCAAACCGTGCGCCGATATGGCGCCCCGGCCATGCCGTGCCAGCCAGCAAGATATCCCAGCCGTAGAGCGAGGCAGCGTTGGAGCGCAGCATCTTCCATAAAAAGCGCGGACGCAGCAGGCGCCACAGGTGACGCCCCATGTTATCCGGCCCGACGCTAAAAAAGAAACTCGCCTGGATATCGAACTCCGCCAACACATTCAGCAGCGCGGGCACACCGTCCCGCGTACCGCGCCAGGTATCGACATCAATGCGCAGGCCGACGCGCGTCATCCCTGCGCATCCGTGGCGTCATCAGCGTGCTGGAGATCAACGGTACGCAGGAAATAGTCCAGCGTTTCCGCGACGGTTTGCTCCATCTTCACCGTCGGTTCCCATTCCAGCAGTCGTTTGGCGTTGCGAATGCTCGGCGTGCGATGCGCCACATCCTGATAACCTTTGCCGTAATAACTGCTGCTTTCCACTTCAATAAACCCGGCGAACGGCGGGAAGCGGTCACGCAGCGGATGGTCATTAAAGCTGGTCAGCAGCATTTCGCCCAGTTCGCGGATACTGGCTTCATTGTGCGGGTTACCGATGTTGATAATCTGCCCGTCACACTGGCCGTTGCGGTTTTCAATAATACGGAACAATGCTTCGATGCCGTCGTGAATGTCGGTAAAACAACGCTTCTGCGCCCCGCCATCTACCAGTTTGATCGGCGATCCTTCCACCAGATTGAGGATCAATTGAGTAATGGCGCGAGAGCTGCCGATGCGCGCGGCATCCAGCGTATCCAGACGCGGCCCCATCCAGTTAAACGGACGGAACAGCGTGAAACGTAAACCACTTTTCGCACCGTACGCCCAGATCACTCGATCCAGCAACTGCTTGGACACAGAGTAAATCCAGCGCTGCTTGTTGATCGGCCCGACAATCAGGCGTGAGTTATCTTCATCAAACTCTTTGTCATCACACATGCCGTACACTTCTGAGGTGGACGGGAAAACAATGCGTTTATTGTAACGCACGCAGTCGCGCACAATTTTCAGGTTCTCTTCAAAATCCAGCTCAAACACGCGCAGCGGGTTACGGGTGTATTCGATAGGTGTCGCAATCGCTACCAGCGGCAGAATGACATCGCATTTCTTGATGTGATATTCGATCCATTCGTTATGAATGCTGATATCGCCTTCCACAAAATGAAAACGCGGATCGCCAAGAAAACGAGCGATGGCATCCGAACTGATATCCAGCCCGTAGATTTCATAGCGATCGTCGCGCAGCAGGCGTTCCGTCAGGTGATTACCGATAAAACCGTTCACACCGAGGATCAGGACGCGCGTGCGGCGTCGTTGCACACGGCTGGCGAGGTTACCCAGTTTCGCCTGGGGCACCATGCCCATTTCCGCCGCCAGTCGGCTACCCGACATATACAGCCCGGTCTCACTCTGTCCGCTGACGATCTCAAGCGCGTCTTCACCGCAGGCCACCACCAGCGGCGATGTCGAGATAATCGAGCCCGGTTTATGCTTCACGCCATTGGCGCTCACATCGTTGCTTTTAACCACGCGGGCACGCCAGACGATCACTTTACGCTCACCGAGGAACGTAAACGCCCCCGGATACGGTTCCGTCACCGCACGAATCAGGTTATTGATCTCGCGGGCGCTTTTTTGCCAATCGATCAGCCCGTCTGCCGCCGTACGGCGTCCGAAGTAGCTGGCCTGACTTTCATCCTGCGACGTCAGCATAATCTCACGTGAGCGGATCAGCGGTAGCTGCTGCGCCAGTAAAGCCGCAGCGGCGGTACGGCATTTTCCATGCAGCGTCAGCGCGGTATCTTCATCGTCAATCGCCACCACAGACTGGGCAACGATATCGCCGGCATCGGCGCGGGACACCATCTTGTGCAGCGTCACGCCCGTCTGCGTTTCGCCGTTCACCAGTACCCAATTCACCGGCGCCCGTCCACGGTAGCGCGGCAGCAGCGACCCGTGCAGATTGAAAGCGCCAAACGACGGCAACTGTAGAATGTCGTCACTTAATAGCGTGCGGTAATAAAAGGAAAAAATAACATCCGGTGCCAGTTCGCGAATGCGGTTCACCCAAAGCGGGTGGTTAACGTCTTCCGGCGCAAACACCGGCACATCCATATCGGCTGCCGCTTTCGCCACCGACGCATAGAAGTGATTTTCGCCCGGCGCATCGCTGTGCGTGAACACCGCCTGAATTTCATAGCCCGCGAGCTTTAACGCCTCAAGGCCGACGCAGCCGATATCATGGTAGGCAAATACGATCGCTTTCATTCTTCTTCATCCCGTAAACTGGTGGTCAGTGGCGTTGCCGCACTCACTGTTTTTTGCACAAAATAGCGTGGCCGGGCGCGCACATCGGTATAGATGCGACCGATGTATTCCCCCAATAGCCCCATCCCGACGAACTGCGCGCCGATAAACATGAACAGCACGGCAAACAGCGTGAACACCCCCTCTGCCGCCCATTCCGCCCCTAAGAACAAACGCAGGCCGATCAACAACAGCGCCAACAGGAAACCCGACAGCGCGACGACGCTGCCGATCAGGCTGAGTATGCGCAGTGGCGTCGTCGTCAGGCAGGTCAGCAGGTCGTACATCAGGTTAATCAGCTTCAGAAAGCTGTATTTGGACGTGCCGAATTCGCGCTCGGCATGTCTCACGTCGATCTCGATGGTTTTCCGCGCGAACGTGTTGGCCAGAATAGGAATAAAGGTGCTGCGTTCATGACAGTGCAGCATCGCGCTGACAATGTGACGACGATAGGCACGTAGCATGCAGCCGTAATCCACCATGGATTTCCCGGTCGAACGCCGGATCATCAGGTTGATGGTTTTCGAGGCCAGCTTGCGAAACAGCGAATCCTGCCGGTTTGCCCGCACGGTGCCAACCACGTCATACCCTTGCGCGGCATACTCCACCAACCGTGGAATTTCCTCCGGTGGGTTTTGCAAATCGGCATCCAGCGTAATGACCACATCTCCCACCGCCTGCTGAAACCCAGCCATAATGGCCGAGTGCTGACCATAGTTACGGTTCAGCAGCACGGCGATAATGTGCTTTTCCGGGTCGTTCGCCGCCTCAGTCAGCAGGTCCGCTGAGCGATCGCTGCTGCCATCATCAACCAGAATAATTTCCCAGGGTTTACCAGTCTGCCGACAGGCCGCCAACGTGCGTTCAATCAGCGCTGGCAGGCTCTCTTCTTCGTTATAAACGGGAATCACAACAGATACATTTTTGATGTCATCAATCACGAACAGACTCCAGAATTGAGGTTAGCGCCGCGACAACGCGATCGACATCGCTGTCCTGCATATCGGGAAACAGCGGCAGCGTCATCAGCGACGCCGAATTCCATTCCGTTTCCGGCAGGTGCAAATGGGGATAGCGCTCACGGTAATATTTCTGCGTATGCACCGCTCTGAAATGCAGCCCGGTGCCAATGCCGCGCGCTTGCAGTGCCGCCATCAGGCTATCGCGCGATATGCCGCACCGCGTTTCATCCACGCGCACCATAAACAGATGCCAGGCGTGCAGATGGGGATAGTCAGGAACCGCCAGCGGCTGGAGCGGCAGCGAGCGCAACTGTGTGAGATAACGTGCGGCAAGCTGCTGACGACGGGCGTTGATTGCCGGGAGTTTATCCAGTTGAACCAGCGCAATCGCCGCGTTGATATCCGCCAGATTGTATTTAAACCCCGGCATCACCACTTCAGCCTGCGGCTTGCGACCTTGTCGCTGCCTGTCGAACGCATCAACGCCTAGCCCGTGAAACTTCAGGCTGCGTATACGCTCTGCGAGCGCCTCGTCGTCCGTCACCACCATGCCGCCTTCCGCACAGGTGATATTTTTAATCGCGTGAAACGAGAAAATGGCGGTGCCGCGTGCACCGATCCACTCATCGCGATATTGCGTCCCGACGGCATGCGCCGCATCCTCTATCAGCGGAATACCGTAGCGCTCGCTGATATCCCGCAGCGCCGTCAGATCGGCCGGAGCGCCAGCATAGTGCACGGGAATAATGGCTTTGGTTTTCGGTGTGATGGCTGCCTCGATATCCTGCGGTCGCACCATCAACGTATGCCGATCCACGTCAACCATCACCGGTTCCGCTCCCAGGAGCGTGATGATATTGACGGTTGAAACCCAGGTCTGGGACGGCGTAATCACCTCGTCGCCGGGGCCAATGCCAAGCGCCATCAGCGTCACGTGCATCCCGCCCGTCGCAGAACTCACCGCAATCGCCTGTCGGCACCCGACCCGCTGGCAAAATGCCTGTTCTAATTGCTGGCATTTCGGGCCCGTGGTTATCCAGCCGGAACGTAATACTTCCGCCACGGCAGCAATTTCCTCTTCGCCCATATTCGGGCGGGAAAAAGGCAAAAAATCCGTCATAACGTATTCCCAAAATAAATAATGGCGACAAATCATCATTGAGCAGTCTAAATAACGAAGTCTTAAGCCAACCTTAATTTATTACGACAATCATAAAACCATAGATAAACGGCACAACGTGACAAGCGGCAAAAAACATAATTAATTACAATGCAAAAATGAACTTTCCACTAATAGCGAAATGTCGATTTATTGATTTACGACAAGAAATCAATCTTCACCAAATAAGTCTCTGGTATAAACTTTCCCTATCACATCTTTTAATTCGTCGGCATAACGGTTGGTAATAATAATGTCACACTGTTGTTTGAAACTATCGAGTTGGTGAATGACAGGGAAATCCAAGAAATCATCGCCATCAATCCCCGGTTCATAAACCACGACATTGATTCCTTTCGCTTTTATCCTTTTCATAATGCCCTGAATGGAGGAAAAGCGAAAATTATCCGACCCGGCTTTCATGATAAGACGATGAACGCCGACAGTTTTCGGATGACGGCGGATAATCGTGTCGGCGATGAAGTCTTTCCGCGTATGGTTTGCGTCCACGATCGCCTTGATAAGGTTATTCGGAACCGTACGATAGTTAGCCAAAAGCTGTCGGGTATCCTTCGGCAAACAGTAGCCGCCATAGCCGAAAGAAGGATTGTTGTAGTAGTTGCCGATACGCGGATCGAGGCACACACCTTCAATAATTTGCCGGGTATTCAGCCCCAGCGATTCGGCATAGCTGTCCAGTTCGTTAAAGTAGGCGACGCGCATTGCCAGGAAAGTATTCGCAAACAGTTTTATCGCTTCGGCCTCTGTCGGGTCGGTAAACAGCACGCGAATATCTTTTTTTAATGCGCATTCCATCAATAGGTTAGCGAAGAATCTGGCCCTTTCCGAGCGTTCACCCACCACAATCCGCGACGGGTAAAGGTTGTCGTGCAGCGCCTTTCCTTCACGCAGAAACTCGGGTGAAAAAATGATGTTATCCGTATCCAACTGCTGGCTGATTTTCTCGGTGAACCCCACAGGCACCGTCGATTTAATCACCATAATGGCCTGCGGATTCATCGCCAGCACATCGCGAATGACTGCCTCTACCGACGACGTATTGAAATAGTTCGTCTGCGGATCGTAATCTGTTGGCGTCGCGATAATCACGAACTGCGCATCGACATACGCTTCATGTTTATCCAGCGTAGCGGAAAAATTCAGCGTTTCGTGTTGTAAAAAACGCTCAATCTCGGCGTCATTAATCGGCGATTTTCGTTGATTCAGCATCGCCACTTTTTCAGCTACAATATCTAATGCCACAACCTGATGCTGTTGTGCCAATAATAATCCATTCGATAAACCGACATATCCCGTTCCGCTAATCGCTATTTTCATGAAGGGCTCTTTATTTCACCACTGGCTGAAAACCATATTGCACCGCAGTATCTTTCTTATTTTTCACTCTGAATAGAGAGGTTACATTTCAATTTATTTCTTGTCCCTTTCTCACGATGGTCACACCACATACACGTCACTCTCATTATCCGAAACGTAAAAAACACAATAGCCTTATCATTAGCAATTACAGTTAAACGCCAATTAAACATAGCGTGTTTAATGATAAATAAAAATCTCCTTACACCTTGTGACGTTCTCTAATCGTTAGCATAAAAACGAATTTTCATGACGTTATGTGACACAACATCATTTATCGTAGATGATTTTAGTAAATAAGCATGATGATACCGCTTTATTTTAGCGTTTTTATCAACGGTAGATGGAGACGAAATCCAGAGGGGTTACCTTATTATCAAAGCGACTTATTGTTCGATAAAATCCGGCAAAAAATCATAAGCAATTCTCATCAATCACAGCGCAAATGGCAGAAACGTCTACACTTATCATCAGTCATATTTCTGGCTAGGGATGGGACGCACAATGAAGGACAGCACGCACGACAACGCTGACCACTATCAAATGCCGCTGCAAAAATTGATGATCATTTTTATGCTCTTCATTATCACGACTATAGTGACGTTGAACGGGTGGGAGATCGTCAATTCTCGTCAACAGCTTATCAATTCCACAGAGCGAGATGTCAAAAATCTGTCTCTGTCGCTGGCACGCCATGCTGAAGATACCTTTTCGCAAATAGATGTTCTGTTACAGGATTTACAATCACGTATCGATAAAGAGGGGTTAGCGCCAGAGCAACTCATCAAACTCGGTGAAATATTAAAAGTCAGAAAGGCCACAATGCCTCAGTTACACGGCATTTTTATCTACAATGAGAAAGGAGAATGGGTCACCAACTCTGGAATTACCAACCCATCAAAGAGTAATTATACAGACAGAGAATATTTCAAATATCATCAAAATAATGTAGGGCAAAGCCCGCACATCGGCAGTGTCATCAGAAGCCGTTCTACAGGGGATCTGGTCATTCCTGTTTCTATGCGTATCAACAATCCAGACGGCAGTTTTAAAGGGGTGTTGCTCGCCTCACTCTCTCTCGATTATTTCAAACAGTATTACGGTTACTACGCGATGGAAGACACAGACACGATCGCGCTCCTGCTCTCTGACGGAAAAATACTGTACAACCGCCCTTATGACGATTCTTACATCGACCGTAATCTGTTCAGTGGCTCGCACGTGTCTGAATATCTCAAAAAGTCCGAAAGTGGCGCCACAACATTCGTCCCCACACTGGATAACATTGAACGGATTTATGGCTACACAAAATTAAAACGCTACTCCATTGTTATGGCGGTAGGTTACGACCTCAATCTTTCACTCAGTCAATGGAGGACTGACAGCATCATCTACGGTGTGATTACGCTAAGTTTATTGTTCACCATGACACTGCTGAGTCTAATCATCCTAAAACAAATCCGCATCAATTTAAGAAACCAACTCAACTTGACCCTTGTTCGTGATGAATTGACCTCCGTCAACCGCACCCTTCACACACTGGCTCTGTTTGACAGCCTGACAGGATTAGCTAACCGTCGTCAGTTTGATATTTTCTTGCAGCAAAATTTGCTACGTGTTTCAAACACAGAGCAATACATGGCACTGATCATGATCGACGTTGATGCCTTCAAAAAATATAATGACCATTACGGGCACGTAGCGGGCGATGAATGCTTACGCAAGATTGGTCAGATACTGGAAAGCATGCCAAAACGTAAAGAAGACTTGGTTGCCCGCTACGGCGGCGAAGAATTCGCCATTATTATCACCGAGACGGACAGACAAGGCGCCATCATGCTGGCTCAACGGGCATTGGATGCCGTGCGTGAGGCGCGAATCCCGCATGAAATCACATTGTTCCCGGAAAAAATTGTCACCATTAGTGCAGGTGTCTATATCTTTAACGTGACAAACCCACCACAAGAGGTATCGAAAGTTATTGAGATCGCTGACGAAGCGCTGTATCGCGCCAAAAAAGGCGGTAAAAATCGTATCGAGGTCTGTGAATAGCGAAAGCAATCTCAATAATATTGATGCAATACCTGACAGCACGCACAGCTTCTGACAGAATAGCGGCCATCTCCCCCCTATTTCACATTGATGGGTCTCATCTCAGATGGCAGCAAAGATTATTGATGGTAAAACGATTGCGCAGCAGGTCAAAGACGAAGTTGCCGCACGAGTCACGCAGCGTTTAGCAGCAGGAAAACGCGCACCGGGTCTGGCTGTTGTGCTGGTCGGCGAAAATCCGGCATCACAGATTTATGTCGCCAGCAAGCGTAAGGTGTGTGAAGAAGTCGGCTTTATCTCTCGCTCTTATGATTTACCCATCACCACTACGGAACCTGAGCTGCTGGCGCTTATCGACCAGCTCAACGCCGACCAGACGATTGACGGCATTCTGGTTCAGCTTCCTTTACCGGAAGGCATTGATAACACCAAAGTGATCGAACGCATCGCGCCAAGTAAAGATGTTGATGGCTTCCATCCTTACAATGTGGGTCGGCTGTGCCAGCGTGCTCCGCTGCTACGCGCCTGTACGCCACGTGGCATCATCACGCTGCTCGAGCGCTATAATATCGATACCTTCGGGCTGAATGCCGTGGTCGTCGGCGCGTCTAATATTGTGGGCCGTCCGATGAGTTTGGAGCTGCTGCTGGCAGGCTGCACCACGACCGTCACGCACCGTTTCACCAAAAACCTGCGTCACCATGTTGAAAATGCCGATCTGCTGGTTGTCGCTGTGGGTAAACCGGGCTTCATCCCTGGCGAATGGATTAAACCAGGCGCGATTGTGCTGGACGTGGGTATCAACCGTCTGGAAAGCGGCAAAGTGGTCGGCGATGTGGAATTTGAAACCGCGCAGGAAAAAGCATCCTATATCAGCCCCGTACCGGGCGGCGTCGGCCCAATGACCGTTGCCACACTGATTCAAAATACGCTACAGGCGTGCGAAGAGTATCACGACCACGCCGAGTAACGCCGTGGGTAGAACACCGATAAGCAGGAATTTATGACAACGTTTCATCTTGAAAAGCATCCGCACGTTGAACTGTGCGACCTCTTGAAATTGCTGGGCTGGAGTGAAAGCGGCGCAGCGGCCAAACTGTCTATCGCCGCTGGCGACGTGACCGTTGACGGCCAGACGGAAACGCGTAAGCGTTGCAAAATCGTCACAGGTCAAACCGTTCAGTTCGCTGGCCAAACGGTAAAAATCGCCGACTAACACTGAAGACATCGATCATTTAAAACATCGATCATTTAAGATATCGACGATGGTGAAAAAAAAGCCCGCAATGTAGACGTTGCGGGCTTTTTATTAGCAGAAAGATCGGCGTTACTTACGGCGCCAGATCGTTCCTTGCGGGCCGTCTTCCAGCACGATCCCCATTTCATTCAGTCGATCGCGTGCCTGATCTGCCAGCGCCCAGTCTTTCGACGCGCGCGCATCTTTACGCTGCTGGATTAACGCTTCGATTTCTTTCACTTCGTCATTATCCACCTGCGCGCCGTTTTGCAGGAACTGCTCTGGATCCTGTTCCAGCAGGCCAAGCACGCCAGACAGTTTACGCAGTGCCGATGCCAACTGATTCGCCGCCTGCGCATCTTCCGCTTTCAGGCGGTTAACTTCACGCGCCATATCAAACAGCACCGAGTAGGCTTCCGGCGTGTTGAAATCGTCATCCATCGCTTCGCGGAAACGGGCTTCAAACTCGTCACCGCCATGCGCCGCAACCTCCGGATCCGTTCCGCGCAGCGCCGTATACAAACGCTCTAACGCCGCACGCGCCTGTTTCAGGTTGTCTTCGCTGTAGTTCAACTGGCTACGATAGTGGCCTGACATCAGGAAGTAACGTACGGTTTCTGGATCGTAGTACGCCAGCACATCACGAACGGTGAAAAAATTGTTGAGCGACTTTGACATCTTCTCGCGATCAACCATCACCATGCCGGAGTGCATCCAGTAATTCACATACGAACCGTCGTGTGCACAGCTGGACTGCGCGATCTCGTTTTCGTGGTGCGGGAACATCAAATCTGAACCGCCACCGTGAATATCAAAATGCGTGCCCAGCTGTTTGCAGTTCATGGCAGAACATTCGATATGCCAGCCAGGGCGCCCTTCTCCCCACGGAGAAGACCAGTGCGGTTCACCCGGCTTGGACATTTTCCACAGCACGAAGTCCATCGGATTGCGCTTCACTTCGGTAATTTCAACGCGTGCGCCAGCCTGCAATTGTTCCAGATCCTGACGAGACAACACACCGTAGCCCGGCGCGGTATCAACGGAGAACATCACATCGCCATTACTCGCAACATAAGCGTGGCGACGGGCAATCAGCGTTTCTACCATCTCGATGATATCGGCAATGTGGTGCGTCGCACGCGGCTCGGCATCCGGGCGCAGAATATTCAACGCATCAAAATCGGCGTGCATCTCTGCAATCATGCGGGTCGTCAGTTGGTCGCTGGTTTCCCCATTTTCGGCCGCACGTTTGATAATTTTGTCGTCAATATCGGTGACATTACGCACATATTTCAGTGAATATCCCAGATACCGTAAATACCGCGCCACCACATCAAACGCCACGAAAGTACGCCCGTGACCGATATGACACAGGTCATAAACGGTGATGCCACACACATACATTCCCACCTGACCGGCGTGGATGGGTTTAAATTCCTCTTTTTGGCGACTCAGCGTATTAAAAATCTTTAGCATCAGGGCGTTCCAGTGTTTTTATAAAAAATGGTTTTCACAAAAAAATGGTTTTCAAAGAAATGGTTTGCACAACCGCACAACGTTCAAAAGGCATCGTGTTAAAAAACATAGCACTCAAAAACGTAGCATACACACGATAGGTCAATCACAGCCGCCGTTAGCGTCAGTAACATCAATGCATTCAGGGTTGATACCCAACGGCGTATTGAAACCTGAACCCTACTGTATTGCAAGGTGAATAAGAAGAGGGAATCGGCGAGAAAGGATAAAAATGAAATGACCCGGATTTTCCGGGTCATTTCACACCATTAGTTGCTACTGACAAAAAAGAATCCGCCGACAGCAAACCATTAACGCCAGCGCGGATTCGACATCACAGAGTATTTACCGCTACCGAGCAGAGCAATGGCGATGCCCGCAAAGAAGAACACAGCCGCCCCTTCAACCGCCCACGCACCGGTTTTTTCCAGAGACAAGAAATCGCCGGAATGAACGAGCAACGCAGCAACGACCATTGTGAAAGAAAAAATCAGCGCCGCAGGACGAGTCAGAATACCGAGAATCATCATGATAGGGATAATGATTTCCCCGATATAAACCCCGTAACCGACAAAAGCAGGGATACCAGCATTGGTCAGCATACCTTCAATGAAACCAATGCCGCCATGTAGTTTATGCCAGCCATGAAACAGCATCAACACGCTGAAAGATACGCGCAAAAACAGTTTGCCAAAGTCCGGTTTGTCTAATAAACGGTTAACACCATCCAGAATACCCAGCATAGTTCACCTATCTCTTTAGAGTTATGTAGGAAGAATAAGAATTACTCTCAGATTAATCTGAGCCACAAAAAAAGAACACGTTGATTACGCAAAACATTGATCTGGGGCAATAAAAATTTCATTCAAATTAATTAACTATAATTACGAAAATTGATCAATTTATTTGTTTTTAAAAGTCTCTCTTACCTGATTAACGCCTTAATTGCGCACTGTTCTGCCGTGCACTCGTGATCTAACGCCTACCAAAATCAGAGTAGTGAACCTTTTTATACGATTTTCTCATCCAGCTAACCGCCAACCGCTGCGCGGTAAAACGTGAACTGCTGACTCAATCGACCAGTTATGCTATAACAGCGCTCTTGTTGTTCACCGCCTTTTGTGAACAACACTCTTATCACTAAGGCTATCTAGGGTTCATTATTATGATTACGCTTCATACCAATCACGGCGATATCGTTATTAATACGTTTGCAGACAAGGCGCCGGTTACCGTAGAAAACTTCCTGAACTACTGCCGCAGCGGTTTTTATGACAACACGATCTTCCACCGTGTGATTAATGGTTTCATGATCCAGGGCGGCGGCTTCGCTCCCGGTATGGATCAAAAAGAAACCAACGCGACAATCAAAAATGAAGCCAATAACGGCCTGAAAAACGCGCGTGGCACGCTGGCAATGGCTCGTACCAACGATCCACACTCTGCCACTGCCCAGTTCTTTATCAACGTTGTTGACAACGACTTCCTGAACTTCCGTTCAGAGCGTGCTGATGGCTGGGGCTACTGCGTTTTCGCTGAAGTCACTGAAGGCATGGACGTCGTTGATAAAATCAAAGGCGTAGCCACCGGCCGCAGCGGCATGCACCAGGACGTACCGAAAGAAGACGTGGTGATTACCCACGTAACGGTCAGCGAATAATTCGACTTGCATGGCAACGCTGTTCATTGCCGATCTGCATTTAAGTCTTCATGAACCGGCGATTACCGCCGGTTTTCTGCGTTTTTTATGCCATGATGCGATTCATGCCGATGCGCTGTATATTCTTGGCGATCTGTTCGATGCCTGGATTGGTGACGACGATCCCCAGCCGCTGCATGCGACCATTGCTGCGGAACTCTATGCCTTACATCAGCGCGGTATTCCCTGCTATTTCGTACACGGTAACCGTGATTTCCTGATCGGTAAGCGTTTTGCCAGACAAAGCGGAATGACGCTGCTACCAACGGAAACCGTGCTCGACCTCTACGGCCAGAAGATCCTTATTCTGCATGGCGATACGCTGTGTACCGACGATCATCACTACCAACAATTCCGTCGCCGGGTCCACAACCCGTTCATTCAGCGACTCTTCCTGCTATTACCTTTGTCATTACGCGTGAAAATCGCGGCGAAGATGCGGGCGACCAGCCAGCAGGAAAACCAGAAAAAATCGCAGCAGATTATGGATGTCAATCACGACGCCGTGCTTGAACGCCTACGGCATTATCAGGTGAAGACGATGATCCACGGCCACACCCACCGTCCTGCCATTCATCAGGTCGATCTTGGTGAGTCTGATGGCCGCCGCGCGGTTCTGGGAGCCTGGCATGAAGAAGGGTCGATGATTAAGGTCACGCCACAAAATATCGAACTGATTTCCTTCCCATTTTAATGCGTTTCCAGCCATTGACTTAACAGTCTCTCACCTTATTCCCCCAGCATTTCCGCATACGCAACCGTTTTCCTCGCCATAATGGCGTGATATGCTCTACGCCCTCAACGCCAGACCCTCCCTGTCTGGCCGACGCGAACGCGTCACGAACACGTACAATTATAGGTACAACTACAGGAGCGTTACAGGCATGTCATCCAACGTTGCCCCGGCTAAAATTGCCATCGTCATGGGTTCAAAGAGTGACTGGGCCACCATGCAGTTTGCTGCGGAAATCCTCACCACGCTGAACATTCCTTTTCATACCGAAGTCGTTTCCGCACACCGGACGCCAGACAAGCTGTTCAGCTTTGCAGAACAAGCGGTACAGAATGGTTTTGATGTGATTATCGCAGGCGCAGGCGGCGCGGCGCACCTGCCGGGTATGCTGGCAGCGAAAACGCTGGTTCCCGTGCTTGGCGTACCGGTACAAAGCTCAACGCTGAGCGGTGTAGACAGCCTGTATTCTATCGTCCAAATGCCTCGTGGTATTCCGGTTGGCACGTTGGCCATTGGCAAAGCGGGCGCTGCAAATGCGGCGCTGCTGGCCGCACAAATTCTCGCCCTGCACGATCGTGGCATCGCCATCCGACTAGCCGACTGGCGTCAGGCGCAAACCGATGACGTGCTCTCTCATCCCGATCCGCGGGAGGAGGCATGAAACCGGTCTGCGTATTAGGCAATGGTCAGTTGGGCAGAATGCTGCGTCAGGCTGGCGAACCGTTAGGGATCGCCGTTTATCCCGTGGGGCTGGATGCTGAGCCGGAATCGGTGCCGTTTCATAACAGCGTGATTACCGCCGAGATTGAGCGTTGGCCGGAAACCGCCCTCACTCGTGAGTTGGCCGAACACACGGCGTTTGTGAACCGTGATATTTTCCCCCGTCTGGCCGATCGCCTGACGCAAAAGCAACTGCTGGACTCACTGAATCTGGCAACCGCCCCCTGGCAATTGCTGGCCAGTGCCGATGAATGGCCACACGTCTTCGCCTCATTAGGTGAATTGGCTATCGTTAAACGCCGCGTTGGTGGTTACGACGGTCGCGGACAGTGGCGCTTGCGCGACGGCGAACAACAGACGCTGCCCGCTGACTGCTACGGCGAATGCATTGTTGAGCAAGGCATTAATTTTTCCGGCGAAGTCTCGCTGGTTGGCACGCGCAATACGCACGGTAAATGCGTGTTCTATCCGCTCACCCACAACCTGCATCAGGATGGCATTCTGCGCACCAGCGTCGCCTTCCCTCAGCCCGATCCACAGTTGCAACAGCAGGCCGAGCAGATGTTGTCCGCCATTATGAATGCGCTGGGCTATGTAGGCGTGATGGCGATGGAATGCTTTATCGTCGGCGATCGCCTGCTTATTAACGAGCTGGCTCCACGCGTGCACAATAGCGGACACTGGACGCAAAATGGTGCGTCAATCAGCCAGTTTGAGCTGCATCTGCGCGCCATTCTGGATCTGCCGCTGCCGGTACCGGTTGTCGAAACACCGTCGGTGATGGTCAACCTGATCGGCACTGACGTAAATATCGACTGGCTGACACTGCCGTTGGTACATCTGCACTGGTATGAGAAAGCCGTTCGCCCTGGTCGCAAAGTGGGACATCTCAACCTATCGTCGTCGAACGCCGCACAGTTAAGACGCTCGCTGCAATCGCTGGCCCCTCTCTTACCAGAGGAATACCACAGCGGTCTGGCGTGGGCAGAAGAAAAACTCACCGCCTGACGGCCAGGCAACCGTTATCCGGCAGGTTACAGCCTGTCGGATAACCGCCTCGTCTGTTAATCGTCCACGGTGAATAACAACACGATTCGATGCGTGCGCAGGAAGCACACTTGCGATACCGTCTCGTCAAACAGAGAAAAACCATCATTGCGCGTGACATCAGAAAAATTGCGTTTATTATTTCAGCTACCCTTTATTTTATTTATTGCTCATTTTTTATCACCCAGCAATTAAATAAAGTATCAATAACGAGCCGTTAAAAATATTTAAAATAAAGTATCAGGATTGATATTTTAATTTCCGCGGAAATTTATTAAAATATTTCCCGTCAATTCATTTATGTGATCGCCTCAATATTATTCGCTGACCACCACGATATAGAATGCCGCCACAAAACAGTATTGACCTGTTGACATAATTAGCAATATGTCTTGTTCGTTTTTCAAACTCTGTAACGGCAAGTTGCCGGTACTGTAATTTTTATACCCCAGTACGACGGGTATTAATGTGTTCACCGAGGAGAAACCAGTAAATGAGCACAATTCAAGATAGCAGCCAGGTGTTAGAACAGGCTTCAGGATGGCGTAAAAGCGATACCGTCTGGATGCTGGGTCTCTACGGCACAGCCATCGGCGCTGGTGTGTTATTCTTACCTATCAACGCAGGTATTGGCGGTTTAATTCCGTTAATTACCATGGCGCTGATTGCTTTTCCGATGACATATTATTCTCACCGTGCTTTATGCCGTTTTGTATTATCTGGCAAAAAAGGTGGCGAAGATATTACCGAAGTTGTTGAAGAACATTTCGGTGTTGGTGCAGGTAAATTAATCACTTTGCTTTATTTTTTCGCTATTTATCCAATCCTATTAGTTTATAGCGTCGCCATTACCAATACGGTAGATAGCTTTATTACTCACCAATTACATCTGCCTTCTCCACCGCGTGCCGTGCTGTCATTAATATTGATTCTCGGGCTAATGTTTATTGTTCGCTTCGGTGAAGCAATGATCGTTAAGGCAATGAGCATTCTGGTTTATCCTTTTGTTGCCGTGCTGATGTTGCTGGCGTTTTATTTAATTCCAAACTGGAATACCTCTGTTTTTGAAAACATTTCTCTGAGTTCCAGCGTCACGGGCAACGGTCTGTTGGCAACATTATGGCTGGCTATTCCGGTGATGGTTTTCTCCTTCAACCACTCGCCGATCATCTCTTCTTTCGCCGTTGCCAAACGGAAAGAATATGGCGATGACGCAGAGAAAAAATGCTCACGCATTTTGTCTTACAGCCACATCATGATGGTACTGACCGTGATGTTCTTCGTCTTCAGTTGCGTACTGAGCCTGTCTCCGGCTGAGCTGATGGAAGCGAAAACACAGAACATTTCTATTCTGTCCTATCTGGCGAACCACTTTAACAACCCGGTCATGGGCTATTTGGCACCGGTTATTGCCACCATCGCGATCTCTAAATCGTTCCTGGGTCACTATCTGGGGGCGGGCGAAGGCTTTAACGGCATGATCGTGAAAACCCTGCGCAGCAGAGGAAAAACCATTTCCCACACCAAATTGAACCGCATCACTGCGCTGTTCATGCTGGTCACAACCTGGATTGTAGCGACGCTGAACCCAAGCATTCTGGGCATGATCGAAACATTGGGCGGCCCGATTATCGCATGCCTGCTGTTCCTGATGCCGATGTACGCCATTCAGAAAGTCCCGGCAATGAAGAAATACAGCGGCCACATCAGTAACGTCTTTGTCACCCTGATGGGACTGATCGCTATTTCCGCCATCGTTTACAGCCTGCGCGATCTGCTGTAAGCCCCCCACTCGACTTTAACGCCGATACGTTATTTAACTATCGGCGTTTTTTTAAGGAAATCGCTATGGTCAGCGTATTTGATATCTTCAAAATCGGTATCGGCCCGTCCAGTTCTCATACCGTTGGCCCAATGAAAGCGGGCAAAATGTTCACCGACGATCTGGTGAATCGTGGGCTTATCTCATCGGTGACACGCATCGTCGTTGATATTTACGGCTCGCTCTCCCTGACAGGAAAGGGACACCATACCGATATCGCCATCATTATGGGGCTAGCTGGCAACCTGCCAGATAGCGTCAACATCGATAGCATTCCGGCGTTTATTCAACAGGTGAAAGAGACTCAGCGATTACCGATACTCAACGGTCAATATGAGGTCAGTTTCCCTCTGGATACGTCCCTGCGTTTCCAGCCTGAGAACCTGCCACTGCATGAAAACGGTATGACCCTTCGTGCCTACAGCGGACAAGAGCAGGTTTATAGCAAAACGTATTACTCCATCGGGGGTGGATTCGTCGTCGATCAGGAGAACTTCGGCAAACCTAATCTGGCGGAGGAAAGTGCGCCCTATCCGTTCTTTTCTGCCCAGAAGCTACTGCAACATTGCCACGATCACTGCCTGTCGTTATCCGCTATCGTCCTGAAAAACGAGATTGCGATGCATGGTCGGGAAGCGCTTGAGCACTACTTTGCCGACGTGTGGAAAACCATGCAGGACTGTATGCATCGCGGCATGAATACGGAAGGCGTGTTGCCTGGCCCGTTACGCGTTCCCCGCCGGGCATCGGCGCTGCATCGTCTGCTGTTCATCAACGATCGTTTTTCTAACGACCCGATGGATGCGATGGACTGGGTTAACATGTTCGCAATGGCGGTGTCGGAAGAAAATGCGGCAGGCGGACGCGTGGTCACTGCCCCCACTAACGGTGCGTGCGGCATTATTCCCGCCGTGCTGGCCTATTACGATCGCTACGTTCAACCAGTCACCCCAGAATCTTACCTACGCTACTTCCTGGCATCCGGCGCTATCGGCATGCTCTACAAAATGAACGCCTCTATTTCCGGTGCGGAAGTGGGCTGTCAGGGAGAAGTCGGCGTGGCCTGTTCGATGGCCGCGGCCGGTCTGGCTGAGCTACTCGGCGCTAACCCGGAGCAGGTGTGCATCGCGGCAGAAATCGGTATGGAACATAATCTGGGGCTAACGTGCGATCCGGTTGCGGGTCAGGTTCAGGTGCCGTGCATCGAACGCAACGCCATTGCCTCCGTGAAAGCCATCAACGCTGCAAGAATGGCAATGCGCCGCGCCAGCGAGCCACGCGTATCGCTCGATAAGGTGATTGAAACCATGTATGAAACAGGCAAAGACATGAACGCCAAGTACCGTGAAACCTCTCGCGGGGGGTTGGCGATTAAAGTGGTCTTATGCGAATAGCGAATACTAAAGCCGCCTTGCCGCGTTAACTACCAAGCGGCTTAACGCGACAATCAGGGTTCATGCGTAGGGATTTATACATAAGGGTTAATGCATTGGCATTAACCCTTTATTTTTTATCGCTTTCAGGCAGCGACCAGACGATGTTGTTTTCAGCCGCCGCGATATACCAATCTACCGTGCTATTAGCCGGCTTCTTGATATTTTCATGCTTAGTGAGTGATTTGGCAGGAAACGTGGCGGCTTTCTTTCTGATACGCAGCGGCGTCTGTTTTTTCTCACCGCTGATCTGCGCATGGAAGGATTCCACTTCGGCATCGAAAAGCACGCCTTCAATCTGATGCAGACGATTTAACCCACGCAAAATAGAGAGCAGGCTGCTAAGCGTAATAGATTCGCCCATTTCTGCACGCTTGATCGTCGCAATCCCCAGCCCCGCCCGTTCGGCGAGATCGACCTGCGATAGACGTTGCTGAATTCTGGAGTCTTTTATTCTCCGGCACAGTTCGGTAATAATTTCGCCTTCGTTCATGGTACTGAATTTCATCTTACCCGCCACTTGCCAGAGTCAAAAAATTTGCGCGCATTTTATCATCAATTTTTCAAATGGCACGGAAAATTGATGAACGGTATCCATAATTTTTTTATGGTCGATACACACTGACAAGGAGACTACCGTATCTCACTGTCAGTACTGATTGCTTTTAGCTCAAAACATTAATTAATTGAATAATTAAAACCATTAATAAATCACTAAAAAAAATAATCAATTGATTTGTATGATTAAAATAACAATATTGATTTTCGAGTGTGAATAACAAACAAAAACACATAAATTAAGGTAAACTTTATTCCATATTCGTACGATTGCACCGTACGCTGATTCTCTACTATTGAACCTCAATCCCATAGGAAAGGAACTTCCGTAATGAGCATCACGAACCTTAATAGTATCAACTACTCAGTCCCCTCGCTGAACCGTAAGGAATCTGCGGAAAATGCGTTTTCACTCAGTGGCAACACATCAAAGTCAAACCTCCATTCAGTTTCTACTATGACTAATCCCCCTTCCACGACTCAGTCAAGCAAGCGTTATGATTTTTCCAATATGACGCCACAGGAAGCGATTGATGCGACAAGAGAGCTCACCGCCTCCGGCGATATGTCATTTGAAGAAAGTTTGGAAATCGGTATGGCGGCACTACTCATTTTGCACCCTCCTGTTGACGATGTCTCCTCCACCGATCCCAATCGGAAAATCAATTTTATACAAATGCTAAAAAATGGGATAAGCGGTTCGCTATCACGCGGCGAGCACTTACATGCAGAACAGCAAAAAACAGTATTAGATAAACTAGCACAACTTAGTTACACGCCGATTAGCGTAAAGGCATAATGAAAAGCAGGTTCTCTTTTAAGGGAACCTGCTGAGAATGCGGTATTATCGAATATTCAGTGAAGTACTGAGCGTTCTAAAAGGTGCATTAGTCGAAGTAGATTGATAGCGGAAAGGACCTGACTGCATACCATCGCCATTGAAATAAGCCATCCATCCCACATAAGTCGAGCCTACAGGGCATGACTCGGTATAATAACCACCGACGACACAGACGCCATTAACCTGATAGGGACTCTTTTGCGTACCATTCACCCAGCCAAAGCGGTTATTACCATAGCCCACTTCCAGCACTGCAATTCGCAGTTGCGCTCCACCATGATCCTGAGTTGTCGCAAGTTTATTTGGGCCAATATATTCCCAGGCTCCGCCATTCTGTGTTGACGCCACAGCATAGACATAGACAGAACTCAAAGCAGGCGCTGGCGCACGAAGTGGCTTATAGTCCTGAGAAGAGGGTTCATTTGCTGATGTTGGGTTCTCCAGAAGGGCTGAGGGATCCCCACAAAATCATCGCTAATAAACCAGCACCATGCTTCGGTAGGTGCTGGTGAGTTGGGCTAAAATACTCTCCAGTTTCACCCGCCCGATTATTCGCGGTGAATGCCGCAGTACATTTTCCGCCAGTGTCAAAAACGATATCACTCTTCGACTTTTAAGGCTGTTCGCTTGATAATGAAGATGAAGTCCTTTATTTTCAAAATGATATCCTAATAACCAGAGTACAATGGATGCCAGTGTCGCCAGCAGACTCAGCACCCAAAGCCGCTCACCTGTTTTGCTTCCACAGGCGCGTAAGCCAAAGCCAAATCTCTCACTCTTTTCATCCCGAAAGTTTTGTTCAATCTGCATGCGTCTGCTGTAGAGCTTCATGATTTCACGGGGCTTAAATTCCTCTGTGCTGGTAAATATCAGCCACGGCTCTTTGGCTGAGGCTCGTTGCTCTTTTTCTGTTGTGGGATGGCTCGGTTTCCCTTTGCGACGTTGGCTTTTTCGGCCTTTCGGCGTTTTTTTTATAAAGATAAAAATATCCGTTGCATTGCGCTTTTTTGAACGCGCCAGCGTACCTATTCCCAGATATTCCGCAGATGCCGTTTCCTTGCAGTCTTTCACGCTCAGCCAGTTTTCTTTGTCATGATGAAGGCAAAATTTTACGTTTCCCCGGATGCGGCCAATAAAGTCCCACCCCAGTGATTTGATACGCCGAAACCATTCACTCTGGAAGCCCGCGTCGGTGATGATGATGACTTTCGTTTGCGGAGCGATGGCACTGGCAAGCGCGTCAAGAAAGGCATTCTGTATCAGAACATTGTTTTGCTTTTTCGACGGAACAATCTGGCTTATCAAGGGGATAGCACGACCATCACAGACAAGGCTGGCACGCAGGACATGAAATTCCTGAGAGGGATAGCCACTCCAGTCAACGGCAATAGCACACCACGGCATGTTTTTGGTCATCATGGACGTAATCTGATTAAATATTTTCGGAATATCGTTATAAAGCGCAGAATTTCCCAAAAGGCGGTCAACCCGTTTTATTTTATCTTTCACACGAGCCGCACCGGGCAAATGGCGCCCGATACTGGTGAGCGAAAGCGTCGCACCGTTTATCAACGCAGTGGTTGAGTCAATGAGCGCGTTTTGTCGGTATTGATGCGTTGAAGCTAAAGCGTTATGGAAAAAAGTCTGGCATACTTTACGGACAGGCATAGGGTGATCTCATTGAATTTTTTGGCGAAAATCAGTAGATCATAAAACTCTATGCCTGTCTTGTTTTCTGGGGATTCGTCAGCCAGAAGGGGGGAGTCGAATGCTGTAATTACCTCCGCTACTGGCTCTTCCTGAGCCTGAGAATAAACCGGAAACATCACACTAACCAACATACTGAATGCAACACCAATATATATTTTCTTTCTCATCCTGAGTAATTCCATTTAAATACAGCCAATCGCTGCATATAAACTATGAATCAAAATTTTATTTTTTTCAGTAATTAGATCACAAAAAAACAAAAACTTTTAAATTAAAAAACAATAATTAATCGGTTATTTATTTTTATGAAAACTTAAAAATATTCGCAATATCATTACCATTCATAATAAAATGATACGCATAGAAATGATATTGCATTCTATTATTTAAGTACGATTCTAACCAAAGCGACCCGTAATATAATCCTCAGTACGGCGCTGCGTCGGCGAGGTAAACAGATCGTCCGTACGGTTGTACTCAATTAATTTGCCCTGATTGATAAATGCGGTGTAATCCGATACGCGGGCCGCCTGCTGCATGTTGTGCGTCACCAGCACCAGTGTGAAATGCTGCTTTAGCGTTCCCATCAGTTCCTCGACAACTAGCGTCGAAATGGGATCGAGCGCGGAGGTCGGCTCATCCAGCAACAGCACTTCCGGCTCAATCGCGATCGCCCGGGCTATCACCAGGCGCTGCTGCTGCCCGCTGGATAGCGTCAACGCGTTGTCGCTCAGCCGATCCTTGACTTCATGCCACAGCGCCGCCGCCCGCAGCGCCCGTTCAACGGCATCATCCAGAAAGCGGCGATCGCGTAGCCCCTGTAATCTCAGGCCATAAATCACGTTTTCATAGATCGATTTGGGAAACGGATTCGGGCGTTGAAAAACCATGCCGACCCGGCGACGTAACACAGCAACATCCAACTGGGGATCGTTAATAGGCATGCCGTTCAACCAGATATCGCCCTCGGTACGACAGTCGTCCACCAGATCGTTCATACGATTAAAACAGCGTAACAGCGTGGATTTACCACACCCCGACGGCCCAATCAGCGCCGTGACCTGCTTCTTCGGAATACGAATCGAAATATCGTTCAGCGCCTGCTTGTCACCATAGTACAAATTCAGATGTTCCACGGTTAACATCGTCTGTTCATCACTCAGTTGATGAACATCAGGTAACGGTGCCATCTCCTTTTGTGTCATAAATCCCATAACTTCATCCTACTTTCAAAGTGATAACGAACGATATTTCTCACGCAGAACGTGGCGGATTCCAATCGCCGCAAGGTTCAACCCGACGACAATCAACACCAGTAGCAGCGCAGTAATGTATACCAGCGGCCTGGCGGCTTCCACGTCCGGGCTTTGGAACGCCAAATCGTAAATCTGGAATCCCAGATGCATAAATTTTCGCTCAAGATGCAGGTAAGGGAAAATGTCATCAACCGGTAACACCGGCACCGACTTCACCACGCCGACCAACATCAGCGGCGCCGTTTCCCCTGCGGCACGCGCCACGGCGAGGATTAAACCGGTCATCATCGCAGGAACCGCCATCGGCAACACGACGTGCCACAGCGTTTCGGCCTTGGTGGCACCTAACGCCAGTGAGCCGTGACGTACCGACATCGGGATACGTGACAATCCTTCCTCCGTCGCCACAATAACCACCGGCAGCGTCAGCAATGCCAGCGTCAGCGACGCCCACAGCAGCCCCGGCGTACCAAATGTCGGATTTGGCAGCGCTTCAGCATAGAACAGCTGATCCAGCGTGCCACCGATGAGATAAACAAAAAAACCTAATCCAAACACGCCGTAAACAATGGAAGGCACCCCTGCCAGATTGACCACGGCAACCCGCACCCAACGCGTTAGGCTGTTTTTCCCTGCGTATTCATGTAGATAAACCGCCGCGATCACGCCAAGCGGCATCACCACAATAGACATCAGCACCACCATCAAAACGGTGCCAAAGATGGCGGGGAAAAGGTGGCCTGCACTGTTGCTGTCCGGCGAGTAGTGCGCCAGCATATATTTCGCCTGGCTGCCCCAGTGGCTGATTTTTTTCCACAGGTTCATCGCATTCGGATACCAGGCCTGCTCAATGTCCCTGAGCGGGATAAGATGAACGCTGCCGTTCGCATCCCGTAGCTGCACGGTATCGCGATTGATATCCAGATTGAGTGCCGTTAACTGACGCGACAACTCATCGAAGCGGCGTTGCAGCTCAATACGTTCAGCCTGAAGACGAGCCAGCGCCTGATTATCTAACGTTCGAGTCTGCTGCCGCTTTTTCTCCTCCAGCCGTAGCGCTTCAAACTGCTGATTGATCTTCGCCATCTCCCCCATGCGGATGGCCTGCGCCTTCGCGAGCAACCCCTGCACCTGCTCGACACGGTGCTGTAAGGTCGCCGGGAGATCCGTCGCCACCAGCGGCTGTTCGCCCTCCAACATGCCGGCAAGGTAACCATAGGCGGTGCCGTTGTTGGTTCGCTTTAACACCAGAATGTCGGCAGGTTTATCAAAACGGACAATGTCACGTGACAGCAACGAACGAAAACTTTGACCATGAATTTCACGCTGGCCAATCTTAATCAAATAGCGTGTTTCAGTTTCCCCAGACGCAGAGGTTAGACCTGCCTGTACTAACTGCTGAGGTGAAAGCGTCTGCTCGGCATAAATTTCCCCCATTAGCGCGCGCTGCACACCCTGTTCCGGCTGTAGCGTCAGTAGCCAGACAGGCTGCGGCCACAAATAGCGCATGCCCTGCCCCGCCAGCAGCACGATGATTGCCAGCATCGCCAGCAGGCTAATGGAAATGGACGATGCGGTCAGCCACACCCAGGGCCTTCCCGAACGGAACCAGCGCTTCACGCGTTTTCTCCTTCATCACGGTAGCGTTGACGCAAACGCTGCCGGATAGTTTCAGCCAGCGTATTCACAATGAATGTGAAAACAAACAGCGTTAACGCCGTTAAAAACAACACCCGATAGTGACCGCTATTCGTTACGGCTTCCGGCATTTCGATGGCAATATTCGCCGCCAGCGAACGCAAGCCCTGAAGCAGGCCTTCATCCATTATCGGCGTGTTGCCCGTCGCCATAAGCACAATCATGGTTTCCCCCACGGCGCGGCCAAAGCTCAGCATCAGCGCGGCGAAAATCCCGGCACTGGCGGACGGCAGCACGACGCGCCACAGGGTTTGCCACGCCGTCGCGCCCAGCGCCAGCGAGCCCTGACTTAAACGCGCCGGTACGCTGAACAGAGCATCTTCCGCCAGCGAAAAAATCAGCGGAATCAGAGCGAAGCCGAGAGCGACGCCCGCCACCAGCGTATTACGTTGCACAAAGTCATCACCCAGCCACTTGTACAGCGGCTGCCCTAATACCCAGATTTCCATGCGTGGCGCAATCCAACAGCCGACGACAAATGTCAGCAGGATCGTGGGGATAAGGAAGAGTACGTCCCAGCCGACAGGGAAGCGGAGACGCCAGCGCGTCGGCAGGCATTCAATCAGCCAGCCGCAGCCGAGCACCGCCAGCATCCATAAAATCGGCATAACCAGAATGGCGGACAAGTATGTCGCAAAATGCGGAGCCAGCCAGATGGCGGCAATCAAGCCAACGACGACCGTCGGCAGCGCCCCCATGATTTCCAGCGTGGGTTTAATCCAGCGTCGCAGCGTCGGCGACATAAAGCAGGCGGTATAAACCGCTGCAGACAGCGCCAGCGGCGTGGCAAACAGCATGGCGTAGATCGCCGCTTTCATCGTACCCAGCATCAGCGGCATCATACTGAATTTGGCTTGATAACTGTCATCCGCAGACGTGGATTGCCAGATATAGGCAGGCTCCGGGTAATTCTCATACCACAATTTTTGCCACAGCCCGCGCCAGCCGATATCAGGGTACGGGTTATCAACCTGATAGCGATGCCACCCCTGCGCCGTTTCAACCAGCATGGCAGATCCATGCGGCGAAAACGCCAGTCTCTGCGCATGAGCCGGTAACGTCTGCGTCAGCAGCGCATGCGACTGCTTGCTGGCAAACAGCGACAGTTCACCCTGTGCATTCAATGTGGCGAAGACTCGCCGCTGCGCCTCCGTTGCCAACAGCACCGATTTTCCCGCAACGTGCGGAAACTGGCGAATCTCCGTCAGCGTAGCGCCCTTTTCGCCCGGCACCTCAAACCATTGGCTAATCTGCCCGTCAGCAGTCTGTACCAGCAACGACCGCCCGCCGGATAACAGCGCCAGATGCAACGGTTCCGCCAACGGCAATTGCCGCTCTTCCCGCAGCGTCAGCGCGTTTGTTTCCACCTGCCACAGCGTTAATGTGTTGCCGCTGAGCAAATAGACCTGCTGTCCGTCTGGCGTCAGCAGCAGTTGACTCACCGCGCCAGCCGGAAGCGCAATCTGTGCCCGTTGCCGCACGCCATTCTCATCGACATCGGCAATAATCAACGTGTTTTCCTGCCCGATAGCTGCCACAACGGCATGGGTTTCATCCACTGCCGCCACTGCCAAATGACGCAACGGCTGCGCAGGCAACCCAAGCGAATAGGCCTGCTCACCCAGCGGATAAACCCAGACGGGAGAACGGTTTTCCGTACGCGATAACACGGGCTGCACAAAAACCAAACGACCATCAGGCTGGCTCAGGGCGTAAGTCTGTCGATCTCCCTGACTTTGCGCCACTAAACTCAGCGCAGGAATCAGTCGAATGCGCGACATAGGCTGGTTTTCCGCAAACGGAATAAACTCCCCATAGCCCTGACGGTCGATGCGAAACCCAATCAGCCCGTTGTCGCTAAGCCCCAACGCCAGCGACGGTTCCCCTGCGTGGCGCTGCACCGTTTTTTGGCTGTTAACCGTGGGTGAGAGGAACAGTGGCGTCACCACATACAGGAGATAAAAGAAGATTAACAACAGCATAGCCAATACCAGCAGCCCGCTGCCCGCCATAATGCGGTGAACCAAACGATCTACCCACGCTCGTCGACGATCCCGATACTGTGATGTGTTGACTGTTTTTACCATTATTCTCGCCGTTAGAGTGAAGCTGCCAGAGTCGTGTTGTTAACGTATTGCGGGTAGCATATGTTGCCTTTACGCCCATAATATGACAATGGTAAGTCTGTCTATGAATTAGATTTTATCGTCATCAACACGCCATAATGTTGTTGTACCCTATCTCCACAACGGAAGGGTATGAATATTGGATGAACCTTCAGTACATGAGTTGAGCGGAGTGACAATGGGTCAGGACAAACTCTACATAGAGAAAGAACTAAGTTGGTTATCCTTTAATGAGCGAGTACTTCAGGAAGCAGCAGACAAAAGCAATCCGTTAATCGAACGCATGCGCTTTCTGGGCATCTACTCCAGCAACCTTGATGAATTTTATAAAGTCCGTTTTGCCGATTTGAAAAGACGCATTCTGATTAATGAAGAACAAGGTCTGGACGGCAATCTACGGCATCTTTTAGGCAAAATTCAGGCGCGTGTTCTCAAAACCGATCAAATTTTTGACAGCTTGTACAATGAACTGCTGCTGGAGATGGCGCGTAACCAGATTTTTCTGGTCAACGAACGTCAGGTTTCTCCGAATCAGCAAGAGTGGCTGAGAGATTACTTCCGGCAATATCTGCGCCCGCACATCACGCCGATACTGATCTTTGATGAAACCGATCTGGTGGAATTCCTGAAGGACAGTTATACCTATCTTGCCGTCGAGATTATTCGTGGCGATGAGATCAACTACGCCCTGCTGGAAATTCCTTCAGATAAAATACCGCGCTTCGTCAACCTGCCAGCGGAAGCGCCGCGCCGTCGTAAGACCATGATCCTCATCGATAACATTCTGCGCTACTGTCTGGATGATATCTTCAAGGGCTTCTTCGATTATGATGCGCTGAACGCGTACTCCATGAAAATGACGCGCGATGCGGAATACGATCTGGTGACGGAAATGGAATCCAGCCTGCTGGAGCTGATGTCTTCCAGCCTGAAGCAGCGCTTAACCGCCGAGCCGGTGAGATTCGTTTATCAGCGTGACATGCCGGACGCGATGGTTGCCATGCTGCTGGATAAACTGGGCATCTCTTCCTACGATTCCGTCATCCCCGGCGGGCGTTACCATAATTTCAAAGACTTTATCTCTTTCCCGAACGTCGGACGCGCCAATCTGGTCAACAAACCGTTGCCACGTCTGCGACACACCGGATTCAACCATTTCCGCAACGGGTTTGATGCGATCCGTGAGCGCGACGTGCTGCTCTATTATCCGTACCATACCTTCGAGCACGTATTGGAACTGCTGCGACAAGCCTCTTTCGACCCCAATGTGCTGTCCATCAAAATCAATATTTACCGCGTCGCCAAAGACTCGCGCATCATTAACTCAATGATCCATGCGGCGCATAACGGCAAGAAAGTGACGGTGGTGGTCGAACTACAGGCACGCTTTGACGAAGAAGCCAACATCCATTGGGCCAAGCGCCTGACGGAAGCTGGCGTGCACGTGATTTTCTCGGTGCCTGGGTTGAAGATTCACGCCAAGCTGTTCCTGATTTCCCGCCGTGAGGGGGAAAAGATTGTGCGTTACGCGCACATCGGTACCGGTAACTTCAACGAGAAAACCGCCCGCCTGTATACGGACTATTCGCTGCTGACCGCCGACGAACGCATTACCAACGAAGTGCGCCGCGTCTTCAACTTCATTGAAAACCCTTACCGTCCGGTTAGCTTCGAGCATTTGCTGGTGTCGCCGCAAAACTCCCGCGACAAGCTTTACCAACTGATCGACACCGAAATCGAGAACGCGCTGGCGAATCGTGATGCAGGCATTACGCTTAAGGTAAATAATCTGGTGGATAAAGGGCTGGCGGAAAAGCTGTATCAGGCTTCCTCTGCGGGCGTGAAAATTAATCTGCTGGTGCGCGGCATGTGCTCACTGATTCCTAATTTACCGGGGATCAGTGAAAATATTCAGGTCATCAGTATTCTTGACCGCTATCTGGAACACGATCGGGTGTATGTCTTCAACAACGGCGGGGACAAGAAAGTCTATCTTTCTTCCGCAGACTGGATGACACGCAACATTGATTATCGCATTGAAGTCGCCGTGGAAATTCTTGACCCCACGTTGAAAACTCGCGTGCTGGAAACGCTGGATATCCTGTTCAGCGATACGGTGAAAGCCCGTATCGTTGATAAAGAATCGAGCAACCGCTATGTATCCCGCGGTAACAAGCGTAAAGTACGCGCGCAAAATGCCATTTACGACTACATCAAGGCGTTGGAGCAACCTGGAGATAAGCCTGAATAATGCCGTTAACGAACAATGAAAAAACCGAGATGAAGCCGCAAGAATTCGCGGCCATCGACCTGGGTTCCAATAGTTTTCACATGGTGATCGCACGCGTGGTAAACGGTGCGCTTCAGGTATTGGGGCGTTTAAAACAGCGGGTACATCTGGCCGATGGGCTGGACAACAAAAATGTACTCAGCGAAGAGGCCATTCAACGCGGCCTGAGCTGTCTCGCGCTGTTTGCTGAACGCCTGCAAGGCTTCCCCGCCATGAACGTGTCCATCGTCGGCACGCACGCGCTGCGTCAGGCGGTCAACGCGCAGGAATTTTTGCGCCGCGCGGCGGACATCATCCCCTACCCAATAGAGATCATTTCCGGCCACGAAGAAGCCCGTCTGATCTTTATGGGCGTGGAGCATACGCAGCCGGAAAAAGGCCGTAAGCTGGTCATCGATATCGGCGGCGGTTCTACCGAGCTGGTTATCGGTGAAGATTTCGAGCCGATGCTGGTGGAAAGCCGTCGTATGGGTTGCGTCAGCTTTGCACAGCAATTTTTCCCGAACGGTGAAATCAGCGAAGCCAACTTTAAGCGCGCCCGACTGGCTGCGGCGCAAAAGCTGGAGACACTGTCTTGGGAATACCGTATATACGGCTGGAAATTCGCCCTCGGCGCGTCTGGAACGATCAAAGCCACGCACGAAATTCTGGTGGAGATGGGAGAGAAAGACGGCCTGATTACCCCCGAACGGCTGGAAATGCTACGCACGCAGATCTTGCAGTTTAAGCATTTCAAATCACTGAGCCTACCGGGTCTGTCCGAAGATCGTCAGTCGGTGCTGGTGCCCGGTCTGGCTATTCTGTGTGGTATTTTCGATGCGCTGGCGATCAAAGAGCTACGCCTGTCCGATGGCGCGCTGCGTGAAGGCGTGCTGTACGAAATGGAAGGGCGTTTCCGCCATCAGGATATTCGCATCCGTACCGCGCAGAGTCTGGCGACCCATTACAATATCGACCGCGAGCAGGCGCGACGCGTGCGGGAAACCACGCAGCAGCTTTACGCGCAATGGGCACAGCAGAATCCTAATCTGGTACATCCCCAGTTGGAAGCGATCTTAAACTGGGCTTCCATGCTGCATGAGGTCGGGTTGGGCATTAACCATAGCGGTATGCACCGCCATTCCGCCTACATTCTGCAAAATACCAACCTGCCCGGTTTTAATCAGGAACAGCAGCTTGTGCTGTCGATGATCGTGCGGCTGCACCGTAAGGCGATCAAGCTGGAAGAGTTGCCGCGGCTGAACTTGTTCAAAAAGAAACAATATTTGCCGCTGGTACAGCTCCTGCGTCTGGCCACGCTGTTGAACAACCAGCGCCAGGCAACGACAACGCCGGAATCGTTACAGCTGCATACCGATGACAACAACTGGACACTGACGTTCCCACACGATTTCTTTAGCAACAACACGCTGGTACAACTGGATTTGGAACGGGAACAGGAATATTGGCAGGACGTCACCGGCTGGAAGCTGATGATCGAGGAAGAAAAAGCCTGATGACTGAAAATGTTGTCGGGTAATACGCGCATACGCCAAACCGCAGCGTGACGAAAAATTGTGCAATCGGGCTGTCTGATGAAGCCTGGTTAACGTAAAGTTTATAGGGATAGGGCCGATACCAAATTGATGGCTGGCGAGAATTTTCGCTACCATCATACAACCTCGGCGAAAAGGTGTACTTCCTTTTCGTCGGATAGGGCTCCCCACTCAGCTATGAGGAGAGTAAAATGGATGTATCACAGATTGCATCATTCGCCAGTGACCTCAGCACCATGCGTACCAGCAGTGAGGCCAGCGCGCTTATGACGAAAAAAGCGATCGATAATCAAGAAGCTGTCGTTTCCGGTATTCTGAAGGCATTACCACCTCTGCCAGCAAATCCGGCGATTGGGCGTAACGTCAATACCACGGCGTAATTCCCTTGCACTACTCAACCCGCTTACCCGCTGTGGTTTGAGCGGGTTTCTGGTGTATCTTTCATTTCCCTCAGGCTCCCGCCTCTTCGTGCTTACCCCCCTCTTTCTTTGTACCGAACGTGCGAAAACCAAATCAGCCATCATCTTTTTCACTTCGGCAGATTGACCTCTCCTACTGCTTGTGCCTAAATAAACAACAGCGAATGTTCGCTTTCACAGAGGATTCACTGATAATGTCCACACTTATCCACAAACGGCGATTATCGATACGCCCACGACGAAGTGGTTCTCGTATTGCTCGTGCCGTCTTACTCATCAGCTTCATTATTCTTTTAGGCCGTTTTGCTTACTCCACCATCACCGCGTTTGGTCATCATCAAGACAAACAGCAGCAGCGTGCTGAACAATTACTGCTTCCTGCCAACGTACTCGTCAATCAGAAAGAGTAGCGCTTAACCCATCCGCACCTCACATTTTTCCTTTTCCTCATCGGGCTTATTGCTTACGTATTCTTGTGCTCGCTATTTACGTTTACGTCCGCTCCCGTTGCCTATTCAGACGACACCGTACAAATAAAAAAACGGCAGTGCGAATCTTCGCAGCCACCGTTTTCATCAATTAATCGTGTTCATCAATCAATAATAGACTGACGTCAAGCCGGGCTTAGACGATAGTCAGCGTCACGTCGATGTTGCCACGCGTTGCATTGGAGTATGGGCAAACGATATGGGCTTTCTGCACCAGATCTTCAGCCACCGCGCGATCCAAGCCCGGCAGGGAAATTTTCAGTTCGACTTCGATACCAAATCCGGTTGGGATGGCACCGATGCCTACGCTGCCATTTACTGTGGTATCAGCAGGTACGGCGATTTTCTCACGTGCGCCAACAAACTTCATCGCGCCCAGGAAGCAGGCAGAGTAACCCGCGGCAAACAGCTGTTCTGGGTTCGTGCCTTCACCGCCAGCGCCACCCAACTCACGTGGGGTCGTCAATTTAATATCAACCGCGTTATCGGAAGATACTGCACGACCATCACGACCACCCGTGGCCTGAGCATGAGCAACGTATAATACTTTTTCAATAGACATAATGTGACTCCAGATAGTTAGGAATGGCCTAAGAGAGTGTCGATAGAACTCAGGCGTTATTTATATAGTGAAAAATTAAATCGCAAACTACTTATTTACTTAAAAAAAGCGACGCCAACAAGATGCTGCAAGCTAACTGACTGACTGACTGACTTCGCGGTGTACAAACCAACCGCTAACATCGTCAAAGATGTCCGATCAGGCTCTTACGCAGCGTTTCCAAATCTTTTTTGATCGTCTGTAATTGTTCGAGATGACATTCCGTCGCACAAAACACGCTTTCAGGAATCTCTCGCGCCTGTTGCTGAAGTGCTCGACCTGCTTCAGTTAAGCCAACCAGCACCTGGCGTTCATCTTCTGTTCCCCGGTTACGCACCACTAAACCGGCGCTCTGTAAACGTTTGAGCAGCGGTGTCAACGTAGCGGAATCCAGATACAGGCGTTCACCCAACTCAGACACCGTCAAACCATCACGCTCCCACAGCACCAGCATCACCAGATATTGGGGATAGGTCAGGTTCAAGTCAGACAGCAAACGACGATACAGTTTATTCATCGCCAGATTGGCTGAATACAGCGCAAAGCACAGCTGTCCATCCAGTTTGTAAGCGTTGTCATTCATCGTCTCTGCCATCGGTGTTGGTTACGTTTCTTGCACTGACTATATATCGCTAAAAACTAAATAGCAAACGATTTAATAACTCATTAGACGAAGACCACAATAAAAAAACGCCTCAGGACACCATCACCCTGCTTTTCAGACTGCGATTCGCCAGTAATCCTATTCTTAATCCACTGATTTTGCGCTACGTTTAATAAAATACGGACAAAAAACAGATCGAGCATAAAACATTATGTCGAGTGTAAAAAAACTTACCGACCTCCGGCGCCGCATCTCCCTTCTGCTGTTGGAAAACAAGGAACTGGTTGAAGACATTATCAACCGGCAGCCGCGCGTGACAGAGCGCGATGGCGCACCGTTAAGCGACAGCGACGTATTAAGTAACAACATCGGGCTGCGTGAAAAAAGCATTCTGCTCGACCAAACCGCAGAAATCAGCGAGCTTATCATCGGGCTGCATGCCGCTGACCTTGCCGATTTACTGGAGTCTTTACCGCAGGATGAACGTCTGGCGCTCTGGCGACTGATCCCCATAGAGAAGCGCGGTCGCGTGTTGATTGAGGCCTCAGACAGCATTTCCGACGACCTGATCGGCGATATGCAGGATAAAGAAATACTGAGAGCCGTTCGAATACTGGATGTCGATGAACAGGCCCAGCTCTCTCGCCTCGTTCCTCGTCACCTGTTGGGCAGAATACTGACCTCGCTTGAGCCGAAGCAGCGTGCGCAGCTACGCGCCGCCATCAATTATGATGAAGACTGCCTCGGGCACATGATGGATTTCAAACTCATCACCGTGCGCGCCGACGTCACGCTCGCAGCCGTACAGCGCTACCTGCGCTACCGCAAAGCCATCCCCGAATCGACCGACAAACTGTTCGTTACCGATCGCAAGAACACGCTGATCGGTGAGCTGTCGCTGGCCAGTATTCTGCTTCACGCACCTCAGACAAGGGTTAATGACGTCATGGACGATCAGCCATTGAGGTTTCAGCCTGAAGATAAAGTCGAAGAAGCCGCGGGGGCGTTTGAACGTTACGATTTAATTTCCAGCGCCGTGGTCGATAGCAAAGGAAAACTCATGGGACGCCTGACGATTGAGGATATCCTCGACGTCGTGAACCGGGAAAGCGACAGCAATCTGCGGCGTTCAGGGGGGTTGACGCCCTCTGAAGATGTTTATGCTCCCGTGTATAAATCGTTCCGCAATCGCTGGGCATGGCTGGCCGTCAATCTTTGTACGGCGCTCATCGCCTCGCGGGTCATTGGCCTGTTTGAGCACACATTATCTCATTTGGTGGCGCTGGCGACGCTGATGCCGATTGTCGCGGGAATTGGCGGGAATACCGGCAACCAGACGATCACCATGATTGTGCGTGCACTGGCGCTGCATCAGCTTGAACATGGTAAAAAATCGTACCTGCTGCTCAAAGAGCTCGGCGTCGCACTGGTTAACGGGGTGATATGGGGCACGATTATGGGCGTGGTGACCTTCCTGCTCTACGGCAGCGCCGCTATGGGTGGCGTAATGATGCTGGCGATTCTGCTAAATTTATTGCTCGCCGCGCTAATGGGCGTTGCGATCCCACTGATCATGATGAAACTCGGCCGCGATCCGGCCATCGGCTCCAGCGTAATGATTACCGCCATTACCGATACCGGCGGTTTCTTTATCTTTCTTGGGCTGGCAACCCTGTTTCTGCTGCCTTGATAAAAGCACTTAAGTTAACACCTGTGTTTCATTAAGAAACATATAAGTTGTCATTTTATACAAATAAGTTAATGTAGCTATAGGGTGAAAACTGAGCAACATGGCGGGATGCCAAATGAAATACTCTGAATTCAGACGCTGGCTTCTGCAACAAGGAGCAGAATTGACTAAAGCATCAGGAGGTGGGAGCCACCTTAAAGTTAAATTAAACGGAAAAGCATCCGTTCTGCCTTTTCATGGCGCAAAAGAAATACCTGAGCCTCTTCGTAAGAAAATCATGAAAGATTTGGGACTATGATACTTAAGGCTTACCAGCCAATTTGGCTTTTTTATATACCAAAATTTCTGTAAATTCAGCGAATTGGTTAGAAGAACCACTAATATGATTAAGTTGATACCACTATAATCTATGTAAGTGCGATTCTCGTTACATAGGGGGAAACCCCATTTAGAGGTAAAAGTATGTTCAACTATCCCGTAAAACTGGAACTCGACGAAGTAACCGGACAATACGTGGTTTCTTGCCGCGATTTGCCATTAATGAATTCGGTTGGTGACTCCGTTGACTCAGCCCTTCTGGAATCTGTTGACGGAATTGTTACCGCCATAGCCATCGAAATTGAAGAACGCCGCCCTGTTCCTTACGCTAGCGCGCCAATAGCAGGAGAGCACGTTGTCACGATCCCAGTATTAGTGACGATGAAGGCAGCATTACATAATGCAATGATTGAAACAGGAACGCGCAAAGCTGAACTTGCCAGACGGTTAGGCCAAAAAGGTCCGCAAATCGATCGCCTTTTGGACGTTGAACATTCATCAAAAGTTGAAACGATAGAGCTAGCTCTGCGCCAGCTTAACCGTGATGTTAATGTCTCTATTTCCCCACAAGTTCGACAATAAACTGAAAAGGTGAGGTTCCCCTCACCTTTCCCCAGCCAGAACTTAGCTTACGCGCCTGGCACCGCCGGATGCCTGACACAGATAGATGGACGGCTGAAGCCCGGTGCGCGCCGGATATTCACGTTCAATCACCTGTTTGACTTCGTCAGTCAGCGCTGAAGGGATAAGGGCGACAATGCAGCCGCCGAAACCACCGCCAGTCATGCGCACACCGCCCCGCTCGCCGACATAATCCTGAATCAGCGCGACCAGTGTATCGATCGGCGGCACGGTGATTTCAAAATCCTCGCGCATGGAGACATGGGATTCCGCCATCAGCGTAAACAAACGGTGAGCATCCTGACGCGCCAGCGCATCAGCCGCTTCCAGCGTACGGCGGTTCTCGGTAATAACATGTCGCGCACGGCGTACCGCTACCGGATCCAGCCCCTCGATTCCCGCTTCAAACTGCGACAGTGAAACATCACGCAGCGCTTTAACGTTAAAGTGACGCGCTGCCGCTTCACACTGCTGGCGACGCGTGTTGTATTCGCTGTCCACCAACCCACGACGCACGTTAGAGTTCACGATCAGAACATCAACGCCGTCGAGCATACGCACCGCGCGTCCCTCCAGAGAGCGGCAGTCGATCAACATCGCCTGCCCCGCACGCCCTTGAGCGGAAATAAACTGATCCATAATGCCGCAGCTACAGCCGACAAAATCGTTTTCCGCCTGCTGCCCGTTTAACGCAATATCCAACTGGCTGATGTCCAGATTATTCAGCTCTTTGAACGTCTGCCCGATCGCCACTTCCAGCGAGGCTGATGAGCTTAGCCCTGCGCCAGAAGGCACATTGCCGGAAACCACCATATCCATGCCGCTGAGCGGCAGGCCGCGCGCCAGCAAAAATTTCACCGTGCCGCGGATATAGTTAGCCCAGATATATTCTGGATGAGGCACGATCGCGTTGGCGAGATCGAATTCATCCTGCTGGTTGTCAAAATCCACCGCCACCACCCGTACGATACCATCCTGACGTACCGCCGCGCTGACTACCGTTTGGTAATCGATAGCACAAGGCAAGACAAAACCATCGTTATAGTCGGTGTGCTCACCAATCAGGTTGACCCGGCCGGGAGCCTGAATAGCCGCGTGCGGCGCATAGCCAAATAATCGGACAAAAACAGACTCGGTTAACTGACGTAGAGAATCAATACGGCTCATAAAATGACCTCAAATTTGCTCACGAAAATGGATATCACTCACGCTGCGTAAACGTTCAGCGGCCTGCTCTGCCGTCAGATCACGCTGTGCTTCGGCCAGCATTTCATAGCCAACCATAAATTTGCGCACGCTGGCGGAACGTAATAGCGGAGGATAAAAATGGGCATGCAGTTGCCAGTGCGCAATGTCGCCATCTTTAAATGGCGCGCCATGCCACCCCATCGAGTAGGGAAATGAACACTGGAACAGGTTGTCGTAACGGCTGGTCAGCTTTTTCAGGAGCAGCGCCAGATCGTCACGCTGAACGTCATTCAACTGTGGCAACCGCTGTACGGCGAACTTGGGCAGGACCAGCGTTTCAAACGGCCACGACGCCCAATAAGGGACAACCGCTAGCCAATGATCTGTTTCCACCACGATGCGCGAGCCGTCAGCCTGTTCGCGGCGAACGTAGTCCAGCAGTAACGGCGAACCATGACGTAAGAAATAGACGCGCTGCTGATCATCTTCACGCTGTACTTCATTCGGCAGGAAGTCATTAGCCCAAACCTGCCCGTGCGGATGGGGATTCGAGCACCCCATCATCGTTCCTTTATTCTCAAAAACCTGAACCCACGGATACCGCTTGCCCAGTTCCTCGGTTTGATCGCTCCACGTATCAATCACCACTTTCAGCGCTGGCAGCGAAAGTTGCGGCAGGCTTTTACTGTGATCGGGAGAAAAACAAATGACGCGGCCGATACCACGGGCCTGCTGAACGCGGAAAAGCTCGTCGTCACCCGACGGTGCATCCGGCGTCTCTTCCATCAGTGCCGAGAAGTCATTCGTAAAAACAAAGGTGCCCTGATAGTGCGGGTTGATATCGCCAGTAATGCGTTTGTTGCCCGCACACAGGTAGCAGGTCGGATCGTAAGACGGCGGCGTGGAACGATCCGGTTCATCCTGCTGTCCCTGCCAGGGGCGCTTCGCGCGATGTGGCGAAACCAGAATCCACTCACCTTTCAGCGGATTGAAACGACGATGCGGATGTTCAGTTGGCTCAAACTGCATAAGCTATTCCTCAATACAAAACACAAATTCGGTACAACGGCGTCACCATCCGCGGCCAATTGTATGGCGCTAACAGCCCGTCAGCGGCCTGGAAGAGGCATCCGGCCAGCCGGTAAACACAGCCAGAAAAACCCCTAAATGTAATCAGTTTCACTATATATTATGGATAAAATAGCTGTAAAAAAGCCGAATACCGATAGTTCGCTATCGTTTAGCCATCACATAAGTGTAATCGGTTACCCTAAATTTAAACCTCAGAATGGTATTTTGGAAGAGAGAAATGACCGATGATTGTTGATAGCGATCACATAAGTACGGTCTGGATCAAAAAGGCAAGGAGGTCGGATAGGTAACATCACCCAAAAACCTGTACATTTATAAATATTAAGTAATCGATTTTTTCTTTTAACTTGTGCACTAGGCGACGACTCGCCTTAATACCCTAAATAATTCGGCTTGCTGGAAGGCCTAAAGATATGCAGCTTGAAGTATGGCGGGGATAACACATTTGACCGTTCAGGAATGCCAATGGCCACAATAAAGGATGTCGCTCGTCTATCAGGTGTATCAGTCGCTACGGTTTCGCGCGTAATTAATAATTCGCCCAAAGCCAGTACCGCCTCAAGGGAAGCCGTACACAAGGCCATGGCGGAACTACAGTATCATCCGAACGCCAATGCCAGAGCGCTCGCGCACCAGAGTGCAGAAACTATGGGGCTGGTTGTTGCAGATGTCTCCGATCCCTTTTTTGGGACGATGGTTAAATCTGTCGAACAAATTGCCCAGGCAACCGGCAATTTCCTGTTGATTGGCAACGGCTATCACAATGCCGAGCAGGAAAAGAAAGCCATTGAGCAGTTGATTCGTCACCGCTGTGCGGGGCTTATCGTGCATGCAAAAATGCTCTCAGATGAAGAACTGGCTGCCTTGATGAGTCACATTCCTGATATGGTGCTGATCAACCGTACTTTGCCCGGCTATGAAAACCGCTGTGTTGCGCTCGATGATCGCTATGGTTCCTGGCTGGCAACGCGTCATTTAATTCAGGAAGGGCACCAGAAGATCGGGTTCCTCTGTTCGAATCACCAAATTTCCGACTCCACCGATCGCCTGCAAGGTTATATGGATGCGCTGCAAGAGCATGGCATCCCACGGGATGAACGGCTCATTGCGCGCGCCTCACCGGACGAAGTGGGCGGCGAAGCCGCCATGATGGAACTGCTGAGCCGAGGCGGCAATATGACGGCGGTGGTGTGCTATAACGATTCTATGGCCGCGGGCGCCCTTTCAGTCCTGAGCGACAACAGCATCAGTGTACCGCAGGATATGTCGGTAGTGGGATTTGATGACGTATTGATCGCCCGTTACCTTCGTCCTCGCCTGACAACCGTGCACTATCCGGTTTCCGCCATGGCCATTCAGGCGGCAGAACTTGCCATCGCGTTATCCCACGGTAAAGAGCTTAGCGAAACCACGAACATGTTTAGCCCGACGCTGGTACGCCGCCATTCCGTCAGCCCCCCAACCCGTAAGAAGTAACCACCGTTTATCGACACCACTTGCCTGATACCGAACGTCCTCGCATCAGACAAGTGGTGCTTCTGAACCCTCTTGTTTTCTGTTTCCCTTCATCAGATATCTTTCTCTATTTTCCAGAAACGTTTCCTATTCGGCATCGCGCCACACTTTTTATGCAACGTTTCCGACTCTGCTATAAAAAAATTTTATGCTGTATTTGAAGTATACAGACAAAATTTGTAACCAGTTACACAGCATTACCTAGCGAATAACATCACAATAAGACTAACAAATATGCAAAACGTAGCCTGTAACATCGTTAATTCAGTGTAAATTTTGGTGTAACTCTTTTGTATTTTGTGAGAACAATCATGTCACGCACCGTTTTATTCCCCCATAATCCCTCGCCATGAGTGGAAGCGTTTTACCTCCGTTCACGTCATGTTATTTGGAACATCCACATTCTTACCCGAATAAGCGAAAGGTATATTATGAAAAGAAAACTGCTGACAACGTCCATTGCGCTGAGTTTGGCAATGCTGGCAACTCCTTCTTATTCTGTTGATTTTTCAGGGTACTTCCGTTCTGGCGTGGGTGTATCAAACCACGGGAAACAACAAACTGCCGATAAAAATTATGTGGGAAGATTAGGTAACGAAGATGACACCTACGGCGAAATCCAATTAGGGCAGCAGCTGTATAACGAAAATGGGAAAACGTTTTACTTCGACAGTATGATTTCCATGTTCTCAAATGGCTCGAACGATAATGAAACGACAAAGGATGACGATGCCGAGTTTGGTTTACGCCAGTTGAATCTTCAGGCGAAAGGCTTTGTACCTGGACTGCCGGATGCCACGGTCTGGGCGGGGAAACGTTACTACCAGCGCCATGACTTGCACATCATTGATACCAAATATTGGAATATCTCCGGTGCAGGTGCGGGGATCGAAAACGTCAAAGCCGGTGAAGGCGCGTTCTCGTTTGCCTGGATCCGCGCCGATGCAGAAAACATGAACGTCGACTGTAGCAACAGCCAGAACAGTCAGGAATGTACATCCAGAAGAGACACCTATGACGATCTGAATATCAACTATCTGGATGCACGCTATGCAGGCTGGAAGCCGTGGGACGGCGCGTGGACAGAGTTCGGTATCTCCTACGCGATGCCGAATGAAGCGGACACTCAGAAAAATATCTTCCTCGCAGAAGGCCAAAAATTCGATCCTAAAAACTCGATGATGATCACGGGTGAACTCAGCCACTACTTCTCTGGCCTCAAATCCAGCCAGAAACTGGTGCTGCAATATGCCGACAAAGGGCTGGCGCACAACATGGTCGATCAGGGCGGCGGCTGGTATGACGTCTGGAGCATCAACGACAACGCCAAAGGCTACCGCGTCATTCAGGCCGGTGACCTGCCGATCACCGATGCTATTTCTCTTAGCCATGTTCTGACCTACGGCAAAGCGGATGAAATCAGCCTTTGGCGCGACAGCACAGAATTATTGTCAGCGGTAGGTCGCGGCCAATATGCCTGGACCAAGAACCAGAAAACCTATCTGGAAGCGGGTGCCTATCAGAAAAAAGATAGCTGGACGAGCGGTACGGAAAGCAAATATAGCGGCCAAAAATACACGCTGGCCCACGCCTTCAGCGCCGATATTCCGATGCTGACCCGCCCGGAACTGCGCTTCTTTGTTTCTTACCTGAACGGCGGGAACGAAAACAAAAACCGCTTCAACGACGATCGCAGCAATGCAGTGAACTTCGGTATTCAGGCAGAAGCCTGGTGGTAATACGGCTCTAACCCTCAGCCCGGCGGGCTCATCATTCCCGCCGGGCATTTCCCAAAAGGCCTTCGGTAGAAGGCCTTTTTCCGTTTCCGATATCTACGCACTCGCTGTTTTTCTTATATCGGCGTAAAAAGTCGCGCTGAGGTGTACATGGCCGTCGGATGAGCGGCATGGACGCCGCGAAAGCCTGCGCCGTGCCGGGAGCACGTCGCAGGCGGTCCGAGCAGCGGACATGAACACCGAAGGAACCGCATAGCGGCGCGAATCACGCCGAAAAGCCAGTGGTCAAGGCGCTGCGGCGATTGAGCGCGCCTTGTCGGGCGTGTAACGATGTTACAGAGAAATAAGATGCCTAACACGCCCGAAACACTTACACCGCATCAGCATAAAGAAAAACAGTTTCTACAAGAGGCCGTAGACAGCGGAAGCAAAGCCAGCACCCGCTAAGGGCGCTGTTTATGTTTAGTAGGGATTTGGGCTGAGATTCAGCGATGCCGCTGCTTAACTAGGCGCTGATACGCAAACCATCGGCGTTGAACACCAGACAGTTATTCGGGGAGAAGAACACCTCAATATGCTCATAAGGCTTGAAGGCACTGTCGCCCGCCAGCAGCAGTTTGAAGTTATCAATCCCGCAGCATTGGCCGAACAGGTAGGTACTGTTACCTAAACGCTCGACAACCTCACAGCCGAATGACAAGCGAATGCCCTCGCCTTCCGGTGACACATGTTCCGGCCGCAGCCCCAGCGTTACCGTGCTGCCAACGCGCAATTCGCCAGTACGAACCGGCAGTTCAAGCTGTAGCTGTTCGGCAATATTCACCGTCAGGCATTCCGGCGTCCAGTCGATCACCTGCGCAGGCAGGAAGTTCATTTTCGGCGAACCGATAAAACCCGCTACAAACTGATTAACCGGATGATAATAAAGCGCCATCGGCGATCCAACCTGCTCAACTTTGCCGTAATTCATGACCACGATTTTATCCGCCAGCGTCATGGCCTCGACCTGATCGTGCGTCACGTAGATCATCGTCGTTTTCAATTCCTGATGCAGCTTGGCAATATGTAACCGCATATCCACACGCAGCTCAGCATCCAGGTTCGACAGCGGTTCATCAAACAGGAACACTTTCGGATTACGCACGATGGCGCGCCCGATCGCCACACGTTGGCGCTGGCCGCCGGACAGCTCTTTCGGCTTGCGCTCAAGCAGATGAGACAGTTGCAGTGTCTTCGCCACCATCTCGATCTGGTGCTTAATCTGGTCTTTCGGTACGCCATTCACGCGCAGGCCATAGCCCATATTCTCAGCGACGGTCATGTGCGGATACAGCGCATAAGATTGAAACACCATCGCAACGCCACGGTGAGCGGGGGCGACATCATTGACCACCGCATCATCAATCATGATTTCACCGCCCGTGACATCTTCCAGCCCGGCAATCATTCTCAGCAACGTCGACTTACCACAGCCAGAGGGCCCGACAAAAACAGCGAACTCACCATCTGCAATCGTCAGATTCACATCGTGAAGCGTAATCGTTTTGCCAAAATGCTTACTCACTTTATCCAACTGGATAGACGCCATAACGGTAACCTCTTGATAATTTTACTTTTCAGTATATAAGCGTTGAGTCGAGATAGCCTGATGCTCACCCACTCAAAATGGCTCGACAGCCCTTCCAGACGCGTCAACATCTGGTCAGGCTGGCCTGTACGCTGGTCATAATCTCAATATAACAGCATGGTGTAACCGTTTGCACAAACAGGGGGTTACTTTTGTGCATGAGATCACAGCCTTTACATGTTTCGCTGGCAGACGTGGCGCACTCTGCTTAATGTAATCGCAACTGGTGTAACCGTTACCCTACATTGTGGCAAACGCGCAATAAAGCGCCAGCCGCCATACAGAGACGATGACCAGAAAACACGTACCGTCAGATGCTTCATTTCCTGCTTTGTCGTGCCGTGCGGTGTAACGTTACACCAACACCGCACAGAGGCCGCAAAAAGGGCAAAAGAGAACAGAGTACGCGACGATTTCCGACCATGATGGGCCCACCAGGGCTTTGAGGATTAATGATGAAAATGAAAACACTGACCACCGTCATTATGATTTCACTGGGTATCACTGGCGTACTCAGCAAATCAGCGCTGGCAGCCGATAAAACGCTTCTGGTATGGGAAGATATCAAGAAATCCGACGGCATCGCCGATGCGATCAAAGCCTTTGAAAAACAGAATAATGTCAAAATCACTGTGCTGGAAACGCCTTATGCTCAGCAGATTGAGAAACTCCGTCTGGACGGCCCGGCGGGTATCGGCCCGGATGTGATTGTCATGCCGCACGATCAGGTGGGCACCGCCGTCGTTCAGGGGTTGATTAGCGAACTGAAACTGGATCAGACGTTCCTGTCGAGCTTCACCAAACCGGCTCTGGAAGCCCAGACCTATAACGGGAAGCTGTACGGCGTGCCGAAAGCCGTTGAAACCACCGTGCTGGTGTACAACAAAGACCTGATGCCGCAGCCGCCGGAAAAATTCGACGACCTGTTCACCTTCTCCAAACAGCAACGAGCGGAAGGCCGCTACGGCCTGCTGGCAAAATTTGACGAAATTTATTACGCCTATGGCGTCATCGCCGGAATGGGCGGCTACATTTTCGGACAGAACAGCAACGGTTCACCGAATGTAAAAGATATCGGTCTGGATAAGCCAGCCACCATCGATGCGGTGAACTACATCAAGAAATTCTATGCCGATGGCCTGTTCCCACCAGGCATCGTCGGTGAAACCGGCGCTAACGCCATCGATTCTCTGTTTACCGAGAAAAAGGCCGCCGCCGTCATTACCGGCCCGTGGGCGTTCCAGCCGTACAAGAACGCCGGCGTAAACTATGGCGTGGCGCCACTGCCGCTGCTGCCAAACGGTGAGCATCCACGTTCGCTGCTGGGCGTGAAAGGCTACAGCATTTCTACCTACTCCAAAAACAAAGCGTTAGCGCAGAAATTCATTGAGTTCATCAATCAGCCTGAATACGCCAAAGTTCGCTTCCAGTTAACTGGTGAAATCCCACCGATCGCCGCGCTGATTGACGATCCGCTGATTAAGGATGACGAAAAATCCCGTGCTGTCGCGATCCAGTCTGGCTATGCCGTTCCTATGCCGAGCGTACCGGAAATGCAGGAAGTCTGGACGCCAGCGAACAGCGCGCTGCAACTGAGCGTGACCAGCAAGCAGGACACCAAAGCGGCGCTGGAATCCGCCGTGAAAGTCATAAAAATGCAGATCGAAGCTAACCACAGTAACCAGTAATCCCCTGCTCCACCGTGGGTCAACATGGGTTTCCTCCTTTTCCCCCAATAAATTTCGGGGTGTGGGGATACCCATGTTTTTAAGAAAATGGAGGTAGATGTGACCGTCAACGCCAGCGGCCTTGCGCCACAAGAGAGAGGACGTCGCCATGCCAGAACAGCGGTATTATTGGCGCTCGTCCCCGGCCTTGGGCAGATTTATAACCGTCAGATCGTCAAAGGCGCGTTTTTCTTTATCGTCATGGTCTGCTTCATCAGCATATTCCATGATTTCCTGCGAAACGGCGCGTGGGGGCTGATTACGCTGGGCACCGAGCTACCGCGCGATCACTCTATTTTTCTGCTGGCAAAAGGCATTATCAGCCTGATCGTCGCTGCTTTTGGCGTCGGTGTTTACTATTGCAGCCTGCGCGATGCCTATGTGTGCGGCACCCGACGCGATAAAGGTCTGCCGTTGAACAGCGTGAAGAAGCAATATCAGATGCTGCTGAGCGAAGGCTTCCCTTATCTGATGATCACGCCCGGCTTCATCCTGCTGGTATTTGTCGTGGTTTTCCCGATTATTTTCGGTTTTTCCATCGCCTTTACCAATTACGACCTCTACCACACGCCACCCGCCAAGCTGGTCGACTGGGTCGGGATGAAGAACTTTATCAACATCTTCCGGCTCGATCTCTGGCGATCGACGTTCTTTGACGTGCTGCAATGGACGGTTATTTGGACGCTGATTGCGACCACGCTTCAGTGCGCCGTGGGCATCCTATTGGCGATTCTGGTGAACCAAAAAGGCCTGCGTTTCAAACCACTCATCCGCACCATCCTGATCCTGCCGTGGGCAGTACCGGGTTTCGTCACCATTCTGGTCTTCGCGGGGATGTTTAACGAAACCTTTGGCGTAATTAATAACGGCATTCTGGCTGCGCTGGGGATTGAACCCAAGGCGTGGATGACCGATCCGTTCTGGACCAAGACCGCACTGATTTTGATGCAAACGTGGTTAGGTTTCCCGTTTGTGTTCGCCATGACCACCGGCGTCTTGCAGGCGATTCCTGACGACTTGTACGAGGCCGCGACGATTGACGGCGCCAGCAGTTGGTACAAGCTGACCACCATCACGCTTCCGCTGGTGCTCTACTCCATTGCGCCGATCATCATCACGCAGTACACGTTCAACTTTAATAATTTCAACATCATCTATCTGTTCAACAACGGTGGACCGGCAGTAATCGGTTCCAACGCTGGCGGAACGGATATTCTGGTGTCCTGGATTTATAAGCTGACCATGTCTTCTTCCCAATATGCGATCGCAGCCAGCATCACCATTCTGCTGTCGATCTTTGTCGTGGGAATCGCGCTGTGGCAGTTCCGCGCCACCAATTCCTTCAAACAAGACAACATGGCATAGGAAAGCGCGCAGATGAAAAAACACAGCGTTAAACGCCAGAATTTTATCAAACTCGGCCTGACCTACCTGCTGCTGACGATAGTCGCCATCATCATTATCTATCCACTGATCTGGACGGTAGGCGCGTCGTTGAATCCCGGCAGCAGCCTGCTCAATACGTCAATCATCCCGGATAACTTCTCCTTCATTCACTATGAGGAGCTGTTTAACGGCCAGATTGACTACGCCGCCTGGTACTGGAACTCGATGAAAATCAGTTTCCTGACCATGATTCTGACGCTCGTCAGCGTCAGTTTCACCGCGTATTCCTTCTCCCGTTTCCGCTTTCGCGGTCGCCAGAACGGGCTGATGCTGTTTCTGCTATTGCAGATGATCCCGCAGTTCTCGGCACTGATTGCCATCTTCGTGCTGGCGCAGATGTTAGGGCTGGTGAACAGTCATATTGCGCTGGTACTGGTTTACGTCGGCGGGATGATCCCGATGAATACCTATCTGATGAAAGGCTATCTGGATGCCATTCCGAAAGATCTGGATGAGTCCGCACGGATGGACGGCGCAGGCAACTTCCGCATCTTTATTGAGATCATTATGCCGCTGTCCAAGCCGATCATCGCGGTGATTGCCCTGTTCTCATTTACCGGTCCGCTGGGCGACTTCATTCTCTCCAGCACCATTCTGCGTACGCCGGATCAGTACACGCTCCCCATCGGGCTGTACAACCTGGTCGCACAGAAAATGGGGGCGAGCTACACCACCTACGCCGCGGGAGCCGTGCTGATCGCGGTGCCGGTCGCCATTCTTTATCTTTCCTTGCAAAAGTACTTTGTCTCCGGCCTGACCTCAGGCGGGACCAAAGGGTAATTATTCAACATCTGTACAACTCCAGGAACGTAAAATGAAAATGAAAAAACGCGTACTGATGGCTGCCATGCTCGCAACGGGCCTGCTGACCTTCTCCCTGCCGCAAGCCCTGTATGCTGCTGAGAATGTGACAATCAATAAATTGACGAACGTCCCTGCCGACTTCATTAAGGGCGCGGATATTTCCATGCTGAACGAGGTGGAAAAGCACGGCGGAAAATTTTATGACGAGCACGGCAAACAGAAAGACGCCATGCTGATTCTGAAAGAGAACGGGATTAACTACATCCGACTGCGTATCTGGAACGATCCGAAAGATGCGGCGGGCAACGCCTACGGCGGCGGTAACAACGATCTGGCGACCACGCTGGCGCTGGCTAAGCGCGCCAAAGCGAACGGTATGAAAGTGCTGCTGGATTTCCACTACAGCGATTTCTGGACCGATCCGGCTCACCAAAACAAGCCTAAAGCCTGGTCTGGCCTGAACATAACGCAGCTCACAACGGCCGTACATGACTACACCAAAGCCACCATTAGCGAATTCCAGAAAGCAGGCGTCATGCCGGATATGGTGCAGATCGGTAACGAACTAAACGGCGGGATGCTGTGGCCGGAAGGAAAAAGCTGGGGTCAGGGCGGTGGCGAATTCGATCGTCTCGCGGCACTGCTGAAAGCCGGTATTCAGGGCGTTAAGGACGTACAGGGCGCGAATAACGTTAAGATCATGCTGCATCTGGCAGAAGGCACCAAAAACGACACCTTTATCTGGTGGTTCGATGAAATCGTCAAACGCAATGTGCCATTCGATGTCATCGGTGCCTCGTTCTACACCTACTGGAACGGCCCTATCAGCGCGTTGCAGTACAACATGAACGACGTCACCAAACGCTACAATAAAGACATCATCGTGGTGGAAGCCGCCTACGCCTATACGCTGGAAAACTGCGATAACGCGGAGAACAGCTTCCAGCAAAAAGAGCAGGATGCGGGTGGCTATCCGGCTTCCGTACAGGGTCAGGCCAACTACCTGCACGATCTGATGCAAAGCATCATCAACGTCCCCAATCAACGCGGCAAAGGCATCTTCTATTGGGAGCCGATCTGGCTGCCGACTCCCGGCGCAACCTGGGCGACGAAAGCCGGTATGAAATACAACAACGACGAATGGAAAGAAGGCAACGCGCGAGAAAATCAGGCGCTGTTCGACTGCAAAGGCAACGTCCTGCCTTCCATCAAAGCGTTTAAGCCGTAAACCGAATTCAACACGTTGACAACCCGTTTAGGAGAGAACGATGTTCAAATTCCCCCCGCTAAGCAGCAAAGTCCCTGTTCTGCTACACGGTGCTGACTATAACCCTGACCAATGGCTGGATAACCCGGAAGTGCTGGAAAAAGACATTGAAATGATGAAGCAGACCCAGTGCAACGTCATGTCCGTGGGGATTTTCAGCTGGTCCGGGCTTGAACCGGAAGAAGGTCGCTACGAATTTGGCTGGCTGGACAGCATCCTCGACACGCTGTATGCCAACGGTATTTTCGTTTTTCTGGCCACGCCCAGCGGGGCGCGCCCTGCCTGGCTGTCGCAGAAATACCCCGACGTGCTGCGCGTAGGTAGCAACCGCGTACGGGCACTGCACGGCGGTCGCCACAATCACTGCCTGAGCTCGCCGAACTATCGCGAAAAAGTGAAACAAATCAACACCCAGCTGGCAAAACGTTATTCACATCATCCTGCGGTGATCGGCTGGCATATTTCCAACGAATACGGCGGCGAATGCCACTGTGATACCTGCCGCAGTACCTTCCAGAACTGGCTAAAAGCCCGCTACGGCACGATAGACGCGCTGAATAAAGCGTGGTGGAGCAGCTTCTGGAGCCATACCTACACCGATTGGTCACAGCTAGAACCGCCGTCGCCCATTGGTGAAGTCTCCATTCACGGCCTGAATCTGGACTGGAAACGCTTTAACACCTCACAGGTCAGCGATTTCTGTGCCGCAGAAATTGCCCCGCTCAAGGCCGAAAATCCGTCTCTGCCAACCACGACGAACTTCATGGAATACTTCTATGATTACGACTACTGGCAGTTGGCGAAGGTAATCGACTTCATCTCCTGGGACAGCTATCCGCTGTGGCATAACGCGGAAGATGATTGCACGCTGGGTGCCTATACCGCGATGTATCACGACCTGATGCGTACGCTGAAAGGCGGGAAGCCTTTCTACCTGATGGAGTCAACGCCGAGCCTGACCAACTGGCAGCCGATCAGCAAACTGAAAAAGCCGGGAATGCACATCCTGTCTTCGCTTCAGGCTGTCGCGCACGGGTCAGACTCCGTACAGTATTTCCAGTGGCGTAAGAGCCGCGGTTCCGTTGAGAAATTCCACGGTGCCGTCGTCGATCATGTCGGACATATCGACACCCGCGTCGGGCGTGAAGTACAGGAATTGGGTGACATACTCAACAAACTCGCACCGGTGGCAGGCAGCCGGGTTGACGCCAAAGTCGCCATCATTTTCGACTGGGAAAGCCGCTGGGCGATGGACAACGCTCAAGGGCCGCGTAACGCGGGGTTGTTCTATGAAAAAACCGTCACCGAGCATTATCGTACGTTCTGGGAACAGGGCGTGGCGGTGGATATCATCAACGCCGATGTCGATCTCAGCGGCTATCAGCTTGTGATTGCACCGATGCTCTACATGGTACGCGATGGCTTTGCCGAACGCGTCGATGCATTCGTCAAACAGGGCGGCCGCTTCGTTACCACCTACTGGTCTGGCGTCGTCAACGAAACCGATCTGTGCCATCTGAACGGTTTCCCTGGGCCGCTTCGTCCTATCATGGGCATTTGGGCGGAAGAAATTGACGGGCTGTACGATCATGAAAGCAACAGCATCAGCGGCCTGAGCGGTAACGAGCAGCGTCTGGTCGGTCCGTATCAGGTCACGCACCTGTGCGAGCTGATTCACCTTGAGGGTGCGCGAGCGCTGGCGACCTATGACAGCGATTTCTATGCCGGGCGTCCCGCCGTTACAGTCAATGATTACGGCGAGGGTAAGGCCTATTACATCGCCTCACGCAACGACCTCGCCTTCCAGCGGGATTTCTTCACCACGCTGATACAGGCGCTGGATTTACCGCGTGCGCTGCCGACCGATCTGCCTTACGGGATTGTCGCCCATCGTCGCGATGACGGGGAAAGTGAATTTATCTTCGTACAGAACTACACGGCAACGCCGCAGCAGGTCACGCTGCCTGCCACCTACGAAGAAATGACCACCGGTAGCACGCTTTCAGGGTCTATCGACCTGTCAGGCTACGGCTGTCGGATCCTACGCCGCGCGTTGCAGTAAAAATACGCCTGCTTGCCGGTTAAGCACGGGCGGTCACGGTGATAGGTATTCCGACGAAACCTCATCACCGTGTGTCGCCTAACAGTAATGTTACGTGAACCGCATTATCATACGCACGCTGATAAACAAACGAAGAGGTGACTACGATGGGCAAGATTCACAATTTTCGGAAATTGTTCGCGTCAATGTTGGGTAAGCAAATTACCGAGATTGAAATCGCTTCACCGCTAGACAAAGAAAACTTGCAGCAGTTGGTAACCGCCTTTGGCGGCAAAGAAAATATCGTCAGTCTGGATGCCTGCATCACCCGCCTGCGCGTCGAGGTTCACAGCCTGCGGCTGGTTAACAGCGACAGTCTGCAAAAACTGGGCGCTATCGGCGTGATCATCGTCGGTCATCAGGTACAGGCTATTTTCGGCACACAGTCGGATAACCTGCGCCGCGAACTGGCCGCCTGGTTTGAGGATGATGGCGCAGAAGCGCGGTAGCGGTTTTAAACCTGCTTGGTCGCTGTTTCTATGCCACTATTGGGGCAGTTTCGTGCGCGATAATACCGTCATTTTCATGCTACCTCCTAGCACGCGCCCGACACGGGGCGGCTCAAACGCCACTCGCCCCGTGACCCCTAGGCTTTTGGCGGAAATTATGCCGCTACGCGGTCCCATCGGTATTCATGCCCGCTAATCGAGCCGCCAGTGACGCGTTCCAGACGCGGCACTGGCTTTCGCGGCGTCCATGCCGCTCACTCGGCGGTCAAGCCTACCGATGCATAATTTTTTACGCCGGATAACAACAAGGTCATCATAAGTCACGACATTTGTGGCGCACGAAACCATTTCCAAGCCTGCATAAAATGTGACGAAGAAAGCCGCTTCCTAATAACGACTCGCGCGATTCAGCAACTCAATATCTTCTGCCGGCAGCACCAGTCGCGTGGCGCTCGCCAGTTCAGCTACCTGCTCCAGCGATGTCGCGCTGGCGATCGGGGCGGTAATACTCGGACGTGCAATCAACCAGGCCAGCGCCACCTGCGACGGCGTCGTCTGGTGTGCATTCGCCACGCTATCCAATGCCTCCAAAATGGTGCGGCCGCGCTCGTTGAGGTATTTCTCTACCACGCCCTGTCCGCGCGCACTTTTCGAGGCATCCTTCGGCTGACGATACTTGCCAGACAAGAACCCACTCGCCAGCGAATAATAGTTAATGACCCCGATCCCTTGTTCGCGCACCAGCGGTTCCAGCGCGGCTTCATAGCCTTGTCGATCGTACAAGTTGTATTCCGGTTGCAGCGTTTCATAACGTGCCAGATGGTTGGCTTTACTAATTTTCAGCGCCTCAGCCAGACGTGTCGCGCTGTAGTTAGACGCGCCAATCGCGCGCACTTTTCCCTCTTTAATCAGCGCATCAAACGTGGCCAGCGTTTCTTCCAGTGGCGTATCTTTGTCGTCCGTGTGTGCCTGATAGAGATCGATATAGTCCGTTTGCAAACGCTGTAATGAAGCCTCGACCGCCTGACGAATATAGCGAGGAGACAGCCCTTTCTTGCCGTCCCCCAAGTCCATCCCCACCTTGGTCGCGATAATGACCTTGTCACGCTGGCCGCTTTTTTTCAGCCAGTTACCGATGATCGTTTCAGATTCCCCCCCCTGATTACCGGGTGCCCAGCGCGAATAAACATCGGCGGTATCAATAAAATTCAGCCGATGCGCCAGCAACGCATCCAGCAGACTGAATGATGTCGGCTGGTCAACCGTCCAGCCAAAGACATTACCGCCGAACGAGAAAGGTGGAACCACGATCCCAGAACGTCCAAGCTCACGTGTGGTATTTGATACTGACATAATCACTCTCCTTTTGAATCATGCAGAAAACATCATAAAAATACTCGCCAACCTGCAACCTAAAGCAGGGCAATGCCACTTTCCGTTTGGGATAAGAATAATGAATGACCAGAAAAGTGCGAATAACGAGACGTAGCATTTAGTTTAGATAAAATCCCAAGGTATAATTGTTTTTTTGCGTTCTTCCTCTCATTTTTAATGCACGCGTTACATAAAATGACGTGGAAAATTTGGCCTGCCTCATATTTGGAGCACACATGTCCCTGTCCCATATCGCGCAATTTATTCTGGCGCTGGTTGTTGTTACGGCGCTGGCGCTGCTTGTCTGCCGCGATCGTAAAAGCATTCGTATTCGTTTTATTATTCAGCTACTCGTCATCGAAATTCTGCTTGCTTACTTCTTCCTGTACTCAAACATTGGGTTAGGTGTCGTCAAAGGATTCGCAGCGGTATTCGACAAATTACTCGGATTTGCAGGCCAGGGGACGGACTTCGTATTCGGTGACATGGTGAATAGTGAGAAGAACCTGATTTCCTTCTTCTTCAAAGTGCTCTGCCCTATCGTCTTCATTTCCGCGCTGATCGGTATCCTGCAACACATTAGAGTGCTGCCGATCATCATCCGCGCCATTGGTACGCTCCTGTCCAAAGTGAACGGCATGGGTAAACTGGAATCCTTTAACGCCGTCAGTTCACTGATTCTCGGCCAGTCCGAAAACTTCATTGCCTATAAAGATATTCTGGGCAAGATGTCTGAAAAGCGCATGTACACCATGTCCGCAACTGCCATGTCGACCGTGTCGATGTCTATCGTCGGGGCGTACATGTCTATGCTGGATGCCAAATTCGTCGTTGCTGCGCTGATTCTGAACATGTTCAGTACCTTCATCGTGCTGTCGCTGATTAACCCCTACAAAGTCGGTGAAGAGCCGGAATTGCAGTTGGGTAATCTGCATGAAAATCAGAGCTTCTTTGAAATGCTGGGCGAATACATTCTGGCGGGCTTTAAAGTCGCCGTTATCGTGGCAGCCATGCTGATCGGTTTCATCGCACTGATTGCCGCGGTCAACGCGATTTTCAGTGCCATTTTTGGCATCAGCTTCCAGGAAGTCCTCGGATACGCGTTCTACCCGTTTGCCTGGATCATGGGTATCCCCTCTAATGAAGCCCTGCAGGTGGGTAGCATCATGGCGACCAAACTGGTTTCTAACGAGTTTGTTGCGATGCTGGAACTGCAAAAAGTGGCAGGCGAACTGTCTCCACGCAGCGTGGGCATTCTGTCCGTGTTCCTGGTCTCCTTCGCCAACTTCTCGTCCATCGGGATTATTGCTGGCGCGATTAAAGGCCTGAACGAGCAACAGGGCAACGTGGTTTCCCGTTTCGGTCTGAAACTGGTTTACGGTTCCACGCTGGTGAGCATCCTTTCCGCCGCTATCGCCGGTCTGGTGCTGTAACCCTTCATCGTGTTATAGAATTTTTATCTCTATCCGGCAGCCTCGCGCTGCCGGTTTTTTTTCCCTACAAACCCTGACATATCTTCCATATTTCCTTCATTTTTGTCCGGCATCTCCTGTTTAAACTAGTAAAATAAGGCCATGGTCCCATAACCTGCTTGCTAAAGTGACAACGCACGCACGTGCAGCTTGAAGTATGACGGGTACACCGTGCTTCCCGCGCAACCTGGAGAGAGTAATCCATCACTATGAATGCCAAACGTATCCGAGGCCTGCTGGTACTTGCCGCCGTTATCGCTATTGCCGTGCTGATCTGGCGCCATTTTACCCAGACGTCGCCTGCCGCTTCTGGTGCAGGTGAACAGCATGCCGCCCGTACATCACATTCGGGAAATAGTACCAGTGGCGGTGGACGCCGCGCCGCTATGCGCACGCTGGCCCCAGTGCAGGCGGCGATGACGCAATCCGCTTCCGTGCCCTATTATCTGTCCGGCTTAGGCACCGTGACAGCGGCCAGCACCGTGACGCTGCGCAGCAGGGTGAACGGTCAACTGATGGCGCTCCACTTTCAGGAAGGGCAACAGGTTAAGGCTGGTGACCTGCTGGCAGAAATCGATCCTCGTCCTTTTCAGGTTGAACTGACGCAAGCACAAGGGCAGTTGGCAAAAGATCGGGCCGTGCTGGCTAATGCTCAACAGGATTTGGCACGCTACCAGCAACTGGTGAAAACCAATCTGATCTCCCGTCAGGAGCTGGATGCCCAGACCGCCGCCGTTCGTCAGGCGGAAGGCACGCTAAAAGCCGATGAAGGTGCCGTCGCCAGCGCACAGCTCCAGTTGGATTACAGCAAGATCACTGCGCCTATCAGCGGTCGGATCGGCTTAAAGCAGGTCGATGTCGGGAATTATATCACCAGCAGCGACACCAATGGCCTTGTCGTGATCACACAGACCTACCCGATTGATGTCGTCTTTACCGTACCGGAAGCGGAAATTTCCACCATTCTGAGCGCGCAGAAATCAGGCCAGCCGCCCGTGGTAGAAGCCTGGGATCGCGCCAATCAAACGAAACTCTCGCAGGGCATCCTGCTGAGCATGGACAACCAAATCGACGCCACCACGGGCACGATCAAACTCAAGGCGCGTTTTGACAATCTGGACGATGCTCTGTTCCCGAACCAGTTCGTGAATATCCGCATGAAGGTCGATACGCTGAAAAACGCCGTCGTCGCCCCTTCCGCCGCCGTGCAAATGGGGAATGAAGGCCGTTTCGTCTGGATTCTGAATGATAAAAACGAAGTCAGTAAGCGTCAGGTTACCACCAGTATTCAGTACGGCCAGTTGGTTGTGGTGACGGCCGGATTAGACGCCGATGTGAAAGTTGTCACTGACGGTATCGACCGCCTGACCGAAGGGGCGAAAGTGGAAGTCGTGCCCTCAACGCTGACGGAGAAAACGCCTGCCATCACCGGGGAGAAATCCTGATGCAGGATACCGTTCCAGCCAGCGGCGGCGGGCCGTCACGCCTGTTCATTCTGCGCCCGGTCGCCACGACGCTGCTGATGATCGCCATTCTGCTGGCCGGTATTATCGGCTATCGGGCGCTGCCGGTATCCGCGTTGCCCGAAGTCGATTACCCAACGATTCAGGTCATTACCCTGTATCCCGGTGCCAGCCCCGATGTGGTGACGTCTGCGATTACCGCGCCGTTGGAGCGCCAGTTCGGCCAGATGTCCGGGCTAAAACAGATGTCGACGCAAAGCGCCGGCGGCGCATCCGTCATCACGCTTCAATTCCAGCTTGAACTGTCGCTGGACGTCGCCGAACAGGATGTGCAGGCCGCCATCAATGCGGCCAGCAACCTGCTGCCTAACGACCTGCCCTACCCGCCGACCTACAGCAAAGTGAATCCGGCCGATCCGCCGATTATGACGCTGGCCGTCACCTCCAGCGCCATGTCGATGACGCAGGTGCAGGACATGGTGGACAACCGCATCGCGCAGAAAATCTCGCAGGTGGCGGGCGTCGGTCTGGTGTCGTTAGCAGGTGGGCAGCGTCCGGCTGTGCGGGTCAGGCTGAACGCCCCCGCGCTGGCGGCATACGGCTTGACCAGCGAAACAATCCGCACCGCGATTACCGCCGCCAACGTGAATTCGGCCAAGGGGAGTCTGGACGGCCCAACGCGCTCGGTCACGCTCTCCGCCAACGATCAGATGAAAACCGTTGATGATTACCGCAAGCTGATTGTCGCGTGGAAGAATGGCGCGCCAGTGCGGCTTCAGGATGTCGCTACCATCGAGCAGGCCGCCGAGAATATTCATCTTGGAGCTTGGGCGAATCGGCAGCAGGCGATCATTATCAACGTTCAGCGTCAGCCGGGTGCCAACGTCATCACGACCACGGACAGCATTAGCAAGATGCTGCCCGCGTTAAAAGCCAGCCTGCCAAACTCTGTCGAAGTCACCACGCTGACTGACCGCACCACCAGCATTCGCGCCTCAGTGAAAGACGTCCAGTTCGAGCTGCTGCTGGCTATCGCGCTGGTCGTGATGGTGATTTACCTGTTCTTGCGTAACGCCGTCGCCACGCTGATCCCCAGCATTGCCGTGCCGCTGTCGCTGATTGGCACCTTTGCCGCGATGTATTTTCTCGGTTTCTCCATCAACAACCTGACGCTGATGGCGCTGACCATTGCCACCGGTTTCGTGGTGGATGATGCCATCGTGGTGATTGAAAACATCGCCCGCTATATCGAAAAAGGGGAAAAGCCGCTTAACGCGGCGCTGAAAGGCGCGGGGGAAATCGGCTTCACCATTATCTCTCTGACCTTCTCGCTCATCGCGGTGCTGATCCCGCTGCTGTTTATGGGCGATATCGTCGGACGCCTGTTCCGCGAATTCGCCGTCACGCTGGCGGTATCCATCCTGATTTCCGCCGTCGTGTCGCTCACGCTGACGCCCATGATGTGCGCTCGAATGCTGAGCCATCAGTCGCTGCGTAAACAGAACCGCTTTACCCGCGCCAGCGAACGTTTCTTCACTCGCCTGATTGATGCCTACGGCGTCTGGCTGCGCAAGGTGCTGAATCATCCGTGGCTGACGCTCAGCGTCGCACTCGGTACGCTGCTGCTAACGGTTCTGCTCTATATCTGGATCCCGAAAGGCTTCTTCCCGATACAGGATAACGGCATCATTCAGGGTACCGTGCAGGCTCCACAGACGGTCTCCTTCAGCAATATGGCCGACCGCCAGCAGCGCGTCGCCTCCATCATCATGAAAGATCCGACGGTGGAAAGCGTGTCCTCGTTCATCGGCGTTGACGGCACCAATGCCGCGCTGAACAGCGGCCGACTGCAAATCAACCTGAAACCGCTCAGTGAACGCAGCGAACGTATTCCAGAGATCATCAGCCGCTTGCAACAGCAAACGGCACAAATTCCCGGTATTCAGCTGTATTTGCAACCGGTGCAGGATCTCACCATCGACACCCAGATTAGCCGCACGCAGTACCAGTTTACGTTACAAGCTATGTCGCTGGACGAGCTGAGCGAGTGGGTGCCAAAGCTGATGACCGAGTTGAAAACGCTGCCGCAGCTAGAGGATGTCAGCAGCGACTGGCAAGACGGCGCCGCCGTTGCCTACGTCAACGTAAATCGCGACAGCGCTAGCCGTCTGGGCATCACGATGTCGCAGGTCGATAGCGCGCTGTACAACGCTTTTGGCCAGCGTCTGGTCTCTACCATCTATACGCAGGCCAGTCAGTACCGCGTGGTGCTGGAACACGATACGACCAACAACACGGGTCTGGACGCGCTGAACGATGTGCGGCTGATCAGCAGCGACGGCGGTACGATCCCGCTCAGCAGTATTGCCACGATTGAAGAGCGTCAGGGGCCGCTGGCGATCAACCATATCGACCAGTTCCCATCGACGACGATCTCCTTCAACGTCGCCAGCGGCTATGCGCTGGGGGCAGCGGTGGATGCCATTACCCAGACCGAACAGCAGATGAACCTGCCTGCGGATATCACCACTCGTTTTCAGGGAAGTACGCTGGCGTTCCAGTCAGCGCTGAGCAGCACCGTGTGGCTGATCGTGGCAGCGATTGTCGCGATGTACATTGTGCTTGGCGTGCTGTACGAGAGCTTTATTCACCCGATCACCATCTTGTCTACGCTGCCAACGGCGGGCGTCGGCGCACTGCTGGCGCTCATGATGGCGGGGAATGAGCTGGATGTGATCGCCATTATCGGGATCATTTTGCTCATCGGGATCGTGAAGAAGAACGCCATCATGATGATCGACTTCGCGCTGGCGGCAGAGCGAGAACAGGGCATGAAACCGTATGACGCGATTTATCAGGCCTGTCTGCTGCGTTTCCGGCCGATTTTGATGACCACTATGGCGGCGCTGCTGAGTGCGCTGCCGCTGATGCTGAGCACCGGCGTCGGCGCGGAACTGCGCCAGCCGCTGGGGATCTGTATGGTCGGCGGCCTGATCATGAGCCAAGTCCTGACGCTGTTTACCACACCGGTGATCTACCTGCTGTTTGACCGTCTGGCGACGCGTTTCCGCCGGACGCCGCGTCAGGAGGAAGAAACCGAGTGAAGTTCTTCGCCCTGTTCATCCACCGCCCCGTCGCCACCCTGCTGCTGACGCTGGCCATCGCGCTCTGTGGCGTATTGGGTTTCCGCCTGTTGCCGGTGTCGCCGCTGCCGCAGGTGGATTTCCCGGTGATCTCGGTCAGCGCCTCGCTGCCCGGTGCCTCGCCGGAAACCATGGCCTCTGCGGTCGCGACGCCGTTGGAACGGGCACTCGGCCGGATCGCGGGCGTCAGCGAAATGACCTCTACCAGTTCGCTCGGCAGCACGCGCGTCATTCTGGTGTTTAACCTCGACAGGGATATCAACGGCGCAGCGCGCGATGTGCAGGCGGCCATCAACGCGGCACAGAACCTTCTGCCGTCCGGAATGTCCAGCCGCCCGACCTACCGCAAGGTCAACCCGTCCGACGCACCCGTCATGATCCTGACGCTGACCTCGGACACCTACAGTCAGGGACAGCTGTACGACTTTGCCTCTACCCAGCTGTCGCAGAAAATTTCGCAGATGGAAGGCGTTGGCGATGTCTCCATCGGCGGGAGTTCACTGCCCGCCGTGCGCGTCGCGCTGAATCCAGTGGCGCTGTTTAATCAGGGTATTTCCCTCGATGAGGTACGGCAGGCCATCGCGCAGGCGAACGTGCGCCAGCCGCTGGGGAACGTGGAAAACAGCCAGAAAAGCTGGCAGATAAAAACCAACGATGAGCTAAAAACCGCCGATGCCTACGCGCCGCTGATTATCCACTACAACAACGGGGCCGCCGTCCGCCTGAGCGACGTCGCCACGGTAGAAGATTCAGTCCAGAACTCACGTAACGCAGGGATGGCGAACTCGAAGCCTGCAATTCTGGTGATGATTCGCCGCGCGCCGGATGCCAACATTATCACCACGGTAGACAATATCCGCGCCGCGATGCCGGAACTGCGCGCTAGCCTGCCTGCCGAAATACAGCTTGATGTTGCACAGGACCGTTCTCCCACCATCCGCGCCTCACTGGCGGAAGTGGAACGATCGCTGGTGATTGCCGTCGCGCTGGTGATTCTGGTCGTCTTCCTGTTCCTGCGTTCCGGCCGTGCGACCGCCATTCCGGCGTTGGCCGTACCGGTATCGCTTATCGGCACCTTCGCGGCCATGTACCTGTGCGGTTTTAGTCTGAACAACCTGTCGCTAATGGCGCTTACTATTGCCACCGGTTTCGTGGTGGATGACGCCATCGTGGTGCTGGAGAATATTTCCCGCCACATCGAAGCTGGCATGAAGCCGGTACAAGCATCGCTTCAGGGCGTGCGCGAAGTGGGGTTTACCGTCTTATCAATGAGTCTGTCGCTGGTGGCGGTGTTCATCCCGCTCCTGCTGATGGATGGCTTGCCGGGGCGGTTATTCCGCGAATTCGCCGTCACGCTGTCGGTGGCGATCATGATTTCGCTGCTGATCTCGCTGACGCTGACGCCGATGCTGTGCGCCCGCCTGCTGCGTGCTGTTCCCAAGCGTAGCCAGCCGCGCACCCGTGGCTTTAATCGTGTCTTGCTCGCCATGCAGCAAGGCTACGGGCAATCGCTAAAGTGGGTGCTCAACCATGCACGTTGGGTGTTGCTGCTCCTGCTGGGCACCATTGCGCTCAACGTCTGGCTGTATATCAGCATCCCGAAGACCTTCTTCCCGGAACAAGATACGGGCCGATTGATGGGCTTCATTCAGGCCGACCAGAGCATTTCTTTTCAGGCCATGACGGTGAAACTCCAGAACTTCATGACCATTGTCAGCAGCGATCCGGCGGTGGATAACGTGAACGGGTTTACTGGCGGATCGCGCACTAACAGTGGCTCGATGTTTATCTCACTTAAGCCGCTGTCCGAACGTGATGTATCGGCACAGCAGGTGATCAGCCGCCTGCGCGTCAAGCTGGCAAAAGAACCCGGTGCCAACCTGTTTTTAATGCCGGTGCAGGATATTCGTATCGGCGGGCGGGAAGCGAACGCTGGGTATCAGTACACGCTGCTGTCTGACGATCTAAGCGAGCTGCGCACCTGGGAACCCAAGATTCGTGCTGCTTTCAGCAAACTCCCTGAGCTGGCCGACGTGAACTCCGATCAGCAGGATAAGGGCGCGGAAATGGCGCTCACTTACGATCGCGATGCGATGGCGCAGCTCGGCATCAGCGTTTCTGCCGCTAACGCGCTGCTCAATAACGCCTTCGGACAGCGCCAGATTTCGACCATTTACCAGCCGTTAAACCAATACAAGGTGGTGATGGAAGTGGACGACGCCTACACGCAGGATGTCAGTTCACTGAACAAGATGTTCGTGATCAATAACGAAGGTAAGCCTATCCCGCTCTCTTATTTCGCCAGTTGGAAGCCGATCAATGCACCGCTATCGGTGAACCATCAGGGGTTGTCTGCCGCATCAACAATTTCTTTCAACCTGCCGGAAGGCACCGATCTGTCGAGCGCCACGGCAGCGATAGAAAGAACCATGACGTCGCTGGGCGTGCCGTCAGCAGTGCGCGGTCAGTTCTCCGGTACCGCACAGGCGTTCCAGCAGTCGCAGTCTTCCCAACTGTTGCTGATTCTGGCGGCGATTATCACCGTGTATATCGTGCTGGGCGTGCTGTATGAGAGCTATGTGCACCCGCTGACGATTCTGTCGACCCTGCCCTCGGCGGGCGTGGGGGCGCTGCTGGCGCTGGAGTGGTTTGGCGCACCGTTTAGTCTGGTGGCACTGATTGGTATCATGTTGCTGATTGGGATCGTGAAGAAGAACGCAATCATGATGGTAGATTTTGCGCTGGTGGCACAGCGCAGCGGCAAGCTGAGCGCACAGGATGCGATTTTCCAGGCCTGTCTGCTGCGTTTCCGCCCGATTATGATGACCACATTAGCCGCGCTGTTTGGGGCTCTGCCGCTGGTGCTGACCAGCGGCGACGGTGCAGAACTGCGACAGCCGCTCGGCATCACGATTGTCGGCGGGCTAGTGATGAGCCAAATCCTCACGCTGTATACCACACCGGTGGTGTATCTGTTTTTCGACAAACTGAGGCATATTCGGCGCAAAGCCCCGGAGAAGGATTTGTCACTGTCGTGATAATAATCAATATGTTATTTCAGGGGAGGTTTCGTGCGCTTAACTCGCAACGTACTCCCACCTTGGCGTAAATTATGCTGAGGAGAAGATGCTCTCTCGGATGAGCGGAGCGACAAGATGTGTCACTATCATGACTGAACATGAACAACGATAACGATCTAATAACATGCTATTTCTGGGGAGGTTTCGTGCGCTTAACTCGCAACGTACTCCCACCTTGGCGTAAATTATGCTGAGGGAAAAGCATACTCTCGGATAAGCGGCATGGATGCCGCGCAAGCCGATGCCGCGTAGGGAACGCGTCAGCGGCGGTCCGCAAAGAGGATGCTTTTCCCGAAGGCACCGCATAGCGGCATAATTTCCCGCCAAAAGCCAGGGTTCCAAGGGCGACGGCAATTGAGCCGCCCTTGGTCGGGCGCGTTCGGAACGCTACTAGAAAAACGGTGATGCTTGAGCGCACGAAACCTCGCCGAGATAAAAATATTCACAATGTGAGGACACCACCGACTATGCCCAATGTATTCAACAATCAAGAAGGTCATGAAAGATGACCCAACCAGCTTCCGTCCGCTGGCAACTCTGGATTGTTGCCTTTGGCTTTTTTATGCAGACGCTGGATACCACCATCGTGAATACCGCGCTGCCTTCAATGGCCGCGAGTCTGAATGAAAGCCCGCTGCATATGCATTCGGTGATTGTTTCCTATGTGCTGACGGTCGCGGTGATGCTGCCTGCCAGCGGCTGGCTGGCGGATCGCATCGGTGTGAAGAACATCTTTTTCACCGCGATTTTGCTGTTTACGCTCGGCTCACTGCTGTGCGCCCGTTCGGAAACGCTGAATGAACTGCTGGCCTCACGCGTTATTCAGGGCGTCGGCGGCGCAATGATGGTGCCGGTAGGACGGCTGACGGTGATGAAGATCGTCCCGCGCGATCAGTATATGGCGGCAATGACATTCGTAACGCTACCCGGCCAGATTGGCCCATTGATGGGGCCCGCGCTCGGCGGCTTTCTGGTGGAATATGCCAGCTGGCACTGGATTTTCCTTATCAACCTGCCCGTCGGCATTATCGGCGCGCTGGCAACCTGGTTCCTGATGCCCAATTACACTATGCGAACGCAGCGCTTTGACATCAGCGGCTTCCTCTGGCTTGCGGTTGGCATGGCCACCTTAACACTGGCGCTGGACGGCAACCGCAGTCTGGGCATTCCACCGATTGCCATTTTCGCGTTAATCGCTATCGGACTGATCGCCCTGTTAAGCTATTGGCTGCACGCTCGCCACAACAAACGCGCGCTGTTTAATCTGCATCTATTCGATACCCACACCTTCTCTATCGGCCTGACTGGCGGGCTATTGGCGCGCATCGGCAGCGGTATGCTACCGTTTATGACGCCGCTATTTTTGCAGTTGGGAATGGGGTTTTCTCCCTTCCACGCCGGGCTGATGATGGTGCCGATGGTATTAGGCAGTATGGGCATGAAGCGGATCGTGGTACAGGTCGTTAATCGGCTCGGTTACCGACACGTACTGATTGTCTCCACGCTGCTGCTGGCACTGGTCACGGCACTGTTCGCGCTGGTCGCGCTGATGCAATGGATCTGGATGATCCCGATTGTCTTGTTCTTCCTTGGCATGGTGAACGCCATTCGTTTTTCCACCATGAATACACTGACGCTGAAAGATCTGCCGGATACGTTGGCCAGCGGCGGCAATAGCCTGCTGTCGATGACGATGCAGCTGTCCACCAGTCTCGGCGTCAGCATCGCAGGCATTCTGCTGGGCATGTTTTCCCAACCGCATATGGCGGCGGGGAGCGGAGAAACCCACATGGTGTTTATTTACACCTACCTGAGCATGATCGTGATCATCGCCCTGCCAGTGCTAATTTTTAACCGCGTTCCACCGGACAGCGTCAAGCAGTCCGTGCTGCCGAGTAAATCGTGAGGTCGTTATGAAATTCGGAATCACCGCCAAACTGTTTCTCGCGATTTTCGCCACCTGCATGCTGGTACTGATTACCATGCATTGGGGTGTGCGCGTCAGCTTCGAACGCGGCTTTATCGACTACATTAAGCGCGGCAACGAACAGCGGGTCACGCAATTGCGCGATGCGCTGGCGGAACAATATCAGCAGCACGGCGACTGGTCATTCCTGCGCAACAATGACCGGCTGGTGTTCAAAATGCTGCACTCGTTGGATCAGAACAACGACACCGACAACAATATGCAGGGGCTACGCGTGCGCCTGTGGGTGCTCGATACCGGCAAGCGCAAGCTGTTCGGCTCTCCGGCACCGATACCGAACGAAGGCACCTGGCAGCCGATTCAGGTGCAAAACCAGACGGTCGGCTGGATTGTTGCCTCGCCCGTTGAACGCCTGACCCGCAACGCCGATATCAGTTTCGATCAACAGCAGCAGCGCACCAGTTGGCTGATTGTCGCGCTCTCGACACTGCTCGCGATCATCGCCACCTGGCTGACCGCGCGTGGCCTGCTCGCGCCCGTCAAACGGCTGGTCAACGGCATGCACAGTTTGGCCTCAGGAGATTTCAGCACCCGCGTGACGGCAAGCTCACACGATGAACTGGGCAGGCTGGCGCAGGATTTCAACCAGCTTGCCAGCACGTTGGAAAAAAACGAGCAGTCGCGTCGTGCGTTTATGGCCGATGTCTCCCACGAATTACGCACGCCGCTGGCGGTGCTGCGCGGTGAGCTGGAAGCCTTGCAGGATGGCGTACGCAAGCCTGACGCGCATTCGCTGCATTCGCTCCAGTCTGAGGTGACGACGCTCACTAAACTGGTGGATGACCTGCATCAGCTTACGCTGTCCGATCGCGGGGCGCTGGCCTACCGCAAAACGGCGGTGGACGTGGTGCAACTTCTGCATATTGCTATCGCCGCGTTTCATGAACGCTTCCAGAAAAAACAGATTACGATCACCACGGATCTACCCGCTCAGGCTGGCGTCTTTGGTGACCCTGATCGGTTAAGCCAGTTATTTAACAATCTGCTGGAAAATAGCCTGCGCTACACTGACGAGCAGGGACAGTTGATCATTACCCTCATGCAGCAGCATAAACACTGGGCTATTATCTGGCAGGACAGCGCCCCCGGCGTGACCGACGAGCAACTCACGCTGATTTTCGAGCGCTTTTACCGTGCGGAAAGTTCGCGCAACCGCGCCAGCGGCGGCTCCGGGCTGGGGTTGGCTATCTGTAATAATATCGTTGAGGCGCATAGCGGACGACTGTATGCTGAACATTCGCCGCTAGGGGGAGTGATGATTACTATTGAGCTTCCCTTGCACGAATCTGATTAAGATCCACACCTAAATAAGCAGAGCTATGACAACCGCATCCGATTTCGCTATGGCATCACCTATTCTGATTGTCGAAGATGAGCCCAAGCTGGGGCAACTGCTGGTGGATTATCTTCAGGCAGCGGACTACGCCACGCACTGGCTGTCCGACGGTAACGATGTCGTCGAGTGGGTGCGGCTGCATTCCCCTTCACTCATTTTGCTGGATTTAATGCTGCCGGGCTGCGACGGCCTGACGCTCTGCCGCACCATCCGCCAGTTCTCCAACGTGCCGATTATTATGGTCACCGCCCGTAGCGAGGAGATCGATCGCCTGCTGGGGCTGGAAATTGGTGCCGATGACTATATTTGTAAGCCCTTCAGCCCACGCGAAGTCGTCGTGCGCGTCAGAACGCTGCTGCGTCGCTGCGGCTGGCAGAACGAGGGTATGAAAGCCATCGAGAAAACCGAAACGGCTCTGCTGATTGATAAAAGCGGCTTTCAGGCCAGCTATCTGGGGCAGAACCTTGACCTGACGCCAGCCGAGTTTCGCCTGCTCAAGACGCTTTCTACCGAGCCGGGGAAGGTGTTTTCCCGCGAGGCGCTGCTGGATAAGCTCTACGACGATTATCGCGTCGTGACCGACCGCACCATCGACAGCCACATCAAAAACCTGCGTCGTAAGTTAGAGCAGTTGGACGAAGAGACCTCATTTATCCGCACGGTATACGGCATAGGCTATCGCTGGGAAGCCGCCCCCTGCAATGAGGTATAACACCAATCGCGCGATGCTGTTATTGGATATTATGCTGCTACGGAGGCCATTTTGAACGGACCCGATCCGGATAACCGCTACCCCATGGCCGGTTTTCCCCAAGTGTGTTTCATCAAGAATATTGCCACCAACCCGAATATCGAAATTGGCGACTACACCTATTATGACGATCCCGACGGCGCGGAAAATTTCGAGCAAAATGTGCTCTACCACTATCCGTTTCTCGGCGATAAATTAATCATCGGTAAATTTTGCGCCATCGCGCGCGGGGCAAAATTTATCATGAACGGCGCAAATCATCGGCTTTCCGGCCTGTCGACGTATCCCTTCCAGATTTTTGGCAACGGCTGGGAAAAAGTGACGCCGAAGCCAGAGGAACTGCCTTATAAAGGTGACACGTTCATCGGCAATGATGTCTGGATTGGCTATGATGCACTGATCATGCCCGGCATCCGCATCGGAAATGGCGCCATCATTGCGTCACGCGCCGTGGTCACCGCCGATGTGCCCGCTTATACGATCGTCGGCGGCAATCCGGCAAAAATCCTGAAATCCCGTTTTACGCCAGACGTCATCAATACGCTTGAAGCGCTGTGCTGGTGGGACTGGCCGATAGAAAAAATCACGCGTCATCTGGACATCATCGCCGCGGGTGATATTGCGGCACTACAAGCGTGCCATCTGTCAGAGTAACCGTCTTCCATTCCATACGAATCCGTACCACACAGAAGAGGCTTTCGCGATAATGACCAGGCTATTTTCCGAAACGACCAAAATCGAGACACCTCGCCTGCTGCTGCGCCCACTCTATCGTGATGATGCGTCTGCGCTGTTCGTTTTTATGTCCGATCCCGTCGTGATGCGTTTCTGGAATCATCCGCCCTGGCAGCACCTCGAACAGGCGCATGATGCGATTGACGAATACTGGAGCGCACTGTGCGCCGGGCAATACATGAAGCTAGGTCTGGAAGTAAAAGCGAGCGGCGAACTGATCGGTACCTGTGTGCTGTTCAACCTTGAGATTGACTCTAAACGCGCCGAGATCGGCTACTGTCTGGCGGCAAGTGCGCAAGGGAAAGGTTATATGGCGGAAGCGCTCTCTGCACTGCGGGATTTTGCCTTTGAAACGGCGGGACTAAGCCGACTGGAAGCGGAAATCGATCCCCGCAATGTGGCCTCAGCCCGATCGCTGGAGCGGCTGGGGTTCACGCAGGAAGGGCTGTTAAAGCAGCGTTGGATTGTGGACGGCGAGGTGTCAGATTCCGCGCTGTACGGCCTGCTGGCAGCCAAACGCTAGCGACCTCATTCCCAGACTGGTCAAAAATACTGTCTGACTTAATGAAAATTTTGTCATTTTCTCTTTTCCCAAGGCTGTTACTCTTTTAAGCCTACAATAATAACGGGTATCACCTCGCACGCAGTGCGGGAGATGGGTCACCTGCAACAGCACAGATAAGGGAAAAAGCATATGTCAGGTTTAGTGAACGGCAAATGGGTTAACGGCGATGTCGCGGCGGAAGAGATCAAAAACGGCGCGTTCCACCGTGAAGAAACCAAATTTCGGCAAACCGAGCTGGTGCCAGAAGCGGGTCGTTACCAGCTTTTTGTCTCCTATCTCTGCCCGTGGGCGTCGCGCACGCTGATTTTCCGCAAGCTGAAAGGGCTGGAGAACATCATCTCGCTTTCCGTTGCTAACCCACGCATCGCCGATAACGGCTGGGAGTTTGCCACCCCGCAGGATGCTGGCGAGCACGTGGGCGAGATTCACTACCTGCACCAGTTGTACACCGCCAGCGTGCCCGACTATACCGGAAAGGTGTCGGTGCCTGTGCTGTGGGATCGGGTGGAAGGCCGCATCGTGAATAACGAATCGGCGGACATCATCCGCATGCTGAATAGCGAATTTAACGACCTGACTGGTAATCACCTCGATTTCTACCCGTCAGAACTGCACGCTGAGATCGATCGCTGGAACGAAACCGTGTATCACAACGTCAATAATGGCGTGTATAAAACCGGCTTCGCCAAAACACAGGAACACTATAACGCTGCCGTCACGACGCTCTTCACTACGCTGGACGAGTTGGACGAACATCTGGGCAACCATCGCTATATGCTCGGTGACACGCTGACCGAAGCCGACTGGCGTCTGTTTGTGACGCTGGTACGTTTTGACGTGGCCTACCACGGCGCGTTCAAATGCAACCTGAAGCGTATTGCCGACTACCCGAACCTGTCGAATTATCTGCGCGAGCTGTACCAGTGGCCGGGCGTCGCAGAGACGGTCAATATCGACCACATCAAAGCGGGCTATTACGGCATTGCCTGGCTGAACCCGACGCAAATTGTGCCGGTTGGCCCATTCGTCGATTTATCTCAGCCCCATAACCGTGAAGCGTTCGGAAAATCCCGTATCGCCACGCGTTAATACGGCTTTATCTGGCCTGCTCGATTAATGGCAGGCCATTCTTTATTTAGGTCAAAAAATTGATTTGCATCAAACGATTGATTTATGTCAAACAAAGGCCCCACTTTTCGTGTGTCGTCTACTGCAATTTTCCCCTATTAGCGCTAGAATCCTCCGCCTTTACTGCTCCCGCCGCGGAGCAGCCTGACTTGTGATCAGAATCGAGAGATACCATGTTTAAACCGGAACTGCTTTCTCCGGCCGGTACGCTGAAAAATATGCGCTACGCCTTTGCCTATGGCGCGGACGCGATTTATGCCGGTCAACCCCGCTACAGCCTGCGCGTGCGTAATAACGAATTCAACCATCAGACGCTGGCGCAAGCCATTAACGAAGCGCATGAACTGGGCAAGAAATTCTACGTGGTCGTTAACATCGCACCGCACAATGCCAAACTGAAAACCTTCCTGCGTGACCTGCAACCCGTCATCGAAATGGGGCCGGATGCGCTGATCATGTCCGATCCGGGTTTGATTATGCTGGTGCGGGAAAACTTCCCACAGATAGATATTCACCTTTCCGTTCAGGCCAACGCGGTAAACTGGGCGACGGTGAAATTCTGGCAGCAAATGGGGCTGACACGTGTCATTCTGTCCCGCGAACTGTCGCTGGAAGAAATTGCAGAAATCCGCCAGAACGTGCCGGATATGGAACTGGAGATCTTCGTTCACGGCGCACTGTGCATGGCCTACTCTGGCCGCTGCCTGCTGTCCGGTTACATCAATAAACGCGATCCGAATCAGGGTACCTGCACTAACGCCTGCCGCTGGGAATATAAGGTTCAGGAAGGTAAAGAAGACGACATCGGCAATATCGTCCATCAGCACGAACCTATCGCGGTGAAGAATGTTGAGCCCGCGCTGGGCATCGGCGAACCGACTGACAAAGTCTTTATGCTGGAAGAAAGCATGCGCCCCGGCGAGTACATGAGCGCCTTTGAAGACGAACACGGCACCTACATCATGAACTCCCGCGATCTGCGTGCCATCCAGCACGTTGAACGCCTGACGCAGATGCAGGTGCACTCGCTGAAAATCGAAGGCCGCACCAAGTCATTCTATTACTGTGCCCGTACTGCACAGGTTTATCGCCGTGCCATCGACGATGCCGTGGCGGGTAAACCGTTCGATCCAACCTTGCTGGAAACGCTGGAAGGGCTGGCGCACCGTGGCTACACCGAAGGCTTCCTGCGTCGCCACGTGCATGAAGATTACCAGAACTACGATTACGGCTATTCTGTCTCCGATCGTCAGCAGTTTGTCGGTGAATTCACCGGCATGCGTCGCGATGGGCTGGCGGAAGTCGAGGTGAAGAACAAATTTTCCTGCGGCGACAGCGTGGAGATGATGACGCCAAACGGCAATATTCAATTCACCATCGACTCCATGCAGAACGCCAAAGGGCAACCCGCCGATGTGGCGCCGGGTAACGGCCATATCGTTTACCTGCCCGTGCCGGACGATATCTCGCTGGACTATGCGCTCTTGCTTCGCAATCTGCCGGGCACTACCACGCGTAACCCTAACGCGGAATAAACCGGTCATACCGCCGGATGTCCCGTACATCCGGCAATGCCTCCCACAAGCGATCCCTTCCTTCTCGTATGCCCCCCTATTCTCGACCGTTCTCAACCGCGACTCAGTACGTCAATCGCTCGACGGTATCGTTACAAAGCTCAGGGTTTTTAACGAATATTAGAAACAGATCACATCAATTCACCGGTCTTGTGGTTAGTATTGCGTCGCTGAGAAAACATAGAACGAAAAATAAGCGTAGTGATACTACTAGGAACCACCTCCTTGGCCAGCTCAATCTCCCTTGAGCTGGCTTTTCTTTTTCTCCCGCCCGCGCATTTTCCCCACCGCACATTCACCGACTCTTCTGATGTCTACCTATCGATTTAGTGACTATTATTAATCCCACGATCCTGCTTAGGAGAAATGGCCATGGAAAAAAATCCAATCACACTGCTAATTCTGAATGGGAAGAGTGCGGGTAATGAAGAACTCCGCGAGGCCATTGATACGCTGCGACAGGACGGCTATACGCTGCATGTCCGCGTGACCTGGGAATATGGCGATGCCAAACGCTATGTAGAAGAGGCGATTCAGCTCAGCGCGGATAACGTGATCGCCGCCGGTGGCGACGGCACCGTCAATGAAGTCGCCGCCGCATTAGCGGTACAGCCGGAAGCGGTGCGCCCGTGTTTGGGGATTGTCCCGCTGGGTACGGCCAACGATTTCGCCACCAGTTGTCAGATTCCGATGGAGATGCACAACGCGCTAACGCTGGCGATCAAAGGCCGCGTCACCGCCATTGATGTCGCCAACGTGAACGACAGTCACTATTTCATCAACATGGCAACGGGCGGCTTCGCCACGCGCATTACCACCGAGACACCCGCCAAGATGAAGGCCGCACTGGGAAGTGCGTCTTACGTGCTGCACGCGCTATTTCGCATGGACATGCTGCAAGCCGAGCGCTGTGAGATTCGCGGGCCGGATTTTCACTGGTCAGGCGATACGCTGGTCATTGCGGTGGGGAATGGTCGTCAGGCAGGCGGCGGACAACAGCTTTGCCCTGAAGCGCTGGTCAATGATGGGCTGCTGGAACTGAGCGTACTATCGGCAACCGAGCTGCTGCCGAATATGCTTCAGGCCTGGTTTACCGGCAGCGAAAATCAGAACATGATTTCCGCTACCCTGCCCTGGCTGGAGATCACCGCGCCGGATGATATGACATTTAATCTGGACGGCGAGCCGCTCACCGCCAAACGCTTCCGTATCGAGGTGCTTCCCGCCGCGATTCGCTGCCGGCTGCCGCCCCAGTGCTCTCTGCTGGAATAGCGGTGCGTTTCGACGATTCCTGTTTCTCCTATTCCCGTTTCAGGCGATTACTGTTTGCCAGGTACAGCGTCACGACTAGCAGCAGGATCGCCGCAGAATACACCAGCGTATCCGACGGGCTTTTGTGATCGACAATAATCAGGCGAATGATGGCCGTAATGCCGATGTAGATAAAATAGCGCAGCGGGAAGTGATAGCCGGACTGGAAATACTTCACGATCAGCGCAATAAACTCAAAATACAGGAAATAAATTACAATGCCTTCTATCAGCTGATAGGAGGAATCTTTCTCATTGGAGATCAGCAGCACCTTCGCCAGATGAAACGTTTCTTTGACTAAAAAAATCACCAGAATAGTCGCCAGCACCAGCAGGCCGATATTGAGTATCGTCTGAAGCGCTTTGGCAGCCATCGCACTGCGAGCAGAACCTGCCATATGTTATCCCCACACCCTGTTTCACATTAACGCCAAGATTTCACAGCAAAGTAACCGGATGCCCCCACACTGTCACGCCAAAATACGCTTAATTTAGTTTGAAATTACTGGCAAAGATGTCACGCAAAGTACAAGTCAATTTACTTATGGTTTTACCACCAGCGATGGAAATGGTGAACGGGGCCGATGCCGTGCCCGACCTCCAGCGTGTCGGCCTGTTGTAATGCCTGCTGCAAATAATCCTTCGCGGCGTAGACCGTTTCGCTCCAGCTATCGTGGCGCGGTCGCAACGCGGCCAGTGCGGCAGACAGCGTGCAGCCGGTGCCATGCGTATGACGGGTATTCACTCGCGGGGAACTAAAGCGCTGCGGTTCGGCCTGTCGGCTGAACAGCCAGTCCGGGCTTTCCGCTTCACTCAAGTGACCGCCTTTCATCAGCACCGCCTGACAGCCCATTGCCAGCAGCGCCTCCCCCTGCTCACGCATTTCCCGTTCGTTGGTGGCCGGTGACGTATTCAGCAGCGCCGCAGCCTCGGGCAAGTTGGGCGTAATCAGGGACACCAGCGGCAGCAGTTCACGGCGGATCGATTCCACCGCCTCGGGTGCGAGTAGCGGATCGCCACTTTTCGCCAGCATCACGGTGTCCAGCACCACAAAAGGCACCGCGTAGTGACGCAGGCGCTCGGCAACCGCGTCAACAATATCGGTCTGCGCCAGCATCCCAATCTTGGCGCTGTCGATGCGTACATCGCTCAGCACGGAATCCAACTGCGCCGCGACAAAATCCGGCTCAATTCGGTAGACGGACTGCACGCCGCGCGTATTTTGCGCCACCAGCGCGGTAATGACTGACGTCCCATAAGCCCCCAGCGCGGAAAAAGCTTTTAGATCCGCCTGAATACCCGCCCCGCCGCTCGGATCGGTGCCTGCAATCGTCAACGCATTGATACGTTTCATGCCAGATCCTCCGCGCGCAGGGTATAGAGCCTGTCGAGAAAGTTGGGGATAAAACTGCCTGTACCTTGAGACACCGAAGCCGCCTGCTGCCCCGCGAAAGCCATGACATAGCACGCCGCCGCTACGTGGGATAAGCGTTCCCCCTCCAGAGCACAGAAACCCGCGACGACTGCCGACAGCGCACAGCCCGCACCAACCACGCGCGTCATCATGCTATCGCCACCAGTCACCGCGATATCACGTACGCCGTCCGTGACATAATCCACCACGCCGGTCACCGCGACGATCGTCCCCACTTGCCGCGCCAGTTCGCGTGCAGCAGGAAGCGCTGCCAGCGAGTCATCGGTGCTATCCACACCCCGCCCCTGTGCGGCTAAGCCCGCCAGCGCCATGATTTCAGACGCATTGCCGCGAATCGCCGCGGGCTTCCACGCCAGCAATTCCCGACAGAATTCACGCCGAAAGGTCAACCCGCCTACGGCAACCGGATCGAGCACCCACGGCGTCCCCGCCTGATGCGCGCGGTTTACCGCCGCTCGCATCGCCTCGGCGCGCGAGCGCTCCAGCGTCCCGACATTAATCAGCAGCGCATCGGCCACCGCGCTGAACTGCGCAGCTTCTTCAGGATCGACCACCATTGCCGGCGACGCATTCAGCGCCAGCAGCACATTAGCGGTAAAAGATTGCACCACGTCGTTGGTCAGGCAGTGCACCAGCGGCGAGGCAGAACGGAATTGGGTGAGTGAGGTTGCTGCCTGAGCGGCAGAAAGGTCGGTGGGTCGCGTGTTCATAGGTCTCCCAACCGGCGTGGAAGAAGGCGGCAACCGGTGGGCATACCGTGACTTCCCTACGCTGGCATTATCCAGATCAGGTGGTACGGGTATTTCTCAGCCTTCACAAAGAAGGGCACCCCGAGTCATGTACTACGCTTTGCAGCATAAGTAAGTGGGTAACGTAAAGCAAGCGCTCCCCCGCTTCTCTTGCCCACCCGACACCCAATGAAAAACCACAGGCACGTTGTGACATAGAGAAAAACGCCATAACCCTTTAGACTGGTTAATCAAACCCATACTGAGGAGATTGTGATGACGATGATAAAGAGTTATGCCGCACCGGAAGCAGGCGCAGCGCTGGAGTTGTATGAGTTTGATGCGGGTGAACTACAGGCGGAAGACGTAGAAGTTGTGGTGGATTACTGCGGCGTGTGCCATTCCGATCTCTCGATGATCGATAACGAATGGGGCATATCGAGCTATCCGCTGGTTGCCGGGCATGAAGTAATTGGCCGTGTGCACGCCCTGGGCAACGCGGCGAAGAACAAAGGATTAAAGGTTGGTCAGCGCGTCGGTATTGGCTGGACGGCACGTAGCTGTGGGCACTGCGATGCCTGTATCAGCGGCAGCCAAACCAACTGCCAGCAAGGCAGCGTGCCGACCATCCTGAATAAAGGCGGTTTTGCCAATAAGATCCGTGCGAACTGGCAGTGGGCTATCCCGCTTCCTGATTCCATCGATATCGAATCTGCAGGCCCGTTGCTGTGCGGCGGCATCACCGTTTTCAAACCGCTGTTAATGCACCATGTCACCGCAACCAGCCGCGTCGGCGTGATCGGCATCGGCGGTCTGGGGCATATCGCGATTAAGCTCCTGCACGCAATGGGTTGTGAAGTCACGGCGTTCAGCTCAAACCCAGCCAAAGAGCAGGAAGTGCTGGCGATGGGTGCCGATAAGGTCGTCAACAGCCGCGATCCTCAAGCGCTGACGGCATTAGCGGGTCAGTTCGATCTCATCATCAACACCGTGAGCGTCGATCTGGAATGGCAACCCTACTTCAACGCACTCGCCTATAACGGGAAATTCCATACCGTCGGCGCGGTGATGAAGCCATTTAGCGTGCCGGCCTTTACGCTCATCGCAGGTGACCGCAGCGTTTCCGGCTCTTCTACCGGCTCACCGCATGAACTGCGTTCTCTGATGAAGCTCGCCGCGCGTGCCAACGTGAAGCCGCAGACAGAGCTGTTCCCGATGTCAAAAATCAACGAGGCCATCCAGCACGTACGCGACGGCAAAGCCCGCTACCGAGTCGTACTGAAAGCCGATTTCTAATCGGTAAAGACGCCTGAGCAATCGGGCGTCTGCTTTTTGCACATCAGCTCAGCCAACGCCATTCTCTGGACTACACCGCCCCGTACAACGATGCTGAATGTATTCAATCGGTTTCATGATAGGATTGAAAGGTGATGCAAGAGGAGAGCCGCAATGCCTTTTAAAGAATATGACCACGATTTTATTGATAGAAATAAGAAAGCCTCCTCGTCTGTAAGGCTCGCCCTGCTATTGTCTGCATTGGTCATTATATTCAACCTTGTATTCTTCAAGCACCGTGACTTTCAAGAACAGTTGCACAATAATCCAGGGTCTTATACCGATTCGATTGCGCTGGTTTTGCTTTTTTTTATCCTGTCCTGTACCAGTAAAATATCACTGAACCATACCTCCGCGTTATCCATTCGCCTCGGGCTGCACGTCTGGATATGCGCCGCCACGTTTGATTTTATGGATGAGTTCATCTATCAGCCCAGACTGGTTGGGTATTATGTTGAAGATCTGCTGAGAATCATTGGGATGTTTGGCGTCGGATTTGGTGTCTATACCCTGATACAGCAAATCAATAATAAATATGTCGAAGCCAGAATACAGTCATTCAGCGACGAACTCACACAGCTCCCTAATCGTCGGTTTTTTATTAACGAATTAAAAAAACTCGAAGCGAAAACACCCTATTTATTTATTATCGACATCGATAATTTCAAAGTCATTAATGATAAATATGGCCATGCAAAAGGCGATGAAATATTAAGTAAGTTCGGCCATATTCTTTCCCGTTTCGATAACAGTGAGATCGTAGCAACCCGAATCGGGGGCGAAGAGTTCGCGATTATTCTGTATGCCGGAACGCAAGAGCGGGCAGAAACGCTGGCAAGGTCGGTATTAAAAAACGCGAACAAAATCATTATCAAGAATATGCACCACCTTTCTGTCAGCATTGGCGCGGGTAAAAAACAGCCGCAGGAACCCACTGAACACTTTATGAAACGCGTGGATGTCGCACTTTACCAGGCTAAAAACACCGGTAAAGGCAAAGTGGAATGGGCTCCTGAGCCGAAAGAAAAAACCCAGTAGCCCGACGTAGTTTCATTCCCACAATACGGCCGCACGGACGCGCCACTCAGCTAATCATCATAAAAACTACTGAAAACGATATTCCCCTCGCCTTTACTCGCTCCTCCGCCAGCTATCATTTTGTAACAAAATTAAATACTTCCTGATTAATCAACTTTTCGGCCAGCGTGTACCCTTTTATAGGTAGAACCCAATACATTACCTCTACAACACATTCCCCCCACAACACATTCAGTAAAAGGAAGACGAATGAAAGCAGCCATCGTAACGAAAGACCATTCCGTTGAGATTCAGGACAAAAAACTGCGCCCCCTCCAGCACGGAGAAGCCCTGCTGAAAATGGAATGCTGCGGCGTGTGCCATACCGATCTACATGTCAAAGACGGGGATTTTGGCGATGTTACCGGCATCACGCTCGGCCATGAGGGTATCGGTATCGTCAAAGAAGTGGGACCCGGCGTAACCTCACTGAAACCCGGCGATCGCGCCAGCGTCGCCTGGTTCTATCAGGGCTGTGGCCACTGTGAGTATTGTAATAGCGGTAACGAAACCCTGTGCCGCGAAGTAAAAAACGCGGGCTACTCCGTTGATGGCGGGATGGCTGAAGAGTGCATCGTCGTTGCCGATTACGCGGTAAAAGTACCGGAGGGTCTGGATTCTGCCGCCGCCAGCAGCATTACCTGCGCGGGCGTGACAACCTACAAAGCGGTGAAGGTCTCGCAAATCAAACCAGGACAGTGGATCGCCATTTATGGTCTAGGCGGATTGGGCAATCTGGCGCTGCAATATGCCAAGAACGTCTTTAACGCGAAGGTCATCGCGATTGATGTCAACGATGCACAGCTGGCCTTTGCTAAAGAGATGGGCGCAGATCTGGTCATCAACCCGGCTAAAGACGATGCCGCCAGAATCATTCAGGAAAAAGTAGGTGGAGCACATGCGGCCGTGGTCACTGCCGTGGCGCGTGCAGCATTTAACTCCGCGGTCGATGCCGTTCGCGCCGGCGGGCGTATTGTCGCCGTCGGCCTGCCGCCGGAATCCATGGATCTGAATATTCCGCGTCTGGTGCTGGACGGCATTCAGGTATTGGGATCGCTGGTCGGCACGCGTGAAGATCTGAAAGAAGCGTTCCAGTTTGCAGCCGAAGGGAAAGTGAAACCGAAAGTGACGCGTCGCCCGCTGAAAGACATCAACGCCATTTTTGCGGAAATGAAAGGCGGAAAAATCACCGGTCGCATGGTGATTGATCTGTCAATGTAAACGGCGTTTTTTATATAAACGGGATAGCACCGCGCTATCCCATTTTTTATATTTTAGCCAAACGCTTGGGTATTACCGGGGCATACGAGCTGCTTACTTTTAATATGGTAAACCTCGACGTCAGGGCGCGTGAAAAAGGCGATTTCCCACGGATTCTTGGTGACGAATTCATGGCGCACTTTTTCGTAGAGCGGATTGTCCTGTGCGATAATAAACGCTTCCCCTTCAATAAGGGTGTAATTCCATTCAATTGCCCGCTCGAAGGTATAATGGCTGCGCTCATCCATCGCAAAAAAGCAGTGCGGATTGCGTTTCAGCAGTTGAGATTTAAAGGTTTCAGGGAACGTAATCAGGAAGATATCGTTATCCACAGAGGACAGGAACGCCAGTACCGTAGTATGTGGCTGCTCTTCCGCCATCGTAATAAGCACGCCGACCTTATTAGTGAAATCTTGCTTTTCCGTTGGAGGAAAATCGACCATCGGCGTCAGTGGTACCGGCTTTGACGGGCGATTATCTTGTGGAAACTGGTAGCCCGGCTCGCGGATATCCTGCACAGGGGTGAAACCGTGTAAAAGCTGGCACTCTCTATTTAAAGGAATAAATAGGAATTAAGAGCGATAACGATGATGTTTCACACCATTATTTCAGCACCAACATCGTGATACCCACGCCGACCAGCATGAGACAAAACGCGCCGCGCAAATAAGCGACCGGAAGTTTGTGAGCAACAGCGACACCCCAGGACACACTGATGATCCCTCCCAGCGCCAGTGGTAAACCGATACTCCAGTCAACATTACCCGCCTGCGAATAAGACAGTAGTGCCGCCAGCGCCCCCGGAACCACGAGAATCAACGCCATTCCCTGCGCCTGCGTTTGCGCAAAGGCAAACAGCGTGACCAGCGCGGGAACCACCACCAAACCGCCGCCAACGGTAAAAATGCCCGACATAAACCCGCTCGCGACACCAAGCAGCGGCAGATATTTGGTCGACAGTACCTTCTCCGGCGTTTGGCTGCGTTTTTTGTTATACCACTGCCACATATAGTACGCGGCCAGCACCAGCAAGAAAGTGGCGAACGCACGCTGTAGGTGGTGAACATCAATCGATGACGCAATGTGAGCGGCAAGGTAGGCAGATCCCGTCGCAAAAGCACACAGGGTTAACGCGACTCGCGTATCAATACGGTTACGTTGACGATAGCGTAGAAAACCAATCAGCACGTTAGGCGTAATCATCACTAACGCGGTTCCCTGTGCCATATGCTGATCCATCCCGAAGAGCACACCCAGAATAGGAATCGCAATAAGCCCACCGCCGATCCCCAACATACCTCCGCAAAACCCCAGCCCAATCCCCAAAAGCAAACACAACAAGATATCGCTGAACATCATTAAGCTAAACATAGAAAATGCAGACCTATATATCATAAGACTATCTGGAGAACTGCGTTTCAAGCAGGTAGGCAGACAATGTATTTAGGGTAAATATTCCGCGATTTCGATCAAATTCAGATCGGGATCGCGCAGATAGAGAGAACGGATTGGCTGCGTTGCACCGGTTCGCATCACCGGCCCTTCGCTAATTGGCCAACGGCAGTGCGCCAAATGCGCCATAACCTGCTCTAGCGGTACCGATGCAATAAAACACAGATCGAGCGCTCCCGGGACGGGCAGGTGCGCTTTCGGTTCATGCTCCGCTCCGCGCAGGTGCACATTGATTTTCTGATGACCAAAATGAAAAGCAATGCGCCCGTTTGCAAACGTTTCCTCCCGCATTTGCAACACATCAACATAGAAATGTCGGGTCGCCGCAAGATCAACACAGGTCAATACAAGGTGATCGATATGATCGATAAGTGACATTGATAAGCCCTATCCTTAATGATATTCCCCACATCCTAGGAGTAACGCGGTCTTTTGATAATCCCTGAATAGTCAATGACCCTTTCCTGTCAGGAAAACCTCCAGCTGTGTTAACGTATAGATTGACATAAACCATGTGACGACATGCTGCGCGGAATCAAACTGCCAGCTATTGTGCTGGTTTCCAGTTCTGCTGAGGGCTCTCAATACATCATGATTAATCCTGCGCATTTTGACCTTCAGTCGCTCCGCATCTTTTTGCAGGTTGCCCAGACGGGAAGCCTGACGAAAGCCGCAGAGAAGTTTCACATCACGCTTTCAGCCCTGAGCAAGCGAATCGCCGAACTGGAGCGTACCGTGGACTGTGCGCTATTTGTCCGCATGCCGCGCGGCCTGGCGCTAACCCCAGCAGGCAAAGAATTGGTGAATCTTGCAAGCAATGTGTTGAGCAACGTCGAGCGCATGGCGAGCGAAATGAACGACTACGCCGTTGGCGTGCGCGGCCACGTGCATATGTGGGCAAATACCTCGGCGGTTATTCAGTTTCTTCCACAGGATCTGGCGTCATTCCTTCAGACTCGCCCACTCATCCGTATTAACCTGGAGGAAAAGCTCAGTAAAACCGTGGTGACCGCGCTGGCGATGGGGGAAGCGGATATCGGCATCTTCGCGGACAATGTCGGCTCACAGGGCGTCGAGAAAATTCCTTACCGTCAGGACAAGCTGGTTGTTCTCGTTCCTCCTCAACATCCGCTTTCCGCACGGTCAGAAGTGAGCTTTAACGACACATTGCACTACGATTATGTCGGCCTCAATAGCGGCAGCTCTCTGCTGAAACAGCTGAGAGATGCGTCGGATGAACTAGGGAGAGTGCTGCGCCTGCGGGTGCAGCTCAGCAGCTTTGACGGTATTTGCCGGATGATAGAAGCGGGACTGGGTATCAGCGTCTTGCCGGAAGGCGCGATTCGCCCGGAAGTGCTGGGGACCGGGTTACGTGCCATCAACCTCACCGATGAGTGGGCTTCACGCCAGCTCTGGCTGGGCGTGAAATCCGGCGCGATTCTGCAACCCGAAGTCGCCAATCTGCTGACACACCTGCGACAATGCGGAACGTAAGGAAGAGATGCTACGCTTAGCCTTCTTCGCGGCCCGTTTTCTCATAGCCGAGACGGCCAACAAAAGGCAAGCGCAGCGCTGGCGGGTTCATATCCACGCCCATGTTCAGCCCCAGAATATTGGCTTCGATGCCCTCTTCAACCCCCATCGTGATCCCCAGCACGCCTAACAGCGAGATCTGCACGCCGCTTCCCGATGGCGATAACCCAACCGGACGCGTGATCGGGCGGTAATCCTTACCAATAGCGTTAGCGGGCATGTCCAGTTTGAGCGCAGGCACTTCGCGGCCAATGTGTGCGAGAAACGTATTGCTATTCGGCCCCGGCCAGGCGTGGTAAGTCTTTGGCCACGGATAGCTTTTAATCGCAGCCTCAATCTGCGGGATCATGGCTTGCGCCTTGTCGCCACGGTGCTCCACCAACAGCTTCGGCATCGCCCCGTACCAATACGCATCCGCCACCGAACGGTTCAGGCGGACAACGTTATCGCTCCCCCAGCTCACCACCTCATAGCGGCGATATTGCGTTTCCCCCGCCTTCTTGAAAATGATCCACGGATGTACGGCCACCAGCCCGCGCCAGCCGTAGGTCGGTGCAGCATAAACCTGCACGATCGCCGTTTGGCGAAATTGCACAGGATTCGGCGCTAAGCCGGAAGAATCGCGCTTGGCAGACCACCAACTTTGCCCGCTAAACGTTTCACCGTTACGCGTTGACTGCGCCCAGCTTTGCCAAAAAGACAGCAACAGCACACAAATAAACCCAATCCCCAAGAATTTGAGGTACGTCATAGGCCAGATAGCTCACAGAAAAGAGATGGAACGGAATCGATACGCCCGCGGGCGAGCGCCCACAGTGAAGATCGGTCAAAAAAAGCATTTCACCAGTTTACTGCCTGTTGTCGGTAAGGTTAAGACATTGGGTGAAATATTGACCTATTTTTACGTTGCGTGGGGACTATAGGCGAGAGCCTTCCTTATTCAGACCGCATACCACATTCTATCCCCGATGTTCCGCATGAAACCAATTGCGCTCGGGGATCCGCATGATTTTTATCGAACGCTGAAAAATTTCATCTCAGCAAGCAATATCATGGCGTGTAAAATAACTTACTATGAAAATAATATATTCAAAAAACATATTCATTAAATAATCAATCAACATTCCTCTATCTATTTTACGATTTTTAACGTCATTAAATAATCGCTGACTATAATCAATGGGCGAGTTCTATTAACGACACACCTCTGGAAATAGAGAATGGAGTAATTAAATGAAAAAAAATAATAAGCAGATTAAGTCTACGGTATGTGCACTATCATTAGTCGCATTAACGCTAGGCTCAGCGGTTTCGCTTGCCTGTACACGGCTCGTTTATAAAGATATCAATAATCCTGATTACCCTATTACCGCCCGATCAATGGACTGGGCCGAAGATACGCATACTAATCTCTGGATTTTCCCACGAGAACTAAAACGTTCTGGTGCCGCTGGTCAGTATTCTCTGAAATGGACATCAAAATACGGCAGTGTTATTGCCTCTGCTTTTGATGGCAACGAAAAAATGGCTTCCACAACCGATGGCCTGAATGAGAAAGGGTTGGCGGCTAACGTGCTCTGGCTGGCGGAGTCTGAATACCCTAAAACCAAGCCGACCGCGAAAAAACCGGGCTTAAGCGTCGCCGCATGGGCACAGTATGTGCTGGATAATTTTGCTACGGTCGATGAAGCCGTGAAATCGCTACAACAGGAAAAATTTATACTGGTAACCAAAGACGTACCAGGACAGGATCGCATGGCAACGCTCCATCTGTCCTTGTCAGATTCGTCTGGCGATAGTGCCATTATTGAATACATCGACGGCAAACAGGTTATTCACCACAATAAGGATTATCAGGTAATGACCAATTCTCCAACCTTCGATCAACAGTTGGCGCTGACTGCCTACTGGGATCAGATTGGGGGGAATGTGATGCTACCGGGAACGAATCGCGCGGCCGACCGCTTTGTTCGTGCCTCATTCTATGTGAAAAGTGTTGCTCCCAATAAACTCATTCCCGGGGTAGCAGAAAAAAGTAAAATAGAAAAAGATAAAGCGGACTTAGCCACCGCATTCAGTATTATACGTAATGCATCGGTTCCTTATGGTTATTCCTTACCGGGTATGCCAAACATTGCCTCAACACGCTGGCGCACGGTCATCGATCATAAATCGCTACAGTACTTTTTTGAATCTGCCGTCTCCCCCAATATTTTTTGGGTTGATTTGAAAAAAATCGACTTTGCTCCGCGTGGAGATAACGCCAGCAAATTAGATTTAGGGCCAAACCAAAGCACCATTTATTCTGGTCAGGCTTCGGCACACTTTAAGCCCGCTACGCCATTTAAATTTGCTGGGCTGTAAATAATAAGATTATTTACGATATTATTTTTATTCCACGATAATGTTAAAGCGCCATGCTCGCATGGCGCTTTCGCACAATTATAATAAATAAGGATATCGATAGGCTATTTACAGCACCTTCGCATTCCCTACCCATTCGGCATAGAAATGGCTCGAACAGATTCCAGGTTCGATTGCCTTTATCTCTGTCTTAACTAATCCCAGATTGATGAATGGATCGTCCGCCAGAATGTCTTCCATGTCAGCACTATCTAACCCGTAGGCTAAAATAAGGTTCATCGCGCTTAAGCGTGAACCAATAGAAAACGGCGGTAAAAGTGGTTAGTTTTGTATTCGCCAAAACACTAACCGACCACTCAACCGCCGTCTGCCATGAATGCTAACCTCTCTTCCCTTTTCTGGGAAGGCTTTACCGTTGACTCCTTTTCCCATTCCTCATCTGATACGCTGCTTATTACGCTTCGCCCAGCCCCCCGTTTTGCACCCCAGTGCCGCCGATGTGGCCGAAGAGACTGTGCCGTTCATGATGTCTCTGTACGTCAGGTTCGTGAGCGGGATTTGCTGCACTGGCGCGTCACCCTTCTGGTTCCTGTTCGTCGTCTTCGCTGCGCCTGCTGCGGTGTTGCCACCGAACGTATCTCCTGGTTGCCTGAGAGGCAGCGTTACACCTCTACATTATCCGTCTGGGTTGAGTCTCTTAGCCGTCTACTCCCCGTGAAGCACGTAGCACAGCTGACAGGCCTGCACTGGCACACCATCAAGAATATCGACCTCCGCCGTTTGCGTCGGGAATTGCAGGAGCCAGAGCGACATACACTTCGCCGCCTGATAATGGATGAGTTCGCCCTGTTTAAAGGCCATCGCTATGCCACTGTGGTCGTGGACGCTGATACGCAGCAGGTGCTGTGGGTCGGGGAAGGTCGCAGCCGCGCGGCCTTCCGCCCGTTCTTCACCTGGCTGGGACCGGAAGGCTGCGCGGCTATCGAGTCTGTCGCAATGGACATGAACACGGCGCTGGACCTTGAAGTCAGGGAGCAATGCCCACAGGCGGAAGTGGTCTATGATTTGTTCCACGTGGTGGCGAAGTTCGGTCGCGAGGTCATCGACAGGGTGCGGGTTGACCAGGCGAATCAGCTACGTGACAACGCGAAAGCCCGGAAGGTTATCAAGCGCAGCCGCTGGCTGTTGCTGCGTAACGCTGAAAATCTGCCAGCAGGTCATGATGTAAAGCTGGCAGAGTTGCTGGAGGCCAACCAGCCGCTGAACACCGTGTACGTGATGAAAACTGCGCTGAAAGAGCTGTGGTATGCGCCGGATAAGGAGGTGGCCCGGCATCGCTGGGATGAATGGTACAGGCAGTCTCAGGAGAGCGATATAAAAGCGCTGCAGCAGTTCGCAGATAAGCTCAAGGGCTACGTGAGCGGGATAATCGCCAGTGCTGAACATCGTCTGAATACGAGTGTGCTGGAGGGGATGAATAACAAAATCAAGGTACTAAAGCGAATGGCTTATGGATACCGGGATAACGACTACTTCTTCCTGAAAATTAAAGCAGCGTTCCCCGGTAAAGCGCGATGAACCTTATTAATACCGTACACCCCTTGCTGCTGCGTGCTGAACAACTCATCCGCTATGAGAACCCGGCAATTACCGCAGAAGAATTAGCCAGCGCCCTGAATTTCAGCGACCGGACGCTGCATAGAAAACTGAAAGACCTCACGACAGAAAGCCCGAAAAACTTTATTACCCGCGTCAGGATCGAAATGGCCTGCCGGCTGCTTGAAAACCCGATGACCAATATCAAGCAGGTCGCCGCCGAATGTGGTTACAGTGAAGACACCGCCTTCCGGCGCGCCTTTTCCCAGCAGATGGAGATGACGCCAACCCAGTTCAGGAAATGGGCGCTGTTGAGGAATAATCAGCAGACAGCGCTGGATCATGAGGATGATGATTAAGGCGATGACTCTGAAAGACACGACTTACGGTAAACCACCGTCTTGATTGGCGCCTTTGGTACACATTGCTATTCACTCAGGGAATGTATTAAGGACATAAAATCGATGATAAGGAAAACCGTTATTGCCACGCTGATCGGCCTATCGGCAGTATCCATCAGCCAGGCAAATGACAAGATAGATACGCTCTACGAACGCCTCACGCAGCAGGATGCGACTGCATTAACCGCGTTGACGGCGCTAGCAAAAGACAACGACCCGCAGGCATTGAGCACGCTGGGGTTCATCTATGAATACGGCATCACCGTCCCGCAAAATACGATGCAAGCGCGCCAGTATTATCAGCAGGCCTGTGAAATAGACGGCAATTTTGGCTGCTACAACGTCTGGTATTTTTATCAATACGGCAAAGGTGTCGAACAGGATAAGGCACGTGCCAAACAGTTCGCAGAAAAAATGAACCGAACCGACATAAAAATACCCGTTGATGTGATGGATAAGGTTGTCGACTACATTTATTCCGCGAAAGCCGATGCCGACAGTGATATATCCTATCGTCCTAAATTGATTCGAGCAGTGAGACGATATTTGACGAGCGGTGATGCCGATACTCAACGCTTCTTCACCCATATTGGTTTTAGCAAGCAGGATATTCTGCGACTCGCGACATTCTGGGCAAAGGATGGCGATCCAAAAATTAATTTCCATGTCGGTCATTTCTATAATTTTGGCTATGCCGATATCAAAAATGAGAATATTGAGGCGTTAAAGTGGTTCCGTGTCGCCGCTGAAGGTGGCCATCGAGAAGCACAGAATATACTTGGGTTCGTCTACGAAAAAGGGCGTTGGGGTGTTTTCCCTGATGGGGTAGAAGCTGAAAAATGGTATGAGCGTGCAGCAAAGCAAGGCGATGATGATGCATTAATGAATCTGGGAAAAATGTATTATAACAGTGTGCTTATCAAGGCCAATTACAGTAAGGCCTATACCTTACTTGAACAAGCCTATAAGCGTGACCTGACTGGTGCCAGCCGCTATTTATCTCAGATGTATTACAGTGGGCAATACGTTGACGTAGATTGCCATCAGGCTCAAAAATACGCAGGGAGCACAGATAATAATTATCTTCGCCAGTGTGAAAAAGATAAACGCGAGAGAATAGCGACCCGCGACGTATTACCGTTTTTAACGTTAAAACATGAATCTAGCCCATACGGTGGGAATAATAATCCCTATAAATGCGAGCTTAATTTCTCTATCAATACGAATAAATTAGGCGAAGTCGCCAATTTTCGCGCCACGCTGCGACTCAAAAATAGTGAAGGTGCTTCGGCCGAACAAACACTCGCCTTCCCGCCTTTTGGGTTGAGTAGCCTTGATGCCGGAATGATCGGAGAAAAATTCATTTTTTCCCAGGAATCAACCCTGCTCCCGCAGTACCAATCCGATTTTTGCCAGTTCCACGCTTTGGAATATCAGGTCACCGCAGCTACCGCTACGATCAACGGCGAGGAGGTCGATGTGCTTAAGGCGGGGATTTTGAAGCAACTGGAAAAGCGTTAGCGCTCACGATGAATGCTTGATTCTCCCTACTGATAGCCCAGAGATCTGGGCTATTTAACCTTTCAGCGCATTCGCCGACGTGGCTACAGTTAGTTCTCACGAACAGAGAGGAAATTAGACAGAAAAATCCTCTACATCTCATGCACGATGTGAATATAATATTGTATGGATAACAGAGATCGTAAAGAAAATGGAAACAGACAATAAAGAATTCATTATTCATCGGACGTTAACACAAAACGACTATGAAAAGAGTATTAAATCGATATCTAGCTGGAATGAAAAGAGACAGAGTTATAAGCACAGAATAATTAATTCCCTGTCAATGCTTTCATTTGTTTTTTTACTTTTTTCGCTCTTTATATTACTGGCGATCATTTTCTTATCCAGCGAACATGAAGCCCACCCAATCATAAAATTATTTTCTTACCTTACGGCTTCACTAGTCGTACTTTATATTTTACTTTCATTACTCACCAGAAAAATAAAAAGCTATCCTTCAGGGGTATTTCCAACAAAGGTAAAAATAACGATAAACAATGATGGTATCTACGGAGAAACGGAAAGCTCATACAGTCTCTATAAATGGCATGCGATTTCTCACCTTAATAAAATCGATAATGATTTATTTTTATTCGTTGATAATATAATTGCTATCCCTATTTCGCTTCGTAATTTTTCTGATGAAAAAGAAGCTGAGTCACTCATTCTTTTTATTGAAGAAAGAATGCGGAACCCAGAAGCAACGCCATAGCGGTGGTCTCTGCATGACTCAGTCATGTGGCTGAGTCATTTAAACAAAGCGCCGCCATTCGATGGCGCTTTCTCGCTTATTTCCCCTACTCCCGCCCTCACTTCACGCCTGAATAACGCGACGGCCAAATCTCTTCCGGCCTTTTCCCCATCGCTTCGGCAATCAGCCGTTCGCCTTTCGGCCAGTGTCTGGTGAGCGCATTCGCCAGCGTAGATGACGCCAACCCCGCCGCTCTGGAAACCGCCGCCAGCGTCGTCCCTTTCTTCCGTAATCCCGCGATGATATCCGCCGGGTGCCAGTCAGTGTGATTCATTCCATTCCCTCCACCTATCAAAAGCCCTTTTTGATTTCCGAGTGGGTAGGATCGCGTGTTGTAATGCGTAAGACCACGGACGATGAGTCACAATTTTAAGGCGTTAGACGAGTGTTATGATTCTGACTATCTATTTATGCGAGTAGATACAAAAGTTTCGTGCGTACTAACCGCCGTATTTTTCTGTCATTTCATCACACGCCCGACAAGGCGCGTTTGTGCAACAAAGCAATTCATTATCTATCACGCACGAAGCCTTCCCTGTTCGTAAATAAAAAACTTAGTTCCAAAACCTAATGCACCAATACGCTCGAAGGCATCCTTGCAAGATTGTCGTTTTTAAGTTACAAACATTAAAGGACTAAGGACTTGCGAGGACGCTATCTTGTATGCAGTAAAACGTTACAAATGCAGTGACGGTAAAGTCCCTTACACTGAATGGATACAGAAACTACGCAAGAAAGATCCTCGCGCTGCTTCAAAAGTAGATATCCGAATAGACCGCGCAGAAAAGGGAAATTTCGGCGACCATAAATTTGAAAGAGACGGTGTTTGGGAGCTCAGAGTTGATTATGGTCCAGGCTATCGAGTGTATTACGCGATAGAAGGCGATAAGATGATTTTGCTCTTCACCGGTGGCGATAAATCAAGCCAAAGCAAAGATTTAGATAAAGCGGTGCAATACTGGCGGGATTATCAAAAGAGGTAATATCATGGCAATCATCACCCAATCCACTACATTCGAAAAAGCCATTAGCCACGATGATGCAATGGTTGCGGAATTACGAGAAAATCCTGAATACGCAGAAACATACCTCCAGACAGCACTAGAGGATATTTATGAGGAAGGTGGCATCGCGGCATTCCTGACAGCATTACGCCGCGTTGTTGAAGCGCGTGGCGGAGTGGGCGAGATAGCCAAAAAATCGGGTCTGTCTCGCCAACAGCTATACAGAACATTGTCTGAAAATGGCAACCCGACGCTGACGACGCTCACCGAAATCACCAGAGCCGCAGGCGTTCGACTGATTCCCTATACTCACAATAACTAAAAATATCAGTCACTCAAGAGCGCAAAAAAGACGTAAAAAAACCCGCAGTCACGCGGGTTTTTGCTGTTTAGCACAACGCTATTTCAGATACAGGCTTATTCCCACTCGATCGTCGCCGGTGGCTTGCCCGATACGTCGTAAACCACGCGGGAGATGCCGTCGACTTCGTTGATGATGCGGTTGGAGACGCGGCCTAAGAAGTCGTATGGCAGGTGTGCCCAGTGCGCGGTCATAAAGTCGATGGTTTCTACCGCACGCAGCGAGACAACCCAATCGTATTTACGGCCATCGCCCATCACGCCCACGGAACGGACTGGCAGGAAGACGGTGAATGCCTGGCTAACCTTGTTGTACAGGTCGGCTTTGTGCAGTTCTTCGATGAAGATCGCATCCGCACGACGCAGCAGGTCACAGTATTCTTTCTTCACTTCACCCAACACGCGCACGCCCAGACCTGGACCTGGGAACGGGTGACGGTACAGCATGTTGTACGGCAGACCCAGTTCCAGACCGATCTTACGCACTTCGTCTTTGAACAGCTCTTTCAGCGGCTCAACCAGACCCAGCTTCATCTCTTTCGGCAAGCCACCCACGTTGTGGTGGGACTTGATGACGTGTGCTTTGCCCGTCGCAGAGGCTGCGGATTCGATCACGTCAGGATAGATGGTGCCTTGCGCCAGCCATTTCACGTCTACTTGCTTGCTGGCTTCTTCATCGAACACTTCAACGAACACGCGACCGATGATTTTACGCTTGGCTTCTGGATCATTTTCGCCAGCAAGTTCGCCTAAGAAGCGATCTTCCGCCGCCACATGCACAATGTTCAGACCGAAATGATCGCCGAACATTTCCAGTACCTGATCGGCTTCGTTCAGGCGCAGCAGGCCGTTATCGACAAACACGCAGGTCAGGCGGTCACCAATCGCACGATGCAGCAGCATCGCGGTCACAGAAGAATCCACGCCGCCAGACAGGCCCAAAATCACCTTGTCGTTGCCGACCTGCTCACGAATACGGGCTACCGCATCGTCGATAATCTTGGCGGGCGTCCACAGTGCTTCACACTGGCAGATGTCACGGACGAAACGCTCTAACATGCGCTGGCCCTGACGGGTGTGCGTCACTTCTGGGTGGAACTGCACGCCGTAAAAACGCTTCTCTTCGTTCGCCATGATGGCAAACGGACAGGTATCGGTGCTGGCTACAGTGGTAAACCCTTCAGGGATTGCCGTCACTTTGTCGCCGTGGCTCATCCAGACATCCAGCAGCGGTGCACCTGCGGCGCTCAACGCATCCTGAATATCACGCACCAGCGCGCTCTCGGTCTTCACTTCTACCTGCGCATAACCAAACTCACGCTCGTTGGAACCTTCAACGTGGCCGCCCAGCTGCATCGCCATCGTCTGCATGCCGTAACACACGCCTAATACCGGTACGCCAGCGTTGAACACGTATTCTGGCGCACGCGGGCTGCCAAACTCCGTGGTGCTTTCCGGGCCGCCGGACAGGATGATCCCGTTCGGATTAAACCCGCGAATCTGCGCTTCCGTGACATCCCATGCCCACAGTTCACAGTAAACGCCCAGTTCACGCACGCGACGTGCCACCAGTTGCGTGTACTGCGAGCCGAAATCCAGAATAAGAATGCGGTGTTGATGAATGTTTTGAGTCATGAGGAGCATGTTCCAAAAAGCAAAAGACAAAAGCGAAAGAAAAAAAGTAAACCCATCTGGCCGCTCGGCCTTACACAAAGGCAGAGCGGCGCAAAATAGTACAGGGTTTATCGCGTTAAATCACCTTATGAACCCATACGGTAGTTCGGTGACTCTTTAGTAATGGTAACGTCGTGAACGTGGCTTTCCTGAATGCCCGCGCCGCTGATACGTACAAACTCAGCCTGCGTGCGGAGTACGTCGATAGTCGCGCAACCGGTCAGCCCCATACAGGAGCGCAAACCGCCCATCTGCTGGTGAACGATCTCTTTCAGGCGGCCTTTATAGGCTACGCGGCCTTCGATACCTTCCGGCACCAGTTTGTCGGCTGCGTTATCGGTCTGGAAGTAACGGTCTGATGAGCCTTTAGACATCGCGCCCAGTGAACCCATGCCGCGATAAGATTTGAATGAACGACCTTGATACAGTTCGATTTCACCCGGAGATTCTTCCGTACCCGCCAGCATAGAACCGACCATGACGCAGGCTGCGCCTGCGGCGATAGCTTTAGCGATGTCGCCAGAGAAACGGATACCGCCGTCGGCGATGACCGGAATGCCCGTGCCTTCCAGCGCTTCAACCGCATCGGAGATCGCCGTAATTTGTGGTACGCCGACGCCCGTTACGATACGCGTCGTACAGATAGAGCCAGGGCCGATACCCACTTTCACCGCGCTAACGCCCGCTTCAACCAGCGCTTTCGCACCTGCGCCCGTCGCGACGTTACCGCCGATAATTTCGAGGTTCGGGTATTTCGCACGCGTTTCACGAATACGCTGCAATACGCCTTCGGAATGGCCGTGTGAGGAGTCGATCAGCAGAACATCAACGCCCGCGGCAACCAGCGCATCAACACGCTCTTCGTTACCTGCGCCCGCACCCACCGCCGCGCCTACACGCAGACGACCGTGCTCGTCTTTACAGGCGTTAGGTTTGCGTTCTGCTTTCTGGAAATCTTTTACCGTGATCATGCCGATCAGGTGGAATTTGTCGTCAACAACCAGCGCTTTCTCGACGCGTTTTTCGTGCATCTTTTGCAGCACGACGTCACGCGCTTCGCCTTCTTTAACGGTGACCAGACGCTCTTTTGGCGTCATGAACGCGCTAACCGGTTTTTCCAAATCGGTCACAAAACGCACGTCACGACCGGTGATGATACCGACCAGTTCGTTGTCTTTCGCGACAACCGGGTAACCCGCGAAGCCGTTGCGCTCGGTCAGCTCTTTCATTTCACGCAGCGTCGTTTCTGGAGTAACGGTCTGTGGATCAACCACCACGCCGCTTTCATGTTTTTTCACGCGGCTCACTTCTTCAGCCTGACGCTCAATTGACATGTTTTTGTGAATAAAGCCCAGACCGCCTTCCTGCGCCAGCGCAATAGCCAGGCCGGATTCGGTAACGGTATCCATCGCTGCGGACAGCATAGGAATATTCAGGCGAATGTTTTTCGTCAACTGCGTGGACAGATCGGCAGTGTTAGGCAGAACGGTAGAATGAGCGGGAACCAGGAGGACGTCGTCAAACGTCAGTGCTTCTTTAGCGATACGTAGCATGGGCAATATCTCACCAAGGTGGATGTAAGAATAGATAAAATATTGCCGTGGCATTATACAGAGCGTAATCGGTTGCCTCCAGCATTATTTTACTAAAATGCTTGATTACCTGTTTCAGGTAGGTAGTATCGATCAATTAAGTGACTGTTTTAAAATTTGATCTGGCTCACAATGTCTCAATTTCCCTCCTCTGCAATTTTTACCGTTAGCCGACTGAATCAGACGGTTAGACAACTGTTGGAAATGGAAATGGGCCAGATTTGGCTCTCCGGCGAAATCTCCAACCTCTCTCAGCCCTCATCCGGCCACTGGTATTTCACGCTGAAAGACGAGCGTGCGCAGGTGCGCTGCGCGATGTTCCGCACCAGCAACCGCAGGGTGACGTTCCGTCCGCAAAACGGCCAACAGGTACTGATTCGCGCCACCATTACGCTGTATGAACCGCGTGGCGACTATCAGTTGCTGGCAGAAAGTATGCAGCCTGCCGGCGACGGTCTGTTGCAGCAGCAGTTTGAACAGCTCAAGCAGAAACTTGCTGCCGAAGGGCTGTTCGACCAGCAATTTAAACAAGTGCTTCCCTCTCCCGCCAGACAGGTCGGCGTGATTACGTCCGCCAGCGGTGCCGCCCTGCACGATATCTTGCAGGTATTGCAGCGCCGCGATCCGTCGCTGCCGGTGATCGTGTATCCCACCTCGGTGCAAGGCGCGGACGCGCCGCTACAGATTGTTCGCGCTATTGAACTGGCTAACCAGAGAGATGAGTGTGACGTGTTAATCGTCGGGCGCGGCGGCGGTTCTCTGGAAGATCTGTGGAGCTTTAATGATGAACGGGTCGCACGTGCCATCTTCGCCAGCCACATTCCTATCGTCAGCGCCGTCGGCCATGAAACCGATGTCACCATCGCCGATTTCGTCGGTGACCTGCGCGCGCCCACACCGTCCGCTGCTGCCGAGTTAGTGAGTCGTAACCAACTGGAGCTATTGCGCCAGATACAGTCCCAGCGCCAGCGTCTGGAAATGGCAATGGATTATTACCTTGCCCAGCGCAACCGAGACTTCACCCGTCTGCACCACCGTTTACAGCAGCAGCACCCGCAGCTGCGGCTGGCACGTCAGCAGGCACAGTTGGTCAAACTGCGTCAACGGCTGGATGATGCTATGCAGCAGCAGCTACGGCAGACGTCACGCCGGAGTGAACGCTTACAACAGCGTTTGATGCAACAACAGCCGCAGGCCCGTATTCATCGTGCACAGCAGCGTTTGCAGCAGTTGAGCTATCAGATGCAAAGCGCGGTGGAGCGCCAGTTAAATCAGAACAAACAAAAACTGGGCATCGCCTGTTCGCGACTGGAAGGTGTAAGCCCGCTGGCAACGCTGGCGCGCGGCTACAACGTCACCACAGCCCCGGACGGTAAAGTGCTGAAAAACGTCACGCAGATTACCCCCGGTGAAACGCTGAAAACCCGTTTGCAGGACGGCTGGATAGAAAGTCAGGTCACGACGCTAATGCCGAATCCAGATTCCGTGAAAAAGCAGCGAAAACCCTCATCCCGGACGCCAAAATAACGCGATCGGCATAAAATGCATGAATGGGGATTTGTCCTAAAACAACGGCGATCCCCCATTCTTGACCCCGCCATCTGAACTATACTCATTTCCAGTTCACTAATTCATATTAACCGTTTTCACCACACGGGCTCCGGCCTCTGCGCGGTGACACGGATAGGATAAAAATAGTGAGCTTTATTGATCGTCTGTGTTACCCCAATGGTTGCCTTTCAAGGAGATGAGGTATGAAGTCCAGACCGATTTGTAGCGTAATTCCCCCTTATATTTTGCATCGTATTATTGCAAACGGCACAGATGAGCAGCGTCACTGCGCGCAACAGACGTTGATGCACGTTCAGTCATTAATGGTCAGCCACAATCCACGCCCGGAACCCCATGAGAAATTCCCCGCAGGACAGGCTAAGCGCAGCATCCACGATGCCGAACAGCAGCAACAGTTACCCGGCAAGCTAGTCCGTGCAGAAGGCCAGCCCGGCAACGGCGATATCGCCGTCGATGAAGCCTACAGCTACCTGGGCGTGACCTATGATTTCTTCTGGAAGATTTTCCAACGAAACTCGCTGGACGCCGAGGGACTGCCGCTGACTGGCACGGTGCATTACGGTCAGGATTACCAGAATGCCTTCTGGAACGGGCAGCAGATGGTATTCGGGGATGGCGACGGCAAAATCTTTAATCGTTTCACGATTGCGCTTGATGTGGTCGCGCATGAGCTCGCTCACGGCATTACCGAACATGAGGCAGGACTGATTTATTTTCGTCAGTCCGGCGCGCTGAACGAATCACTATCCGATGTCTTTGGCTCCATGGTCAAACAGTACCATTTAGGGCAAACCGCTGAGCAGGCGGACTGGTTTATCGGTGCCGATCTGCTGGCAGACGGTATTCACGGGATGGGGCTGCGGTCTATGTCTCACCCAGGCACCGCATATGATGATGAACTGCTAGGGATCGATCCCCAGCCTTCTCATATGAGCGAATATGTGAACACCCGCGAAGACAACGGCGGCGTGCACCTGAACTCAGGCATTCCCAACCGGGCATTTTATCTGACGGCCATCGCGCTGGGCGGGCATTCCTGGGAAAAAGCGGGTCGCATCTGGTACGACACACTCTGCGATAAAGCGCTGCCGCAAAATGCGGACTTCGAGATTTTCGCGCGCCATACCATTCAGCATGCCGCTAAGCGTTTTAACCACACCGTTGCCGACATCGTCATGCAGTCGTGGGAAACCGTGGGCGTGGAGGTTCGTCAGGAGTTCTTATGAAGACGCTGCCGGAGCTCAACGAGGACGCCATCATTGAGCTGGCGCGTGAAGGGGGATTCGCCTGGATCCCCAAGCTGGCGGGGCCGCGACGCTTCGCGCTCGCCAGCGTGCCGTCATCCGAACGGGAACGCATTTGTCATGCGATCCGTAATGCCTTTCCTCAGGCTCGCGAACCCGGCGAACCAGATGGCCCGGGGCGTGGCGACCAGTTCTATTACCGCATCCATATCAGCTACCGTCATCCGCAACAGAACCAGTATGCCGATGTCATTTTGCTGATCCCCGAAGACCGCGCGCCGCCGGAACTGACCGAGCTGTGGCGTAACGGCGCACAAGCGTAGCAATAGGCTTAATCGGCAGGTAAATAGCTGAACACAACGCGCCGTTTGGAAATCATCCCGTGCTGCTGGCAGAAGTAATCTACCGCACCACAGGCTTTCAGTTCCTGAAGCAAGTGCTTACATTCAGGGCACACAGCCTCACGCAGATAACGCTGTTGGCACTCTTCACATCGGAATGAACCATCAGGCTGCCACAGCATCATGTGGTGACAATCAGGACAATGTGCATCCATCTTTTCTCCTCCATTGTGCTATATAACAAGCGGTGTCAGACGTTAAATCACACCGAGTGAACGCAGCACATACAGCCCAATAGCAATCATGAAAAACGCGCCAACCGTCGTCAATCCGATAATATTCGCTGCCAGCGTGGCGTTTCCGCCCATCGCGCGAGTCATGGCATAGCTACCTGCTGCGGTTGGCGTTGAGGAAAACAGAAAAATAATCCCCAGCTCAACACCGCGAAAGCCGACAAGCCATCCGCCCAGCGTGAGCAGCCCCGGCACAACGAATATCTTCGCCACCGAAGACAGCACGGCCACATTGGACGAACGAAACATACTGCGCCACTCCAGACTGGCTCCGGCACACAGCAGCGCCAGCGGTAACGCCATTGAGGAAATAAAGCCACCGGTCTGCTTGATGACGCTCGGCATTGGCAGTTGGCTTTGCCCGTAGGCCGCACCAAGCAGCAGACCAATAATCAGCGGATTGGTCACAATGCCCCGCAGCAGTTGGCTTACCGGAATCTTCTGTTCAGGCGATTGCCGCTGCAAGCTGCGCGTCAGCGTAATGACAGACAGGGCGTTAAACATAATGACCGTCACCATCAAATACAGTGAGCCAACAGCAATACCTTCATCGCCATAAGCACTCATCGCAAACGCCAGCCCCATTACACCCGTATTCGAGCGGAACCCGCCTTGTACAAAAATACCGCGTTCTTTTGGATTCTTGACCAACTTCACTGCCGCGATTTCCAGCAGCAGAAATGTCGCCAATGTCCCTACCGTGCCATACACCACCAGCGGCCACTGGCTCGCGAAAGACTGGTGATTGCCTGCAACACTAAAAAACAGCAGACAGGGAAGAGAAAGATTAAATACCACCCGCATTGCCGTATCACAAAACGCATCATTCAGCAGATTGAATTTGCGTAACGCGATACCTATCAACAACATCAGCACATTGGGCATCGTGACGTTGAAGGCAAAACTCCAGGTTTCCCAGGACATGACTTTCCTTGATGATTATTGGTTTTGTTAACCAGGCTTCGTCTATGACAAAACGGGGCGAATATCACTATTCGCCCCGTTAATAAATTACTTACCTTTTTTAATGTGTGACATCAAACGCTTACGCTTGCGTAGCTGGTTTGGCGTCAGCGTGTTGCGCTTGTCTGCAAAAGGGTTTTCCCCTTCTTTAAACTGAATACGAATCGGCGTGCCCATGACGTCCAGCGAACGACGATAGTAGTTCATCAGGTAGCGCTTGTAAGAATCCGGCAGATCTTTCACCTGATTACCGTGGATCACCACGATCGGTGGATTGTAGCCACCAGCATGCGCATATTTCAGCTTCACGCGACGACCGCGCACCAGCGGCGGTTGGTGATCGTCTGATGCCATTTGCATGATACGGGTCAACATCGCCGTGCTCACGCGACGGGTAGCGCACGCATAGGCTTCGGTGACGGACTCAAACAGGTTGCCCACACCGCTGCCGTGTAGCGCGGAAATGAAGTGAATACGGGCAAAGTCGATAAAGCCGAGGCGTAAATCCAGCGTCTCTTTCACCTGCTCACGCACTTCCTGTGACAGGCCATCCCACTTGTTCACCACGATCACCAGTGAGCGCCCACTATTGAGGATAAAGCCCAGCAGTGAGAGATCCTGATCGGAAATACCTTCACGCGCGTCGATGACCAGCAGTACCACGTTGGCATCTTCAATCGCCTGCAACGTCTTGATAACGGAGAATTTCTCTACCGTATCCGTTACTTTACCGCGCTTACGCACACCAGCGGTATCAATCAGAATGTATTCGCGTTCGTCGCGCACCATCGGAATGTAGATACTGTCGCGCGTCGTACCCGGCATGTCGTATACCACCACGCGTTCTTCACCCAGAATACGGTTAGTCAGCGTAGATTTACCCACATTCGGGCGCCCGACAATCGCCAATTTGATCGGCAAATCTTCAGGATTGAAATCATCTTCGGCTTCTTCTTCGCTGGCCTGTCCTTCCGCTTCTAACTCTGCCCAGTAAGCCGCGTTCTCTTCCTCTTCAGTCAATTCGACCGGTTCTTCGATTTCATCCTGTACAAATGGCAGCAGAACTGTTTCCAGCAATGAGGTCACACCACGGCCGTGAGACGCGGCGATAGGGTACACTTCGCCCATACCGAGCGAGTAGAAATCTGCCGTGACCATATCCGGGTCAAGGCCATCAGTTTTGTTCGCGACCAGCACCGTCGTTTTTTCACGGCTGCGCAAATGCTTGGCAATGCCTTCATCCGCAGGCATCAGCCCCGCGCGGGCATCCACCATGAACAGCACGATGTCTGCTTCTTCAATCGCCACCAGCGATTGGCCCGCCATACGGGTTTCCACACCATCTTCAGTACCGTCGATCCCACCGGTATCAACGATAATAAATTCATGCCCTTCCACTTCTGCACGACCATACTTGCGGTCACGAGTCAGCCCTGGGAAATCCGCCACCAATGCATCACGAGTGCGCGTTAAGCGGTTAAATAGCGTGGATTTCCCCACATTCGGGCGCCCGACCAGCGCGACGACAGGTATCATTGTTACAACCTCATTACTTATATTTCAATACGTTACAGCGAAATACTCGCTGACGATAAAAAGACGAAACGGCCCCTGATAGTGTCAGGAGCCGTTGTGGTTACACATGCAAAAGTGGTAACACATTCAAAAGTACGAGCACATTCAAAAGCACGGTGCTCCACATCAATACGGGGTTACCTAGCGGGTGAACGCGTAGACGTCACCGTTTTTCGCCTGAATCAGCAGCTTGTCGCTGGCAATCACAGGCTTACTCAGGAAGCCGGAGCTATCCACTTTTTGCTGCGCCACGAAGCGGCCATCCGCCGTATTCAGCCAGTGCAGATACCCTTCAGCATCACCCACCACCAGATAACCATTATACAGCGCTGGAGCCGTTAAGTTGCGGTGCAGCAGATCGCTTTGACGCCACAGGCTCACACCGCCGTTAGTGTTCAATGCAACAACGCGATCGTCCTGATCGACCAGATAGATACGGTCACCGTCAATGATGAAATCATGCACTGAGCCCAATTCACGTTTCCACAGAATCTGACCAGAACGCAGATCCAGCGCGGTCATGTTGCCATTGTAGCCCAGCGCGTAAACCACTTCGCCTGCGACAACTGGCGTCGTATCAACATCGTTCAGACGATCGATTTCGGTCGCGCCACTCGGCTGTGAAATACGCTGTTGCCAGATGAGCTGGCCCTGATTAATCATCACGGCGTTCACGCGGCCGTTGTCACCGCCCACGATCGCCGCACCAAATGCGGTTGTCGGGGCTGATTCGCCGCGCAGAGACAGCGTTGGCATATCCAGATTGACGCTCCATTTGATGGCGCCATCCGCTTCATTCAATGCCTGCAACATACCGTTGCCGGTATGAATCAACACCACACCGTCGCTGACGACAGGGCGAGACAGCGCTTCGCCTGCCACTTTCGTCTGCCATACCGGCGTACCGTCTTCTGCATTCAGCGCATAGACCTGCGCCTTTTCACTACCAACATAGACGTGGTTGCCAGAAACCGTTACGCCACCAGACAGCAGCGCCGGATTATTGCGGGAGAAGAAATTGGTCTTCTCAGACAGATCGGCGCGCCAAATCTCTTTACCGTCACTCAGATCCATCGCTTTCACGGTGCCACGACGATCGGCGGCAAAAACGCGGTTATCCTGCCATGCGGGATGAAGATTGGAGTAAAACTCGCCAATACCACTCCCAACCGAGCTGTTCCACACCTTGGTTGGCGTGAACTGGTTTTCCACCTGCGGCAGTGGAGACATAGTGACGACATCTTCTTCGCTGTTAAACAGCGAGCATCCGCTCAGCAGGGCAACAGAAACCAGTCCTACCAACAGTGTTTTACGCAATTGCATGGAATTCCTCTTAGCTGGACAGGTTATTCAGTTTCATGCGCAGTAACGCTTGCTGTGCCTGCGATGGATTGGAAGACAACCCTTTGTTGTAGGCATCACGCGCAGCCTGATTATCCCCTTTGCTCGCCAGAATATCGCCACGAACTTCCGCAGCCTGTGACGCCCAGCCTTCCAGCTTGATGGCATCCAGCGTTTTCAGCGCGTCATCCGCTTTGTTTTCTTGTAGCTGAACCCGCGCCAGACGCAGGTTAACCACCGCCAGCAGGTCGGCATCTTTCGTCTGTGACAGCGCCTGTACCAATTGCTGTTCTGCTTTCGCAAAATCTTTCAGATCGACGTAATGACGAGCCAATTCCAGAGAAGCCAGCGCACCATAGGCGTTTTTATTCTCGGCCGTAAATTTCTCTGTTGCCGCAATCGCGTCGGTTTTGCCTTCGGCCAGTTGCTCCGTCACCTGCTGATAGGATGCGGACGCTGCCATCACGCTATCATTTTGGTGGTTTTGCCAGAAACGCCAGCCAACCAGTGCGCCAACACCCAGCACAACACCGACAACTAACGCCTTTCCGTTCTCCGCGAGGAAACGACGTAGTGCATCAACCTGTTCATTCTCTGTGGTATAGACTTCCACGGTGTCTCTCTCCTCAATCCAGTAACGTTGCCAGCCGCGATGCGACGTCGGCCTGTGCCAATGTATCCTGCTCGCCATTGCTCAGGTTTTTAACCACAACCTGACCGGCCGCCACTTCATTTTCGCCTAATACCAATGCGACGCGGGCGCCCCATTTATCCGCGCGAGCGAACTGTTTCTTAAAGTTGCCACCGCCGTAGTTGGTCATCAGTTTCAACTGCGGCAGCGCGTCACGTAATTTCTCCGCCAGCTGCATTGCGGCAACCTGCGTTCCCGCACCGGAAGAAATCAGATAAGCATCTACGCCTGACTGCGCGTTGAAATCTGGGTTCACAGATTGAACCAGCAGAACCAGACGCTCCAGACCCATCGCAAAACCGACCGCTGGCGTTGCGTGCCCGCCCAGTTGTTCCACCATACCATCATAACGCCCACCGGCACAGACCGTGCCCTGCGCGCCCAGACTGGTGGTGACCCATTCAAATACCGTGCGGTTATAGTAATCCAAACCACGAACCAGACGCGGATTAACGGTATATGGGATACCAGACTGCGTTAAAAGTTCACCTAACGCCTCAAAGTGTTCACGCGATTCGTCATCCAGATAATCCGTCAGCACTGGCGCGTCGTTCAGCAGCACCTGAATCTGCGGATTTTTCGTATCCAGAACGCGCAACGGGTTGGTGTACATCCGGCGCAGACAGTCTTCATCCAGTTGATCTTTATGCTGTTCGAGGAACGCGACCAGCGCTTCGCGATAGCGCGCGCGCGCGTCTAATGAACCGATCGAATTCAGTTCCAGCTTCACATGATCGGCAATGCCCAGCACCCGCCACCAGCGAGCCGTCATCAGGATCAGTTCAGCATCGATATCCGGCCCTTGCAGACCAAACACTTCACAACCCAACTGATGGAACTGGCGATAGCGCCCTTTCTGCGGACGCTCGTAGCGGAACATCGGGCCGACATACCACAGACGCTGTTCCTGGTTATAGAGAATACCGTGCTCAATACCGGCGCGGACGCAGCCTGCCGTCCCTTCCGGACGCAGGGTCAGGCTATCGCCATTGCGATCGTCAAAGGTATACATCTCTTTTTCGACGACATCGGTCACTTCACCGATAGCGCGCTTAAACAGCGGCGTTTGCTCGACAATCGGCAAACGAATTTCATTATAGCCGTAGCCGCTGAGCACCTGTTTCAGGCTGTTTTCAATACGCTGCCACAATGCCGTTTCGGCTGGCAGGTAATCGTTCATGCCGCGAATGGCTTGAATATTTTTTGCCACGTCAGTTCTCTATGCGTTTTTCAAAAAATAAACCCGATTATAGAGGGATTATCGTCGCATCTTCAATGCGGGGCATCCCCATCGGGTTCAGGAATCGTGAATTAGGCGGGTGACGGCATACCGCCACGCCGTCAGGGTTATTTATCCACCAGATTGACGGTAATACGCTGATTTTCGTCCATCATGGAGGCTTTCGCGCGGATCTTGGCTTCTAACTGATCGATCATCTGTTCGTTATCGAAGCGCTCTCTCTGCCGCACGCCGTCTTCATAGAAGCCGCTCTTGTTGTGTCCACCAGTAACACCAATGGTCGACACCAGCGCTTCACCAGGACCATTCACCACACAGCCAATAATCGACACATCCATCGGCGTGATGATGTCTTCCAGTCGTTGTTCCAGCGCGTTCACCGTCCCGATCACGTCAAACTCCTGACGAGAGCAGGTCGGGCAAGCAATGAAGTTAATTCCGCGTGAACGAATGCGCAGCGATTTCAGAATATCGAAGCCGACTTTCACTTCCTCAACCGGATCGGCCGCCAGCGAGATACGCAGCGTGTCGCCAATGCCTTCAGACAGCAGCAGTCCAAGGCCGATAGCCGATTTCACCGCACCGCTACGCGCGCCACCCGCTTCGGTGATGCCGAGGTGCAGCGGCTGATCGATACGGGCCGCCAGCAGGCGATAAGACTGCACGGCAAGGAAAACGTCCGAGGCTTTGACGCTGACCTTAAACTGATCGAAGTTCAGGCGATCGAGAATATCGACATGGCGCATCGCCGATTCCAGCAGCGCTTCCGGCGTTGGCTCGCCGTATTTTTCCTGCAAATCTTTTTCCAGCGAACCGCCATTCACGCCAATACGGATCGGGATATTGTTGTAACGCGCACAATCGACAACCGAGCGGATGCGCTCCTCGTTACCAATATTGCCAGGATTGATACGCAGACAGTCAACGCCGTACTCCGCGACTTTCAGCGCGATGCGGTAGTCAAAATGGATGTCGGCGACGAGCGGAACATTCACTTGCTGTTTGATAAGCTTAAAGGCTTCCGCCGCGTCCATCGTTGGCACGGAGACGCGAACAATATCGACGCCAACACGTTCCAGCGATCTGATTTGATTGACGGTAGCCTCAACGTCGGTGGTTCGGGTGTTGGTCATGGATTGCACCGCAATCGGCGCGCCATCACCTACAGGCACCTTGCCGACGTAAATCCGTTTTGATTTTCGACGGGTTATGGGTGCAGCGTTATGCATTACTTCATCTCCAACATTGCAGTCTTACCTGAACAAGACGTTATTCTGCGGTCAGCGTCAGGCGTGCAACCTGATTACTGCGCACAAATCGGCTTAAATCAACCGGCTTGCCTTGAAATTGAATCTGTACCGCAGCAGGTGCGCCAATTTTAAGTTTATAGGGCGACTGACCATCCAGATTCAGCGTGCCGCCGTTACGTTGCATGCCGCTGAACAGTTTCTTGCCACTGGCATCCGTCACTTCCAGCCAGCAATCGGCCGTGAAAGTCATAACCAATGCATGGGCAGCAGAGACCGGATTGCTCTCCGTTACCGTACCCGCAGCAGGAGCAACTGCCCCAGCGCCTAACAGTCCATTACCCGCAGTCTGATGCTGTGCAGTATTCGCCTGTGAAGGCGATTGGCTGGAAGGTGCCGTTGACGGCGTCGTTGAGGAAACAGAAGAAGAAGGCGTTGAAGGTGTCGCCGTGACAGTCGCAGACAGGTCGACTGGCGTAGAAGCGGGTGCCGCAGCAGAATTTTGTGCCGCTGTTTCCTGCGGGGCGCTGTTGTCCATCAGCGGAACAGGTTGCCCTTCCGTTTGTGCCTGCATCGAACTGGCGTGATCGACCATGCTATTGATTTCCGCCTGCTGAGCCTGATGGTTTTGCCACCACCATGCGCCCGTTAGCCCCAGAACAACCAGCACGACCAGCCAGGTGATTGTCATCAACCAGCCATCACGCTTTTTGCGGCTTTTTTTCAGCGAAAAACTCTGCATCGGCGAGACAGAGATCGTTTTAGGTATGGCCTGTTTATCCACGATGGGAAGCAGCTCATCTTCGGGTAAATGAACCAGCTTGGCATAAGAACGGATATAGCCGCGCAGAAAAGTCGGCGCTAAATCGGCAGGCGTCGTACCGTCTTCAATATCACGAACGGTGGAGATTTTAAGGCACAAACGCTCGGCAATAGTTTGCTGGGTAAATCCAAGACGTTCACGCGCCTCACGCAGACGTTCGCCGGGTAGTTTTGCTTCTGTTGTATCTTGGGTGGCTTCAGTATTCATTAGCTAAGAAGTGCTGGTACTGTTTAGATTGTGGAAAACTTCGCGCCAGCACGTTGCCATAACGTTCTTTATCGCCATCATGGCCCGCCAACGCGGCGAAACGAATCTGTAACCATAAGCTTTCGGCACTGGCCGGAAGAATATGCTGATAAACATCAAGCAGCAGCCGCGCTTGCTCATTTTTCCCGGCATCAAACTGTTTGTTTGCTTCCGCCAGCAAGGCACTGCCTTTCGTCGGGTCATATTTCAGCGCCCGACTTAATAAATTGCGCGCGTTTTCAGTCTGTCCGGCATGGAAAAAGCAGTATCCCGCATTTTCCAACGCATCAGCAACCTGACTGTAATCAGGAAGTTGTGCAGCCGCACTAAACTGTCGCTGCGCCGCTACATACTGCCCTAAACTACACAGAAACGCACCGTAATTATTCATGACGCTGCCATTTTCCGGCGCCATGTTCAACACGTGCTGATAACGCTGTTCGGCAAGACGGTTTTCACCTATCCGCTGCTCGTAGAGCGCCATCCCCAATTGTGTTCGATAATCCTGCGGAGCAATCGCCACCGCCTTTTCAAGATTCTGCCGAGCCGAATCCAAATTGTTGTGCGCCAGATACGCCAGCCCCAGCTGCAAGCGGGTTTGAGCAACCGCGGGATTTGTCGCTTCCTGAGGCGAATGCACACATCCCGCCAGCAACAGCACCGCGAACAGGCCACTCAGCCAGTACGCTCCACGTAATAACGCGATTCTCTGTGACAGAGACAATCCCTGTGATAGAACCTTTACCATCCCTGTTCCCCCTCGCTGTCATCCTTGCCAGACATCCTTTTGTCAGAGAGGTTACCTGAATATGAGCAGAGTGGCAGTCAGATCGGGTAACAACGCGGCGCGCCTCGCAATTTGCTCACGTTTGTCCTGCAAATTACCTCAGCAGCAGACAGCGGGTTAGCGCTTCCACGCTAACCCGCGCGCCATCCGATCTTAGACCGCTTTCACCGCAATAGGTTCACCCGCCATTTTCTTCTTCAGCGTACGCTTGGTTCTGTCCACGACTTCACCAGCCAACTGGCCGCAGGCAGCATCAATGTCATCCCCACGGGTTTTACGCACGATCGTCGTGAAGCCATATTCCATCAATACCTTGGAGAAACGGTCAACACGGCTGTTTGAGCTACGGCCATACGGCGCGCCTGGGAACGGATTCCATGGAATCAGGTTAATTTTGCACGGCGTATCTTTCAGGCATTCAGCCAGTTGATGCGCGTGCTCGGTACCGTCATTGATATGATCCAACATCACATACTCAACGGTAACACGACCCTGATTCGCATTGGATTTTTCCAGATAGCGACGAACCGCACTCAGAAACATCTCGATATTGTACTTTTTGTTGATCGGCATGATTTCGTTGCGGATGTCGTCGGTCGGCGCATGCAAAGAAATCGCCAGCGCAACATCAATCATATCGCCCAGTTTATCCAACGCAGGCACGACACCAGACGTGGACAGCGTCACACGACGCTTGGACAAACCGAAACCGAAATCGTCCAGCATGATTTCCATCGCTGGCACCACGTTAGTCAGGTTCAGCAATGGTTCGCCCATGCCCATCATCACCACGTTGGTAATGGGACGCTGGCCGGTGACTTTAAAAGCGCCGATAATTTTCGCCGCACGCCACACCTGGCCGATAATTTCCGATACGCGCAGGTTGCGGTTAAAGCCCTGCTGCGCCGTTGAGCAGAACTTGCACTCCAGCGCGCAACCTACCTGAGACGATACGCACAGCGTGGCGCGATCTTCTTCGGGAATATAAACGGTTTCTACGCGCTGGCCGCCTACCAGAATCGCCCACTTAATCGTGCCGTCAGAAGAACGCTGTTCATCTACGACTTCAGGCGCGCGAATCTCAGCGACTTCCTGCAATTTGCTGCGGAAGACTTTGTTAATATCCGTCATCTGGTTGAAGTCATCACAGCAGTAGTGATAAATCCATTTCATGACCTGATCGGCGCGGAACGGTTTCTCTCCCATCGACATGAAGAGGTCACGCATTTGCTGGCGGTTAAGATCCAACAGGTTGATTTTTTCCGCACTGGTTTTAACGGATTGAGAGGCATCAGCGGACGCCGGAGAGAATTCGGACACGGTTTGCTCGGATACGGTAGTTGTTGTAGATGCGACAGTCGTAGATGCGGTCGTTTCAGGCACGACGGTTTCAGACGCGATTTGCTTAGACATTGTCAATCCTGGCCTCGTTATTACACGTTATGGCGCTAAAAAGAAGGTTGAATTCGATGGTTATGACCAAAGAAACGCCCCGGATAAGTGCAGGCTCATCCGGGGCGCAGCATTGTACAAAGTTTAAAACAGGTAAGCTACCATCACCGCTTTTTTTCTGTGTCATTGCTTCGACACGGCACATTAACGCAACGAAAAAGAAGCAACATCACACGCGCTAACCTGTTTATTACCCGCAACATTACGCGCGCGGGCAAATTTCATCATCGCTGAAGAAATACGCGATTTCACGCTGAGCAGATTCAATAGAATCAGAACCGTGTACCGCGTTCGCCGTGAAGCTGTCAGCGTAATCCGCACGCAGCGTGCCCGCCAGTGCATTTGCCGGGTTCGTGGCACCCATGATGTCACGGTTACGTTGAACGGCGTTTTCACCTTCCAGCACCTGCACCATGATTGGGCCAGACATCATGAATTCAACCAGGCCATCAAAGAACGGCTTGCCTTTATGCTCAGCGTAAAAGCCTTCCGCTTGCTCACGGCTCAGGCGCAGCATTTTAGCCGCAACAAGGGTAAAACCGGCGCTTTCAAAGCGTGCGTAAATCGAACCAATGGCATTTTTGGCAACCGCATTCGGTTTTACGATGGAGAAGGTACGTTCTATCGTCATATTGACCTCATTAACTAAACTGTCAGATTGCAGCCGGATTATAAGAATTGTCTACCCAGCCAGTGAAAGTGGCGCAAATTATAGGTGCAGAGACCTTTGTTGCCTACCAAGGAAATAACATTTTATTAAAAAAATGTTACCTCTCATTTCCTCTTCATTAACGATTACGCCTCGCACTTTTTCGTCCCCCACAGCCTTTGCGCGGGATGTAACAAATCATCAGCGATCACAGTTCTGAAGGTTACTTGTAACGTTATAGGTTATTTGTTTTTAAAACAATAAGATAACTAGAATTTCCTTATCGTTCACTGCTAGCCTTGCTGTTGTACCCACCATAATGGCCAGTAAGAGGGCTGATAATGAAAAGAGCGGTCAATGCATTGCAAAATTTCGGCAAGTCCCTGTATGGGCCAGTGCTGATACTCCCGATTGTCGGGCTATTCATCGCATTTGGGAACGTGTTTGGTAACGGCAACTTAGCGGGCTATATCCCTTTACTTAATCACCCTTTAATTCAGGATTTTGGTCAACTGGTTTCCAAATCTGCCGTAGCGATTCTGGCTAATTTGGCGCTGGTATTCGCCGTTGGGATCCCGATTGGATTGGCAAAACGCGATAAGGGCTACGCTGCGCTGATCGGTCTGGTGATGTTCATCATCTTCATTAACGCCATGAATATCACGCTGCAATTACAGGGAAAACTCGTGCCAGCCGCAGAGATGCGCGCCGCCGGGCAAGGCATGGTGCTAGGCGTTCAGGTGCTGGAAATGGGCGTTTTCGCCGGTATCCTGATCGGCGGATTCGCAGGCTATCTGTATAACCGCTATTCCAGTAAACAGTTTAACGGTGTCATGGCGATTTATTCCGGCCACTGCTTCGTTGCCATTCTGGTTATTCCGCTGGCGATTGCGCTGGGCTTTGCGATGAGCGCGCTGTGGCCGTTTGCTCAACAGGGCATTACCTGGCTGGCCTTCGCGATTAAAGGTGCAGGCCCTGTTGGCATCGCCATTTATGGTTTTCTGGAACGCGTGCTAATCCCCACTGGGCTTCATCATCTGGTCTACACCCCATTCCTGTACACCGAACTGGGCGGCACCGCAGAGGTATGCGGCAAGTTGTATCAGGGCGCACGCAACATCTATTTTGCTGAAATGGCCTGTCAGGATGTCAAACAACTGAGTTCCACCGTAGTCTGGGACGCACGTGGCATCAGTAAAATGTTTGGTCTGACTGCCGCCGCGTTGGCGATGTACGTCACAGCGAAGCCAGAAAAGCGTCTGGCAGCCAAAGCCATTCTGATTCCGGCCGCTTTTACTTCTTTCTTGCTGGGTGTCACCGAGCCGCTGGAATTCTCCTTCCTGTTCGTCGCGCCCATGCTATTTGCCGTCCACGCCGTACTAACTGGCATAGGCATGATGCTGTTCTCCATCATGGGCGTGCATGCCATTGGTGCCAACGGCGTCATCGACTTCCTGCTTTATAACCTGCCGCTGGGCATCGAGAAATCTAACTGGCCGATGTACATCGCGGTTGGGCTGACTATGTCGGTGATTTACTTCTTCGTCTTCCGCTTCCTGATTCTGTATTTCGATATGCCAACACCCGGACGTGAAACCGATGAGGAAGAGACGCGCCTGTACTCTAAAAACGAATATCAGGCGAAAGCCGAGAGCCAGGTAAAAACGCAGGACGCAGTGAAGAACGATGATCCGCCTGTCGGCGCTACCATTATCGCCGGACTGGGCGGTAAACCAAACATCGAGGTAGTGGATAACTGTTACACCCGCTTACGGGTCACGCTGATCGACCCAACGCTGGTAGACGAACAACAGCTTAAGAACACCGGTGCGAAAGCCGTTATCCGGCAGGGTAACAACGTACAGGTGGTTTACGGACTTCACGTCAAAACGATACGCGAAGCAGTTGAAAACGCGCTTTAACAGGAGACTGACCATGACGAAACCCCCATTCATTCTGACCATTGCCGGCGGCGGCAGCACCTATACCCCAGGCATCGTAAAGAGTCTGATGGTACGTCTCGCGGATTTCCCGCTGGCAGAGATTCGTTTGTATGACATCGACGGCCCGCGGCAGGACATCATCGCGCCGGTGGTGGAAAAGGTCATTCGTGACCACAGTGACAGCATCGTTTTTACCGTCACGACCGACGCGGAGACCGCGTTTAGCGGCGCCCACTTTGTCTTTGCCCAGATGCGTGTCGGGCAGTACAAGATGCGCGAGCAGGACGAGAAAATCCCGCTACGTCACGGCGTCGTCGGGCAGGAAACCTGTGGCCCCGGCGGACTGGCCTACGGCCTGCGCACCATTCTGCCGATGGCTGAGCTTATCGATCTGGCTGAGCTCTATGCGCATAAAGAGGCGTGGATCGTCAATTACTCCAACCCTGCCGCGATCGTTGCCGAAGGCGTACGCCGCCTGCGTCCTAACGCCCGCGTGCTGAATATCTGCGACATGCCGGTTGCCGCGATGCGTAACATTGCCGCCGTGCTGGGCGTCGATCGTCACGACATCACGGTGGACTATTTCGGGTTGAACCACTTCGGCTGGTTTACCCGCGTGCTGGTCGATGGTGTCGATCGTATGCCGGAGTTGCGCGAACACATCGCCCGCTACGGCCTGCTGACCGCCGATGCCGCCGATACTGACCCACAACACGCCGATCCATCGTGGGTGAAAACCTGGCGCAACATCAAACCCATCATGGATCATTTCCCTGAGTTCGTGCCGAATCCGTATTTGCAGTATTACCTGATGCCGAATCAGATCGTGGAACATCAGGATCCTGACTACACGCGCGCCAATGAAGTGATGGACGGGCGTGAGAAGAAGCTGTTTGCGGCTGCCGCCAGCTACAAAGACACCGGTATTCTGTCGGATGCGTTCCACGTTGGCGTACACGGCGCGTTCATTGTTGATGTCGCCTGCTCGCTGGCGTTCGATCTGCGTCAGCGTCATCTGGTGATCGTCGAGAATAAAGGTGCCATCGCCAATCTGCCGTACGACGCGATGGTCGAAGTGCCCGCCTATATCACCGCGCAAGGGCCGGAGCCGGTGCGGATGGGGAACGTACCGCAGTTCCATCGTGCCTTACTGGAACAGCAGTTGGCGTCCGAACAATTGCTAGTAGAAGCCACGCTGGAAGGCAGCTACGAGAAGGCCTTGCAGGCATTTACCCTGAACCGTACCGTGCCGACGATGCAGCACGCCAAAGCCATTCTGGATGAGATGATTGAAGCCAATCAGGATTACTGGCCGCAATTAAAACAAGCATATAGAGACGGTATCGCCCAATAATCTGCGACTTGTCGGATGAGGGAAAATCGCTGACAATGAATCTACCATTGAATATCAATGGTAGATTCGGGGCTGAATTCGTCGGCCCCAACGTGGAGGATCTATGTCAGCATCGTCTTCTGATTTGCCCGTTTCTCATGAGCGGTTTGTTTCCGCAGACTGGCTTGCCAGCCGCCTGAATAACAGCAGTATCACACTCATTGATGCCCGAATGCTGCCACCGGGCAACACCACCCGTGATATTCATGCCGAATACCGCGCCGGTCACCTACCTGGCGCGGTTTTTTTTGATATTGAAACCCTGTCCGATCACAGTACCGATCTGCCGCATATGATGCCAACTCGCGAAAACTTCGCACGGGCGATGGGCGAGTTGGGGATTGATAACCAGCAGCATCTGGTGATTTACGATGAAGGAAATCTCTTCTCAGCGCCGCGCGCGTGGTGGATGTTGCACACCTTCGGTGCGACATCCCTTTCAATCCTGAGCGGGGGTCTGGCAGGCTGGAAAGCGCAAAATATGCCGTTGGAACAGGGTGATGTGACACCGAAACCAACCACGTTTCACGCTACGTTGGATGAAAGCGCGATTCGCTCATGCGATGATGTACTTTCCATCAGCCGGGATAAATCAGAACAGATTGTCGATGCCCGTCCCGCGCCGCGCTTTCATGCCGAAGTGGACGAACCGCGTCCCGGCCTGCATCGCGGCCATATTCCCGGCAGCCTGAACGTGCCGTGGACCGATTTAGTACATAACGGTGCGCTGAAACCCAACGCTGAACTGGCAACCATTCTGCATAAGAATGGGGTGGATTTCACTCGCCCTATCGTCGCTAGCTGTGGCTCCGGCGTCACGGCATCTGTCGTTGTGCTGGCGCTGACGCAGTTAAATGTCCCGAATGTGACGCTGTACGACGGTTCATGGAGTGATTGGGGTAGCCGCGATGATGTTCCGATTGCGCGCGATTAATCCCGTTCAGTGTGTTATTTGCCGTCAATCAGGGGTAGCGGGTGGATAATCGGCTGGCATCCTTAATGCAGCATGGTCAGGTACTGACGCGCGCGGAGTATCGCGTGCTGGCTTTTATCGCCGAACATTCGTCGTTGATAGGCAAAATAACGGTGCGTGAACTGGCGCAGAAGACCTATGTCTCCACCGCCACCATCATGCGGCTGTGCCAGAAAATCGGCTTTAGCGGCTACAGCGAATTCATTTATCACTGTAAAACGCTGCTCACGGATAATCCGCGTCTGGCTCCCTCGCCCGTCGACACGCCTGATGACGCTTCGCTTCCCGATGCCTTCCCGCATTTTGTCGACAATTACCGCCGCACATTTGCCTACATTAGCCATCAGGATAGAGCGACGTTCAGCGCTATCCTGCGACAGGAAAGCCATTTTTTCCTCTATGGCGCGGGGTTCTCCCATCTGTTTGCCGAGTATTTGGCGAAGAAGTTACAGGTGTTGGGGAAAGATGCGTTCTCTTCCGGGCTAGGAGACAGCCGAGGCATTTTTCTTAATAACGCACCGAAATATCAGGTGTTTATCGCTATCTCCCGCAGTGGAGAGACCGAACAAGTGTTGGATAAGGCGCGTATCGCCAAAAACATTGGCATGAAAGTGATCGCGTTTACCCGAGCGTCGTTGAATTCATTAGGCGAGTTGGCCGATTTACACTTCCGGCTCTACGATGATGCGGTTCACTATGCGGCGGAAGCTGGCGAGATTAGCTCATTTGAATCGAATATGGTGATGCTGATCGATTTACTGTTGTTGCAGGCAACAGCGGAAAAATCGTAATCCGCTGTCGCCTCTATCAAATTTATATACCCTATATACCCTAAATAATTCGAGTTGCGTGACAAAACGTTATCGTTTTGAACAACGCTCTGCGTTGACCCTTTAGGGCAAGGCCCATTTATGGCTTTGTAACGCGGCAACCGCATGACAAATCGGTTTTAATCGATTTGAACAGCGCTAGCACTGACCCGAAGGGTGAGCCTCTATGAACCTCATTAATCCCCAGGAGCTTACACAGGTAAGTGACTGGGGTGAGTAAGGACAAATCGGCCTAGCCGATTTGAACGCCGCTTGCGGCGGCCCTTCAGGGCGAGGCTAAGGATGAGCCGAGTATTGCCAACGCACAAGCAGCTTGAAGTATGACGGGTATCAGGCGTTGCCGGTGGCCTTAAACTCCCTCAGGAAACTCCCCCACTTGCGTTCATAGAACGGCGTGGTGTGTTTAATCATGTAGTGGCTGATCCCCGGCTCACCTTCTTTCACCAAACACAGATCGACAGGACGCTCGTCCGGCAAGGTATCACTGGCGACGCTGCCCGCTTCACGGATGATGGTTTCTTCATCCTGATCGACATCAATCCCAATCAGCAGGTGGGGCTGTTCTTCGCCCGGCTCCTGAATCTGCGCCAAAAACGCTCGTTTTACATGGCGATGCTTGGTAAACAGCTGCGTCAGGGAATCAATCATCTGTGCTGGCATCTCGGCTGGCTGACTCAGCAAGACCTGCATCTCTTCTTCGACGATACGCTGCTGAACAAAACCGTGACCTTCGCCAGACAGAATATGTTCAATTTCCTGCGGCAAAAACTCTTTGCCATACGAAAGTTTAGGATTGAGGAACAGCGTGACGCCCTGTGTCATTTCAAACAGCGAACGCGTCGGTAGAGCCAGAAAAGACGCTTCTTCCGTAATCACGCTCTGTAAAGCTTCCAGAGAAGAGAAGAAAGGAATAGCAGATGAGCCATCGTCTTTTTCCCAGTGTTGGATATTCACATTACTGCCCGCATGCAACACCACCTCACCGGATTCATCCCCGTCATCGGTCGTGCCCAACACAAACACCGTGGCTTCCATCAGTTCACTGAAAAACTCAGGACGATGTGCGGGTTCCGTTGCAGCCAGAATCAGCACTTCTTCCAGTTTATTACGTGGCGAAAACTCCATACTTTCCTCAACATGATTACGTTAAAAAACCGACGCGTGAGGCTCTAATGCCGATCGGTTAAGGATCGAGATACCGGGGGCTACCACGATGCGAGGCATCCCTGCGGGAGCCTCATCACTGTGTTTCCCCCTAACCCCATGCTTAAGTGACTAGCATTACGCATGAGGCGCGGCGTTATGTCTCAACACATTCGGTAAATGGCAGATAAGTCTGAAACGACTATTTGGCGTTGCTCAGCAAGAGATTCGCCAGCGTGCGTACGCCGAGCCCCGTTGCACCTGTCGCCCACTGATCCACCGCGCCTTTACGGTACGTCGCGGAACAGTCGATGTGCAGCCAGCCCTGTTGGTAATTTTTCACAAAGTGCGACAGGAAAGCCGCCGCCGTGCTGGCACCGGCGGTGTGCGCACCGCTGGCAATATTGTTCAGATCGGCAAAGCTGGACGGCAGGTGACTACGGTGGAACTCTTCCAGCGGCAGACGCCAGAACGGCTCATTCTCTTCTTTCGCACTGTCCTGCAATGCCGCCACCAGCTCGTCATCAAAGCTGAACAGCGCGTGATAGTCGTTGCCCAGCGCCGTTTTCGCCGCGCCCGTCAGCGTTGCACAGTCGATAATCCACTGCGGGTTCTGCTCGGAGGCATCGATCAGGCCGTCCGCCAGTACCAGACGCCCTTCCGCATCGGTGTTCATGACTTCAACCGTCTTGCCGTTGCGGTAGCGAATAATATCGCCCAGTCGGAATGCATTGCCACTCACCATGTTGTCCGCACAGCACAGATACAGTTTCACGCGCTGTTGCAAACCACGCGCCGCCGCCAGCGCCAGTGCGCCAGTCAGAGTAGCTGCACCGCCCATATCTGATTTCATGGAATCCATAGAGCTGCTCGGTTTCAGACTGTAGCCGCCGGTATCAAACGTAATCCCTTTCCCCACCAGACAGGCGAACACTGGCGCATCCGCATTACCCGTTGGGTTATAGTCCAGCGCCAGTAGCACCGGCTGACGTTCAGAGCCGCGGCCGACCGTGTGCAGGCCGGCATAATTTTGCTCACGTAGATCTTCACCTTTGGTGATGCGGTAGCTAACAGCATCACAGGCAACGTCACACAGCAGATCGACCGCGCGGGTTGCCAACTGCTCTGGCCCCAAATCTTCAGCAGGCAGGTTAATGGTGTCACGCACCCAGTCCACAATCTTCAGCCGATCATTAAACTCTTTCTGATCGGCCTCATTCAGTTCCGCCCACTCAACCGTTCTTTGCCCTTTCGGCCCGCGATAACCCTGCCAGAATGCCCAGCTGTTTGCCAGATCCCAGCCTTCACCTGCCAGTTTAACGTGTTTGATCCCCTGCCCGTCGATTTTGCGGGCAGCACGCTGGATCACCGCCAGTGCAGCTTTACCATTCAGCGACGTCGTTCCAACATGGATGGTAAACCCCTGCTCATTCACACTCAGCGTCGCTTTTTCTCCCCAGCGCGCATCAGCAGGTTGAGTGGAGAGTGAAATCAGCATGGTATTGTTCGTCATAGTGCTTCTCCGATAATGGGTATGCCTGCCACTTCTCATGTTTGCAGGTGCTTTTCATAGTTGCAGATACGTTATTTATCAGTGCTTGTTTATCAATATTCAGCTTACCGATAAATAAACTGTGCATCATGACATGAAAATGTTACGAATTTTGGCATGAAATAAAATGGGCCACCAAAGGCAGCCCCGCCATATTTCTATTCTGCTTCATCTAACCAGACCAGCAGGATCGCTTCCAGAATTTTTTCATTGGAAGCGTCCGGCCGATCGTCAAATTCATCCAGTTCGCAGATCCATTGGTGCATGTCTGTGAAACGCACGGTTTTCGGATCGAGATCGGGAAACTGATCGTAAAGCGCTTCGCCGATAGCCCGGCTGTCTGTCCATTTTAATCCCATCGCGGTTTCTCCTTATTCAGATCAATGCTCGCGTGCATGGTTGATCGTGTAGCGCGGGATCTCGACAACCAGATCGTCCCCGGCGATACGCGCCTGACAGCCCAGACGGCTTTCCGATTCCAGCCCCCAGGCTTTATCCAGCATGTCGTCTTCTTCTTCCGTGCTTTCCGCCAGCGAGTCAAACCCTTCACGCACGATGCAGTGGCAGGTGGTGCAGGCGCAGGATTTCTCGCAGGCGTGCTCAACGTCAATACCGTTACGCAAAGCGACTTCCAGAATGCTTTCACCGCGTTCCGCTTCCAACACCGCACCTTCAGGACACAGATCCTGATGCGGTAAAAAAACTATCTTAGGCATGTTACACCTCATCCACAGAATGGCCTGCCAGCGCGCGACGGATAGAGGCATCCATACGACGAGCCGCGAATTCCTGGGTTTGTTGATCGACTGTTTTAATCGCGGCTTCAATCGCCACGGGATCGCTGCCCTGCATTATCGTGTGCAGGTGTTCGGATGCCGCGACAATGATGCCTTTTTCGTCATTGCTCAATAACTCGGCGTCGGCCACCAGCGCGCTTTGCAAACTTTCCAGCACGCGTGCCGCTTCCACTTTTTGCTCTGCCAGACGACGCGCGCCGACATCTTCCTTCGCGTTCAGCATCGAATCGGTGATCATGGTGGCAATTTCTGTATCGCTCAGGCCGTATGACGGTTTCACCTGAATGGATGCCTCAACGCCCGTCGATTTCTCCATCGCCGTCACGCTCAGCAGGCCATCCGCATCCACCTGAAAGGTTACACGAATGTGGGCTCCACCGGCAGGCAACGGCGGCAAGCCGCGCAGCGAGAAGCGCGCAAGCGAACGGCAATCCGCCACCATTTCACGCTCGCCCTGTAAGACGTGGATCATCATGCCGCTCTGGCCGTCTTTGAAGGTGGTAAATTCTTGTGCGCGGGCAACCGGGATCGTGGTATTGCGCGGAATGATTTTTTCCACCAGTCCGCCCATCGTCTCCAGCCCCAGCGACAGGGGGATAACATCCAGCAGCAGCATGTCACTATCTGGCTTGTTACCCACCAGAATATCCGCCTGGATCGCCGCGCCGATAGCCACGACTTTATCTGGATCGATCGACGTCAGCGGTGTACGGCCAAAAAACGTCCCTACCTGCTCACGCACCAGCGGAACGCGCGTCGATCCGCCCACCATCACCACTTCCAGCACGTCTTCTGGCGTCAGTCCCGCGTCTTTCAGCGTACGACGACAGGACAGCAGCGTGCGTTTCACCAGTTGAGCGATCAGCGAATCAAACTGCTCGCGAGTCACATCACCCTGCCAGCCTGCCACATCTACACGGGCTGACTCGGCGCTGCTAAGTGCAATCTTGGCTTTCACTGCCGCGTCGCGAAAGGCATGATCCAACTGACGATCGCCACGATCGTGAATACCAGCCTGCTCACGCAACCACTCCGCCAGCAGATGATCGAAATCATCACCGCCCAGCGCAGAATCCCCGCCCGTTGCCAGCACTTCAAAGACGCCGCGGCTCAGGCGCAGAATGGAAATATCAAAGGTGCCACCGCCGAGATCGTAAATGGCGATCACGCCCTCTTTACCGGAATCGAGCCCGTAGGCAATCGCCGCAGCGGTCGGTTCATTGAGCAAGCGCAATACGTGCAGCCCAGCCAGACGTGCTGCGTCTTTGGTGCCCTGACGCTGTGCGTCATCGAAGTACGCAGGAACCGTAATCACCACGCCATCCGGCACGCCGCCTAATGCCGCTTCCGCACGCGCGGCCAGTGCGGACAAAATATCCGCCGACACTTGTACAGGATTGAGGTTGCCAGCTGAAGTCTGAATCAGCGGCAGGCCGTTATCGCTGGCATGAAAACGATACGGCAAATGAGGATAGCGCTGCTGAATATCATCCAGAGAGCGCCCCATCAGGCGTTTAACTGAACTGACGGTATTTTCCAGATCGTGTGCAGCATTATCGCGCGCGTGCCAGCCAACGCTGTGACCATCGCGGCGGTAGTGGACAACCGACGGCAGCAGATCGCGCCCGTCGCTATCTGCCAGCGTCTGGGCTTCGCCACTGCGTACAGTAGCAACAAGAGAATGGGTGGTACCTAAATCAATACCGACAGCCAGACGGCGCTGGTGCGGTGCGGCACTCAGGCCAGGCTCACTAATTTGTAATAAGGCCATATTGAGCTTCCATCAATTGGCTAGCGAAAAATCCAATCTGGCAATGGCCATCGGGTTTCCCGCCGAATTAACCCGTTATTTGTCCAGCAGTTGTTCTTCGAGTGCTTCAACTTGTTGCTGGAGCTTGTCTAAAAAGCGTAGCTTGCGCACGGTGTCTGCGGCGTCTGTCCACGTCTCACTATTGAGTTCATCACGCATCTGCGAACGGCGTTTGACAATCGTTGCCTGCAACCGCTCGGAAAACGCGGCTAGCGCCTCATCCGCATCAGAACGCTGCGAGATCGCATCCAATTCTTCGCGCAATTCCAGCTGTTCCATCAGGAATGTCGTATCCTTCATCGTATGCTGTTCGTTGTTCACATCAAAACCGTGCAGCGACAACATATACTCCGCGCGTTTCAGCGGATGCTTGAGCGCCTGATAAGCATTGTTGATCGTCGCCGCCTGTTGCACCGCCAGCATACGCTCGCGCTCCGGGCTGGCAGCATAACGATCAGGATGGAACTGACGTTGCAGCTCCTGAAAACGGGATGCAAGCAGGCCGCCATCCACATCATAGCGAATCGGCAGCCCGAATAACGTAAAGTAATCCATAGTGGTACTCAGGGAGTGCTGGGTAGCTGCGCCGATCATTCACTGACAGCACGCGACTACCCAAGAGGGGTCAGACGTTGAAACTTTCGCCGCAACCGCATTCGCCGGAAATGTTAGGATTATTGAACTTAAAGCCTTCGTTCAGCCCTTCTTTGACGAAATCCAACTCGGTTCCATCAAGATAGACCAGGCTTTTGCCGTCCACGATGACTTTGACGCCTTTGTCTTCAAAGACCGTATCGCCATCGTTCAAATCATCAACAAACTCCAGCACATACGCCATACCGGAACAGCCGGATGTTCGTACGCCAAGACGCAGTCCAAGGCCTTTGCCCCGGTTTGCGATGAAAGCGCTCACGCGTTGTGCCGCACTTTCGCTCAGAGAAATCGACATACTGTTACCTCGATCGTTCGCCACCTCGACGGGAACAGGCACCGGGAGAAACGGTGCCCCGCCGAGTTCAGCCGCAGAGATTACTGCGCGTCGCGTTTACTTTTGTAATCCGCAATCGCTGCCTTGATAGCGTCTTCCGCCAGAATGGAGCAGTGAATCTTCACCGGCGGTAGCTCAAGTTCTTCGGCAATCTGCGTGTTCTTAATCGCTTCTGCTTCATTCAGCGATTTGCCTTTTACCCACTCGGTAACCAGCGAGCTGGAGGCAATGGCAGAACCACAACCGTACGTCTTGAAGCGGGCATCTTCGATGATACCCTCATTGTTGACTTTTATCTGCAACTTCATCACATCGCCGCACGCTGGCGCGCCGACCATGCCGCTGCCGATAGAAGGATCGGCGTTGTCAAATGAACCCACGTTGCGTGGATTTTCATAGTGATCAATTACTTTTTCGCTGTAAGCCATGATAGTCGTCCCCGATCGGGTGAATTAATGATGCGCCCACTCGATGCTGCTGATATCCACGCCCTGCTTGAACATTTCCCACAGCGGAGAAAGATCGCGCAGACGACCAATGGATTTACGCACCAGTTCGATGGTGTAGTCGATCTCTTCTTCGGTGGTAAAACGCCCCAGCGAGAAACGGATCGAGCTATGCGCCAGCTCATCATTCATGCCCAGCGCACGTAACACGTAGGAGGGCTCCAGACTGGCCGACGTACAGGCAGAACCGGACGACACCGCCAGATCCTTGAGCGCCATAATCAGCGATTCGCCTTCAACGTAGTTGAAGCTGACGTTCAGGATGTTAGGCGCGCCCTGCTCAATGTCACCATTCAGGTAGACTTCTTCAATATCATTAATCCCGTTCCACAGACGATCGCGCAGCGTGCGCAGGCGATCCATTTCCGCGGTCATCTCTTCTTTCGCGATGCGGTAGGCTTCGCCCATACCAACAATCTGGTGCACAGGCAAGGTGCCAGAACGCATGCCGCGCTCATGGCCGCCGCCGTGCATCTGCGCTTCAAGACGAATTCGGGGTTTACGACGAACATACAGTGCCCCGATCCCTTTCGGCCCATAGATTTTATGGCCGGAGAAAGACATCAGATCCACTTTTAACTGGTTGAGATCGATAGGCAGTTTGCCTACGCTCTGCGTGGCGTCGACGTGGAACACAATACCGCGACTGCGGCACATGTCGCCGATCGTTTCGATATCCTGCACAACACCGATTTCATTGTTGACGTGCATGATGGAAACCAGAATGGTGTCCTCACGCATTGCCGCTTCAAGTTCCGCCAGATCGATAATGCCATTACGCTGCGGCGCCAGATAAGTCACCTCGAAGCCTTCGCGTTCAAGCTGACGACAGGTATCCAGCACGGCTTTATGTTCGGTCTTGCTGGTGATGATGTGCTTGCCCTTCTTCTGGTAGAAGTTGGCAACACCTTTAATCGCGAGGTTATCGGCTTCGGTCGCGCCTGACGTGAAGACGATCTCACGTGGGTCGGCGCCGACCAGCTCAGCAATTTGGTTACGGGCGATATCTACCGCCTCTTCCGCCTGCCAGCCAAAACGGTGGGAACGGGAGGCCGGATTACCGAACGTGCCGTCCAAAGTCAAAAATTGCATCATTTTCTCAGCGACGCGCGGATCAACTGGCGTAGTGGCTGAGTAGTCGAGATAGATAGGTAACTTCATTGCTCATAAACTCCGTACATCACTTCAAAACGTACAATGCGTTTTGTTTTATTGACAGGCTGTTTATACCCGCAACCTCTCGGGCCAATGCAAAAACTCTGACGATGTTATTGTTGGCACAATTTATCGTCGGAACACATTATCGTCAGAACACGCCGTGATAGTCGGGCTAGCACCAACGCCACATTGGACAATGTGGTCAGGATTATGCGGCTATCGGAAAGACAAAACGTGACGAGTAAGGGCTACTCGCCACAAAGTACCTGTCACGTTGAAGGTGTATCAGGCGCGCAGGTTAACGTTGATCGTTTCCTGGATACGTCCATTAGCGGTGCGGCGAATGTCCGCATCCTGACGATCCGCCACATCCAGCACTTCCTTATTGTTCACCAGCTCATCCAGCGTGATGTTATTCAGGAAATCAGTGATACGGTCGCTCAGATCGCGCCACAGCGTGTGCGTCAGGCAGCGATCGCCACCCTGGCAGCCTTCACGACCCTGACAACGCGTGGCGTCAACGGATTCATCGACGGCCGAAATGACCATGCCGACAGCGATTTCATTCGCGTTTTTACCCAGCAAGTAGCCGCCGCCCGGACCGCGAACGCTGGCAACCAGTCCATTCTTGCGCAGGCGCGAAAACAACTGCTCCAGATAGGACAGCGAAATACCCTGGCGTTCAGAAATATCCGCCAATGGAACTGGCCCTTCCTGGGAATGCAGAGCCACATCGAGCATGGCGGTAACGGCGTAACGGCCTTTGGATGTCAGTCTCATGATAGTGGTACCTGTAGGTAAAACATGTATTATGAAAACATGTATTGGCAGAACATACCGCGAGTCTGACATTCCTGAGTATTTTAGTCAACTATTTAACCGAGCAAAATACTCAAGTATTATTCGTCGTGTGTTTTTTGTACCGAGCTTAATATGCCACGCAGGATGTTAAGTTCCTGAGCTTCAGGCCTGGCGCGGGTAAACAGGCGGCGCAATTTGTTCATCACCTGGCCTTGATGCGCCGGTCGGATAAATCCGGTTTGCAGCAGCGTCTGTTCAAGATGCTGATAAAACCGCTCCAGATCGTCAACCAGCGGATACGGGGATTCTTCGTGTTTCGGCTGCCCAGCCTGTAACCGATCCAAATACGCGATGCGCACTTCATAAGCGATAATCTGCACCGCCATCGCCAGATTGAGCGAGCTGTATTCCGGGTTCGCGGGAATCGCCACATGGTAATGGCATTTCTGAAGCTCATCATTCGTCAGCCCCACACGCTCGCGCCCAAACACCAGCGCCACTGGCGCGTGCTCCGCTTCCTGTGCGCTGCGAACGCCACACTCACGCGGTTCCAGCATCGGCCAAGGTAAGGTTCGGGAACGCGCGCTGGTGCCAACGACCAGGCCACATCCTTCGAGCGCCTGATCGAATGAATCAACAATGGTGGCATTACCGATAACATCGCTGGCGCCTGCCGCCAACGCAATGGCCTGTGAATCAGGCTTAACCAACGGGTTGACCAGATAAAGTTTGCTTAACCCCATGGTTTTCATCGCCCTGGCCACTGACCCCATATTGCCAGTGTGCGACGTTTCAACCAGAACAATGCGAATATTGTCTAACATATGAACTCTGTTGTGCGAATAGATAGAAGGAAGTGGTGCGAAAAGGAAATCGCCATACCTTAACACAAACTTAGCTATTTTACTTTTCTGCTGCTATACTCTGCGCCGCTTTCCGTTCTTTAACATTCCAGTGGACCGATACCATGCATCCGATGCTCAACATCGCTATACGCGCTGCGCGTAAAGCCGGTAATTTGATTGCCAAAAACTATGAAACGCCAGACGCCGTCGAAGCCAGCCAAAAAGGCAGCAACGATTTTGTAACCAACGTCGATCGGGATGCAGAACGTCTGATCATTGAAGTCATCCGCAAATCTTACCCACAGCACACCATCATTGGTGAAGAGTGTGGCGAGTTGGCTGGTGAAGATCCGGCAGTACAATGGGTTATCGATCCTCTGGATGGCACCACCAACTTCATCAAACGTTTACCTCACTTCGCTGTATCTATCGCGGTCCGCATTAAAGGCCGTACCGAAGTTGCCGTCGTTTACGATCCTATGCGCAATGAACTGTTTACCGCGACTCGTGGTCAAGGCGCGCAGTTGAACGGCTATCGTCTGCGCAGCAGCACTGCCCGCGATCTGGAAGGCACCGTACTGGCAACAGGCTTCCCCTTCAAATTAAAGCAACACAGCAAAAGCTATATCAATGCCATCGGCGCCCTGTTCACCCACTGTGCGGATTTCCGCCGGACGGGCTCTGCCGCACTGGATCTGGCGTATGTTGCAGCGGGTCGCGTTGACGGCTTCTTTGAAATCGGCCTGAAGCCGTGGGATTTCGCTGGCGGCGAGCTGCTGGTGCGTGAAGCAGGCGGGATCGTAACGGACTTCGTGGGCGGCCATAACTATATGGCGTCCGGCAACCTGGTTGCAGGCAATCCACGTGTGGTGAAAGCGATGCTGGGCACCATCCGTGAAGAACTGAGCGACGCGCTGAAACGCTAATTTCGATCGACTCCGGCTCCTACATAAAAATGCAAGGGGCTGGAGTTGTTATTTTTCTTTACATATGAATCCTGTATACGCATTGTTTATCCTTATACGATAATAATTATCAACCGCATTACACTGATAACTTCATCACATTGATAAACTGTGAATTAGGATCGCCACCATGTTAAGAAAATCAGTCAGATCGCTCTTTCTGACCGCACTCTGCACCGCGCCATTCTTCAGCTACGCTACCCAATATCCTCTTACCGTCACCGATCTCGCCGGAAAAAGTGTCACCATTAAACAAGAACCACAGCGCATCATTCTGCAAGATGGCCGCGATATTATGGCGATGGCATTGCTCGATCGCGATAATCCTTTCCAGCGTCTGGTCGCCTGGAACAATCTGGCGAAAAAGCAGGACACCGCAACCTGGGACATGCTGAAAGGAAAATGGCCTCAGTCCGTCGGTATTCTGGATATGGGGTTCAGTGACAAAGGCAATGTCGATCTGGAAAGCGTGCTGTCAAAACAACCGGATCTGATGATTGCCCAACTGCGTGCCAAAGCGGCGCTGAAAGAAAGCGGCGTAATCGACAAGCTCAACGCGCTCAATATTCCTGTCCTGTTTGTCGACTATGAAGTCAATCCGGCTCAGGATACCGCCCCCAGCATCGACTTGTTAGGTCAGGTTCTGAACCGTGAAGCCAATGCCAAAGCGTATACCGATTTCTACCGTAAACACCTCAACGACATTCAGCAGAAAACCGCTGCAATCACGCCAAAACCGAGCGTCTTTGTTGAGCCGATTGCCGGAAACTCGGACTCCTGCTGCTTCACACACAGCAAAAGCGGCTGGGGCGGATTAGTTGAAGCGGTCGGCGCGAAAAATATTGGTTCAGATTTGCTGCCGGGCGCAACGGGTTTTGTCTCGCTGGAAAAAATCATCAGCATGAAACCTGACGCCTACATCATGACGGGCTCTAAACGTGGCAACAGTCAGGTGTTGCCATTAGGCTATGGCGCCAGCGTCGACGATGTCCGCGCTCAGGCCAATACGTTGTTAAGCCGTACCGGTATTAGCCAGATTCCGGCTGTTGAGGCGAAACACGTTTATGGCATTTACCACCATTTCTACAACCATCCCTACAACATTGTCGGTATGGAATATCTGGCAAAGGATATTTATCCTCAGGCGTTTACCAGTTTGAATCCTGATGACACCTATCACCATATCATTCAAAATTTTACCTCGCTGCCTGACAGTGACTTTATCTTTGCCTGGAAACAAGGTGAGTAATTTTTCATGAGTACAACCACTGAACCGGGCATCCGCCAGCCTATAGCGGATGCCAACACCGTTATGGACAACTATCGCGGCATCATTCGACGCCGTGTGAGTGTTATGGCGATACTGCTGTTGATCATCATCGGCTCGTTGTTACTGGATTTTACGATGGGGCCTTCAGGCCTGACGCTTGATGTGCTTTGGCAGACGCTGACCGATCCGGCCAGCGCCGATGCGGGTACGCGCGTAATCGTCTGGGATATTCGTCTGCCTTACGCGCTGATGGCGATTATTGTCGGGCTGTCGCTCGGGCTGGCGGGTGCAGAAATGCAAACCATCCTGAACAACCCGCTGGCCAGCCCGTTTACGCTCGGCGTGTCTTCCGCGGCCGCATTCGGCGCCGCGCTGGCTATCGTCCTCGGCATCGGTATCCCCGGTATTCCGGCTCAGTGGTTTATCTCTGCAAACGCCTTTATCTTTGCGCTGCTGGCAGCCTTGCTGCTTGATGGAATTACGCGCTGGACGCAGGTCGCCACCTCTGGCGTTGTGCTGTTCGGCATCGCGCTGGTATTCACCTTCAACGCGCTGGTTTCCATGCTCCAGTTCATCGCCAACGAAGACACGCTGCAAGGTCTGGTGTTCTGGACGATGGGCAGTCTGGCCCGCGCTTCATGGGAAAAACTGGGTATCCTGCTGCTGGTGCTCGCTATCGTGATGCCAATTTCACTGATGAGCTCCTGGAAATTGACCGCACTGCGGTTGGGTGAAGATCGCGCCGTGAGTTTTGGCATTAACGTTCGCCGTCTGCGTCTGGCGACGCTGTTGCGCATCAGTATTTTGTCCGCTATTTCAGTCGCGTTTGTCGGCCCCATAGGCTTTATCGGTCTGGTTGCTCCGCATATCGCACGTATGATTTTCGGTGAAGATCACCGCTTCTATCTGCCTGCCAGCGCGTTAACTGGCGCGCTGGTGCTGTCGATGGCGTCCGTGGCCTCGAAAAACCTCATCCCCGGCGTCATTATCCCGGTTGGTATCGTCACATCACTGGTGGGCGTGCCCTTCTTCCTGAGTATTATCCTGCGCCACAGAGGAAACGTATGAGCCAGCACACCTCTTCTGGATTACGCCTTTCCCACTTTCGCGCCGGTTACCCCAAGCGTCAGGTGATTCGCGATCTGTCCGTACCACAGCTGCCGCGCGGGAAAATTACCGTGCTGCTTGGCCCCAACGGTAGCGGTAAATCCACGCTGCTGCGTGCAATGGCGGGTCTGAACGCTTCTGAAGGCGAACTGTGGCTGGATGACACCAATCTGATGACGTTGCCGTTCGCTCAGCGGGCGGAAAAAGTCGTTTATCTGCCGCAGTCACTGCCCGCAGGCGTTCACCTGCACGTGCTGGAATCGATCATCGTCGCCCAGCGAGCCTCCGGCGGCATGCACAGTGTCGAAAAGCAGGATGAGGTGATGAGCCTGCTGCGTCAGTTGGGCATTGAGCATCTGGCGTTGAGCTATCTCGATCAGCTCTCCGGCGGACAGAAACAACTGGTTGGATTAGCGCAATCGTTGATCCGCCAACCCTCGCTGCTCCTGCTGGATGAACCGCTCAGCGCGCTGGATCTGAACTATCAGTTCCACGTGATGGATTTGGTGCGCAAGGAAACACGTAAGCGCAACATCATCACTGTGGTGGTGGTACATGACATCAATATCGCACTGCGTCACGGCGACCACGTACTGATGCTGCAAAACGGCAATCTGATTGCCAACGGCGCGCCGGCTGAGGTCATCAGCTCGGAAAGCCTGTCTGCAGTCTATGGCGTTCGTGGACGCATCGAGCGCTGTTCACAGGGCGTGCCGCAGGTGATTATCGACGGGCTGGTAAGCGAACCGACCATCTAAGTACGTCGTTGAATGAACAGACGGTGAGTTCCCTCACCGTCTTCTTTCCTTAGTTTATCTGGAACTACGACGCGTGATTGACAGCGTCAAAGCGATCTCGCAGCGCTTACTCTGACAATGCCGTTATTCAACACAAGACAGGCGTTCAGAACCAAGCATATCGCGCATGTTCGTCAGCATGTTCTCAAACAAACGCAGCGCCAGACCAACGCTGTTTACGTTGTAGTATAACGGCGCGTCATAATGCTTCAGATAATGTTCGAACTCTGGTTTATCGAGCAGCTTATAAATTGCCGTAAAGCGCAAAATAAGGTGACGGCAATTATTGAGGTAGAGATCGAGCGTGCGGTAATCGCTTTTCATTAGCTGAGTAAGCAACGCGGTCATATGTTCGAATTCCGTCAGCAGCGACGCATAATCCTCCAGATTTTCCGCTCTGTGCTCAGTCGATTCCATATCGTTATCTCCCTGGGTTTTTCACCACGGGCCAATTGAGCCAATAACCGCATGCCGTTTCACCTCACAGCATGCGATTTGAGGGATCAGAAACGCTGCCAGTCTGCTTCATCCTGAGCAACAGCACTTTTTTTCCTCACGGGCGAAAGACGCGGCGTGGATATTCCCGGTAACACGGATGCCGAGGCGGAAGCCAGCGCCAGAGAAGGCACCTGCCCTACAATAAACTGCCCCACCAACTGGCTCAGCGTACTCGCCTGCTCTTGTAGCGACTGCGATGCCGCAGAAGCCTCCTCCACCAATGAGGCGTTTTGCTGAGTGACATCGTCCATCTGGTTAACAGCCTGATGCACCTGGCTGATGCCCCGGCTTTGTTCGTCGGTTGCCGCCGCGATTTCATTCACCAAATCCGTCACCTGCTGGATCGCGTCTTTCATCGCCGACATGTTTTTCCCTACATCGCTGGCTTGTTCAACCCCTGCCGATACCAGCGAGTTTGAGGCGTCAATCAAATCCTTGATCTCACGCGCCGCCGTGGACGAACGCTGTGCCAGCGTGCGTACTTCACCCGCAACCACCGCAAAGCCACGCCCCTGTTCCCCGGCACGTGCCGCTTCTACCGCCGCATTCAGGGCAAGAATATTGGTCTGGAATGCGATGCCTTCGATAAGCGCAATAATGTCGGTGATCTTGCCTGAGCTGGTGCGAATATGTTCCATCGTATTCAGCATCGTACTGACTGAATCCGCGCTATTGATGGAAATCCGGCTGGCGTTCCCTGCCAGCAGACTCGCCTGTTGCGTGTTCTCGGCGTTCTGGCGCACCGTCTCGCTGATTTCCGTCATACTGGCAGCGGTTTGTTCCAGCGACGCGGCCTGCTCTTCGGTGCGAGATGACAAATCTTCATTGCCTGCTGCAATCTGCGTTGCCGCACTGCTCACGGACTGCGATGAAGCACTCACCGAAGCCAGTGCAGAAGAGACCCGATTCATTAGGTTATTAAAGGCACGGGCGGTATCTCCCACTTCATCCTTGCGTCGATCGTCAGCTTGAATCGTCAGGTCGAGAGTAGTGCTAACGCTTTCCATCGTTTGACTCATATTGTTCAAACTCTTTCTGATGCCCAGAATGGTTCTCACCGCGAAAAAGCCGATCAACAACAACACCAATAAGGTTCCGGACAGCAGACCAAACCACGTTTGTTCATAGATCCGTTGATTCACCTGACGCAGGTCATCGCCAATCTTGATATTCAGATCAAACTGTTTGCGATAGTTGGCGATCAAATTACGTACGGCCTCACCTGGCCCTCCCATGCCCTGGAGAAGGCCAAGCGCAGTGTCATTTTGATTTGCACGTGATGCATTCAAAAAGGCAGGCAGTGAGGCCTGCAATTTTCCGATGAGATCGATCGCCTTGTTTGTCAGTTGAAGATCTTCTTCACTCGATATGTCATTCTTCAGGTAATACTCATTAAGCGCCTTCAATTCCTCAATGGTTTTAGTGATGTCCTGCTCGATCGCCGGCAGCTTACGATCGTCACCCGCAGTCTGATGGCGATACAGAAAAAGCACCAGCGAATTGCTTTTATCCACCAAACTATTTAAATCTTTGATGCTCGGAATTGCATTGTCCTGCACATATTCAAAACGGGACTGGAACCCCGATAACAATGATAAAGCGACTATAACTGATGAGAGAAGTGCTAATGACATTAGTGAAAACGTCAGCAGCAGGCGTTGCGTGATATTCATGACCGCTCCATTTTTGAGTTTATATAGCGTATTTTTTTCTGATTCCTATATGTCAAATAAACAATGTCGTCCTCCGTATATGGCATATTGAGTAAAAATCAGACATACCTTTACCACTTTCAGTTATCGACACAGAAGCGAGCAGCTTGATAGCAAAAACAAATTAAAAAATACCAAAATAATAAATAATAACTATTAAAGAAAGGTAATTGATCGTCAAAAACAACTGACGATCCTGTAACCAAGTAAGTAGAAAAGTAAAAATTTGCTTTGCTCTCTCGCCAAACTAAAGAATGCGGAGAAGTCAATAGGGAGTTGAACCAGCAAAAAAGGCATAAAAAAGCACTGAACGATGAGATTCAGTGCTTTTTTATTACAGAATTTAGTGTATGGCAAATATCGCGTTATTTCTTCGCAGGCAACGTAACCCAGTAGCCAGGCTGATACGGCAGCGGCAGGAACTTCTCATGGAAGGTACGGAACGTCGCGTCAGGATCGATATCCTTAAACAGCTCCGGGTGCATCCATTTTGCTAATACCTGAATCGCTACAAACTGATATGGGCTGTCATAGAACTGATGCCAGATTGCATGAGCATTGCCATTGGTCGCAACAGGTAGCGTTTTAAATGCTGAACGTTCCATCAGTTTTTGCAGGCGTTGCAGCGCTTCTTTCTGATCGGCTCCTGGCCCAACGCCAACCCAACCATTCGCCGTGTTGTAGTTTTTCCAATTCGCCCCTGTCACCACCACCACATCCGGGCGCGAGCTGATAATCTGTTCAGGGTTCAGCGTACCAAACGTGCCGGGGATGATGTTCTTGGCAATGTTGTCACCGCCAGCAGCCTCAACCATACGGCCAAAGTTCTCATCACCGAATGACATACAGCACTCTTCATCATAGCCGCCCGCGCGGTCGATCATCACTTTCGGGCGCGGGCCCTGATAGTTCTTCAACCGATCGGTGACCAGCTCAATCTGCTCACGACGGAATTTAATAATCTCTTCCGCACGCTGTGGTTTACCCACCAGTTGACCCATGATGTGAATGCTTTTCTCAGCGTTTTCAAACGGCTTCTCGCGGAAATCGATAAACACGACCGGAATACCCAGCGAATTGAGTTTCTCGATCAATTTGCCTTCATCCGTCGCCGCTTTTGACTCCAGATTCATCAACACCAAATCTGGTTTCAGCGTCAGTGCCTGCTCAACGTTGAAGGTACCGTCTTTCGCGCCGCCGAAGGTCGGCAGCTTTTTGATTTCCGGGTATTGCTTTTCATAAGCCAGATAGCCGTCGTAATCCGCTTTTGGCAGATCGTCACGCCAACCAACCACACGCTGGAACGGGGCTTCCGTATCAAAGGCAGCCAGCAGATAAATCTGTCGGCCTTCACCCAAAATAATCCGCTTCACTTCGGATTTAATTTCTACCTTCCTGCCACTAACATCTTCAATAACAATCGGGTTAGCGCTGGCGATAGCACTCGCACTCAGCCCCAACAGAACAACGACTGAGAACAGCCATTTCTTCATTATTATTCCCTTCTGAGATTACGGTCATAAATGATAATGGTTATCATTATTGAAATGATATCCCGCCGTGATTATCGGAAGCAATGGATTTTTAGCGCGAGGTTAATAAAAGGTAAAATTAGCCGGAGAATGGCCGAATACCGCCCATCATCGCAGGCTGTGCACTGAGATAAAGCAGGACGCCGGAGCCAACCAAAATCAGCCCGCCAGCAAACGCCAGAAGAGAAAACGTCGCGCGTTGCCATACGGGCGATGCACGATTTGCACCTAAACGCTCAACGATACGGCGGCAGTAAAAAACCAATACGGCCAGCGCCGAGATCGTGATCGCCGTTCCGGCAGCCATCACCAGCGCAGAGGCGACGCCCCACAGATAAACGCCGATCACTTTAGAGAAAAGCAGCACCAGAATAGCGCCTGAGCACGGGCGCATTCCCATCGCCAGCACAATCATCAGGCGCGTGCGCCAACGGCTATCGCGCTCCAGTTCCTCATTGCTCGGGAGATGGCGGTGCCCGCAGCCACAGTCGGCATCGTGCTGATGCAAAGAATGGGATAGAACGGGCGTAGGGCGAAGCGTCATCGGTCTATCCGTGGCGGGATGAAGCGGAGTGACACGCAAAATAGTCGCGGGTTTAGGCTGCTGTGCGAGGGCGGTATACAGCTGTTTTAACGCACGAAAACAGAGCAGTAGCCCCAGTCCCGCGACCAGCACAAAGCTCCCCTTTTCCATCCAGAAACTGCTGTTATGCAACGTTCGGCTGGATAGCTGCAAGATCCCTAATACCACGGTCACCAGCGCCACCGCCACCAGCCCCTGAACCAGCGACGCCGCAAGTGTCAACTTCAGGCTGCTTTTGAGCTTCGACGGGTGTGTCGCCAGATAGGTCATGATGACCACTTTACCGTGCCCCGGCCCGACGGCATGGAGTACGCCATAGACCAGGCTGAACATCATCAGACTCAGCCCCGCCTGATGCGGCTGCTGTTCCACCATTTGCAACAGATGCGACATTTGCTGATGCAGCGATTTCTGCCAAATCGCGCTTTGCAGCACGAGTTGCGGCCAGTACCCTACGATGTAATGCAGCGCCGAAGCCAACAGTGCCAAAAACAGCCATAGCGGCCACAGATCGCGCAGCCGATTCAACAACGAACGCTGGCGCGGCAACGAACCCAGGTTCACTGACATTGCAACGTCACCCGCTGTGCAAACTGTTTACCCAGCTCCATATCTTCGTCCGGCGTATCGTTCTTATCCAGCGACAACGCATAGGATTGCAGGTCAGCGTTAGGTTCCGGCGTGACGAGCGAGGTTTTACAGCGCGCAGCTAACTCAGGTGCGAGCTTCACAGCGTTGTCGTTCTGATAGGACATATCGACAAAATAGGTAGGATCGTAAGTAGAAATCAGTAAAGGTTTTCCGGCCAGCGGCTGTGGATGTGCCAACGGCAGTACAAATTCCAGCACCGCCTGATTACCTTTGCGAGAAAGGTGATACTCGGTTGGCAGCGGCGTATATTTCACGGGCTGACCATCACGATAGATATCAGTAAAATAGTGCTGCCCCCAGACATTAGCCATGACTTCCGCCGCCAGTTTTTTCCAGATTTCAGAATCCGTTTTCGCCTTTCCTGCGTCATACAGCAAATCGGCCGACGTGATGGGATCCATTGTCCATTGCATACGTAAACCGGTGATGTGGTCGTTCTGGCTCTCAACTGTGGTCTGCATATCAATAAAACTGTGTGGGTGAGCGAAAACGGGTTGGCCGAATGCCAAGCCTGCCATCAGCAACGTTATCCGTCCGCACCTGCGTTTTAAAGCGTTATAATGTAACATTATTTTTACCACACGACGTTATCTTGACAGTAGATACCACTTTATTAGACCTTTTCGACTGCGGCACGGTGACTGACGGAAGGCCGGATAAACAGTGCTGGCACCGCCAGCAGCGCCATCACCCAGAACGTACCGCCCTGTAAATGTTCAAACAGGAAACCGGATACCATCGTCATCACCGCGATGCTTCCCCCCATTGCCAACGCGGAATACACCGCCTGTAGCCGCAGGATGTCACCACCGGAACGCGCGGCGATAAAGCGCATAGCAGCCAGATGGCACACGGTGAACGTGCCACAGTGCAATATCTGTATCACAATCAGCCACGGCAGAGCCACCGTCGAGCCCATTAGCCCCCAGCGCACCACACCACACACGGCAGAGAGCAGCAGAAGCTGTCTGGCGCTCCAGCGTCGGAACAGACGCTGGCTGAAGGTAAAGATGATAATTTCCGCGACCACGCCTAACGACCAGAGATAACCGATGATCGAGGCGGAATAACCCGAATCCTGCCAATAAATGACGCTGAAACCATAGTACGCCGCGTGTGCGCCCTGTAGCAGGGATACGCAAAGCAGGAAACGCCATACCGCCGGTTCAGTCAGCAAGGTTTTCCACGGCGTCACGCTAACCGACTGCGCGGTTGACGCTGCCGCTTGCGGCATCACGCTGGGGCGGAGCAGCATGCCTAACAGCATGACAACCAACCCCGCGCTGAGAATGGCCAAAATCGCGGGGTGTCCCCAAATGGCAACCAGTTCGCCCGTCGCCGCAGAAGCGATAACAAACGCGATCGAGCCCCAAACCCGCACCTTACCGTAATCCATCACGACCTGCCGCTGCCAGGTCGCGGCTAATGCATCGGTCAGCGGCACCAGCGGCGCGAAAAACAGGTTAAACCCAATCATCACGATCATCAGCCACAGCCAGGCATTTCCCAGCCAGAAACCGACGACTAACGCCAGTGACAGCAACGCCAGCCCGCGTAATACTGTAATCAATTTGGACGGATCTTTTACGCTGGGCGTGATAACCAGACTGCCGACAAAACGCGCCACCAGCCCCGCTCCCAGCAGCATCCCGATCGACTCGGCGGACAGCCCCTCGCCTTTCAGCCATCCTCCCCAAAATGGCAGGAAAACGCCATAGCAAAAAAAGTAGGTGAAATAGCTCAGCGCCAACCAGCGCGTCGATTGCAAAACCATGATGTCTCCCTTTCGATGGCGAAGACTCCCGTTCACCATCCTGCGAACCGTCGCAAATGCGATGTTTCTTTACTGGTTACTCTTTTTTGCCGATTACTCTGTCAGAGAGCATGCGACGGCGCAACGCGTTATTCACCATGAAACGTAAACGAGGGTATCGACCCGCCCAACTGGCATAATAATTTCCGGGCAACGCTCTTAACGTGTTGTCAGTTGCGGCTTGTAAGAGCACGGCGAGGAATCGCACGCCATAAAAAAACGTGGGGAACGTTTTTCAACGTCGCCTACGACGGCCCGCAGGGTGATGGCCAGGGATGGCCGCCATAAAAAAACGCCAGCACACGGGCTGGCGTTCAGGACATGTTCCGACAGTGATGTCAGAGAAACGACCGAATTATGCGTAAACAGGGAAGCGAGCGCAGATATCCAGCACTTTCTGTTTCACGCGCTCAATGGTCGCTTCGTCGTTGATGTTGTCCAACACATCACAGATCCAGCCAGCCAGCTCACGCACTTCCGCTTCTTTAAAGCCGCGACGGGTTGCCGCCGGTGTACCGATACGGATACCGGAAGTCACGAACGGACTCTTCGGATCGTTAGGCACGCTGTTTTTGTTCACGGTGATATTCGCACGACCCAGTGCAGCATCAGCCTCTTTACCAGTCAGGTTTTTGCTAACCAGATCCAGCAGGAACAGGTGGTTGCTGGTTCCGCCAGAAACGACGTTGAAACCACGTGACAGGAATACTTCAACCATCGCTTTGGCGTTTTTCGCGACCTGCTGCTGATACACCTTGAATTCAGGCTCCATCGCTTCTTTCAGCGCAACCGCTTTACCCGCGATAACGTGCATCAATGGGCCACCCTGACCACCAGGGAACACAGCTGAGTTCAGCTTTTTGTACAGCTCTTCGTCACCGCCTTTCGCCAGAATCAGGCCACCGCGTGGGCCAGCCAGCGTTTTGTGCGTCGTCGTGGTCACGATGTGAGCATGAGGTACCGGGTTAGGGTAAACATCTGCGGCAATCAGACCGGCAACGTGGGCCATATCGACAAACAGGTAAGCGCCGATGCTGTCAGCGATTTCACGCATCTTCGCCCAGTCAACCACGCCAGAGTAGGCAGAGAAACCGCCGACGATCATTTTTGGCTTGTGCGTACGCGCCAGTTCCGCCATTTCGTCGTAGTCGATTTTGCCGCTTTCATCGATACCGTAAGGAATAACTTTATACAGTTTGCCTGACAGGTTAACCGGAGAACCGTGCGTCAGGTGACCACCGTGCGCCAGGTTCATACCCAGAATGGTGTCGCCCGGCTGCAGCAGCGCGGTGTAAACGGCAAAGTTCGCCTGAGAGCCGGAGTGCGGCTGCACGTTGGCATAATCTGCACCGAACAGCGCTTTCGCACGATCGATCGCCAGTTGCTCAACTACGTCAACATACTCACAGCCGCCGTAGTAACGTTTGCCCGGATACCCTTCAGCATACTTGTTCGTCAGCTGAGACCCTTGAGCCTGCATAACGCGTGGGCTGGTGTAGTTTTCTGACGCAATCAGTTCAATGTGCTCTTCCTGACGCACCACTTCTTGCTCCATTGCTTGCCACAGGTCGGCATCATAATCGGCAATGTTCATTTCACGCTTTAACATCCGGATCTCCTGACTCAGCTAACATAAATATACTGGGAATTAATGGCCCGTTTGGGAATTGGGCTACCCTCTTGGGGAATGTCGTATAGTGTAAACCGTTTTTCACTAATGAAGATAGGTCTTGACAGAGGTTTTTACGCAAACGATTAGCTACAGGCAGCACAAGGCTTCAGCAAATATGAGTCGCGTGGTGGTAAACGGATTTTTCTTCATTCTCAACCTGCTCTTTCTTCATGTTATTCCCTTTAGCTCCCACCTAAAAAAGCCCTACCACTAAAAAGGTAATTTACAGTGACGGACAAACCCAATAAGGTGCATTTAAAATGCAATTTATAAGTCATACCAATAATAAGGAGTCACCATGCTGGATAACCAAACTATCGCCATTGTTAAATCGACCATTCCTCTGCTGGCGGAAACCGGCCCGAAACTGACCGCGCATTTTTACGATCGCATGTTTACCCATAACCCTGAACTCAAAGATATTTTTAACATGAGCAACCAGCGCAATGGCGATCAGCGAGAAGCGCTGTTCAATGCCATCTGTGCGTATGCGACGAATATTGAAAATCTGGCCGCGCTGCTGCCTGCGGTTGAGCGTATCGCCCAGAAGCACGCCAGCTTTAACATTCAGGCCGATCAGTATCAGATCGTGGGTAATCATTTATTGGCAACGCTGGATGAAATGTTTAGCCCAGGGCGAGACGTGCTGGACGCCTGGGGTAAAGCCTATGGCGTGCTGGCGAATGTCTTCATTCAGCGCGAAGGCGATATCTACCGCAACACCGAAGCGAAAAACGGCGGCTGGAGCGGTGTACGACCTTTCCGCATTGTGAACAAACAGCCGCAAAGTTCCGTCATTACCAGCTTCACGCTGGAACCCACCGACGGCCGACCTATTGCTGATTTTCAAGCAGGTCAATATCTGGCGGTTTACGTCAAACATGACAGTTTTGCCAATCAGGAGATTCGCCAATACTCTCTGACCCACGCGCCAAATGGAAAATCCTACCGGATTGCGGTTAAACGTGAAGCACAGGGCACCGTTTCCGGCTATCTGCATGATACCGCATGCGAAGGCGACATTATTCATCTGGCGGCACCGCACGGCGATTTCTTCCTTGATATCTCCTCTTCCACACCAGTTGCCCTGATTTCCGGCGGCGTGGGGCAAACCCCCATGTTGGGCATGCTGCATACGCTCAAACAACAGGATCATCAGGCAAAAGTGTTATGGCTGCATGCGGCAGAAAACGGTGCAGCGCATGCGTTTGCGAATGAAATCAAACAGACGGGGCAGCCGCTGCCGCAGTTCCAGCAGCACATCTGGTATCGGGAACCGCAGCAGAACGATCGTCCAGGGGAAGATTATCACCATAGCGGACTAATGCAGTTGGCCTCGCTAAAAGAAGAGTTAACCACGCCTGCTATGCACTATTACTTATGCGGCCCTGTGGTTTTCATGCAGTTTATCGCTCAGCAACTGCTGGCAATGGGGATCCCGGCGGAGCAGCTACATTACGAATGTTTTGGTCCACATAAAGTTGTCTAACCCTCATTGATTCTGGATCAAACCCAAAGGCCGCTTTTGCGGCCTTTTTTCATCTTTTAGAGAATCACCTTCTCAGAAACACTTTATCGATCACACTTTTATGCGCTGATACACAGGCTCTCTGCTAAAAAAGAGGTCGGTCACAAAAAATCACAGCTTATTAAAATAACATTTCATTTTTAATGAATGACTATTTCATCAAAAGGACCTGCGTTTAGGCATCGCCCTTGAGTCGGCTTGGGTGCACAATAAAAGCCCCGACGTTTCTCTAAAGGCCGTGACAAGAACGATAAAAAACAGCGACCTTCCTTTGATAACGCTTGGGTCCATTAACCGTTTTCGATTAACCAACAAGGGATATGTCTGACCATGGCAAAACGTTTTTCAGAAAGTGTCGCTTTAGCTCTGATACTTTCCGCCCCTTTCACACTGGTACATGCTAAAACCCCCGCTGCGGCACACCCAACCACCGCAACAGACAGCGTTAAATTACTGTCGGGTTCAACACTGGGTGAGAAAACCGGTTTATCCGGTAATGTCACCGCACGGGATATCCACCTGCCTGCCACCATCATTATCAGAGACCAGCAGGGCCAGAAGCGGCAGACACAGACCGATGATCAAGGAAAATACCACCTTGATATCTCGGGCCTCACGCCGCCACTACGTCTGTTAGCCATCGAATCCGGCGGCAATAATTGCCTGCTGAATAATATCTCCCGTGCCATTTGCCTGTCCGCTGTCGCCCCTTCATTACATGACGGCAAAGAAAACACCGCCAATATCAACCCGCTGACTGACCGCATTACGTCTGATATCGCGGTAGCGGCAGGCTACATTGGCCCACAGCAGCTCACGGACGATACAGCATCACCAAAACTGGACGCCGCAGCCTGGAAAAAAGCCTACGCGGATTTCCACGCAGGCTTTAATGACGCATTAAAACAGGTGGGCATCAGTGCACCTACCCGTTTCGATCCCCTTACCTACCCTGCCGCTCAGCAGGACGCGGTCACCAAAATCGTCAGCGTCATTAATCATAACCGCAATTATCATAACAATACGGGCTACTCAGGCCATACGGTGCTGACCGACAGCGCGTTCCACCCGATTGTCGGCCTGAACGATAAAGGCAACTATGAACCGTTAGATTATCGCGCGGCTCGCCAGAGTCTGGACGCGATCCAGAAAGCGCAAACCCGTATTTTCATCGTCGGCGACTCAACTGCGGCAACCTACGAAAAAATGCGCTTCCCGCGCATGGGATGGGGACAGGTTTTTGAACAACAGTTCAGCAAGAACAGCGGCGTAAAAGTTGTTAACGGCGGACGCGCAGGTCGTAGTTCGCGTGACTATTTTTATGAAGGCTGGTTCCGTCAGATGCAGCCACTGATGAAAGAAGGCGATTTCCTGTTTATCCAAATGGGACACAACGATCAAAACTGCAATGGGGCCAAAGCGGTACGTGGCCCTGCTGATGTCGCTAACCTCTGCACTTACCCAAACGATGCAGCAGGGAAAAAGCAGGCACCGCAGGGCAAAGCCGATATGTCATTCCAGACGTCACTGGAACGCTACATCACCTTCGCCCGCCAGCACAAACTCACGCCCGTTCTGCTGACGCCAACCACCCGAGTGAAAACGGCTGAAGGCAAAGAGGGTACACCCGCCGTACACAGCCATTTTACCAAGCAAAATTCAGATAACGGCTACGCGTTCATTGGCGATTACAGCCAGACCATCAGGGATACGGCAGCGGATAACAAGGTGATTTTACTGGACGTGGAACCTGCCACTATCGCCCTGGCGAATCAGGGCAACAGCGACCACTGGAAACAGTATTGGTTAGTGATCGATCCCAAACAATACCCTTACTATAGCGATCAGGCAGGTAGCCTGAGCAAACCGGATACCACCCATTTTCAGAAAAAAGGCGCGATTGCCGTGGCAGAGATTGTCGCTGACGCCATTCGGCAGGAGCCCGCTTTAGCTGCTCTGGCGGAGAAAACCGTCAGCAAGCATAAGTAGTTATCAGTCAGGCAAAACGATAAGACAGAACCACGCGCGGCGTTATTTAGCCGCGCGTTATAGACCTTCCTCTTTCCTTTACCGATTACAGGACTCTGGACATGATAAACACCCCACACCTCTGCAAGACGCTGACCTTAGCCATGTTAATTTCTTCCCCCTGGGCATTAGCACAGGCAGCCGACTATAATGCGCTGGTTTCCGCCAATGCAACGGACGCCAAGGCCTACAAAACCATTACTGAAGCCATTGCCAGCGCCCCGGCAGACAGCTCCCCGTTTGTTATCTATGTCAAAAATGGCGTATACCACGAACGCCTCACAATTACGCGCCCCAACATTCATTTAAAGGGCGAAAGCCGTAACGGCACCGTGATCACCGCGACCACCGCAGCCGGAATGCTCAAACCCGATGGCAGCAAATGGGGGACTTACGGCAGCAACACGGTGAAAGTCGATGCGCCTGACTTCAGTGCCCGTTCGCTGACCATCCGCAATGATTTTGATTACCCCGCCAATCAGGCTAAAGCCAGTGACGACCCGACTAAACTAAAAGACTCACAGGCCGTTGCGCTGCTGGTTGCCGAAAATAGCGATCGTGCATGGTTCCATGATGTCAGTTTGGTCGGCTACCAAGACACGTTGTATGTGAAGGGCGGACGTAGCTTCTTCTCACAATGTCGGATCAGCGGTACCGTTGATTTCATCTTTGGCAACGGCACTGCGCTGTTTGACGACTGTGACATCGTCGCGCGTAACCGCACCGATGTGAAAGATCAGCCGCTTGGCTATCTCACCGCACCAAGCACCGACATTAAGCAAAAATATGGATTGGTCATTACCAATAGTCGGGTGACCAAAGAGAAAGACGTTCCGGCGAAAAGCTATGGTCTGGGCCGCCCGTGGCACCCAACGACCACCTTTGACGATGGTCGCTATGCCGATCCTAACGCGATTGGCCAAACCGTCTTCCTGAACACCAGCATGGACGACCACATCTATGGCTGGGACAAAATGTCCGGTAAAGATAAACAAGGTGAAACAATCTGGTTCTATCCGCAGGACTCACGCTTTTTCGAGTATAAATCCAGTGGTAAAGGAGCAGAGAAAAACGCTCTGCGCCGTCAGTTAAGCGACGCGGAAGCCGCAGAATACACCGCAAGCAAAGTGTTGGCAGGCTGGGTTCCTACCGCACCTAAAGGGAAGTAGACGTTAGAGTAGAAATCAATGTGACGAAGCCAGCCCTCATCAGGCTGGCTTCTGGAACCGAACAACGCGAGGCGAGAGATTAAATCGCTTCCTCGTCCTCTTCGCCGGTACGAATACGGACAACGCGTGCCACGTCAAAGACAAAGATTTTACCGTCGCCGATTTTACCTGTCTGCGCAGTCTGTGTGATGGTTTCCACGCAGGTATCGACAATATCATCCGCCACAACAATTTCGATTTTTACTTTTGGCAGAAAATCGACCATGTATTCTGCGCCACGATACAACTCTGTGTGACCTTTCTGACGACCAAAGCCTTTCACTTCTGTTACCGTCATCCCTGTGATGCCCACTTCAGCTAACGCTTCACGCACATCGTCCAGTTTGAACGGCTTAATAATCGCATCAATTTTCTTCATGGAGGAACCTTTGTGTTATCTATGTTGCGGCCAAAGCCGAGCATCAGCAAATAAACAGCATGTCAGAACTCAGGCAGACAATCCATATCCGTCATACTTCAAGCAGCTTATGCGTTGACTGCGCTTACTCACCTCTGTCACTGATGTAAGCTTTTGAGGATTCGGACGGTTGCCGCCTTTACGCGACTCGAATTATTTAGGATTACCCCACCTCGCATCACGCTGCAAGCGTGCTGCCAGCTATCTCAACGCTAGTCTTTAAAATCGTTGGCATCCAGTTCATGGCGACCCAACAGTTTATAAAATTCTGTTCGGTTACGCCCAGCCATTCGCGCAGCCTGTGTCACGTTGCCTTTTGCCATCTGTAATAATTTTCGCAGATAGTTCAGTTCAAACTGATGGCGTGCTTCAACAAACGTTGGCAACGCCGTGTTTTCACCTTCCAGCGCCTGTTCAACCAGCGCGTCACTGATGACCGGAGCGCTGGTCAGTGCCACACACTGTTCAATGACATTCACCAGTTGACGCACGTTACCCGGCCAGCTTGCCGTCATCAAGCGCTTCATCGCGTCGGTTGAGAAAGTGCGCACAAAAGGCTTGTGGCGATTGGCGGATTCACGCAGCAGATGATTTGCCAGCAGAGGAATATCTTCGGCACGTTCATGCAGCGCGGGCAACTTCATATTCACCACGTTGAGTCGATAATACAGATCTTCGCGGAATTCATTTTTCGCCATCGCCTTCGGCAAGTCTCGGTGCGTAGCGGAAATAATCCGCACGTCGATATCCAGATCGCGGTTGCTCCCCAGCGGACGGACTTTTCGCTCCTGCAGCACGCGTAGCAGTTTAACTTGTAGAGACAGCGGCATATCGCCGATTTCATCTAAAAACAGCGTACCACCTTCCGCCGCCTGAAAAAGCCCCTCACGGCTGCTCACCGCACCGGTAAAAGCGCCTTTTGCATGACCGAACAACTCAGATTCCAGGAGTGGTTCCGGCAGCGCACCACAGTTAATGGCAATAAACGCTTTCTTCGCACGCGGGCTGGCCGCATGAATGGCCTGAGCCAGCACCTCTTTCCCGGTTCCGCTCTGGCCATTAATCAACACGCTGACATCCGACTGTGCGACCATTCTAGCCTGTTCCAGCAGGCGCAGCATAATGGGGCTGCGCGTCACGATAGTTTCGCGCCAGCCTTCATCACCCGCTGGCGCGGACAGCGCCAGCGCTTCGTCTATCGCTTTATAAAGCGCATCACGGTCTACCGGCTTCGTCAGGAAGCTGAATACCCCCTGCTGCGTGGCAGCAACGGCGTCGGGAATCGAACCGTGAGCCGTTAAAATAATCACCGGCATCCCCGGCTGATAGCGCTGAATTTCAGAAAACAGCGCCATGCCATCCATCTCGTCCATGCGGAGATCGCTGATCACCAGATCGAACGTCTCGCGCGTTAACAGCCGCAGCGCCTCTTGGCCGCTCTCCGCCGTCATCACGCTAAATCCTTCGCTGGTCAGGCGCATGCCTAATAGCTTCAGCAGACTGGGGTCATCATCCACGAGCAATAAATTCGCCGTTTTTCGGGCTGTCATTGTCTTGCTGACTCCTTCTTCGTCGTCGGTTTATCCGTATGCGATTCCATCGGCGGCGTATAGGTGTCATCCGCATCCACTGGCTCACTTCTGGATTTCACTGCCGAATTACGTGAACCGTCTCTATTCGCCCCCGCCCCGCCACGGCGATCGGTATCGTTATCCGGCATTTCTCCCGACAGTTGCTTACGCGACGACAGCTGACGTTCAATATCCGTCAGATTTTCCAGTTTCTGCGTGGTCGTTTCTAACTGGTATTGCAGGTGACTTTGCTGAACGCGCAGGGCATCTAACTGCTTGTCGCTGGACTCCTGTAAACGCTTATAGCGCAGGCGCTCATCCGACAGCGCCAGAAATAGCGTTTGCCTGTCACGCCAGGTTTGCATCAGCGGGCGCAGCGCCGCAGGAAAAGCCAGACGGTATAAATTGATCTGCTCCAACACCTGACGTCGCTCGGCCTGAGTAATACCGGCATTATCCAGCAGAATGCCCTGCTTAAACACGCGATCCCAACTATCCCCCGCAACCAGCCCGGCTTCCTCGCGAGCCTGGAATTGCGTCAAACGCCCGGCACAATCCATCGCCCGTAACCAATAAAGGGCGTTATTCATGGATTCACGATCGTCTATCTGCCACAGGTGCTCGCATTGCGCGATACGGAAATCCGCAACCTGCTCTTTCGGCGGAGTAGCTTCTATTTCCAGCAGCGCCGAACCATGATTCACATGGCTATTACACGCTGCCAAAACGAGTGGCGACGACATAAGCGCCGCCTTCAAAAGACGGGAAAATACGCTATTCGTAAGCCATCCCTTCATAACCCATGCATTCATTATCTATTCATTCTCAGACTTTATTCATTATCGGACTATTCGTTATCGGGCAATAAGGGTAGCTCAATGCGGAAACACACATCAGCATAATCCACGGTAATCAGGCTCAATTCACCACGCATACGACGAATGCAATCACGCGCGATACTTAGCCCCAACCCGCTTCCTTTAACCGCACCACGGCGCTGATGGCTTCCCTGATAAAAAGGCTCAAAAATCATGCTCCGTTCTGCCTCAGGAATAGGCGTACCATTGTTGGCGACATCAATCTGAATGCGATTGCCAATTTGACGGCTATAAATCCAAATGTTACCGGATTCCTTACCGTAGTGCACCGCATTGGAATAGAGATTATCAATCACTCGCATCAGCAGGGTCGTCTCCGCCCAGCAGTGCCCAACAGTCAGCGCCACATCGGTATGAATCATTTTGGCGCGGGCAGGCAGACTGTGGGACGACACGACAATATCGACGATCTCTTCAATTTCAACCCGTTCCAGTTCGGTCGGCGTATCCGCCAGCTTACGGTTATAATCCAGCAGTTGGTCGATCAGTTGTAACAAATGGCGACTGCTGCTATCGAGGATAGCGACAACCTCTTTTTGATCGGCAGTCAATGGGCCCACCACCTCATCAGCCAGCAGTTCAGTGCCTTCCCGCAGGCTCGCCAGCGGCGTTTTAAGTTCATGGGAAATATGGCGTAAGAATTCATGTCGCTGCGACTCCAGCCAGGACAGACGTTCACTCAGCCAGATAATGCGCTGCGCCAGCGTCCGAATCTCACGCGGGCCTTTGAAGGTGCTGGTGTTCCCCAGCGATCGGCCTTCACCAAGGCGGTTAATCATCCGCTCTACGCCATTAACCGGACCGATAATCATCCGGGTAAAGAGAACCACCAGCATCACGCTGACCAGAAATAAGATCAGCGCCTGCCAACCAAAGAACTGGCCACGTTCGGAAATAGCCTGCTGGAGCTGTTGCCCGCGAGAGAAAACAACGTCACGCGTCACCTGCACCATCTGTCCGTTGGCGCGAGAGAATCCCTCTAGCAGACTCGATGCGGTTTGTTCCGGACCGCTGTTATGACAGCGTATTTCGCTAAGCTGAGTAAGAAGCTGACGCAACGTCTGGTAATAGCGGGGATCGGGCAGCACCTGCGCATGAGAGTCCAGCATTTGCGAATACTGTTTACGCTGATTCTGGTAGAGCGTTGCCAGCGTTTGATCGTCCAATACGCAGTACTGTCGGTAGCTACGCTCCATTGCCAGCGCCACGCTGGTCATCGCCTCACTGCGGCGAGCATCCGCCAGCGTTGTCCGGTTGATATCGGCAGCCTGTTCGCTCAGCATGTTCAGGCTTTGGTAAGCCTGATAGGCCAGTACCAACAACGGCAGCAGCACCAACAAAAACGCCATAATTACCAATTGCCGCAGGGAACGCGGGAATAAACGCCATCGTTTCAAAGAAATCATCTCGTTACCTATCGAATCCGCATTGATGCTAACCGAGTCTTATAAAAGTTCAACGTTTTCCCTTGTGACATGCGCAACGCTTCGCAATACGGTATGAATGCCAATGTAACGTCGTGAAAAAGTAGCGCAGTAAAAAGCAATCAGAGGGATTGGATTCTAGAGGTGACGGGAGGTAAAACGTCACGCGGCCAGAAGAATCGCTCCCTCTGGCCGCATAACTGAATAGGCGGTGCCTCACTCAACGTGTCGCCCGATGCTTGATAACGTTCGTTTTCACGCCCGGTTATCGGTCTGGTGGACGATAGGCACCCTTTCTTTTGGCATCATTCCAGATGTTATGAGCGAAAATATTTGCCAGTCAGCAACGCAATCATAACCAGTTGAATGAGCAACATGAATTATATTGCACTTATCATGCCAATCATTAATGATTTAATTTAAGACAATGATTATAAATGATATTTAACTAATTCCTTGTCGAAAAAAATCATTATCCAGGATAGCAATAACGGAAATACGCGCGAAAGTAGCCATTTATGTCGCTAAAAACAGACAGCTTTATAACAATACCATGTTACCACTATAAATCAATCAGTTAAGTGTCACCAATTAGAGACAACAAAAAACCAGTACGTCGCAAAAAAACGACAAACGGAGAAAACAGACGTAAAAAAGGGGCCGAAGCCTAATGCCGGTCACTTAAGGTGACCGGCATTGTTTTTTAACGGATATTTCGCTCGTCTTCCCCTGATTTCTCGGGGGTAACTTCGCTCCCTTCTTAACGGCAATACCAGATAGATTGCCTGCTCATAAAAATGCTTCAGATGTCCTGGTATCGCACCCGGTGATGAACCCGGCAGACCGATAAGTAATCGCCAGATTTCCGTCAGGGCGCCGCTGAAGCTCAACTGATACGGCAGGTAATCTCCTTTCAGCGTAAACGCCATTTTCACCATCTGATAACGCACCAGATTGTACGTCAGCAGCACGCCCCACAACTCCTGCCTCACCATTTCCGGCAGTCTGCTCCGTAAATGCCACCTGTTACCCAGCAAGCCTTGTTTCGCCTCGCGATATCCCAACTCGATTTCCCATCGGTGAGCGTAAAGGGCGTTCACCTCCGCCGCCGGATAACGCATCGGGTCCGTCAGTGACGTCAGCACCTCTCGCGTTTTTCCTTCTATCGTCTTCGTTAACAACCGCGCTGTGATGCTCTCCGGCAGCGTCGCCCATTGTTTACGCGCCTGCGGCGATGTCTTTATCCGTACCAGTCTGTCTTGCCTGCCCAGCTTGCTTATCACTTCGTATTGCGTATTTTTCTTCAACGGCAGCAGCCAGTGCCGATTTTCCCCTGCTGTTCGCCAGTGATGCAGTAAACCGACGGAGTAAAACCCTTTGTCGAACAGGGTTATGCTGTTATCTGGTGTTTTTCCGGTCAGCTCTGCTGCCAGCCGCATCTCGTTGACATCGTAGCGGCCGAACGCACTGGCAGTTATCAGATGACTGCTCAGTTCCATCAGGCAAGCCATTCTCACCTGCGGGTAACCCTTGTCGCCGTGCTGATTGGAGGCCTTGCCGAAGGCCGCCTCATTTTCCGGTGTATCCTGCGTTTGCCAGACCACACCGTCGACGGCAAAGAGGTTAAGCCCATGCCATTGTGGGTGCTGAGCCTGTTCGTTCCAGTGTCGTTGTGTGATATCAAACAGTTCTCTGACAGCAGCCTCACCGAGCGTCTGCCGCCGTTGTATGACTGAACTGGGGGCGACGAACGGGGTGCCTGAGCGATCAGCGATATCCATGAGATTAACGATGTGGGAAAGAGGGCGCTGATTGAATACGGCCATGCCAATAACCAGCCACACCATGGACTCAAGGGGGAGTTTTCGCTTGCGCAGCGTGACGGTATCAGTGAGCGTTAATGCCTGTTCAATCATGCTAACGGGTAGGAGATCAGCCAGAGTGTGAATCTGTTCCGGCGCAGTAAGATTGATAATGCCAAGAGCCTGAGAAAGTTGCATAAAAAAAGGTCCATGAATGTCATGAACCTTTTTTACACCAACGGCTGGATCGTTCAACTAATCCTTAAACGATCGGCATTAGGCCGAAGCCCCTTCACTATCAGACACTCACTCAGCCGAGCTGTCTGCGTGCATTACGGAACATACGCATCCACGGACCATCCTCGCCCCACTCTTCCGGATGCCAGGAGTTGCTAACGGTACGGAACACACGCTCAGGATGCGGCATCATGACCGTTGCCCGACCGCTGGTGCTGGTGACCGCCGTAATACCGTTTGGTGAACCATTCGGGTTAGCCGGATAGTTTTCGGTTACCTGACCGTAGTGATTGATATAACGCAGCGCCACCAGGCCGTGCTCTTCAATCGCCGCTAAATGTGCATCATCACGGACTTCAACCTGCCCTTCACCGTGTGAAACGGCAATCGGCATACGCGAGCCAGCCATGTCGTTCATGAACAGCGACGGGCTTTTCTCCACTTCAACCAAGCTGAAGCGCGCTTCAAAACGGTCAGATTTATTGCGGACAAAACGCGGCCAGAGATCGGCACCCGGAATCAGTTCACGCAGATTGGACATCATCTGGCAACCGTTACATACGCCCAGCGCCAGCGTCTGCGGGCGTATGAAGAATTCCGCGAATTCATCACGCACGCGAGAGTTGAACAGAATGGATTTAGCCCAACCTTCACCCGCGCCTAACACATCACCGTAAGAGAAGCCGCCGCAAGCAACCAGCGCCTGGAAATCCTGCAAATTACGACGATTCGCCAGCAGGTCACTCATATGGATATCGATCGCATCAAAGCCAGCGCGGTGGAATGCCGCCGCCATTTCGACATGAGAGTTCACACCCTGTTCACGCAGGACAGCCACTTTAGGGCGGACATTCTTAGCGATATAAGGTGCAGCAATATCTTCCTGCGGATCGAAGGTCAGCGACACATTAAGACCGGGATCGTTATCATCCTGTCTGGCGATATGTTCCTGATCGGCACATTGCGGGTTATCACGCAGGCGCTGCATCTGCCAGCTGGTTTCTGCCCACCAGCGGCGCAACGTTGAACGGCTTTCCTGATAGACCGCTTCCGCACCCTTATTGATGGTAAAACGCGTTCCTTCCTCAGCGTGACCGAGGTAATGCACACAGTCGGCTAACCCATGCAGCGCCAGAACGGCATTCACTTCAGCACGACGTGCAGCAGGAATCTGGATGACGGCGCCAAGCTCTTCGTTAAACAACGTCGCCAGCGTATCTTCACCCTGAGAGGCGATATCGACGGTAATGCCACAGTGGCCAGCAAAAGCCATCTCTGCCAGCGTCACCAGCAAGCCGCCATCTGAACGGTCGTGGTAAGCCAGAAGCGCTTTGTCCGCGACCAGTTGCTGCATAGCGTTAAAGAAGCCCGCCAACTGCTCTGGACTATGCACATCAGCCGTCTTACGACCCAACTGACGATAAACCTGTGCCAGCGCCGTCGCGCCCAGCGCTTTATTGCCTGCGCCCAGATCGATCAGCAATAGCGCATTATCCTGCCCGGTACGCAGCTGTGGCGTTACCGTGTTACGCACGTCTTCAACACGGGCAAACGCAGAGATCACCAGCGACATCGGCGAGGTGACCGCACGATCTTCACTGCCTTCCTGCCAGCGAGTTTTCATCGACATGGAATCTTTACCGACCGGGATCGTCAGACCCAGCGCCGGACACAGCTCCTCACCCACGGCTTTCACCGCTTCGTACAGCCCGGCATCTTCACCTGGGTGCCCCGCAGCCGCCATCCAGTTCGCGGACAGCTTCACGCGAGTCAGTGGGCCAATGTGCGTAGCAGCAATGTTCGTCAGTGCTTCACCGACGGCTAAACGCGCAGAAGCCGCGAAGTTACGTAGCGCCACGGGGGCACGTTCGCCGATAGACATTGCCTCACCGTAATAGCTGTCCAGGCTGGCGGTAGTCACCGCACAGTCAGCCACCGGCACCTGCCACGGGCCAACCATCTGATCGCGCGCCACCATGCCGGTAACAGAGCGGTCGCCAATGGTGATCAGGAAGGTCTTTTCTGCCACCACAGGCAAATGCAGCACGCGCTCGACCGCTTCGGCCAGATAGATTTCGTCACGCTGTAACAGTGCACCTTCAACCCGCTTACGCTCAACGTCACGCAGCATCTTCGGCGTTTTACCCAACAGCACATCCAGCGGCAAATCGATAGGCTTGTTGTTAAAATGACGATCGTTCATCGTCAGATGCAGTTCTTCCGTCGCCTCACCGATCACCGCATAAGGTGCGCGCTCGCGACGACAAATTTCATCAAACTGTGCCAACTGTTCTGGCGCAACAGCCAGAACATAGCGCTCCTGCGATTCATTACACCAAACTTCCAGCGGGCTCATGCCCGGCTCATCGTTCAGAATATCGCGCAGTTCAAAGCGGCCACCGCGGCCACCGTCGCTCACCAGCTCCGGCATGGCGTTGGACAAACCGCCCGCACCGACATCGTGAATGAACAGGATCGGGTTGGCTTCACCCAACTGCCAGCAGCGGTCGATCACTTCCTGACAGCGGCGCTCCATTTCCGGGTTATCGCGCTGTACTGAAGCAAAATCCAGGTCTGCATCAGACTGACCCGATGCCATAGAGGAAGCAGCACCACCGCCCAGACCGATATTCATGGACGGCCCGCCCAGAACAATCAGTTTGGCACCAACGCTAATTTCCCCTTTCTTGACGTGATCGGCGCGGATGTTGCCAATGCCGCCCGCCAGCATGATCGGTTTGTGGTAACCGCGCAGTTCTGTGCCATTGTGGCTATCGACGCGTTCTTCATAAGTACGGAAATAGCCCGTCAGTGCAGGACGACCGAATTCGTTGTTGAATGCCGCGCCGCCCAGAGGGCCTTCGGTCATAATATCCAGCGCGCTGACAATACGCTCAGGCTTGCCAAACTCTTCTTCTTCCCACGGCTGAATAAAGCCTGGAATACGCAGGTTCGAGACGGAGAAACCCACCAGACCCGCTTTCGGCTTGGAGCCGCGGCCTGTTGCGCCTTCATCACGAATTTCACCACCGGATCCTGTTGCGGCGCCCGGCCACGGCGAAATCGCGGTTGGGTGGTTATGCGTTTCAACCTTCATCAGGATATGTGCATCTTCCTGATGGTAAGCATATTGCCCGTTGGTATCCGTGTAGAAACGACCGACGGCGGATCCTTCCATGACGGCGGCGTTATCTTTATAGGCGGAGAGAACGTGATCGGGCGTATGTTCAAACGTGTTTTTAATCATTTTGAACAGTGATTTCGGCTGAGCGACGCCGTCGATCACCCAATCAGCGTTAAAAATCTTGTGGCGGCAGTGTTCAGAGTTCGCCTGTGCGAACATATACAGCTCGATATCGTTAGGATTGCGCCCCAGTTTGGTGAAGACTTCCAGCAGATAATCAATCTCATCTTCCGCTAATGCCAGCCCCAGACGGACGTTAGCCTCTTCCAGCGCCTGGCGCCCTTGCAGCAGAATTTCGATGCGTTTGAAAGGTGCAGGCTGATGATGAGAGAACAGCGCTTCGGCCTGTTTCAGGTCGCTAAACACGCTTTCCATCATCCGATCATGCAGCAATGCCCCCAGTTGCTGCCACTGTTCATCGCTCAGCGTAGGCGCATGAATATAGAAAGCCAGACCGCGTTCCAGACGCAGCACTTTGCTTAATCCACAGTTATGGGCGATATCCGTTGCTTTGGAAGACCACGGTGAAATCGTGCCGGGACGCGGCGTGACCAGTAACAGATGGCCTTGCGGCTCGTGCTCCGCGAGAGAAGGACCATACTTCAGCAAACGTGTCAGTTTGGCCTGTTCATCGGTGTTCAGCGGGGCGCTGACATCGGCGAAATGTACGTATTCAGCATAGATATCGCTAACCGGCAAAACGTGCTCTTTGCAGCGGACCAGCAATTTATTAATACGAAAAGCCGATAAAGCAGGTGAACCACGCAGTATTTCCATAATCTAAAGTTCTCTCGTCTTCGATGCTCTGGCTGCGATACAGCCATTGGGCACAACAGGGGGGAAACGCGCACATTATAGAGAATCCTTCCCCCGGACGAAACCGTTTGCGTGGCGATAATTTCATATCGTATCCGGAGAATGATTAATCGGTGACCAAATCAATAAAAGTTGCACACTGGCGGTTTGTTAAGCAAAATGCCCCCACTCTGGGAAATGACGTATAAAAAAACTGCCGTTACAGACAGACAGGCCGCACGGCCGCCGAGAGATAACTATTTGAAGCCTTTAAAATTAAATTATTTTTTCATCGGGATTATCACGTTACTGCTGGCGTTAGCGCTATGGCCTAGCATTCCCTGGCGCAGTAGCCAGGATGCTCAGCTCAGGCAGATCCTCTCACGCGGTGAGTTGCGTATCAGCACCGTTAATTCACCGCTGACTTATGCATTGAGCAACGGATCCCCGACAGGTCTGGATTATGAACTGGCAAAACGTTTCGCTGATTACCTCGGCGTCAAGCTGGTGGTGTCGTCACGTAAGAACCTTGACGAACTGTTTGACGATCTGGACGGTGATGACGCCGATCTGCTAGCTGCCGGGCTGATTTATAATCATGAGCGTCTGGAACGCTTCCGTGCTGGCCCAACCTACTATTCCATTTCACAGCAAATAGTCTATCGCCTCGGCTCGCCCCGTCCAAAAACGCTGGATAAACTGCAAGGCCGGCTCGTCGTTACATCCGGTTCCGCGCACGCGGCAACCCTACGCGATCTAAAAGCAGAGAAGTACCCGCAGTTGAACTGGGAATCCGCCTCGGACCAGAGCACGCAGGAATTATTGAAGCAGGTAGCTGACGGCAGGCTGGACTACACGCTGGGTGATTCGGTCACGATTGGCTTGATGCAACGCATTCACCCGCAGCTCGCCGTCGCCTTCGATCTCAGCGACGAAGAACCCGTCACCTGGTATATGCGCCGTTCGCACGATGATAGCCTGTCTGCCGCGCTGCTGGACTTCTTCAGCCAGATTGTCGAAGACGGCACGCTTGCGCGTCTGGAGGAGAAATATCTCGGTCACGTGGGCGAATTTGACTATGTCGATACCACCACATTCCTGAGTGCAATTGATGACACACTGCCGGACCTACGCCCGCTGTTTGAAAAATACGCCACCGATATCGACTGGAAGCTGCTGGCCGCCATCTCCTATCAGGAATCACACTGGAACCCGCTGGCGACGTCACCGACCGGCGTACGCGGGCTAATGATGCTCACACGCAACACCGCAGAAAGCCTGAACGTCACCGATCGCGTCGATCCTGAACAAAGTATTCGCGGTGGCGCGCAGTATATGTCACACATGATGCAGAAAATGCCGGACACCATCCCAGAGGATGAAAAAATCTGGTTTGCGCTGGCGTCCTACAATATGGGGTACGCCCATCTGCTTGACGCGCGTAAATTGACGGAAAAACAGAAAGGTAACCCCGACAGTTGGGTCGATGTGAAAATGCGCCTGCCGATGCTAAGTCAAAAGCGCTATTACACGCAAACCACCTACGGCTACGCGCGCGGACACGAAGCCTATAACTACGTGGAAAACATTCGGCGCTATATGGTGAGTCTGGAAGGTTACCTGATAGAAAAAGAAGCGAAAGCGCAGCAACAGACCCAGATCGCACAAGGCTACCCTGCCGTTCCTATCAATAAGGTGCCGGAATAAACCTGCATAAAACGCCGCTACTCCTGCGCGGCGTTTTTGACTGCGGCACGACGGGCTTTATGTTGCTCACGGCGCAGGCGAAAGAAGGCGCTGAGCGTAGCAGAACATTCATCAGCCAGAATGCCGGATTCAATCACAATCTGATGATTCATTCCTGGGTGGCGCAGAATATCCACCAGCGACCCCGCCGCCCCCGTTTTCTCATCTGACGCGCCGTAAACCAGACGACCAATACGGCTGTGTATCATCGCACCCGCACACATGATGCACGGCTCCAGCGTGACATACAGCGTTGTCTCCAGCAGGCGATAGTTCTGCAACACCTGCCCTCCCTGCCGTAGCGCCATAATCTCAGCGTGTGCAGTAGGATCGTGATGCCCTATCGGCCGGTTCCACCCCTCGCCGATCGCTTCATTATCCAGCACCAGCACCGCACCAACCGGCACTTCACCTTCATCCTGAGCACGCTGAGCCAGCGTTAATGCATAGCGCATCCAGTATTCATCGTTAGGCAGGCTAACCACGTTTCCTCTCTCGAACATTCATATTTTGGCGGCGCATTATACCTATCTAGATGGCGTATTGAAGGCGTTACTCCAGCTGTTGCAGGCTACCTTCGGGGGTGACTCGCCAGCGGTGTTCGCAGAAATAGAGCAGCGGATTGTCCTGTTTGCTATCACTGTAACCGCTGTAGAGCTTGAGCGGCGCGCCTAAACGCTGCTCCATCTGAACGACTTTTTCATGCCCCAGACAACGCAGCGTCAACACCCAGCCGCCGTAGCGGCGTGTAATCTGGCTACCCATCAGGCGAACGCCGGGTAGGAAAGGTGAATCATAATAGACCTGTTCCACCAGCCGCTGCGGCGATCCGGTCACCAGCCAAACCTGCGCATCGCTGTCTTCAAGATAGGTTTTCAGCCGCTGCTGAACCTGTGGAAACGGGATGACATCATGGCGAAACGCACCGACAAATTGCTTTTCCAGTTGAACCAGTTCATCTTCAGAGCGCCCAAACGTAATCGCCCACAGCAGCCAGCTCATCGGCCAGCGCGCCGCGCGACCACGAATCAACAATCCCAGTCCAATAATAGGTAATAGCGGGATAACCAGAACGAGGTTTAACGGCAGCCGGCGAAGTAAAAAACGCAAAAAGCTGCCAAACATGTCCTGCTGATGCAACGTGCCATCCAGATCAAAAAAAACAATGCGTTGCTCTCGCTTATCACTCAAAACGTTTCTCCCGATTTACCTCAAAATAGCACCGACACCAAAATAATCTTATCCGCCAATCAGCGCCTCACGCAGGTAGCCGTTGTGCTGTTTCAGGCGCTCACGCGCCGCGTCGACATCAATATTCGCCAGAAGCATCAGAATCGCAGGCTTCACTTCGTTATCCGCCTGCACCAGCGCCTGCCGCGCCCTTTCCCGCTCGGCGCCCGTCGCTTCAACGACAATGCGGCAAGCGCGATCCAACAGCTTCACGTTGGTTGCCTTCACATCCACCATCAAATTCTGGTACACCTTTCCCAGCTTAACCATTACGCCGGTAGAAATCATATTCAGAACGAGTTTTTGCGCCGTTCCTGATTTCAGCCGCGTCGAGCCCGTTAACGCTTCCGGGCCAACCACCGGAGAAATCGCCACCTGCGCCTCCTGCGCGATAGGTGAATGTGGATTGCAGGAGATCGCCGCCGTCCGGCAGCCTACATCACGCGCATAGCGTAGCGCGCCAATCACATACGGCGTCCGGCCTGATGCCGCAAGGCCGATCACCATATCCACAGCGGTTAAATCCAGTGCTTTCAAATCCGCTTCACCGAGTGCGGGATCGTCTTCCGCGCCTTCCACAGCCTTCAGCAGCGCGCCCGGCCCACCGGCAATCAGGCCGATCACCAACCCGTGTGGTACGCCAAACGTTGGCGGACATTCTGAAGCATCTAGTACACCTAAACGGCCACTGGTGCCCGCACCCAGATAGATCAGCCGCCCACCCGCCTGTAGCGACGCCGTCGCCAGATCGACCGCTTCGGCAATCGCAGGTAAAACCTGCGCAATGGCTTCAGGCACTTTCCGATCTTCCTGGTTAAACGCGTGCATCATCTCCAGCGTAGAGAGCTGATCCAACGCCATCGTTGCCGGATTGCGCATTTCGGAAACCAGTTTCCCTAAATTAAGGTTATCGCCATTCATCACATCTGAATGCATTCCACTACCTCATGCTTTATCTACATGTTTATGACAAACCACTATTTTCACCACTATACTGCTTTTGAGGCCTGTGAAAGTACGCTATTCTGCATCGAATTCACTCTCCACATTTATCTCGCAAGGTAAACAGAGAAACCTCAGTGCGGCTCCTCGGGTTCAGACTCTCCAGTTACAAGCTCTTCTTTATTAGCTGTCTGCTGTTTCTGCTGGCGGGTTCGCTACGTGCTGACTGGGATTTTATTACCATTAATCAGCGAACCGAGCAGCTTTATGGCCCGGCAACGCCCGATGCTCGTCGCCGAATAGATGAATGGCAGACGCTGTTGGTCAATTCCCGCAATAAAGAGGAAAAGGCGCTGCTGAGCAGCGTGAACCAATTTTTCAATGACCATATGCTGTTTCGCGATGATATCGTCGTCTGGAATCAGGAAGATTATTGGGCAACCCCGATTGAAGCACTGCGTAAAGGTGCCGGGGACTGCGAAGATTACGCGCTCGCCAAGTATTTTACGCTGCGCCATTTAGGCGTCCCGGCGGATAAATTACGTATTACCTATGTTAAAGCCGTGCGTCTGAATAAGGCGCATATGGTGGTGACTTATTATCCCACGCCCACCTCGATTCCACTGGTGCTGGATAATCTGACCGACAAGATCCAACCGGCGACAGAACGCAATGATTTAGTGCCGGTGTACGCCTTTAATGGCGGCGGGCTATGGCTGCCCGGTGCCAGCGGCAGCAACAAACGCGTCGGTGACAGTAAACGACTTTCACGCTGGCAGGACGTATTAACCAAAATGCGTGCCGAAGGGTTTTCAATTGAGGAGTAAGGGTAGGCTATGTCTCTATACAAACAATTACTGATAGCCATTTGCCTGTTTGTGCTAATTATTTTCAGCGGGAGTTTTTTCGTCAGCCTGGAAAATTCGCGTGAACAGTACAATAACCAGCTTCACTCTCACGCGCAGGATGCCGCCACCGCGCTTGGGCTTTCCCTGACGCCAAATATTGATGACCCGGCAATGGTAGAGCTGATGGTCAGCTCAATTTTCGACAGCGGCTATTTTTCCAGTATTCGCGTGCGAGATTTAAAAACCGGCAACGTCACGCTGGAGCGTACCGCCTCGCCAGATATCCCTGACGTACCGGCCTGGTTTGTCCAGTTAGTGAACCTGCAACCCGGTGCAGGCGAAGCCATCGTGATGCGCGGCTGGGAACAGGCGGCAAAAGTTGAAGTCATCAGCCACCCGATGTTCGCAGTCACCCGCCTGTGGCGCAGCAGTACCGCGTCTTTCCTGTGGCTGCTCGGCTGTGGCACGCTGGGCGTGTTTATCGGCGCGCTGTTCTTGCGCCGTCAGTTACGTCCGCTCGATTATATCGTCGATCAATCGCTGGCAATTACCCGCCGCGAATTCCTTAGCCAGCCAGATTTACCCAATACGCCGGAATTTCGCCGCGTCGCACAGGCGATGAATCTGATGGTCAGCAAGCTCAAAACGCTGTTCGAAGAGGAAGCGGAACGAAGCGAGCGCTTACGTCAGGAAGCCTATCAGGATCCTCAAACCGGATTGAATAACCGCCGCGCGTTTGACATGCAGTTCAACGATAAGCTGGCTGATGAGGAAACGGCACCTGGATTCCTTATCATGATTCGCGTTCAGGATCTGGCGGGAATGAACCAACGGCTGGGCGGTCAGCGTACCGATGCGCTATTAGCCTCCGTCGGGCATATCCTGCGTAACACACAGAAACAGCATACGAATGCAGAGAGCCTGCTGGCGCGCATCCGCGGGGGAGAATTTGCACTATTCTGCCCAGGGCTGGTCGATAAAGAAGCCTATGCGCTCATTGGCGAACTGACGCGCAATATCGAAACGTTGCATCTGACAGGCGAAACCGACGTTTCCCCTGTCGCCCAATTCGGCATGGTGCCTTTCCGTCCCGGCGATACCGCACAATCGCTATTTATCCAGGGCGATCAGGCGCTCACGCGAGCCGAAAGCAATACCGATACCAGCGCTCCTCATGAGATTCCGTCCGTCAGTGCCGAACAGGTCGAAACCGATCGCCATAGATGGTTTAACCTGCTCGACCCTATCCTTGAACAGGAACGTTTGCAGCTTTTCCTGCAGCCCGTCGTCGCCTGTGACGATCCCAGTCGAGTTCTCCATCACAAGGTGCTGGCTCGCATTCAGGATGAGCAAGGAAACAGTATCGCCGCAGGTCGTTTCCTGCCGTGGATCCAGCGCTTTGGCTGGGATACGCGTCTGGACCAGACGATGCTGCGTGAAGTGCTGGACTACCTTCGCCAGCACAATGGCAACCTCGCATTAAGCCTGTCCGGCACTACCGTCCTGAATCTTCATTTGCTCGCCGATCTGCTTGCTCCGCTAAAACATCAGCCGGATGTCGCCAGCCGACTGATTCTGGAGCTGGATGAAAACCAATTGCCAGACAGCGCCCAACTGGAAGCTTTAATCAAGTTATTGAATGAACATGGCTGTGCGCTGGGGCTACAGCATTTTGGTGGGCGCTTTAATATGATAGGCAACTTGTCCCAGTGGGGGCTGGCGCATCTGAAAGTCGATGGCAGCTACATCCGTAATATCGACCAGGAAGACGATAAGCAAATGTTTATCGAGGCGCTGTATCGCGCCACCAACAGCATTGCTCTGCCGCTCATCGCCGAACGTGTTGAAACTGCAGGTGAGATGAAAGTACTTCAGGAGATGGGTTTACAGGGCGCGATGGGACGGCTGCTGGGTGAACCGGCACCTGCGGTTAGAGTCTGATTGGCTAACCGCGTTTAATGCCCCCGGCTTCTCGCTACGATGTTGAGAAGCCGGAAACGGCTGAACGAAACGGTAGACATGGTTTATTCAAAACATGGTCTATTCAAAACATGGTCTATTCAAAACATGGTCTCTTCGTCGTCACCAATCAGCTTGTTCAATCCGCCATTTAACGCTTCACGCGCCTGCGCGCGATTAATCAACTTCAGCTGTGCCGCCTGAGGGAAATCAGTAATGCTCACCACACCTTTCTGAATCAACACCTGAATTAAATCCTCCAGCACGCGTACCATTTCCAGATCGCTTTGCCGTAGCTGCTCCAAACTGGACATCGCCGCCTGATGGCTGCGGAACCAGGCCTGTGCCTCGCGCGAATCATCCGGCAACTCGCCATTCATTTCAGGAAAAGGACGCTTTTCTACCTTCATCAGGTGGCCATCACTGTCGCGCTGGATATAAAACATTCTCGGAGACCTTTTAAATTTTTGATAAAGAAAGGAGCCGGACAGGCTCCCCCTTTTCGTCAGCTCGACTGTTCTGGTTTGCTGACCAGGCTTTCAAGCGACGGCAATGCACCGTTATAGTGTTCCAACGTAATCGACACTGCAACCGTTCCGCCTTTATCCGCCGTAAAGTTCCCCGCCGTGCTAACCTCAATCGTCGGTGAACCATGATTATCGGTGATACGAATATAGCGGCTAATATCGGTCCCTTCCTCCAGTTCGCCCACCAGATCGCTTAAATCAATCCGGTCACCTTCTTTGGCATTGAAGTCTTTGATCACATCGTTGCCGATATCGCCAGCCTGCCACTTAAAGATATCCGCGCCCGCGCCGCCGATGAGCGTATCGCCCCCCGGTCCACCGATCAGGATGTCATCCCCCGCACCACCGTAGAGCAGGTCATTCCCTTCTCCACCAATCAGCGTGTCATTTCCGCCCTGACCGAACAGAATGTCGTTCCCCGCTCCACCGTTGAGTGTGTCGTTGCCATCTTTCGCAGACGACAGATCAAACTCCGCGCCGTGCGTGGCAATATAGCTATGCATCTCTTTCGCCGTCGGTACGCCGGTTTGCATACCTAACTGCTTGCCAATGTAGTTCTGCAAGGCGGTGATACCGTTGCCGTCGATATTAGGAAACGACACCACATCGCCGAACAGAATGTCATTCCCCAATCCGCCATTAAGTTGGTCATTACCTGCATGCATTGACTCACTGCTGCCCAGAATCGCTTTATTCAGGTTAGCAGGGTCAATATGATCCTGAACCACGCCATCGGTGTCATAGCGCTTCAGCGTATTACCATTTAAATCCGCACCAATACCGATCGCTTCAATGGTTGACTGCTTCTTCAGTAAACTGAAAGCCTCAGTCGCATTGGTGTTGCTGACATCACGGTTACCAGAGTTATCGACCCAGTACCATTTGCCGCGGTAGTCCTGCGCCCAGTAGCTGCTGTTATTACCCACGCCGCCCAGAGAGGAGATTTCATACGTTCCATCCCCCTGTGCGTGTACCTGACCAATCACCGTACCCGTGACTTGATTGCTTTTATCACTCCATGCATATTGATAGACGTTCCCTTTGCTATCAATCACTTCACGCACTGCACCGCGAACATCCATAGAGTAGGACTGCCCGGGTTTGTAGGCGAAACTATCGATGTTCAGCGTTTGGTTCCAGTCACTCACTTTCACGACATCGGTTTCATTCTTCTGATAGAACGTTGGCTCACCATCGGTAATGAAGTACGTCAGGTTATTACCCACATTCTTTTTCACCGCATCGCTTTGGAACCAGTTAGCCGTCGTCTTGAATACATCTTCATAGTTGGTTCCACCGCCTTTCTCCGATCCGCCAACCATTGAGTTCAATACAGCGGTCAGCTTATTCAGCGCATTGGTGTCGCTCAGGTTTACGGATGCGGTTTTCCCCACCTGCGTATCAAAGTCAGCCAGGAAAATGTTCACCGTACCGGAATTCACACCACTTGCGCTGTTGATCAGGCTTTTGAACACATTACTCAACGACGTACGCGTATTCTCAATATCCGTTGACGACATACTGCCGGATGAATCGACCATAAAGGCAATGTTGTAATTCTGTCCTTCAATGATCTGCAAACCAGACACATCCGCGACCATCACATCGTGGCTGTGCGTACCGGACATGTTGTCATCGCCTATCGTACCAACGCTCATGCCATACTGCTCAACGCCTCCGGCAGAGTAACCCGTCGCCGTGTCATGGTTGGCAATTTCTGTCGATGTCGCCTGCGCCACCACGTTGAATTTACCCGCATCGACAGGCACTTCGAGCGTAATCTTGCCAGCCAGCGTCTGGGCATTGTTGGCGTTCTTGATGAGATACGATCCATCGTCACCAACGGTATACGTCACATTGTTAATGTGGTCAGTCAGCACTGTTCCTTTCGGGATCCCTGTGAGTGTAATCCCTGACAGGGTTTCACTGCCGTCACGATCGGTCAGGGCTGCCGACACATCCAACGTATGCGTCTGCGTACCAGCCTGACCAGGCACCGTTTCAATCTTCGCGCTATTAGTGCCCGGCGTGTATGTCGTACCGTCACTGTAGATCACGCCTTCAATATTGTTACTGACCTGCGTGGTAAACGAGCCTGACTTGCCGCTGCTATCGGTATAGTTAACTTTCAGTCCGTCCAGCGTGTTAACCGACGTATCCTGATTGTTGTTCGTGCTATAGGTTGCGTTATAGGTGTAACCCGTCTCTTTCATAACGAACACATAGTCAGAATGTGCGCTGCTGCCGTTATTCGTCCGGTTACCGTTAAACGAATCCAGATCGCGATGATCCTTACGATCGGCTGGCCAGTCACTCTGTCGATAGAAATACCCGCTGTTGGAATGCACAACAAAGATATCGCTGTAGTTGCCATCCCCGCTGGTATTGCCCTGACTGTAGTACGCGACCTTACCAGTACCGACCACCGTGGGTACCGGATCCCCTTCGGTTAGCCAAACGCGGACACCGTCGCCCACGGCGACAATTTTCCCATTTTGTACGTCAAAGCCACCGTTGGCGCTACCGCCATTGACCTTAATAATTTCCGAAGAGGTCGGCGTTGTCGCACCGCTGGTGATGCTCAGGCTCACTACCGGCGCATCTGCTACAGGTGTTATGCCAATATGCAGCGCAGCTTTATCACCGGTGTTCCCCGCGACATCAACGGGCCGATAACCAATATCACCCAGCGATGCGCCTGAGATATTGCCCACTGGCGTAAAGCGCAGATCGGTGTTGCCAGCGGTAAAGGTTTGCCCAACCGTGACCGCTTTCCAACTTCCGCTATCGTTAAAATAGAGTGTGCCAGCGCTGGCTGGCGGTAAAGACGAAATCACGATACTTGTGGTATCGCTCGATACGCCCAGATCGCCCCAGCCAATATGGAGCGGCGTGTCTTCCGTGCCAGACACCGAATTGTCGTGTGCGGTTGGCGGCGTAATATCCATGATCGCCTGGCTGTTATCATGCGCCTGATTACCTGCCGCATCGGTCGCCGTCGCGCCAGCGGTAATCTTGCCTTCCGCTAACGAGCTCAAGTCGACATTCGCCTGCCATTTACCATTCGTCACAGGCACATCATGCAGCGTAACCGACTTACCATTCACATCGGTAAAGACCAGATCGACCGTTTTCTCGTTACTGGTACCGCTGATTACCGTATTTTTCGACTCACTCTGGCTGACATACCCATCGTTACCAGCGAAATTCGTAATATCAATTTCTGGTGCAGTCGTATCCACACCGTATGCATGATGGATATTCGCTGTGGTGACGTTACCCGCCGGATCACGCGTAGTGACCGTGGCACTCACATCATTATTGGTGGCCAGCACCGAACCGGGAACATTGACGCTCCAGGTTTTGCCGTCGGCATTCACCGTGGTCTGGTAGGTCTCGGTACCGACTTTCACGGTAATGGCATCGCCCGCTTTGACATCGTTATCGACTTTACCGGTGACGGCAATCGTCTGCCCTGATTCGGTGGCGTTAATCACGTTATCGCTGGTGACATTGTCGATAGTAATCGACGCGGTTGGTGCCACCGTATCGACGCCGTAAGCGTGAGTCGTGTTAGCCGTTGTGACATTGCCTGCGGTATCGCGCGTGGTGACAGTAGCGCTCACATCATTATTGGTGGCCAGTACAGATCCCGGAACATTGACGCTCCAGGTCTTGCCGTCAGCATTCACCGTCGTCTGGTAGGTTTCCGTGCCGACTTTCACGGCCACCGTATCGCCGGCTTTCACGTCGTTATAGACTTTACCGGTGACGGCGATGGTCTGCCCGGACTCGCTAGCGTTGATGACGTTATCGCTGGTGACGTTATCGATAGTAATCGAGGCAACTGGAGCCACCGTATCGACACCGTAAGCGTGAGAAGTATTCGCCGTCGTGACGTTACCCGCCGTATCACGGGTGGTAACCGAGGCAGAAATATCACCGTTTGCAGCAAGAACAGATCCCGGAACATTCACGCTCCAGGTCTTGCCGTCAGCATTCACCGTCGTCTGGTAGGTCTCGGTACCGACTTTGACCGTCACCGTATCGCCGGCTTTGACGTCGTTATCGACCTTACCCGTTACCGCAATCGTCTGGCCGGATTCAGCGGCGTTAATCACGTTATCCGACGTGACATTGTCAATAGTAATCGACGCGGTGGGTGCCACCGTATCGACACCGTAAGCATGAGTCGTGTTGGCGGTGGTAACGTTGCCTGCCGTATCGCGTGTGGTAACCGAGGCAGAAATATCACCGTTTGCAGCAAGAACAGATCCCGGAACATTCACGCTCCAGGTCTTGCCGTCAGCATTCACCGTGGTCTGGTAGGTCTCGGTGCCGACTTTAACCGTCACCGCATCGCCGGCTTTGACGTCGTTATCGACCTTACCCGTTACCGCAATCGTCTGGCCGGATTCGGCGGCGTTAATCACGTTATCCGACGTCACATCGTCGATAGTAATCGAGGCAGTTGGCGCAACGGTGTCGACACCGTAAGCGTGACTGGTATTCGCAGTCGTAACATTACCTGCGGTATCGCGTGTGGTGACCGTGGCAGAGATATCTCCGTTGGCGGCTAACACCGAGCCGGGAACATTGACGCTCCAGGTTTTACCGTCTGCATTCACCGTCGTCTGGTAGGTTTCCGTGCCGACTTTCACGGCCACCGTATCGCCAGCTTTCACGTCGTTATCGACTTTACCGGTGACGGCAATGGTCTGCCCGGATTCGGCAGCGTTGATGACGTTATCGGATGTCACATCATCGATAGTAATCGAGGCAACTGGAGCCACCGTATCGACGCCATAAGCGTGACTGGTGTTGGCGGTGGTGACGTTACCCGCCGCGTCGCGCGTGGTAACCGTGGCAGAGATATCACCGTTTGCAGCCAGCACGGAGCCCGGAACATTCACGCTCCAGATTTTACCGTCAGCATTCACCGTCGTCTGGTAGGTCTCGGTACCGACTTTCACGGCCACCGTATCGCCAGCTTTCACGTCGTTATCGACTTTACCGGTGACGGCAATGGTCTGCCCGGATTCGGCAGCGTTGATGACGTTATCGGATGTCACATCATCGATAGTAATCGAGGCAACTGGAGCCACCGTATCGACGCCATAAGCGTGACTGGTGTTGGCGGTGGTGACATTACCCGCCGCGTCGCGCGTGGTAACCGTGGCAGAGATATCACCGTTTGCAGCCAGCACGGAGCCCGGAACATTCACGCTCCAGGTTTTACCATCGGCATTGACCGTCGTCTGGTAGGTTTCCGTGCCGACGTTAACCGTCACCGCATCACCGGCTTTGACGTCGTTATCGACTTTACCGGTGACGGCGATCGTCTGGCCGGACTCAGTCGCATTAATCACGTTATCGGATGTCACATCGTCGATAGATATCGACGCGGTTGGCGCTACCGTATCGACGCCGTAAGCATGAGTCGTGTTGGCAGTAGTAACATTGCCTGCCGGATCACGGGTGGTAACCGTGGCAGAGATATCACCGTTTGCAGCCAGCACGGAGCCCGGAACATTCACGCTCCAGGTTTTACCATCGGCATTGACCGTCGTCTGGTAGGTCTCGGTACCAACCTTAACGGTAATCGCATCGCCCGCTTTCACGTCGTTGTCGACTTTACCGGTGACGGCAATGGTCTGCCCGGATTCGGCCGCATTAATCACGTTATCCGACGTGACATTGTCGACAGTAATTGACGCCGTTGGCGCGACGGTGTCGACACCGTAAGCGAGACTGGTATTCGCAGTCGTAACATTACCTGCCGCATCTCGTGTGGTGACCGTGGCAGAGATATCTCCGTTGGCGGCTAACACCGAGCCGGGAACATTGACACTCCAGGTCTTGCCATCGGCATTCACGGTGGTCTGGTAGGTTTCCGTACCGACTTTAACCGTCACCGCATCACCCGCTTTCACGTCGTTATCGACTTTACCGGTGACCGCAATGGTCTGGCCGGATTCGGCAGCGTTGATGACGTTATCGGATGTCACATCATCGATAGAGATAGAAGCGGTTGGCGCAACGGTATCCACGCCGTAAGTGTGATTGGTGTCTGCGGTGGTGACGTTACCCGCCGCATCGCGTGTGGTCACGCTGGCAGAGATATCGCTATTGGCCGCCAGTACTGAATCGGGAACATTCACACTCCAGGTTTTACCATCGGCATTCACCGTCGTCTGGTAGGTCTCGGTACCGACTTTGACCGTCACCGCATCACCGGCTTTGACGTCGTTATCGACGTTACCCGTCACCGCAATCGTCTGGCCGGATTCGGCGGCGTTAATGACGTTATCGGATGTCACATCGTCGATAGTAATTGAAGCAGTTGGCGCCACCGTATCGACACCATAAGCGTGATTCGTGTTAGCCGTCGTGACGTTGCCTGCCGCATCACGCGTGGTGACCGTGGCAGAAATATCACCGTTTGCAGCAAGAACAGATCCCGGAACATTGACGCTCCAGGTTTTACCATCCGCATTCACCGTCGTCTGGTAGGTCTCGGTACCAACCTTAACGGTAATGGCATCGCCCGCTTTGACTTCATCGCCCACCTTTCCGGTAACGGCTATCGTCTGACCGGACTCAGCCGCGTTAATCACGTTATCGCTGGTGACATCGTCAATAGAGATGGAAGCCGTCGGCGCAACCGTATCGACACCATAAGCGTGATTCGTGTTAGCCGTCGTGACGTTGCCTGCCGCATCACGCGTGGTGACCGTGGCACTCACATCGCTGTTGGCGGCCAGTACAGAACCCGGAACATTGACACTCCAGGTTTTACCGTCAGCATTCACCGTCGTCTGGTAGGTCTCGGTACCGACTTTAACCGTCACCGCATCACCCGCTTTCACGTCGTTATCGACGTTACCGGTGACGGCAATGGTCTGGCCGGATTCGGCGGCGTTAATCACGTTATCGCTGGTGACATCGTCGATAGTAATCGACGCGGTTGGCGCCACCGTATCGACACCATAAGCGTGAGTCGTGTTAGCCGTCGTGACGTTACCCGCCGCATCACGTGTGGTGACCGTGGCAGAGATATCGCTATTGGCCGCCAGTACTGAACCGGGAACATTGACACTCCAGGTTTTACCGTCGGCATTCACCGTCGTCTGGTAGGTTTCCGTGCCGACTTTCACGGCCACCGTATCGCCGGCTTTCACGTCGTTATAGACTTTACCGGTGACGGCGATGGTCTGCCCGGACTCGCTAGCGTTGATGACGTTATCGCTGGTGACGTTATCGATAGTAATCGAGGCAGTTGGCGCCACCGTATCGACACCGTAAGCGTGGCTGGTATTCGCCGTCGTGACGTTACCTGCGGTATCACGCGTGGTGACAGTAGCGCTCACATCATTATTGGTGGCCAGTACAGATCCCGGAACATTGACGCTCCAGGTCTTGCCGTCAGCATTCACCGTCGTCTGGTAGGTTTCCGTGCCGACTTTAACGGTAATCGCATCACCCGCTTTGACGTCGTTATCGACCTTACCGGTGACGGATATCGTCTGGCCGGACTCAGCCGCGTTAATCACGTTATCGCTGGTGACATCGTCAATAGAGATGGAAGCCGTCGGCGCAACCGTATCGACACCGTAAGCGTGGCTGGTATTCGCCGTCGTGACGTTACCTGCGGTATCGCGCGTGGTAACCGTCGCGCTCACATCACTATTCGCCGCCAATATGGATCCCGGAACGTTGACGCTCCAGGTCTTACCATCGGCATTCACCGTCGTCTGGTAGGTCTCGGTACCGACTTTAACCGTAATGGCATCACCCGCTTTCACGTCGTTATCGACGTTACCGGTGACGGCGATGGTCTGACCGGACTCGGTGGCGTTAATCACATTATCGGATGTCACATCGTCGATAGATATCGATGCCGTTGGTGCGACGGTATCGACACCGTAAGCGTGACTGGTATTGGCGGTGGTGACGTTACCCGCCGCATCACGCGTGGTGACCGTGGCAGAAATATCACCGTTTGCAGCAAGAACCGATCCCGGAACATTCACGCTCCAGGTTTTGCCATCGGCATTCACCGTGGTCTGGTAAGTCTCGGTACCGACTTTAACCGTAATGGCGTCACCCGCTTTGACGTCGTTATCGACTTTACCCGTCACCGCAATCGTCTGACCAGACTCAGTCGCATTAATCACATTATCGGATGTCACATCGTCGATAGTAATCGACGCGGTTGGTGCAACGGTATCCACACCATAAGCGTGACTGGTATTCGCAGTCGTAACATTGCCCGCCGCATCACGGGTGTTGACCGTCGCGCTCACATCACTATTGGCGGCCAGCACCGAGCCGGGAACATTGACGCTCCAGGTTTTACCGTCAGAATTCACCGTCGTCTGGTAGGTTTCCGTGCCGACTTTCACGGCCACCGTATCGCCAGCTTTCACGTCGTTATCGACTTTACCGGTGACGGCAATGGTCTGCCCGGATTCGGCAGCGTTGATGACGTTATCGGATGTCACATCATCGATAGTAATCGAGGCAACTGGAGCCACCGTATCGACGCCATAAGCGTGACTGGTGTTGGCGGTGGTGACGTTACCCGCCGCGTCGCGCGTGGTAACCGTGGCAGAGATATCACCGTTTGCAGCCAGTACTGAACCGGGAACATTCACACTCCAGGTTTTACCGTCGGCATTGACCGTCGTCTGGTAGGTTTCCGTGCCGACTTTAACCGTCACCGCATCACCGGCTTTGACGTCGTTATCGACTTTACCGGTGACGGCGATGGTCTGGCCGGACTCGGCGGCATTAATCACATTATCGCTGGTAACATCATCGATGGTAATCGACGCGGTGGGTGCAACGGTGTCGACACCGTAAGCATGAGTCGTGTTAGCGGTGGTGACATTGCCTGCGGTATCGCGCGTGGTAACCGTCGCGCTCACATCACTATTCGCCGCCAATATGGATCCCGGAACGTTGACGCTCCAGGTCTTACCATCGGCATTCACCGTCGTCTGGTAGGTCTCGGTACCGACTTTAACCGTAATGGCATCACCCGCTTTCACGTCGTTATCGACGTTACCGGTGACGGCGATGGTCTGACCGGACTCGGTGGCGTTAATCACATTGTCGGATGTCACATCGTCGATAGATATCGACGCCGTTGGTGCGACGGTATCGACACCGTAAGCGTGACTGGTATTGGCGGTGGTGACGTTACCCGCCGCATCACGCGTGGTGACCGTGGCAGAAATATCACCGTTTGCAGCAAGAACCGATCCCGGAACATTCACGCTCCAGGTTTTGCCATCGGCATTCACCGTGGTCTGGTAGGTCTCGGTACCGACTTTCACGGTAATGGCATCGCCCGCTTTGACATCGTTATCGACTTTACCGGTGACGGCAATCGTCTGCCCTGATTCGGTGGCGTTAATCACGTTATCGCTGGTGACATTGTCGATAGTAATCGACGCGGTTGGTGCCACCGTATCGACGCCGTAAGCGTGAGTCGTGTTAGCCGTTGTGACATTGCCTGCGGTATCGCGCGTGGTGACAGTAGCGCTCACATCATTATTGGTGGCCAGTACAGATCCCGGAACATTGACGCTCCAGGTCTTGCCGTCAGCATTCACCGTCGTCTGGTAGGTTTCCGTGCCGACTTTAACCGTAATGGCATCACCCGCTTTGACGTCGTTATCGACTTTACCGGTGACGGCAATGGTCTGCCCGGACTCGGTGGCGTTAATGACGTTATCGGATGTCACATCGTCGATAGTAATTGAAGCAGTTGGCGCCACCGTATCGACACCGTAAGCATGAGTCGTGTCAGCCGTCGTGACGTTGCCTGCCGCATCACGCGTGGTAACCGTCGCGCTCACATCACTATTGGCGGCCAGCACGGAACCGGGAACATTGACGCTCCAGATTTTACCGTCAGCATTCACCGTCGTCTGGTAGGTCTCGGTACCGACTTTTACGGTCACCGCATCACCCGCTTTCACGTCGTTATCGACTTTACCGGTGACGGCAATGGTCTGCCCGGATTCGGCAGCGTTGATGACGTTATCGGATGTCACATCATCGATAGTAATCGAGGCAACTGGAGCCACCGTATCGACGCCATAAGCGTGACTGGTGTTGGCGGTGGTGACGTTGCCTGCCGTATCGCGTGTGGTAACCGTCGCGCTCACATCACTATTCGCAGCCAGTACGGAACCCGGAACATTGACGCTCCAGGTCTTGCCATCGGCATTCACCCTGGTCTGGTAGGTCTCGCTGCCGACTTTAACGGTAATGGCATCGCCCGCTTTGACGTCATTATCGACTTTACCCGTCACCGCGATCGTCTGCCCTGATTCGGCGGCATTAATCACGTTATCGCTGGTGACATTGTCGATAGTAATCGACGCCGTTGGCGCCACCGTATCGACACCATAAGCGTGAGTCGTGTTAGCCGTCGTGACGTTACCCGCCGCATCACGTGTGGTGACCGTGGCAGAGATATCGCTATTGGCCGCCAGTACTGAACCGGGAACATTGACACTCCAGGTTTTACCGTCGGCATTCACCGTCGTCTGGTAGGTCTCGCTGCCGACTTTAACCGTAATGGCATCACCCGCTTTGACGTCATTATCGACTTTACCGGTGACGGCAATGGTCTGGCCGGACTCAGTCGCATTAATCACGTTATCCGACGTCACATCATCGATAGTAATAGACGCCGTTGGCGCAACGGTGTCGACACCGTAAGCGAGACTGGTATTGGCAGTGGTGACGTTACCTGCTGGATCGCGGGTCGTGACCGTAGCGCTCACATCGCCATTGGCGGCCAGCACCGAGCCCGGAACATTCACGCTCCAGGTTTTGCCGTCAGCATTCACCGTCGTCTGGTAGGTTTCCGTGCCGACTTTAACCGTAATGGCATCGCCCGCTTTGACGTCATTATCGACTTTACCGGTGACGGCAATGGTCTGGCCGGACTCAGTCGCATTAATCACGTTATCGCTGGTGACATCATCGATAGTAATTGACGCCGTTGGCGCGACGGTGTCGACACCGTAAGCGAGACTGGTATTCGCAGTCGTAACATTACCTGCCGCATCTCGTGTGGTGACCGTGGCAGAGATATCTCCGTTGGCGGCTAACACCGAGCCGGGAACATTGACACTCCAGGTCTTGCCATCGGCATTCACGGTGGTCTGGTAGGTTTCCGTACCGACTTTAACCGTCACCGCATCACCCGCTTTCACGTCGTTATCGACTTTACCGGTGACCGCAATGGTCTGGCCGGATTCGGCGGCGTTAATCACGTTATCGCTGGTGACATCGTCGATAGTAATCGACGCGGTTGGCGCAACGGTATCCACGCCGTAAGTGTGATTGGTGTCTGCGGTGGTGACGTTACCCGCCGCATCGCGTGTGGTCACGCTGGCAGAGATATCGCTATTGGCCGCCAGTACTGAACCGGGAACATTGACACTCCAGGTTTTACCATCCGCATTCACCGTCGTCTGGTAGGTCTCGGTACCAACCTTAACGGTAATCGCATCGCCCGCTTTCACGTCGTTGTCGACTTTACCGGTGACGGCAATGGTCTGCCCGGACTCGGTGGCGTTAATCACATTATCGGATGTCACATCGTCGATAGATATCGACGCCGTTGGTGCGACGGTATCGACACCGTAAGCGTGACTGGTATTGGCGGTGGTGAAGTTACCCGCCGCATCACGCGTGGTGACGGTAGCGCTCACATCGCTATTGGCCGCCAGTACGGAACCCGGCACGTTCACGCTCCAGGTTTTGCCATCGGCATTCACCGTGGTCTGGTAAGTCTCGGTACCGACTTTAACCGTAATGGCATCACCCGCTTTCACGTCGTTATCGACTTTACCGGTGACGGCAATGGTCTGCCCGGACTCGGTGGCGTTAATGACGTTATCGGATGTCACATCGTCGATAGTAATTGAAGCAGTTGGCGCCACCGTATCGACACCGTAAGCATGAGTCGTGTCAGCCGTCGTGACGTTGCCTGCCGCATCACGCGTGGTAACCGTCGCGCTCACATCACTATTGGCGGCCAGCACGGAACCGGGAACATTGACGCTCCAGGTTTTACCATCGGCATTAACCGTCGTCTGGTAGGTCTCGGAACCGACTTTCACGGTCACCGTATCGCCGGCTTTGACGTCGTTATCGACTTTACCGGTGACGGCGATGGTCTGGCCGGATTCGGCGGCGTTAATCACGTTATCGCTGGTGACATCATCGATAGTAATCGAGGCAACTGGCGCCACCGTATCGACACCGTAAGCATGAGAAGTATTGGCGGTGGTGACGTTGCCTGCCGTATCTCGCGTGGTAACCGTCGCGCTCACATCACTATTGGCGGCCAGCACGGAACCGGGAACATTGACGCTCCAGATTTTACCGTCAGCATTCACCGTCGTCTGGTAGGTCTCGGTACCGACTTTTACGGTCACCGCATCACCCGCTTTCACGTCGTTATCGACTTTACCGGTGATGGCGATGGTCTGACCCGACTCGGCGGCGTTGATGACGTTATCGGATGTCACATCGTCGATAGATATAGAGGCAACTGGTGCCACCGTATCGACGCCGTAAGCGTGAGTCGTGTTGGCGGTGGTGACGTTGCCTGCCGCATCACGGGTGGTGACCGTGGCAGAGATATCACCGTTTGCAGCAAGAACAGATCCCGGAACATTCACGCTCCAGGTCTTACCATCGGCATTCACCGTTGTCTGGTAGGTCTCGGTACCGACTTTTACGGTCACCGCATCGCCCGCTTTGACGTCGTTATCGACCTTACCCGTTACCGCAATGGTCTGCCCTGACTCGCTAGCATTGATGACGTTATCCGACGTGACATTGTCGATAGTAATTGAAGCAACTGGCGCCACCGTATCCACACCGTAAGCGTGACTGGTATTGGCAGTGGTGACGTTACCTGCTGGATCGCGGGTCGTGACCGTAGCGCTCACATCGCCATTGGCGGCCAGCACCGAGCCCGGAACATTCACGCTCCAGGTTTTACCGTCAGCATTCACCGTCGTCTGGTAGGTCTCGGTACCGACTTTAACCGTCACCGCATCACCCGCTTTCACGTCGTTATCGACTTTACCGGTGACGGCAATGGTCTGGCCGGATTCGGCGGCGTTAATCACGTTATCGCTGGTGACATCATCGATAGTAATAGACGCCGTTGGCGCAACGGTGTCGACACCGTAAGCGAGACTGGTATTCGCAGTCGTAACATTACCTGCCGCATCTCGTGTGGTGACCGTGGCAGAGATATCGCTATTGGCCGCCAGTACTGAACCGGGAACATTGACACTCCAGGTTTTACCGTCGGCATTCACCGTCGTCTGGTAGGTTTCCGTGCCGACTTTAACGGTAATCGCATCACCCGCTTTGACGTCGTTATCGACCTTACCGGTGACGGATATCGTCTGGCCGGACTCAGCCGCGTTAATCACGTTATCGCTGGTGACATCGTCAATAGAGATGGAAGCCGTCGGCGCAACCGTATCGACACCGTAAGCGTGATTCGTGTTAGCCGTCGTGACGTTGCCTGCCGCATCACGCGTGGTGACCGTGGCAGAAATATCACCGTTTGCAGCAAGAACAGATCCCGGAACATTGACGCTCCAGGTTTTACCATCCGCATTCACCGTCGTCTGGTAGGTCTCGGTACCAACCTTAACGGTAATGGCATCGCCCGCTTTGACTTCATCGCCCACCTTTCCGGTAACGGCTATCGTCTGACCGGACTCGCTGGCATTAATCACATTATCCGACGTGACATCGTCAATTGAAATTGAGGCCACAGGAGGCAGAGTATCAACCGTTACCGCTTCACTTCCGCCTGTACCAGGAATGCCTGCGGCATCGGTGTAACTGCCATCAGGGATGCTGACCCGAACTTCACCCTCAAAATTGGCGGCTGGCGTTAATGTCGCCGTCCAGCGAGTGGGATCGTTAGGATCCTGCACCAGATTCGTTACTGAGCCGTTTGTTACGATGATATCCGTGAGGTCAAAACCAACGGGCGGTTTTGTAAAAACGAAATTTATTGTGCCGTCACTGTTTATGACAAGAGTGACAGAGGGAGGTGTAGTATCGGTAGTATCCGCTGCGGCAGTCAGCAGCGTGGATGAATCGACGCCATCCAGAACGGACGAGGCACGGTCAGTAAACGATAGACCAGCGGTATCATACCCAATCGGGGTCGTCACAACCTCGGCTGTTAAGTTCAAAACGACCGCGGGATTAAAGTGCCCGCCGCCGCCGTCACCCGCCTCTCCGGTGCTGTCATTACCTGCGGCAGTCGCTTCAAGCACCTGTGTCGGGTCAGCGCCCTGAGCAATCGCATCTTGTATCGCGGCGACATCATTCGCAACATCCGCACTGCTCTGAGAAGACGCATTGCTGACATCGCTCCAGCGGCTATCACGTCCCAGATCCAATGTTTTGCCATCCGGTAATGTGATTGAAACCGCGCCATTAGCCCCGGTCACGACCTCTTCACCGCTGTAAACCCGATCGCCAGCAACCAGCAATCTCTGGCTCCCATCAAGCGCGACGATAAAAACCTGTCCAATAACGAATTTAATGACGCCAATCACACTGTTCAAAATACTTTCTCCTTGATATCTATAATTATTTTTATAATGTGGCGATATTGCGGCTATAGATTTTTGCTATCATCCTGATAGGGTTGGTTTGCTGTGTGTCATCCTGACATTTTATTAAAAAAAGCGTTACGATAGGGTTGTTGTGATGCGTCAAACGCTTGACTCAATGCACGATATAATAAAAAATTCAGAATATTCTTTCCAGAACTTTACTCACTTAGAGTAATTTCTATTTTTTTCGCCTTAGATGCATCAGAAAAATAAATTAAAACATTGATATAAATGGAATAAAATAAAATCAATTCGTTAAGCGTTTATATAACATTCAAATACTCTAATAGGAATAATCACAAATAAAGTTTTTGTGAAGGAAAACTGCTGATGATTCGTAGATACCAATTTGCTTTATTGCCTTTTATTACTGTTTTTTCCACAGCGCTCCATGCCGAGACGATTCAGGAAGCCATTAGAAGCACGCTCTACACCCACCCCGAAGTGAGTGCATCCATTAATAATCGTTTTTCTGCCGAACATGATTTACGCGCAGCAAAAGGAGGATATCTTCCCTCCATCACCCTAAGCGCAGGCGTGGGCCGCGAAGAAACCGATAGCCCCTCAACACGTGCCAGCGCTAATAAGCGCGTTGAACTCAGCCGTCAGGAATCGAGTATTAATCTAAGCCAGACGGTGTTCGATGGTTTCGCCACCTCAAGTGAGGTCGGCAGACAACGCGCCACCGTCAATTCACGCGCCTATAAAGTATTAAATACTAGTGAGTCGACAGCGTTAGATACGGTTCAGGTTTATCTCAATGTGTTACAGCGTCAGGAATTCGTCCGTCTGGCGCAAGCCAACCTGACAAGCCATGAGCGTATTTACGATCAAATCAGACTGCGCAGCGAACAGGGCGTTGGTCGATTGGCCGATTTGGATCAGGCCGAAGCTCGTCTCGCACAGGCTCGTAATAACGTGCTGACAGAGCAAACCAATCTGGACGATGCCAAAATCAACTACATGAGCATTGTAGGCAAAGTACCCGATAATTTGGTGATGCCCGATGCTTCTGTGATAAAACTCCCCGCCTCGTTGGAAGAAGCCCAGCGCATCATGCTGGCTAACAGCCCGGCGCTGAAATCCGCGGAGTCAGATATTGAAGCCACACAGCAACAATATGAGGCTTCAAAATCAACATTTTATCCACGCCTCAACGTTGAACTCTCTCGTACGATGGATAACAACGTTGACGGGACGCGCGGCCAAAACAATGAATGGCAGGCGATGGTGCGGATGCGCTACAACCTGTATGAAGGCGGTAGCAGCAAGGCGAATATGGAATCAAAAGCCTATCAGGTAAAAGAAGCGCAGGATGTGCGAAATAATGCCCTGCGCCTGCTGAGCGAAGAGCTAAAACTAGCCTGGTCAGCGTTAAATAACTCGCGTCAACAGTTGCCGATCGCCGCCGAGTATGCCGACCGCAGTATGAAAGTGCGTACCGCCTATCAAAAACAATTTGGCCTGGGGGAAAGGACGCTATTGGACTTGCTGGACAGTGAAAACGAGCTGTTCACAGCACAACGCCGTCTGGTCGAGGTTCGCTTCACTTCACTCTATACCGAATACCGGATCGCATCACGCATGGGAGAACTATTAAATCGTTTGGCGATCCCAGCACCTGAGGCCGGTACCAGCTTGACAAACGTAACCACCCACGCAGAGTTGCCGAGCCTTAATTAATATATTTCATTGGTCAGACGGCGATAAATTATGGTTTATATGCGAGGGAATTACGTTGCGTAAGGGAACGTTCCGTTAAATGAAGTTGCATTCAGTACAAGAGACTCATGGTTCTGATACATCAGTTACCCAGGAGCCTGTCGCCCATGAGTCTGCTGTTTTTCATGAATCAACGGTTGTTCATGAATCAACGGTTGTTCATGAATCAACGGCCGTTCATGAAGCGACTGCCGCGCATGAAAATAATAGTGACCCTCGTAGCCGTCATGATGACCCGCTATTGGATAGTTTACTGATCCTCTGTGCCTTGCAGGGGAAATCGGTCAGCCGTACCACACTCACCGCCGGGCTCCCCTTAGCCAACCAGCGGTTATCGGTAAAATTGCTTCCGAGAGCTGCGGCGCGTGCAGGGCTGCAAGGGCGTGTTCTCAAACGTTCGTTGAATAAAATTTCCGACATGTCACTCCCCGCGATGTTGCTGTTACGGGAAGGACGCGCGGCAATTCTGCTAGGCTGGAACGCTGACGGTAGCGCACGCCTGATGCCCAGCGAAACAGAAGGCGGGGAAATTTCCGTCGAGCACAATACGCTGCAACAGAATTATCTGGGCCTGGTGATGTTCGCCCAGCCTCGTCACCAGTTCGATCTGCAAAATCCGTCGCTGATCCCCCGAACCAAATCCTGGTTCAAGGATACGCTTAAGCTTTCACGTTCGCTCTACCTCGATGCCATCCTCGCCACGCTGCTGGTGAACATCATCGCACTGGCTACGCCGCTGTTCGTGATGAATGTCTATGATCGGGTTGTGCCGAATCAGGCAACGGCGACATTGTGGGTGTTGGCTATCGGCGTTACTGGTGCTTTTGTTTTCGATTTGATACTCAAAACGCTGCGCGGCATTTGCCTTGATATGGCCGGTAAAAAAACCGATCTGATTATTTCCGCCACGCTATTTGAACGCATTACCGGTATGTCGATGAAGGCCCGGCCACCACGTGTCGGTAGCTTTGCGCAGAATATTCATGAATTTCAATCGCTCAGAGACTTCCTTTCCTCGCTGACGCTGACGACACTGATCGACTTTCCTTTTACGCTGCTTCTGTTGTTGGTTATCGGCATTATCGGCGGCCCGCTGGTCTGGGTTTCCATCCTCGCCTACCCTATCGCCCTGTTGGCGAGTTGGGCGATGCAAAAGCCGCTATCCGCCACCATTGAAAAAACAATGCACCTTGCCAGCGAGCGGCAGGCTACGCTGATCGAAACGCTGAGCTGTCTGGATGCAATCAAGGTCAATAATGCAGAAAGTGAACGTCAGCACCAATGGGAACAGACTATTGGTAGCCTGAGCAAGCTGGAAATGCGAGCCAAGGCGTTGTCTTCACTGGCAGTAAACCTGACGCAATGGTTCCAGCAATTTGCCGGTGTTGCCATGATCGTCGTCGGCGTCTACATGCTGATTAACGGTAAGCTCAGTATGGGTGGATTGATTGCCTGTTACATGCTGAACGGCAGAGCGCTTATGCCGCTGGGTCAACTGTCTGGTTTGGTCAGCCGTTACCAGCAGGCGCGTTTGACGATGCAAACCACCGAACAAATGATGCAGTTGCCACAAGAGCGTAGCGATAACGAACGTCCGCTGAAGCGCGAGAGCATCCGGGGCGGTATCGAATTTCGCGATGTGACGTTCAATTATCCAGAACAAAAAACCAGTTCGCTGCAAGGCATCAGCCTGACCATCGCTCCCGGCGAGAAAGTCGGCGTTATTGGTCGTAGCGGGTCAGGAAAAAGCTCACTGCAAAAACTGATAGTGAACCTCTATCAGCCTAACACCGGCAATATTCTGATCGACGGCGTCGATGCCCGTCAGTTGGATGTCAGCGATTTACGCCACAATATCGGCTATGTTCCTCAAGATATTCAGCTATTTAGTGGCTCACTGCGCAATAACCTGATTAGTGGCGCACGCTATGTCGAAGATGAAGCGATGCTGCGAGCCGCAGAGATTTCAGGGGTGAACGAGTTTGCCCGTCTGCATCCGGATGGCTACAACCTTCAGGTTGGCGAACGCGGTCAACAGCTCTCCGGCGGGCAGCGTCAGGCTGTCGCGATAGCCAGAGCGCTGTTGCTCGATCCGCCGATTCTGGTGCTGGATGAACCCACCAGTTCGATGGATAACACCAGTGAAGATCGGTTAAAGCAGGCTTTGGCTCCCGTCATTGCGGAAAAAACGCTTTTACTGGTTACCCATCGGGTTTCCATGCTGGCACTGGTCGATCGTTTAGTGATCGTCGATAAAGGCAAAATTATTGCGGATGGGCCGAAGGCGATCGTGATGGATGCGTTGAAGAAGGGGCAGATCAATGCGTCTCGGTAAATATATCAAACGAATCAAACGCTATTTTGTCGGCGGAGATGAAGAAAGCCTTCAAACGATGCCTGAAGTGAGCCGGGCAATGGCTGAAGATTCGCCACGTTCTATTCGCTTTACACTATGGGCTATCGGCGCTTTTTTCCTGTTTTTCATCCTGTGGGCCGGGCTGGCGGATATTGATGAAGTCACGCGGGGTGACGGTAAAGCCATCCCCTCTTCCCGATTGCAAAAAATCCAAAACCTGGAAGGTGGGATCGTCACGGAAGTGTTCATACGTGAAGGCCAGGTCGTCAATGCCGGCGATCCTTTGCTGCGTCTTGATGATACACGTTTTGCGTCCAACGTCGGTGAAACAGAGGCCGATCGGCTTGCGCTGCTCTCGCGCATTGAACGTCTGAACGCCGAAATCAACGATCGGGATCTGGTGCTTTCGGAAGAAATTACAACGCAAGCGCCCAAAATCGCAGCAGGAGAAAAAGAGCTGTATAACAGCCGCCGCCAGCAGCTCCACAATGAGGTGTCCGGTTTGGAAGAGCAGTTGATCCAGCGTCGCCAGGAACTGAGAGATTTCTCTGCCAAGGAAATTCAGTTCCGCAATAGTCTGGGTCTGCTCCAGCAAGAAATTAAAATGTCAGAACCGCTAATCGCGGAAGGTGCCATTTCTAAAGTTGAAGTGTTACGACTGCGCCGCGCAGAGGTCGAAACCCGTGGCCAGCTTGATTCCATCAAGCTTTCGATTCCGCGGGCGGAGTCTGCGATTAAAGAGAGCGAGAATAAAATAGAGGAAACGCGCAGCCGTTATAAAAGCGAGGCGTTATCTCAGCTAAGTGAAGCACAAACCAACCTGAACAAAATTGAAGCCACGGGCAAAGCACTTGAAGACCGGGTAAACCGAACGCTGGTCGTCTCCCCCGTTCGCGGTATTGTGCAGCAGGTTTTAGTGAATACCATCGGCGGGGTGATTCAACCGGGTAGCGACCTGGTGGAGATTGTTCCACTGGACGATAACCTGTTGGTGGAAGCCAGGATTCGGCCACAGGATATTGCGTTTTTGCATCCAGGTCAGGATGCCATAATCAAATTAACAGCCTATGACTACACCATCTATGGTGGTTTAAAAGGCCAGTTGGAACAAATCAGCCCAGATACCGTAACCGATAAAGAAGGGAACAGCTTTTATATTATTCGCTTACGGACTGATAAGAATTATTTAGGCTCAGCCGATAAACCACTTCTTATCATTCCAGGTATGGTGGCCTCTGTTGATATAATAACGGGAAAGAAAACGATCCTCAGCTATTTGTTAAAACCGATTATTCGAGCAAAAGCAGAAGCACTACGGGAAAGATAATAAAAAAGGCGCCCAGCAAGCGCCTTTTTTCTATTCCATTTATCAATGATCGTTCATATTGTGATAAATCTGAGTTTGACTACGTCCCATAGCTTTAGCCTGATACATGGCAGAATCAGCATTAATTGCCAATGTCAGAGAGTCTGTACCGTGTTCTGGATACAACGCAATACCGATACTGCATGATATATCCAGCGTTTTCCCATCGATCTCGAAAGGCTTGTTCAACGCATTATGGATTTTATCTGCCACATAAAGCGTATTGTCAATTTCCTTAAGCCCCTGAAGCAGAATAATAAATTCATCACCGCTACGGCGATATACCGTATCTGAATCACGAACCGCACCGCGCATACGCGCCGCGGCTTCTTTCAATAGCAAATCGCCAACAGCATGCCCGAACGAGTCGTTTATCTGTTTAAATTTATCGAGATCCAGAAACATCAGCGCAATTTTCCTGCCCGTTTGTTTGGATAACAGAATCGCCTGCTCCATCTGCTCGGCAAATGTCAGGCCATTAGCCAATGACGTTAATGAGTCATAGTGCGCCAGTTGACGATAGTGTTCCTCGCTGCGCCGCAGCATATCAATGGCATGATACCGCTCTATGGCTATCGCAATCAGCTGTGCCGATTTCTCAATAGAGAAGATTTCCTCTTCAGCCGGGACATACACTTTGCGATGGTAAACGCTTAAAACACCTAATATTTCTTTGTTCTGACCGATGATAGGTTCAGACCAGCAGGAACGCAGCCCAGCATACAATGCGAGCCCTTTGTATAACGACCAATGCGGATGCACAGAAATATCATCAGCAATGACGCGCTTTCCGGTATAAGCAGCGGTACCAAAAGAAGCCACACCATCGGCAATTTTCACATTGTGAATGGCATTTTTATAAAAGCCCGGCAGGCTCGGCGCCGATCCAAGCGTCAGGCATTTTTTGTCTTTATCGACCAACAAGACAGAACAAACGATACGACCTGGATTTTTTTCCTCGACGCTGAAAATGATCGCATCCAGAATATCTTTCAGTGGTGCGCCACTTGATAACAATTCCAGTGCACGATTGTATGAATTATCATGATGTTCCTGTGATTTTCGTTCCGTAATATCTAACTTAATGCCGACATACTGGGTTGTGTTACTCGCCTTATTATATATTTTAACGATATTGGCCTTTTCCCAATACAACTGTCCATCTTTGCGTCGGTTAACGAACTCACCACTCCAAACATTACCTTTATTTATGGTAGACCACAGATCTTCATAGACGCTGGCGTTAGTCATACCCGAGTTTAATATGTTCGTTTTTTTGCCGATAACCTCATCCGGCATATAGCCTGACATGGTAATAAACTGACGATTGACGTAAATAATTTCACAATTTTCATCTGCGATCATAATTGAAGCAGGACTATATTCCATCGCAAAGAAAGTCATGTTGAGAAAATCTTGTTTTTTCTGCTCAGTTTTAAACTTTTGTTTAATTTTTCTATTTTTTACAGAAGAAAACAATAACAACAGCAATAGTAGGGTTATTATAATTTCATACACAATAACACTCTCCTCAGGCCCGAGTGGTCCTGATCGTACAAATCACAACGCTGATGACGAAAAATCCCGGTAACAAACCCCTACCCCGTCGATTTTCGGGACTGGTGCATTTCCGGAGAGCAGAAAGGATGAAAGAAAAAACGCTCCATGAAGCAGGAGTATTTAGAAACATAGCAACGTCAGCATAAAGCCCTCGCATATGACTGTGCGCAGATAAAAACAACAAATTCAAAAGAGTATCTTAATTTAATAGTAGTAATTGTTCGGGTTATAAGCTTCTCTAATGGAATAAAAGAATATTCCTAAGGGTACATGGCGATATATTCTGAACATCAATTTTTTGTAAGCAAATCAATTATACCAATAAGTATCATTGTTTTAATCAACAAAATCTATCACAAAATGATTTTTGATCGTTAACAGTAAACATTATATTTTTTTACCATTAAAAATCAAATAATTAAAAGAAAAAAATAAAATCATTAACGCAAGCGTTTGATTATATATGTCATAATTTGATGCAAAATCAGCAGTCCTTCTTCTTATCATCTATCTGAAATTAAACACTGCCATAACAAATAAAACAAGAATTAAATAACAAAATTAAAACAAAACTCAGTATTACACGTTGTAAATCAGAGGGGAATACTGAGCAGCTAAAGAGGAGATATTTTGTACGACAATGACATATTAGGAAATATAATGAATGAATATAGCGGGGAAGAGTAGAAGGGCATATAACAGTACATTAATACAAAAAGTGATAGCCTAAACAACAGGTTACCACTTAAAGTTCGAGCTTCAGTGCCTCAAAGTTCTCAAATGGCTGAGGGCGCGAGAGATAGTACCCTTGTGCGGCGTAAGCATGAGATGCTTGCACAATTGCCCACTCCTCCTTAGTTTCGATCCCCTCAATCACAACATAGTTGCAAAAACGCGATAGCAAAGCGATCAGCGCAGGAAACACGGTCTTCCCCTCACCACTCTGTTGCAGGAGAATAAAGAGCTCGCGCGCTACTTTAATGCAATCGTATTGAGCCAGCATCAGTGATGAAAAGTTCGCCATGCCGCAGCCAAAATCATCCAGCCACAGTGTTTGCGCTTCAGGAAGCTTGGTTAATATTTCTTTTGGCAGCCCTCCCTGATTTTCGACCATTTCAAAACGAATCCAGGGCATTGCCGCGATCAGGCGTTTGGCTTCAAGATTATTTTGCAGCGCCAGTAGCGTCATACCATCAATATTGACGGAGGCAAAAAGATCGTCGCGAGTAAATCGAAAACTCCACTCAGATAAAAGTTGCAGCTGTTCTACAATAATTAACAGGCGGGTTTCAACATCAATATTCGCGAAGTATTTTTCAGGAGAGATGAATTTTTGCGGCAGGGTGGGAGAAAAAACGGAAGTCAGTAACTCAATAGCCATTAATTTACCTGATGTTCGATAAATTGGCTGAAAAGTATACCGCCGTTGACATTGATGCCAGTAATCAACGCTTAATGACTCCTCGCTTCCCTGTTGGAAAAATCCTGCCCCAACCTGATTAAAATGACCTTCCTGCTGCACTATGAGTTCCGCCATTAAACTGACACTATTAGTTATAAAATTATATCATACGGACATGCACCGTCATCGACTCTCCAGATGCAAACTTCATCGGCAATACCGATTAAATCAATGTCCATTGATATGACAAAAATAAGTGGTTCAATATCACAACTAAATTTATTTAAATTGTAAATCAATAAATTAAAACCCAAGAAACACAGTCGCACTGGCTGATTCATACAGTCTAAAGCATGCGTATGAAACCAATTTAACGAACAGATGGTAATTTTACCCTGTAACCTCACTATTTATGCAGCCAATCGGTTACATGCTGAAGGGCCCCGAAAACACGTAAAACCCGCAATAAACCGCCCGGAAAAAGGGTTGGTCAAAAACAACCAGAACCGATTCTGGCAGTATATTCTGCATCCATGACGGTTACGCGTGTTTAAACGCGCCCCAACGGGTATAATCTGCGCCCTGTTTGTAAGGTAGAAGAACATCATGGCGTTACTCATCACCCATAAATGCATCAACTGTGACATGTGTGAACCTGAATGTCCTAATCAGGCCATCTCCATGGGCATGGACATTTATGAAATTGATACCACTCGCTGTACGGAGTGTGTTGGTCACTATGACACGCCTACGTGTCAGAAAGTCTGCCCGATCGACAACACGATCGTTAAAGATCCAAACCATGTTGAAGGTAATGAACAGCTGTGGGAAAAATATGTGCTCATGCACCATGCCGACAGAATTTAAGCATCCAGTTACAGATAATCAGCTTTCGACAATCACCGTCGCACAGGCATAGCGTCTTTCGTCAGCCAGCGTCACATGGACGTGTTTGACGCCCATCTGTTCAGCCAGCTCTGCCGCTTTAGCAAAAAATCGCAAACAGGGCTTACCCAGTTCGTCATTAAAAACTTCAAACTGGTTAAACGCGAGCCCGTTGCGAATTCCGGTCCCGAAAGCTTTTGCAGCCGCCTCTTTCACGGCAAAACGCTTGGCAAGGAAACGAACAGGCTGCTGATGCTGCCGATAATGTTCCCATTCAGCATCCGTCAGAACGCGGCGAGCTAATCGCTCACCTGAACGTTCAATCACCGCTTCAATACGGGCAATTTCGACAATATCCGTTCCAAGCCCAAGAATCGCCATCAGCGACGCGCTTCCCGCATCAAACTTTTCATTTCGGCAACCGCATCCTTCAACCCGCTCATCACCGCGCGCCCGATAATCGCATGCCCGATATTTAATTCATGCATTTCTGGCAACGCCGCAATCGACTGAACGTTATGGTACGTCAAACCGTGGCCAGCATTGACTTTCAGCCCTTTGGCCGCAGCGTAAGTCGCCGCATCACGAATGCGCTCGAACTCATGTTGACGTGCTTCATCATCTAGGGCATCGGCATAGGCCCCGGTATGAATCTCGATATAAGGCGCACCGCTGGCAACAGCAGCATCAATTTGCCGTTTATCTGCATCAATAAAGAGCGAAACCAGTATGTTAGCCTGACTGAGCCTGGCAACCGCGTTATTGATTTTTTCCTGCAGCCCCGCAACATCCAGCCCGCCTTCTGTTGTCACTTCCTGGCGTTTTTCCGGCACCAGACAACAAAAATGCGGCTTTACCTCACAGGCAATGTTCAGCATTTCTTCCGTGACCGCCATTTCAAGGTTCATGCGAGTTTGGAGCGTTTCTCTCAGGATCCGCACATCACGATCCGTAATATGGCGACGATCTTCACGTAAGTGCACCGTGATGCCGTCCGCTCCCGCTTGCTCAGCGACAAAAGCCGCCTGAACAGGATCGGGATACGCCGTTCCACGCGCATTACGCAGTGTTGCAATGTGATCGATGTTAACGCCAAGCAGCAGTTCAGCCATGATAAATCCTCGGTAAAGTCATGCACGTTACGTGGCAGTTTACACCGATGTCACAGCGGCAGGGTACAGAGGAGACGGGATTATTTATCAGAAGGTGTGGGTTTGGACAAATTAACAGCAGGAACAAACTGACGGAACAGTTCGCGACTTTTCAGTGGTTTTCCCCCCAGATAGGGCTTTAACGCGATGCGGGTGAAACGCTTTGCCGCCTTCAGTGTGCCACTGTCAGGAAATTCACGCGATGCCAGAGAGCGTAGCTCATGCCCGGTAAAACTTTTACTATCGACCACCAGGCTGGCAATAAATCCCTTTTCCTCTCGATATTGATAGGTCATGGTATCTGCCACAGGTTCACCGCTACCGGCACAATGCAGGAAATCCACGCCGTACCCCAGATAGCCCAGCAGCGCTAACTCAAAACGTCTTAATGCCGGTTCAGGGGAGGCATTCTGTGCAGCAAGATGTTGTAAACAGTGGAGATAATCGAAGAAAAGAGCGGAGTAGTTGGTTTCATGCTCCAGCACACGAGCCAGCAATTCGTTAACGTATAAACCGCTATAAAGCATCGTGCCAGTCAGGGGTAGCGCAAGCGAAACAGGCTCAGCGCTGCGTAACGTTTTCACTTCTCCCCGGCCGCTCCAGCGCACCAACAGCGGAGTGAAAGGCTGTAAACAACCTTTCAGACTAGAGCGGCGGGCTCGCGCGCCTTTGGCAAGCACGCGAACGCGGCCATCGCTTTCGGTAAACAGATCCAGCAACAAGCTGGTTTCACTATAAGGTCGCCCATGTAAGACAAATGCGCGCTGCCAGCCTTCCATCGGCGTGAACCTTACAGGTCTTCGCTATAACCCAGGCTGCGCAGGGCACGTTCGTCATCTGCCCAGCCGGATTTCACTTTAACCCACAGCTCAAGGTGCACCTTGGCCTCGAACATCTCTTCCATATCCTGACGAGACTCAATACCAATGGTTTTAATTTTGGCGCCTTTATTTCCAATGACCATCTTTTTCTGGCCTTCACGCTCAACCAGAATCAGGCCATTGATATCATAACCACCGCGTTCGTTAGTCACGAAACGTTCGATTTCGACCGTGACGGAATACGGCAATTCTTCACCCAAGAAGCGCATCAGTTTTTCACGGATGATTTCCGATGCCATAAAACGCTGTGAGCGATCGGTAATGTAATCTTCCGGGAAGTGGTGCGTTGCCTGCGGTAAGTGCTTACGTACAATGCTGGCAATCGTATCGACATTCGTCCCCTTCTCCGCCGAGATCGGAACAACATCAAGGAAATCCATTTGCTGGCTGAGGAACTGGATATGCGGCAGCAGCTTGGTTTTATCCGTGACGTTATCGACTTTATTGATCGCTAACAGCACGGGGAGTTTTTGATCGCGCAGTTTATTCAATACCATTTCATCGTCGTCGTTCCAGTGTGTCCCTTCAACAACGAAAATGATCAGCTCAACATCACCGATTGAACTGCTGGCGGCGCGGTTCATCAGGCGGTTAATCGCCCGTTTTTCCTCAATGTGCAATCCCGGCGTATCCACATAAATAGCCTGATACGGCCCTTCAGTGTGAATGCCCATGATGCGGTGCCGCGTCGTTTGGGGCTTACGTGACGTAATGGAGATCTTCTGCCCCAGTAATTGATTCAATAACGTCGATTTACCGACGTTTGGTCGACCAACAATCGCGATAAAACCGCAGTGTGTCTGTACTTCGCTCATTCAAGCTCCAGTTTTTTCAACGCTTGTTCAGCCGCAGCCTGTTCGGCTTTACGACGGCTCGATCCTGTACCAATGACCGACTCGCTAAAGCCGCTCACCTGACAGTGGATAGTAAACTCCTGATCGTGTGCTTCCCCACGAACCTGTACCACCAGATAGGTCGGCAAAGGTAAGTGACGCCCTTGCAGAAACTCCTGCAACCGCGTTTTCGGATCTTTTTGCTTATCGCCGGGACTGATTTCATCCAGACGCGTTTGATACCAGTTCAGGATCAAACGTTCGATGGTCTGAATGTCGCTGTCGAGGAAAATGCCGCCGATCAGCGCTTCGACCGTATCAGCCAGGATCGATTCGCGACGGAAGCCGCCGCTTTTTAATTCACCAGGGCCAAGACGCAGGCACTCTCCCAGTTCGAATTCACGTGCGATTTCCGCCAGCGTATTTCCCCGAACCAGCGTCGCCCGCATCCGGCTCATATCCCCTTCATCAACCTTGGGGAAACGATGATACAGCGCATTGGCGATCACAAAACTCAGGATGGAATCACCCAGGAATTCGAGCCTTTCATTGTGTTTGCTGCTGGCGCTACGATGCGTCAACGCCTGTAACAAAAGCTCGTACTGCTGAAAAGTATAGCCCAGCTTTCTTTGTAAACGATTTATCAGGATGGGATTCATGTGTTACCAATAGATCAACGATGCGTCAAAAACAGCAGCATACGGAACAGCCCTGCTTACCAATGCGGTCAAAACTGTTTCGTTTGCATTGGCTCCCGCAAGGGAGCCTGCCTTTCTGCCCATCATACTTCGCGTTGCCTGTCCATTCGCGTTGTGAAAACGGACATATTTTGTTCTGCAACTCGCATTATTTAGGGCATGTTCTTTTAAAAAGAGCGTTTCAAAAAATATTCTACAACGGACAGCATCAGAATGCTGCCTGTATCTTATTTTGCTGAATGCTTACTTCGATTAATGCTTACTTTGGTTAATGAATACCGCCAATGCGACTCAAACGAACACCGGTAGGCCATTCACCTTCCTGTTTCTCAAAGCTCATCCAGATCGCGGTGGCTTTACCGACCAGATTTCTCTCCGGCACAAAGCCCCAGTAGCGACTATCCAGACTGTTGTCACGGTTATCACCCATCATGAAGTAGTGCCCTGCGGGAACCACCCATGTTGCAAGCTGCTGTTGCGATTGCTGGTAATAACCACCGAGCTGATCCTGTTGGCCCGGCACCAGAAGAATATTGTGCGTTACATTGCCCAGTGACTCTTTGCGCGTGCCCATACGGACACCATCCACGCTGTTATCATTGGCAGGAACCTGATAAAAACCACTACGCGACTCCAGCCCAGGCTGATTGAAGGTCTGAACAAAATCACTAGGCTGTACATTACTGTATGTAACCGCCAGCGCCGTATCACACGCCTGTTGTCCCTGACAGGATGGACGAATCGTCACCTGCTTGGTCATCGGGTTATAACTGACACGATCGCCCGGTACGCCCACCACACGTTTGATAAAGTCAACTTTAGGGTCGGACGGATATTTAAACACCACCACGTCGCCGCGCTTCGGATGTCCCGTTTCGATCAGCGTTTTTTGCGTGAAGGGTTCTTTAATGCCATAGGCAAATTTTTCCACCAGAATAAAATCACCGATCAACAGCGTCGGCATCATAGAACCAGATGGAATTTGAAACGGCTCATAAATGAAGGAGCGCACAACCAATACCAACGCCACGACCGGGAATACTGACGCGATGGTTTCAATCCAGCCGGGTTGTTGAATGGCTTTCGCTGAAACGGCACCATCAGCCAGATCGGCACCGCTCATGGCGGCAAATTTTTTCCGGCGAGCAGGTGCCCAGACAAAGCGCTCTAAACACCAGACAATCCCCGTGACCAGCGTCACCAATGCCAGAATTACGGCAAACATATTGGCCATGCCAACTCCTCAGAATTTATTTACTGTCTTTGCCGACGTGCAGAATTGCCAGAAACGCTTCTTGCGGCAGCTCGACGTTACCGACCTGTTTCATACGTTTCTTACCATCTTTCTGTTTCTGCAACAGTTTTTTCTTACGGCTGACGTCACCACCATAACACTTGGCCAGTACGTTCTTACGCAATTGCTTAACCGTGGAGCGTGCAATAATGTGGTTACCAATCGCAGCCTGAATCGCGATATCAAACTGCTGACGCGGGATCAGATCTTTCATTTTTTCGACCAGTTCACGGCCACGATATTGTGAATTATCGCGGTGCGTGATCAGCGCCAATGCATCCACACGCTCGTTATTGATCAACACATCCACACGTACCATGTCTGATGCCTGGAAGCGTTTGAAGCTGTAATCCAGCGACGCATAACCACGAGACGTTGATTTCAGGCGGTCAAAGAAATCAAGCACCACTTCAGCCATCGGAATCTCATAGGTCAGTGCAACCTGATTACCGTGGTAGACCATGTTCGTCTGCACGCCGCGCTTCTCGATACAAAGCGTAATCACGTTGCCCAGATACTCCTGAGGCAGCAACATGTGACATTCGGCGATCGGTTCGCGCAGTTCCTGAATATTATTCAGCGGCGGCAGTTTGGAGGGACTATCGACATAAACGGTTTCTTTTGCCGTCGTCTCAACTTCATACACTACCGTCGGTGCCGTGGTGATCAGATCCAGATCGTATTCACGTTCCAGACGTTCCTGAATGATCTCCATGTGCAGCAGACCCAGGAAGCCGCAGCGGAAGCCGAAGCCCAGCGCGGTAGAACTTTCTGGCTCATAGAACAGAGAGGCATCATTGAGGCTCAGTTTGCCCAGCGCATCACGGAATGACTCATAGTCATCGGAGCTAATCGGGAACAGGCCAGCATAGACCTGCGGTTTGACTTTCTTGAAGCCCGGCAACGCTTTTTCAGCCGGTTGGCGGGCCAGCGTCAGGGTATCCCCTACCGGAGCGCCCAAAATATCTTTGATGGCGCACACCAGCCAGCCCACTTCGCCACAGTTCAAGACATCGCGGTCGATCTGCTTCGGTGTAAAAATACCAAGACGGTCAGCGTTATAAACCTGGCCGGTACTCATCACCTTAATTTTATCGCCTTTGCGCATCGTGCCGTTTTTGATACGAACCAGCGACACAACGCCAAGGTAGTTATCAAACCAGGAGTCGATGATCAGCGCCTGTAGCGGCTCATCCGGGCTACCTTCTGGCGGAGGAATATCACGCACCAGACGATCCAGAACGTCCGGCACGCCAATCCCGGTTTTCGCGGAACAGCGCACGGCGTCGGTAGCATCAATGCCGACAATGTCTTCAATTTCCTGAGCAACACGATCCGGATCAGCGGCAGGCAAGTCGATTTTGTTCAGAACCGGCACCACTTCCAGATTCATATCCAACGCGGTGTAGCAGTTAGCCAGCGTTTGCGCTTCAACGCCCTGCCCAGCGTCAACCACAAGCAGCGCGCCTTCGCAGGCAGCCAGCGAGCGGGAAACTTCATAAGAGAAGTCAACGTGCCCTGGGGTATCAATGAAGTTTAACTGGTAGGTTTGGCCATCCTGCGCTTTATAATCCAGCGTTACGCTTTGCGCTTTAATCGTTATTCCACGTTCACGTTCCAGATCCATGGAATCCAGAACCTGCGCAGCCATTTCACGCTCGGTCAAACCGCCGCAAATCTGGATAATACGGTCAGATAACGTTGATTTACCGTGGTCGATATGGGCAATAATGGAGAAATTTCGTATGTGCTTCATTATAAAAATTTTTCTACCTTGATATTCCTGAAATTCTTGCCGATGGGCATGCGCATAGGTGAAAACAGCAGCGATGTTATTCCACCTGAATCGCAGCATTCTACATGCGAGAAGCGTGAAAACCTAGTCATGTCCGGTGCATTCCCCTTGATTATGACGGTTTTATTTGGAATAGCAGAACAACAAGAGGAAAGCAGGAAGTAAAGTGTCGTTACGTTGCAAACATCGTGTCGAAAAATCACAAACGTGTGAACAAGCTACGTGTGAATAATCTACGTGTGGACAACGTTTCCTTCCGCACCGCGCGTCATTTACGCCCGGTTAAGCAGGTCAATTTTGTAAGAGCGTGCCAGGCAGCGCAATTTGCAGGATAACGGGCTCATAACGTTTATTCTTACCCAATTGCTTCGCCCAGCGTTTCACGCCGATAAACGCCAGCCCACCGCCCAGCAACGCGCCGATGACCGCAGCCAGATCGGTGCCAAATAACGTTTGACAGATCGCCGCACCAATCAGCAACCCGACCAACGGCACGAAATAAACCAGAGTGGCGGAGAACAGCAGCCGCCCCTCAGAAATCCCCAATTCGACTTTTTGCCCGACTTCTAAGGGCCGATCGTAAGGGACATACAGCGTATTGTCGGCAGAAAGCCCAAGCTGACTTAATAAGCCGGTTCCACACGACGAACGGGATTTACAGCTACCACACCCCGCACTCGGCTCACACCGCAGCTCTGCAATGCCATCCTGCCATGAAACCACTGTCGCCCATTCTTTGATCACGGTTGCCCCTTCAAGATAATGCTGTCAGCCACCCGTTTAGCCGTAGAAGGTGGAATGTCACCGACGACGGTAATCTCGCGGTTGCCTTTCATGACAGTGTGAATGGAGCGTCGCCCCGTAAGCAGCGACTGTTCTTCACTCACATCAGAAGACGGGCTAATGTTAATGGAAAAACTGAATAAACCATCGCTATACAGACGAGTTTCGATCGGAACGGACGAACCTGGCAATATTTTTTTGCTGTGTGAACGTTCTTTCATCCCGGCAGGCAGCCATTCAGGCTCCCAGGTAAAATCACCTTTTTCCCCAGCAAGCGTGGGGGGTAACACAGGAGGCAGTTTAATGCCTTCCAGCGGACGCATCACGCTCACCACATCATCATCAACAATCAGCGATGTCGTTAAGAATTGTTCCAACCGCTTGTCACCATTGCGATCCTGCAAATCGATACGCAATGGAAGTTTCGATTCCGCATCAATCCACACCATATAACTGTAGCGTGTCCCATCGCGTGAAATGACTCGAATGCCTGATGCCAGACGATCGGCAATACGCACCCGTCCGTCGGCGGGAATGAAATCATAATAAGGCGATAGTTTCTGGAAATCGGCAAAGACCAGCGCAGGGAGAGAGTCAACGATATGATCGCTGGTGAGCGTAAATGGCTCAAAACCGGGATCGAAGTAGCTCACTTCATTACCACGCAGCACGATCTCGCGTCGCGGCCCGTCCATAAACAGCAATTGCGCTAAGGAACGATTGTTGACCACGGCATGACGATACCGTACCGACTCGAACCCTTGCAGGGTAATGTTGATAAAGGAAATTTCGTAATTCAGAGAACGAACGGCGCTGTTCATCTGTTGCAGCAACGCACCCGGCTCAACATTCTGAGCCGGGGCGAACGTAGAATAAAACAGACTGCCAATCAGAAAACAGGCGGCGGACCAAACACGCTTCATTACCGAGGCTGCGTTCCTAATGATTGAGTACCAGGAACCTGAATGGCCGCTTGCTGATCGTCCTGCGGCAGAGCGTGTTCGGCATGCAGCCGACGCTGTAATTCGTAGTCCTGCAAAATAGCGTTAAGGCGGTTGCGCTGCATATCGGATTTCTGCTGACCGCTGTGAGGGGCAACATTTTCTGACGGCACGCCCAGACTCACAGGAGAGGCGGTGCCCATAGCAGGTAAGGTACTGAACACGCCGGATTCAACCACCGGTTCGGATACATTTCCCTGCTGGTAATTTTGTACGCCGACAATCACGGCTAACGATACGCAGGCAGCAACACCAACTTGCGTCAGTTGGCTGCCCCACGGGCGGATTTTGTGCCAGAACGGCATCTTCGTCCATTCGACAGGTTGTGGCTGAGATTCAGGCTGCGCTTGTGGAACCAGACGAACAGGTTCTTTCTCGATTGCAGCAGCAACACGAGAAGCAATGTCCAGATGAATCACGTTTTCACTGACATCACCACGCAACGTATCACGAATTAGATGATAACTTTGCCAACTTTGCTGCAACGCATCATCCCGTGACAATGCGCTTAGCAGTTCGGAATCTACTGCTTCGCCATCCATTAAAGCGGAAAGTTTCTCTTTCTGCATACCGACACCCTTACCTTGTCAAATCCATCATTAGTCATGCGGATAGCTGAAAACGCTCGCTAGCGCTGAATAAGCGGTTGTACTTTATTATCAATCGCTTCCCGCGCCCGGAAAATACGAGAACGAACAGTGCCGACGGGACAATCCATAATCACGGCAATCTCTTCGTAGCTTAAACCGTCCAATTCGCGCAGCGTAATCGCTAAACGTAAATCTTCTGGCAAAGACTCGATAGTGCGGAAAACAATGCTTCGTAATTCTTCAGACAACATTAAATTCTCAGGGTTCGATATTTCTTTCAGTGCACCCGCATTTTCATAGTTTTCCGCGTCATTCGCATCAATGTCGCTGGAAGGCGGACGCCGCCCCTGAGCGACCAGATAATTCTTGGCCGTATTCACTGCAATACGATACAGCCATGTATAAAACGCACTATCGCCGCGAAATGACTCTAACGCGCGATAGGCTTTAATGAACGATTCCTGTACCACGTCCGGCACGTCTCCCTGAGGAACATACCGCGATACCAGGCTCGCTACCTTATGCTGATAACGAACGACCAACAAGTTAAACGATTTTTGATCGCCTTTTTGGACTCGCTCGACCAGAACCTGATCTGCCAGTTGCTCGCTCATCCGAGGTAATCTCTACTCAAACCGTTCTCCACGCGTAAACGTAAAATAGTACTGCCAGCTATATAAGTCATGTTTAGAGCAAGCTCCTCATTAGAACCAAGACATCCAATAAAGTTCCGAGCTATCGTTTTTCTTTTGCTTAGCGCCGTTACTTGTCTTTGCGATGCGTATCATGACGCATTCTCTTCATCACACATTGCCTTTATCAAAAATGGTCTTCATTTGAGGCTCTACGTACTTCCGGGGGATGATACGATAAATCTGGGGTATTCGCACGATTCACCCTGATCTGCCATACGTTTATTTATAGCGCAGAGAAGGGGCTAAAAACCAATGCAGCAATCAAGCATTGGGTGCTAACATCGGATTTCCTCTTCTTTTTGCACCCACGACACGACCATGCAAACGACCACTGAATACGTCTGTGATGTTTTAATCATTGGCAGCGGCGCTGCCGGGCTTTCACTGGCGCTGCGTCTGGCTTCTCATGCCAACGTGACGGTATTAAGCAAAGGCCCGCTCAACGAAGGCGCGACGTTTTATGCTCAGGGCGGCATCGCAGCCGTTTTTGATGAAACCGACACGATTGACTCCCATATCGAAGATACCCTGATCGCTGGCGATGGCCTGTGTGAACGGGAAGCCGTTGAGTTTATCGCTAGCAATGCCAAACACTGCGTGCAATGGCTTATCGAACAAGGCGTGCTATTCGATACTGAAACCAGCACCAGCGGCGAAGAACGCTATCACCTCACACGCGAAGGCGGGCATAGCCACCGTCGAATTCTGCACGCGGCGGATGCAACCGGAAAAGAAGTGGAAAATACGCTGGTGCAGAAAGCGCTATCCCATCCGAATATTCAGATTATGGAACGCTGCAACGCCGTCGATTTGATTACCTCAAATAAGCTGGGTTTGCCCGGTACACGTCGCATTGTCGGTGCTTATATCTGGAACCGTGAACGCGAGCGCGTCGAATCTTGCCGGGCAAAAACGGTAGTTTTAGCGACGGGCGGGGCATCCAAGGTTTATCAATACACCACGAATCCTGATATTTCCTCTGGCGATGGTATTGCCATGGCCTGGCGCGCGGGTTGCCGCGTGGCAAATCTGGAATTCAATCAGTTTCACCCGACCTGCCTATTCCACCCACAGGCGCGAAATTTCCTGCTGACGGAAGCGCTGCGCGGTGAAGGCGCATACCTGAAACGCCCTGACGGCACGCGTTTTATGCCCGACTTCGACGCCAGAGGCGAACTGGCCCCACGCGACGTGGTCGCCCGCGCGATTGACCATGAGATGAAACGGCTCGGCGCAGACTGCATGTATCTGGATATCAGCCACAAACCCAAAGCGTTCATCAAACAGCACTTCCCGACCATCGATGAAAAGCTGCAATCTCTCGGCATCGATCTGACGCGTGAACCGATCCCCATCGTCCCCGCCGCACACTACACCTGCGGTGGCGTGATGGTCGATCAACATGGCCGTACCGATCTTGACGGCCTGTATGCGATTGGCGAAGTCAGCTACACCGGATTGCACGGTGCGAATCGCATGGCGTCCAACTCATTACTGGAGTGTCTGGTTTACGGCTGGTCCGCCGCGGAGGATATCTTGCAGCGCTTACCGCAAATCAAAGCGGTGAAAAAATTACCAGATTGGGATGAAAGCCAGGTCGACAACTCCGACGAACAGGTGGTGATCCAGCATAACTGGCACGAACTGCGTCTGTTTATGTGGGATTACGTTGGGATCGTGCGAACCACGAAGCGGCTGGAGCGGGCACAGCGCCGCATCCATCAGCTTCAGCAGGAAATCAATGAGTATTACGCCCACTTCCGTATTTCCAACAATTTGCTGGAGCTGCGTAATCTGGTGCAGGTCGCCGAACTCATCGTCCGCTGCGCGCTGGAAAGAAAAGAAAGCCGCGGGCTGCACTATACCCTGGATTATCCAGAACAGTTCGACGCGCCGACGCCAACCATTTTAGTGCCGTAGTTTATAAAGACATAGTTTATAAAATCAGAGTTTATAAAATCGTCGTTCACAGAGAATTATTCGCTCAGCAAAGGCAGACGCAGCAACAAGGCGTCTGCTTTTTACATAAAAGAATAAGAGTTACATAAAGAGATAAAAATCTTTTGTCAGCTGTTGGAAAGCCGTCGAGTAACGTCTTTCTGCATCACGAATTGCGAGCGAGGCATTCACACATTCTCTTGTCTGACGAGACAACGCCAGCAAAACACGGTGCGCGGGTTTATCTTCCTGTTCAGATACGCGAAGCTGCTGGTGAACGTACCAGTTATGCTGCTGTGCCAGCGGAATAAATTTCTCCGCAACCTGAACGGGCAACACCACGCAAAAAAGCCCCTCAGGGGCCAGCAGTTGATGCGCACAGCGCAACAGGGCATCATGAGTTAATAAGGTGGTATAACGCGCCTGCTCACGTTCAGCCGATCCGCACGCGATCCCCGGCGGGAAATAAGGCGGATTGCTAATAATCAAGGAGTAGTCGGCGATTCGTGTCTCAGCAAACCCCACGATGTCCTCAGCATAGACCGTAATTCTGTCGGCCCATGGCGAAGCTGCAACGTTTTCCTTCGCCTGCTGACTCGCGGCGCTATCCAGTTCGACGGCATCAATCCGAACATGCGATTCAGAACGTTGCGCCAGCATCAGCGCGAGAAGACCGGAACCGCTACCGATATCAAGGATCCGCGTGGCCGAGGACGCCGGCGTCCAGGCGCCCAGCAAAATGCCGTCGGTCCCCACCTTCATGGCACAGCGATCGTGCGCCACAAAGAATTGCTTGAAGGTAAATCCATCCCGACGCAATGTCAGTTTATTATCAGCCTGATGACTCATGAAAATAAGATTCCAAACGCAAACCGCAGTAGCATAGGTGAAACGTCAGTACAGGAAAAGCGCCGTTGTCTGCTTAAACAGGTGAAGAACCCGGCCAATCCGTCTATAATCGGCGCCCCAAACAGAGGTAGACCATGACTGTAACCAATTTTTCCGAGCTCGATCTTGATGAAAGCCTGTTAGACGCCCTGCGTGACATGGGCTACGAACGCCCGACCGCGATTCAAGCTGCGGCAATCCCACCGGCGATGGAAGGCCGCGATGTACTGGGTTCTGCGCCGACAGGAACCGGTAAAACCGCCGCTTATCTGCTACCTGTTTTGCAGCATCTTATCGATTTCCCTCGTAAAAAATCAGGTCCGCCTCGTATTCTGATCCTCACGCCAACCCGTGAACTCGCCATGCAGGTAGCCGATCAGGCGCGCGCGTTTGCGGCACACACGCATCTGGATGTCGCCACGATCACCGGCGGCGTGGCCTACATGAACCACGCTGAAGTCTTCAGTGAAAATCAGGATATCGTCGTCGCGACAACCGGTCGTCTGCTGCAATACATCAAAGAAGAAAACTTCGATTGCCGCGCAGTAGAAACGCTGATTCTGGATGAAGCGGACAGAATGCTGGACATGGGCTTCGCTCAGGATATTGAACACATCGCCGGGGAAACCCGCTGGCGTAAGCAAACTCTGCTCTTTTCTGCGACGCTGGAAGGGGACGCGATCAAAGATTTCGCCGAGCGTTTGCTCAACGATCCGGTTGAAATCGAATCCGATCCATCTCGTCGGGAACGCAAAAAAATTCTGCAATGGTATTACCGCGCCGACGACATCAAACACAAAACCGCCCTGCTCTGCCATCAGCTAAAACAGCCGGATGTGACGCGTTCTATTGTCTTTGTGCGCAAACGTGAGCGTGTGCATGAACTGGTTGCCTGGCTGCGTGAAGCGGGCATTACCGCCTGCTACCTCGAAGGTGAAATGGTGCAGGCCAAACGTAACGAAGCGATCAAACGCCTGAGCGACGGGCGCGTCAACGTGCTGGTTGCTACGGACGTGGCGGCACGCGGCATCGATATTAACGATGTCAGCCACGTCTTCAACTTCGATTTACCACGCACATCGGACACTTATCTTCACCGTATTGGCCGCACTGGCCGCGCGGGCCGTAAAGGCTGTGCTATCTCTTTCGTCGAAGCGCACGATCATCTGCTGCTGGGAAAAATCAGCCGCTACCTGAATGAACCGCTAAAACCGCGCGTCATTGATGAACTTCGCCCAACGACCAAAGCACCAAGCCCTAAAACCACGGGCAAACCGTCGAAAAAAGTGCTGGCTCAGAGAAAAGAGAAGAAAGCGAAGGAAAAAGAAAAAGTTAAGGTGAAAGTTCGCTATCGCGATAGCAAAAATATCGGTAAGCGTCGTCAGCCAACGCAGAAAGCCGATGAGCCGTCAGGCGAATAATAGTGATATAAAAAAGGGAGCCTCGGCTAATGCCGGTCACTTAAGGTGACCGGCATTGTTTTTTAACGGATATTTCGCTCGTCTTCCCCTGATTTCTCGGGGGTAACTTCGCTCCCTTCTTAACGGCAATACCAGATAGATTGCCTGCTCATAAAAATGCTTCAGATGTCCTGGTATCGCACCCGGTGATGAACCCGGCAGACCGATAAGTAATCGCCAGATTTCCGTCAGGGCGCCGCTGAAGCTCAACTGATACGGCAGGTAATCTCCTTTCAGCGTAAACGCCATTTTCACCATCTGATAACGCACCAGATTGTACGTCAGCAGCACGCCCCACAACTCCTGCCTCACCATTTCCGGCAGTCTGCTCCGTAAATGCCACCTGTTACCCAGCAAGCCTTGTTTCGCCTCGCGATATCCCAACTCGATTTCCCATCGGTGAGCGTAAAGGGCGTTCACCTCCGCCGCCGGATAACGCATCGGGTCCGTCAGTGACGTAAGCACCTCTCGCGTTTTTCCCTCTATCATCTTCGTTAACAACCGCGCTGTGATGCTCTCCGGCAGCGTCGCCCATTGTTTACGCGCCTGCGGCGATGTCTTTATCCGTACCAGTCTGTCTTGCCTGCCCAGCTTGCTTATCACTTCGTATTGCGTATTTTTCTTCAACGGCAGCAGCCAGTGCCGATTTTCCCCCGCTGTTCGCCAGTGATGCAGTAAACCGACGGAGTAAAACCCTTTGTCGAACAGGGTAATGCTGTTATCTGGTGTTTTTCCGGTCAGCTCTGCTGCCAGCCGCATCTCGTTGACATCGTAGCGGCCGAACGCACTGGCGGTTATCAGATGACTGCTCAGTTCCATCAGGCAAGCCATTCTCACCTGCGGGTAACCCTTGTCGCCGTGCTGATTGGAGGCCTTGCCGAAGGCCGCCTCATTTTCCGGTGTATCCTGCGTTTGCCAGACCACACCGTCGACGGCAAAGAGGTTAAGCCCATGCCATTGTGGGTGCTGAGCCTGTTCGTTCCAGTGTCGTTGTGTGATATCAAACAGTTCTCTGACAGCAGCCTCACCGAGCGTCTGCCGCCGTTGTATGACTGAACTGGGGGCGATGAACGGGGTGCCGGAGCGATCAGCGATATCCATGAGATTAACGATGTGGGAAAGAGGGCGCTGATTGAATACGGCCATGCCAATAACCAGCCACACCATGGACTCAAGGGGGAGTTTTCGCTTGCGCAGCGTGACGGTATCAGTGAGCGTTAATGCCTGTTCAATCATGCTAACGGGTAGGAGATCAGCCAGAGTGTGAATCTGTTCCGGCGCAGTAAGATTGATAATGCCAAGAGCCTGAGAAAGTTGCATAAAAAAAGGTCCATGAATGTCATGAACCTTTTTTACACCAACGGCTGGATCGTTCAACTAATCCTTAAACGATCGGCATTAGAGCCTCGGCTCCCTTTCTGTTAATGCTTGGACAACAGCTTACAGACTTTCGGTAAACGTACGGGCGATAACATCGCGCTGCTGTTCTGGCGTCAGTGAGTTGAAACGCACAGCATAGCCAGATACACGGATGGTCAGCTGTGGATATTTTTCTGGATGCTTAACGGCATCTTCCAGCGTCTCACGGCGCAGAACGTTCACGTTCAGGTGCTGACCGCCTTCCACACGCACTTCAGGTTTGATTTCCAGCGGAATTTCACGATATTCGATCTGACCCAGATCGCTCACTGGAACGATTTGATCTTCGCTATAGCCTGATTTAGCACACACGCAACGCGCCTGTGATTTTTCTTCGTCCAGCAACCAGAAAGAATTGATCAGCGCGCTGTCGTTAGCCTTGGTGATTTGAATACCCGTAACCATAATTGCCTCCGTAAAACGGCGTGTTATTGTCTTAGTTAAAACTGATTTAGTTAACATCGTTATCGGTAAAAATTGACGAATTTCGTAACGATCGTATAAAACCGTTTGTATCTGCCTTCTTATATACCAGCCTGATAGCCAAGCATCCTTGACTTAAATCAATTTTAAAACCCCACCATGCCGCCACGCGAAGGCAATTTATTGTTTTATATCAATTTTACCAGAACGCTAAGTTGCAAATATTTTTGTAAATTTTCAATTTTTTTTCAAAGAAAGCCCTTTTCATCCAGAGAACGACGGTTACGGTTTTACCTCGGCACGATAGATCGGTAAGCTACCCACAACACCATTAAACCTGTAAAAGAAGAGTGCATGATGGCGACCTCTCTCACCTGGCATGACGTGCTGGCACAAGAAAAGCAGCAGCCTTATTTTATCAATACCCTTGAATTCGTTGGAAAAGAGCGTGCCGCGGGTAAGACTATCTATCCCCCGCAGAAGGATGTTTTCAACGCATTCCGCTTTACCGAACTGCATCAGGTCAAAGTCGTCATTCTGGGGCAAGACCCCTATCACGGCCCGAATCAGGCACACGGGCTGTCATTTTCTGTCCGTCCAGGCGTACCCGCTCCGCCTTCTCTGGCCAATATTTATAAAGAATTGGCGAACGACATCCCTGGATTTGAAATTCCACGACACGGCTTTTTACAAAGCTGGGCAGAGCAAGGCGTTTTACTGCTCAATACGGTATTAACCGTTGAAGCCGGGCAGGCACATTCGCATGCTAATCTGGGCTGGGAAACGTTTACCGACCGAGTGATTGCGGCACTCAATGAGCAACGGGAAGGTCTGGTCTTTCTGCTGTGGGGTTCGCATGCCCAGAAGAAAGGCAATATTATTGACCAACGGCGCCACCATATTCTGAAATCGCCGCACCCTTCTCCACTGTCTGCACACCGCGGTTTCCTCGGCTGCAAACATTTTTCGCAGGCTAACCGGCTTCTCGAGCAGCAAGGGCTATCGCCAATAGACTGGACGCCAAGGCTTCCAGAAGAGGCCTAAGCGATAACGGTTTGGTTGCCTTCAAAGCACGAGGGCGACCAGCGATCCTTTATAAGGAAACATTCACAAAGAACCGCTCACACGCAATTACTGACAAACGTATTGAGCAAATTAAGCATGTCGATTGAATCGGAATAGATCGAGATAACGGGATAATAAGAAAGGATAAGAGAATTTGGTGGAGCTAAGCGGGATCGAACCGCTGACCTCTTGCATGCCATGCAAGCGCTCTCCCAGCTGAGCTATAGCCCCACAACGTGTGGAATGTTCGTGATAATCAACCAAACAGAGGGAGTGTTTGGTGGAGCTAAGCGGGATCGAACCGCTGACCTCTTGCATGCCATGCAAGCGCTCTCCCAGCTGAGCTATAGCCCCGTATCTTACAGCATCACCGTAAAGGCGAGTACTGTGCGAACGCGTCGCATAATATGAAACCCGATTAACAGTGTCAACGGCTAAATCCGGTAATCCGATTAACCGCTGAAAAAGACGCCAAAGGTGAGAAAAAACAGACGACAATTTCGATGTTGTCCCATCATAAGCACAATAAAAAGCTGCTAACGATAACGCGATTTATTATCATCACTCTACGTTACGCTTCTGCCTTCTACTATAAGCCCCATCACATGCGCTACTTTCCTATGATTGTATTCTCTCTGATAGTATCAGCGTCTGGTATTTTGCCCGTCCGGGCACAGCCAACCATTCCTGATATTACCGAACACGCAAAAGCTCAATTTGAGATCAGGCAAGTCGAGATGAAAAGCGACGCGCAACATGCTTATCGACTTTTCATCGCACTTCCCCGCCACCCCGCACCAGAAGGTGGCTATCCGGTTCTGTATATGCTGGATGGCAATGCCCAGTTTCCTGTTGCCGTAAACAGCTATAACGCAAAAAACGGCGCGGCACCGCTGATTGTCGCGGTCGGTTATCCGATCGATAAACCTTACGATGTTCCCGCTCGCACGCGCGACTACACGCCACCAACCACCATTACCGACCCAGATTTTGCCGCGGGCGGCGAAGCGGAAGCGTTTTACCAATTCCTGCAATCCACGGTAAAACCGTGGGTTGAAACAAACTACGCCGTCAATAAGCAAAAACAAACGCTGGCTGGGCACTCTTTCGGTGGTCTGTTTACGCTCTATACGCTTTTTAACCACACCGAATCTTTCCAGCGTTATGTTGCCGCCAGCCCATCTATCTGGTGGGGAAATGGCGTTGTGGTTCCCGCCAGAACGCCGCTGCTTTCCACATCGCCGTTATCAATTACTGTCACAGCGGGGGAAAATGAGGATGAGCCTGTGAAAACGCAGGCGGGTAAACCGGTCGATGAAAAGCGGGCAGAACGACTCAGCCAAAGAAAAATGGTGGAAAGGGCAAAAACGCTGGTCGCGCAGCTCAACGAACAGGGCACAAAAACTGACTTTATTCTGTTCCGCGGTAAAGGACACGGCGATGTGATCCCAGATGCCATAGGCAAAGCAGTCGCTATCGCTGGTCAATAGTTATCAGGCAGCACCGTTCTCAGATAAAACGGTTCTCAGATAAAACAATAAAAAACCCCGACTCTCAGGCCTAATGCTGTTCACTTAAACATGGATTTAGGGGGAAACACGGTGATGAGGTTCCCGCAGGGATACCTCGCACCGTGGTAGCCCCCGGTATCTCGATCTTTAAACGATCGGCATTAGACTCTCAGGCCGGGGTTCGTTTTGTATAACGCTATCTACGCGACAGCGATTACTGCTGTGCTTCACGCTCGCTAATGAACGCCAGCGCTTTATCAATACGCGCCAGCGAACGCTGCTGACCAATCGCATGCACTGTCACGTCAACCCCCGGAGACTGGCCTGCCCCCGTAACCGCAACGCGCAGCGGCATACCGACTTTACCCATGCCTTGATCCAGTTCATCTGCCGTGCCCTGAATGGCGTGATGAATGTTCTCCGCCGTCCAATCGGTAATCGCTGCCAGCTTCTCACGTACCAGCTCAAGCGGTTGACGTGCAACCGGACGCAGATGTTTCTTCGCAGCATCGGCATCAAACTCAGCAAAATCTTCATAGAAATAACGACAAGAGTCCGCCATTTCTTTCAGCGTTTTGCAACGTTCGCCCAACAGGCCAACCAATTCACTCAACTGCGGTCCGGTACGGGTATCAATTCCAGCTTGCTCAATATGCCATGACAAATGCGTTGCCACGTATTCTGCTGGTAAATGGTTAATATAGTGATGGTTCAACCATTGCAGCTTCTCAGTATTGAAAGCGCTCGCAGACTTGCTGACGGCGTCCAGCGAGAACAGAGACTTCATCTCATCAATAGAGAAGATTTCCTGATCGCCAGATGACCAGCCTAAACGCACCAGATAGTTCAGCAACGCTTCCGGCAGATAGCCGTCATCGCGGTATTGCATCACTCCAACCGCACCGTGACGTTTGGACAATTTCTTGCCATCATCGCCCAGAATCATCGACACATGCGCATATTCCGGCACCGGTGCGCCCAACGCTTTCAGAATGTTGATCTGGCGCGGCGTGTTGTTGATATGGTCTTCACCACGAATAACGTGCGTGATTTCCATATCCCAGTCATCGATAACGACACAGAAATTGTAGGTTGGTGAGCCGTCGGTACGGCGGATAATCAGATCGTCGAGTTCCTGATTGCTGAATTCGATCGGCCCGCGAATGCGGTCATTGAAGATGACCGAACCTTCCTGCGGGTTAAGGAAACGCACAACGTGTGGCTCATCATCAGCATGATGCTCGTGAGAACCACGACAATGGCCGTCATAACGAGGCTTTTCGCCGTTTTCCATCTGCTGTTCACGCAGCGCTTCCAGACGCTCTTTAGAGCAGTAGCATTTATATGCCGTTCCGTTTTCCAACATCTGGTCAATAACCGCGTTATAACGGTCAAAACGTTTAGTCTGGTAGTACGGGCCTTCATCCCAGTTCAGGCTCAGCCAGTTCATACCATCCATAATGGCATCAATCGCGTCTTGGGTTGAACGCTCCAGATCGGTATCTTCAATACGCAGCACGAACTCGCCGTCCTGATGACGGGCAAACAGCCAAGAGTAAAGCGCGGTACGAGCGCCACCGACATGAAGATAGCCAGTAGGACTAGGGGCAAAACGGGTTTTGATTTTCATTTGGGATTACAGCCTTATTACGCAACGGCTGTCGGCACAGACCGACATAAGCTCAGAGAACAAAAGTGGGCAACATTCTATCACTCTGCTTCGATTCCTCAACGCCGTAACATGCAGACCGTGCTTTTATTCTGGCGGAAATAACAAGATAGCAGGCTAAATTGCGCAAGGATGCAGCACTGGCGGCGATAAATACGACGCCTTGCCTAATTTTACAACGAACAATCATTTTAGTTTTAAAAAGCGTTGACTCACATTCAAGGATCCCTATAATGCCACTCCACACAGCGGGGGTGATTAGCTCAGCTGGGAGAGCACCTCCCTTACAAGGAGGGGGTCGGCGGTTCGATACCGTCATCACCCACCACTCTTTACGAAGTTTATGTAAAAGTGTCTCGCTGTGTAGAGTAAGAAGATTTGAGATTGGGTGATTAGCTCAGCTGGGAGAGCACCTCCCTTACAAGGAGGGGGTCGGCGGTTCGATCCCGTCATCACCCACCAATCTCATACCAGCTGGTCTTCTTATTAGAAGTTGAAGTAAATCAAGAAGTAAATGTAGTTCAGAAGTGGGTGATTAGCTCAGCTGGGAGAGCACCTCCCTTACAAGGAGGGGGTCGGCGGTTCGATCCCGTCATCACCCACCACTTCTGCGGGTCGTTAGCTCAGTCGGTAGAGCAGTTGACTTTTAATCAATTGGTCGCAGGTTCGAATCCTGCACGACCCACCACTTCCGCAAAGTGATTCCTCTCTGAAGTAAATCCATTAAGTATTACCTATTGCACGTATCGTGCAGGTGAGAAGCTGCGTTCAGGTTCGAGCCGAGCGAAGCGAGACAGCAACGCGCCAGCGTTGACCCCAAAGGGGCGAGGCCAAAGGCCGAGTCATCCTGCACGACCCACCACTTCCGCAAAGTGATTCCTCTCTAAAGTAAATCCATCAAATATTCTATTTCTCTGTTTCATCTGTTTTTCAAACCAGACTACCTCGTTCGCATTAACGCGAAGGGCAAGTCGAGCGATAACATCAGCCTGCACGTCTCACCTATTTTGATGTATTACCAAAATCAAAATGAAAAAATAATTGAAGATAGGGAGCCACCCAACCATCATGATGGTGCCCCCTACCCTATTTGACCTGTGAAGGCGGGAATCCATACTGCTTCTTAAACGCGGCGCTGAAACTACTGACATGTTCATAGCACGCCAGCGCGGCCGCTTCATCGACAGACACGGCATGTCGGTGGAGCGCCTGATAGGCTCGTTCCAGCCGATGCTTACGTAGGTAGGCAGCAATAGTGATACCGTTACGGGTACGAAAACCATTCTGCAAATCAACCGGGTTAGTCCCCAACGTCTTAGCCATCTGGCTGATACTCAGGCGATCGGCTTCTCCGCTATCCAGCCAGTCTTTCAAGCGTATCAGGCAACATTCAAGGTGAGCGCCAAAACGCTTTTGCTGGGGCGACGCATCAATACTCCGTAATATATCCGTCGCCAGATCCAGCGCAAAACTCTCGCATTGCAAACGCTGGATAAGCGAAACCGGAGACCGATCGTCGAAAACCAGCCGACAGGCACGTTGCAGGACATCCGGAGCGGGTTGCCATGACAGGCTTTGCCAGTGCGCACGCCTGAATTGCAGCAAACTGCTGCTGCACAGGCCACTCTCGTTGGCAAACCGTTCAAACCAGGCAGGGCTGAAACTCAGGCAGATCTTGGTTTCCCGTCTGCCCGCCTGCCAATGACGTTGAAACTGATCGCTATCCGTCAGATTAACCAACATTGCGCGCTGACGGGCGGAATGAGCATCGAAACGCAGACGCTGACCAGCCAGACTCACATCCGCTTGCCCCTGAAGCAGAAACGCGGCAGTAATTCCCGGTGACAGCAAATTCTGACTAAACGCATCGATCAAATCTTCACTCTGGCTCAGATACAGTACCAGACCATTACCCAAGGACTGAATCCGCTGCCAACCAGCCAACACGGGCTGGTCGCTCGGCAACTCCTGGCCGAAATGCAGCTTTCCTCCCTGTTCACTGGCTGCCTGACTTAATTGGTCGCAGGTGAATACACGCATGAAACGTACCTGAATAAATATCGTCGCGCCTAACTTTTTCTTTTTTTAGCCTAAGCGAACGATTTGAATTAGAAGTATTCTCATTTGTAACATGACGGCAATCGACTGTCTAAGGTCTGTGACATTTTTCATTTTAAGGGTAACAACGCATGGTTTTACGTGTCACACAAACCGCGCTGGTCGACGCGGTGTTTCAGGAGAGTGTCAGCGCAGAGGAAATACGTGAATGGCTGGCGTGCATTGAGCAGCTTCTCGAATCGAAACAACCCTTTTTCTTCATCGCTAGCACGCTAGCGCACACCGAGTTCGCTCCCGATTACCGATCCATTCAGGCATTCTGGTATCGACAGCACAAACCCGCGTTTCAGCACTACTGCCGTGGTCTGGTGCGCATTGCCCGTGACGCAGCCGAACAGGCTCGTCTGGATGTCCCCGCCCTACACCGAACCTGGGGCGTGCCGTACTTCGTCACACTTGAGAGGTCCAGTGGCTATCACTGGATTGCTGAACGCATGATGGGCATGGGTGAATGATGAAACGAGCGAGTGAGTTCGCGCCGATCGGCCGATTAGGGCTGACGGCGATCGTGATTCTCTATTTAGCGCATGCCCTGCCACTGTATTTCTACAACGTCGCTCTACCGAGCATTCTGCGTAGCCAGGGAGTAGATCTACGCTGGATAGGCATGCTTTCACTGCTTTATCTACCCTGGGCCTGCAAATTTATCTGGGCACCGGTAATTGACCGTTATTATCTGCCTGTGCTGGGGCGTCGTCGCACCTGGTTATGGCTGACGCAACTCGCACTGGCAGGCGGAGTATTGGTTCTGGCGTTCACCGGATTGGATTATGGCTTGCTTCCCTTCGTACTGATTGGGTTATGGATCTCGACCTGGGCTGCCACGCAGGATATCGCCATCGACGGCTATACGGTGGAATCACTGGCAGAATCCGAGCATCGTCTTGGCAGCATGGCGCAAAGCATCGGCGTGGCGCTGGGCAGCATGATCGGCGGAGCTGGCATCCTGCTGTTGTATCAATTGTCCGGCTGGCGCAGCGCCTTGCTGTCTCTGGCGGTATTAACTGCGCTGACCATGATCGCCGTCACCTGGATTAATGAACGTCCGCGGCTATCCCCGGCATCCGAACGCCCCAATTTCGCCAATACGTTCAGGCGTCGTGAAATACGCTGGGCTTTACTGCTCATTCTGCTTTACCGACTGGTTGAAGCCCCCGCCATGGCAATGCTGACTCCGCTGCTGGTCGATCAGCAATGGACACTGGTGGAAATCGGCCTTTTGATGTCGGTGGCGGGAGCGGGAGTCGGGTTGCTGAGTGCTGTCATCACCGCATGGGCGCTCAAACGTTACTCGTCCGACGTACTGCTGGTTCGCGCTGGCTGGCTGCGCAGCGGCGTCTATCTGTTGCTCGCCGCGCTGCTCTACAGCGGCTCAGCCATGATGTCAGGGTTTGGGCTCGGCACGCTGGTCATCGTGATGCTGGCGATCCGCTACATGGCGATGACCAGCCTTTATGCGCTGTTCATGCGCCTGTGCTCCCGTCAACAGGCTGGCACCGACTTCACCGTGCTGGTGTGCTTTGAACTTCTGGTATTTTTCCTTGGCGGTTCGCTTTCCGGCTTTCTCGCCGCAGGGCTGGGCTATGGCGCTTATTATCTGCTGCTCGGCGTGCTGTCGCTACTTAGCGTTCTACTGTGCCGACCGCTCATCAGACAACATCTGACCAAAACCATTTAACCCTTATCATTCAGTTATTCAGGAGACATTATGCGATATCTTGCGCCCCCCGCGCGGGTAACCTTCTTGAGTCTGGCCATCAGTGCGCAGGCGTATGCACAGACCGATACGCCTCCCGTACAGGACACCGATGTCATGACGGTAACGGCGGCCCGCTCGGTGAAAAACATTGCCGACATCGCCGGGACGGTTTACAGCATTGAACGCGAAGATATCGCCAAACAATCCTCCGCAGGCAGGTCTACTGCCGATATTCTCGGTCAGTTAGTACCTGGCCTGGCTACCGCTTCCGGGACCACCAGTAACTACGGTATGACCATGCGCGGACGCACGGTACAGGTCATGATCGACGGCGTACCACTCACCGGCTCGCGTGACGGTTCGCGGCAGCTCAACAGCATCTCACCGACAATGATCGAACGTGTCGAAGTCGTATCGGGTGCCACAAGCCTCTATGGCGCGGGTGCTACGGGCGGCATAATCAATATCATCACCCGTAATGCCGATGATGAACCTTATGCTTTCAGCAGTCAGTTTGGATTGAAAAGCGTAGATAAGCCGTCTACATCCGATCTGGCTTACAGCGGTACGCAAACCGCCTCTTTCCATAACGATGACGTCAGCGGTTTTGCCGGACTGAGCTATACCTCACAAGGGGACATGCGCAATGCCCACGGCGATCGAATCGGGCCGGAAATCGCCCAAACCGATCGTCAGAACACGACCAGTCTCGATTTCAACAGTCGACTAACCTGGAATCTGGATGACAACCAGCAGTTGAGCGGCGCGTTCAGGTATTACAATGATGAGCAAGACAGCGACTACGGCCCCGATTATGGCCCTGGATTGGCCGCGCTGTTCACTCCCGCAACGTTTCAGCCGAGCCTCAAGGGCATCAAAGGGCTGCAACTTGACGACCAACCCCGTACCCGGCATTACGGTTTCAATACCCAATACCAGAATCGAGACATACTGGGCGGTCAGCAACTGACAGCTGAGGCCTATTATCGCAAAGAGCAATCACGCTGGTTCCCTTCCGTCTCTGCGGTCACACACTCAGCGCTGCCTGGCGGCAGCACGTATGTAGCAATGCAATCAAATACGGATATTGATGTCTGGGGAGTGCGTACCGCATTGCAAAAGAACCTGAGTCTGGCAGGACGTGACCTACAGTTAACCTATGGTCTTGACTACGAACAGGAAAAAGACAGCCAGAGTGGGCAGTCCTACGGTATCAACACCTTCATCGCCAGTAACGGCTTGCGTTATCAAGCCGAAAACCGTTACGCCATGGGGCCGGATGTTCAAGTGGACAAAACCGGCCTATTCTTGCAATCGGACTATGCGCTGACTCAACGTCTTAACCTACAGGCGGGTCTGCGCCACGAGATCATCCGCAACAAGGTTTCCACCTCAACGCCTTACAGCGAAGCCATCACGGCAGATCGGGTAGCTGGCTATCAGGCCAGGCAGTTAGAAGGCGGTCAAGTGAAGCACGGCGAAACGTTGTATAACCTGGGATTAGTGTACCAGTTGACCGATACTCATCAGTTATTCACCAATTTTTCTCAAGGCTTCAGCCTGCCCGACACACAGCGCATGTTGCGCGACGTACCAGCGACATTCACCATTAACGGCGACAGTATCGACTCCATCAAAGTCAACAACTATGAGCTCGGTTGGCGTATGAGGGATAACCGTGGCCTGAATGCTGGCGTTACTGCGTTCTACAACACGTCCGATAAAGTGGTGCAGTTCAACCGTGACTACAGTGTATCAGTAGCCGATACCGACGAACGTATTTGGGGCATGGAAGGCAACCTGCAATATCCGCTGTCTGAAAGCTGGAATGTTGGCGGCACGCTTGCCTATACCCGAGGCGAATATAAAGACGCCGCTGGCAAATGGCGCGAACTCAACGCGTTCCGAGTCGCTCCGCTGAAAGCCACGTTATACAGCGACTGGACATTCGCTGATGGATACGGATTACGTCTGCAATCCCTGACCGTCGGCGGAACCGACCGCGCTTATAATGACGCCAAATCCGCAGCTGTCAGCTCAAGCATCCGTTCCACGCCAGCAGCCAAGATTCAGGGTTATACCGTGTTCGACCTCATCGCGCATGCTCCGTTGTTGGGCGGCCAAGTCGGCTTTGGCATCTACAATCTGGCCAATCGTGACTATAAAACCGTCTACAGCCAGCAGGCCGAAGCCACCTATGGCAAACTTTCCAGTCTGCCAGCACAAGGGCGCACATTCGCTCTGACGTATTCGATTGACTATTGAAACGCAAGGTAGCCGATACGGCAGCGTGATGTTCTGCACTGCCATTACGTGCCTTCTCAAACATCAGCGATAGATGGGTGTTGAACGCCCATCTATCGTTAGCCCTCTAAAATCGCGGTGTGATGCTTATCCAGGTTGACGCGCTTCACCTAATTTTTTGACAGAAAATATCAAATTTATTTGTTTTCTATTCAGGCGTTAAATCGACGACACTGCCGCCTTATATCCAATAGCACTTTAGCACTTTTCGCTAACTCACGAGGTTGTCTAGTATGATTTCTCAGTTGAATCAGTGGTTCACGCGTTTAACCGATCATCCCGATGCAGGTAAACTTTTACTGCGTTTAACCGTGGGTATTCTGCTGCTGTTTCACGGCGTAGCAAAAATTGAGCACGGTGTGGGTTGGATCGTACAGATGCTGCAAGGCGCAGGCCTGCCAGGTTTTATCGCTTACGGTGTCTACGTGGGCGAAGTCGTTGCACCGATTCTGATTATTCTGGGCGTATTTACCCGTATTTCCGGCCTGATTGCCGCGCTGACGCTGGTTGTGGCAACGCTGATGGTTGGCACGGGTAAATTCTTCACCCTGACCGACGTTGGCGCCTGGGCGCTGGAACTGGAAGCACTCTATTTCTTTGCTGGTATTATCATCATGCTGGTGGGCAGCGGCCGTTACTCTGTTGCCTCTAATCCCGCTTATCGCTAATCCTTACCATACGGCAGGCATTTCCGATAAAAGCAAAAAACCCGCGAATTTCGCGGGTTTTTTATTTCTACGATCTACCCATCAAATTTCCCAATCGTGGCTGTAGCGCTTAGGCTTGAACTGAATCACATCGCCTTTCTGTAGTCCGTTCAGGCTTGCATCATCTTTTGCGACTTCCGCTTCAATCAGCTCTGACTGTTCACCCAGCTTCAACGACAGACGTGTTAAGGCACCAAGTGGACGAATATCCCGTACCGTCACCGCCTGATAACCTTCCTGTGCCTGAACAGATAGCGACACCTCATGCGGACGGAACAGAATCGTCTCTTCCGTCTGCGCCACTTTCAACCGGTTGCTGTCGCCAAGGAAATGGTAAACAAATTCGCTGGCAGGGTTGTTATACACCTCCGCCGGCGTACCGATTTGTTCAATCACGCCTTTATTCATCAGCACGATGCGGTCAGCCACTTCCATCGCCTCTTCCTGATCGTGCGTCACAAATACCGACGTCAGATCGATATCTTCATGCAACTGAGACAGCCAGCGGCGCAGCTCTTTGCGCACCTTGGCATCCAGCGCGCCAAAAGGTTCATCCAGCAGCAGAATGCTCGGTTCGACGATCAAGGCACGCGCCAGTGCAATACGCTGGCGCTGACCGCCGGAAAGCTGCTCAGGATAGCGATCCCCCAGCCAGTCCAGTTGCACCAGATTCAGCAGCTCATGCACTTTCTTTTCGATTTCACTCTTTGATGGCCGGATATTTTTCGGCTTCATGCGTAGCCCAAACGCGACGTTATCGAACACGGTCATGTGACGAAACAGCGCGTAGTGCTGGAATACAAACCCTACGTTGCGTTTGCGCACATCGTGGACGGACACATCCTGACCGTGGAAAATAATACTGCCGCTATCCGGCTGTTCCAGCCCGGCGATAATACGCAGCAGCGTGGTCTTACCGCAGCCCGATGGCCCCAGCAACGCCACCAGCTCGCCGCTGTGGATCGACAAATTAATCTCGTTCAGCGCCCGGAACTGGCCAAATTGTTTATTAATATTGCGAATCTCAATGCTCATTTTTGGCCAACTCCTGTTGTTTCTGTATTTGCTTCGTCAATCGACCTTCACTCCACTGGCGCAGTAACAGCACTACCAGCGACATGATCAGCAGCAGAATCGCCACGCTGAAGGCCGCAACGATGTTGTACTCGTTATAAAGAATTTCGATATGCAGAGGCAGCGTGTTCGTCAAGCCGCGAATATGGCCGGAAATGACGGAAACGGCACCAAATTCCCCCATCGCGCGCGCAGTACACAGCACCACGCCGTAGATCAACGCCCACTTCACATTCGGCAGCGTGATATGCCAGAACATTTGCCAACCGTTCGCCCCCAGCAGACGCGCGGCTTCTTCTTCCTGCGACCCCTGTTCTTCCATCAGCGGAATCAGCTCACGGGCAACATAAGGCAGCGTGACGAAAATCGTCGCCAGCACGATGCCCGGCACGGCATAAACAATTTGCAGATCGTGTTCAAGCAGGAAGGGATAAATCTTGCTTTGTGCGCCAAACAGCAGCACATAAACCAACCCCGCCACAACGGGGGAAACGGAAAACGGCAGATCGATCAGCGCCAGCAAAAAGCTCTTGCCACGAAATTCGAATTTCGTCACACACCACGCCGTCGCCAGCCCGAACACCACGTTCAATGGCACGGAAATGACGGTCGCAAGCAGCGTCAGCTTAAGTGCGGAGATCGCATCCGGTTCAGTAATTGCGTCCCAAAATGCATCGATCCCCTTATCCAGCCCCTGAGTCACCACCATCATCAGCGGCAGCACCAGAATCAGAAAAAAGACGATCCACGCCAGTGAAACCAGAATGTAATAGGCTGCGGGCTGCTTTTTTCTTTTAGCCGCGCTGGCCTGAGCGGAAATAACCTGTTCCATGACGACCAGCCCTTACAGTTTCGGTTGAATGCGGCGCTGCAACACGTTAATCAGCAGCAGCATAATGAAAGAAACCAGCAGCATGAACACGCCGATCCCAGTAGCGCCTTTATAGTCATACTGATCGAGCTTGGAGACGATCAGCAGCGGCAGGATTTCGGTTTTAAACGGAATGTTCCCCGCGATAAACACCACGGAGCCGTATTCCCCAACACCGCGCGCAAAGGCCAGTGCAAAACCCGTCAGCCACGCCGGCAACAGTGCAGGCAGCAACACATGGCGGAAAACCTGAAGCGGACGCGCGCCCAGACAGGCGGCGGCCTCCTCGACTTCTTTAGGAATATCAGCAAGCACCGGTTGCAGCGTTCTGACCACAAAAGGCAGCGTCACGAAAATAAGCGCCAGCGTAATACCAATACCGGTATAGGCAATTTTGAACGGAAACAGCGAGCCAATCAGGCCATTCGGTGCATACAACGCCGTCAGGGCAATCCCCGCGACTGCGGTTGGCAGAGCGAAGGGCATGTCGATCATGGCATCGATCACTTTACGGCCGGGAAAGGTATAACGCACAAGCACCCAGGCCAGTAACGTCCCGAGAATGCCGTTAATAAAAGCCGCCGCCAGCGCCGTACCAAACGAAAGCCGCAGGGAAAAAAGCACCTGACGGCTGGTTATCAAATCCCAAAATTGCCCAAACGTTAGTTGACTGGCATATAAAAACATCCCCGCCAACGGAATGAGGACAATTAATCCTAAATAGCTCAGGCTGAACCCTAACGTTAGCCCGAAACCGGGAATCACTGAGGAAGAACGCTGTGACATACCGTGCCTTTAATTTTCATACTCACTACCCAGCCAACAACTGCTTGCCGACACGCGCTACCTGACAGAGGGTTTAGGGCAGCTCTCGCCAGCCTTTTAACCTGAAAAAAGCCGCTATGTGATAGCGGCCTTAATCCGTCAGACGTTAAAACTTACTTATTGATCTCTTTAAAGATTGCGTCGAACACGCCGCCATCATTAAAGAATTTGTCCTGTGCCGCTTTCCAGCCGCCGAAATCCTTATCAATCGTCACCAGATTCACAGGGGCAAACTGATCTTTAAACTCTTCGGCAATCTTGGCGTTGCGCGGACGGTAGAAATTTTTACCGATGATGCGCTGTGCTTCGTCGCTGTAGAGGTATTGCAGATAGGCTTCAGCCTGTTTCTGCGTTCCCTTGCGCTCAACGACTTTGTCGACAACGGCAACCGGCGGTTCAGCCAGAATCGACAGAGACGGTGTGACGATCTCCAGCTGATCGCCGCCCTGCTCTTGCAGAGACAGGTACGCTTCGTTTTCCCATGCCAGCAGCACATCGCCTAACTGACGCTGTACAAAACTAATGGTTGCCCCACGCGCACCGGTATCCAGAACTGGCGCATGACGATACAACTCAGTCACAAATTTCAGTGCGGTTTCATCATTGCCGCCCGGTTGCGCTTTAGCATATGCCCACGCCGCCAGGAAGTTCCAACGCGCGCCGCCAGAAGTTTTAGGGTTTGGCGTGATGACTTCAACGCCCGGCTTCACCAGATCGTTCCAGTCTTTGATTTGTTTTGGATTACCTTTACGCACCAGAAAAACGATGGTGGAAGTGTAAGGCGTGCTGTTGTCAGGCAAACGCGCCTGCCATTTAGGATCGATCAGCTGTTGATTCAGATTTAATGCATCGATATCCCCAGCCAGCGCCAGCGTCACCACGTCAGCCTGCAAGCCGTCAATCACCGAACGCGCCTGCTTTCCAGAGCCGCCGTGCGAGTTTTTGATGGTGATATCTTCACCGGTGGTCGCTTTCCAATGCTTAATAAACGCCGCATTGTATTGCTGATACAGCTCACGCGTCGGATCGTAAGACACGTTTAATAATTCGGTAGCCGCCGAGGCCACACCGGAAAACAACAGTGCTGCCGTAGCAACAGATAACCCCAGACGACGTATTGACATTCTTATCACTCCCTAATGCTCGAAAGTATCAGATAAAATCATGACGGATGTGACTGATTAATAAATTAAATAATTCAACTTGCAGGACAAAACGCGATCGTTTTGCACAGCGCGCATGCAGCTTGAAATAGGACGGGTATATCAGGCTGACAACATGGAAGTGACAATAGTGGATATAGGGAGGGGGCAAAAATATTGTTTCGCGATAATTTATGCTATCGCGTTATATTGTTAATGGTTATGTAATAGTTTTCAATCTAAGCAATTTTGTCGCCGTTGACGACGTTTTGTGAGGGAAGATGGGATAGCCCTGATGCCCTAAGGCATCAGGTGAGTGCGGCGGGAAAACCAGCTTGAGTCAGGATGGGCGTAAACGCCGTTTCTTTCGGCCCTACTCTTCTTCATCGAGTTGCAAAGCCACGTATAGCAGCAAACGATCGTCGAAATTCCCCAGATCTAACCCCGTCAGTTCAGAGATACGGTTGAGACGATACTCCAGCGTATTGCGATGAATAAACAGCGCTTTCGCCGTCGCACCGGGCTGAACATTATTACGGAACCAGGCACCCAGCGTCCGACGCAGCAGACCATTTCCATCCATTGCTTTCAGCTTCGAGAGTGGCCGCACCAGCTCGTTTGCCTGCCAGCCGCCGCGCAGGCTGTCCAACAGTACGGGCAACATCAGATCCTGATAGTAATAACAGCGCTGAGCGGGCATACGTTGCTTACCCACGCTCATGGTCGTACGTGCCGTGCGATAAGAACGCGCGATACTGCCAGGGCCAGCAAAATAGTTTCCTAGCGCCAGCCGTACCCGTAGCCGGCTGCTTTCCGCCATGCGCGACATCAGTGTATCCACCCGACGCCGGTGATCTTCTGCATCCCAGCGTCCGTGGGTATTTAGCGCCGGTTTCAGCACCACCATTTCCGTCAACGAAACGATAGCGATAAGGTTGTCACGTTCCGGCGTGGTCAGCAGCGTTTGCAACTGCTGTAGCTCCGCCATAGCGGAATCCACCCCAAGCTGCCCGCTGTCCACTTCGATCACCGCCGCGACGCGGGGCTTATTCAGATCGATGCCCAAGCGCTGCGCCCACTCCATCAGGGCGGGGGAGAGATCGTCGGTGCGAATCAGGTTCAGTACCAGCTCTTCGCGCAGGCGGCTATCCTGCGCCAGCATATGCAGCAGCCTCGCCTGTTCCAACATCATTTCCGCCGTCATGCAGACCAGTTCGCCGTATTGCCGTAGCTGGCTGGGGTTGCCCGTCAGGCCGATAACGCCAACGATTTCACCGTCGATGCGCAAAGGTAAATTAATGCCCGGACGTACGCCGTGCAGATGGCGCGCCACGGCATCATCAATATCGACAACCCGTCCCTGCGAGAGCGCCAGCAAAGCCCCTTCATGTAACTCCCCCAATCGTTCCTGATCGCCACTGCCGATAATCTTACCGCGAGCATCCATCACGTTGATATTGCTATCAATGATCTGCATGGTTCGCGCGACAATATCCTGTGCCATCTTGGCATTGAGATGATACGACGCCATTTTTACCTCTGAGAGGAACATTGACAATTGCACCAGCATACCGCCACACGGTGCGCCACACATTGTGCAAATTAACAAAGAAACGGGAATTAGATTAAATCTGTGGAAGAACTCACAAAAGCACGTTCATGAAAAAACAGGAAACGGTCGAGCACCTAAGTGCCCGATCGATCGGTCAACGTAACAAGGTGTCTTAAAAGGTAATTATCCGCTTAGGTACTGAGCGGTGCGGTTATTGAGCCAGCAGATAAATCGTGCTGCCGCCACGACGCACATTCAGCGCCAATACTGCCGGTTTGCTGTCGAGAATTTTACGCAACTCGCCAATATTCTGTACCGCCTGCTGGTTAACCCCGAGAATAATGTCGTCCTTCTTCAGACCAATTTTAGCCGCGGCGGAACCGGGTTTGACGTTATCCACTTTGACGCCTTTCTCACCGTCGACCTGCGTGTTGCTCAGCTCGGCACCTTCAATGCCAGAGTAGAGATTACCGGAAGCCACCTGAGCCTGATTGCTTTGTTGCAGCGTCACTTCAACCGTCAGCGGTTTACCCTCGCGCAACAGCCCCAGATCCACCTTGCTGCCCACCGGTAGCGATCCGACCTGCGCCCGCAGCGCGGAGAAGCTGCTGACCGCTTTTCCATTCAGCGTCACGATCACATCGCCCGCCTTGATGCCCGCTTCATCGGCTGCCGATTTCGGCCGAACCTGGCTTACAAACGCGCCACGCTGGGCATCCACTTTCATCGCCTGCGCCAGCTCAGAATTCAGCTCCGTCCCGGTAATGCCCAGCTCGCCGCGCTTCACTTCGCCAAATTCGACAATCTGTGCCACGACGCTTTTCACCATATTGCTGGGGATAGCGAAACCAATCCCGATATTGCCGCCATCTGGCGCAAGAATCGCGGTATTCAGACCAACCAGTTCTCCATTCAGGTTCACCAGTGCCCCACCGGAATTCCCCCGGTTGATCGCCGCATCGGTCTGAATAAAGTTCTCATAGTTTTCAATATTCAACCCACTACGCCCCAGCGCGGACACAATGCCCGAGGTCGCCGTTTCGCCCAGACCATATGGGTTACCAATCGCCACCGTATAGTCACCGACCCGCAACTGGTCAGAATCCGCGACCTTGATAGCCGTCAGATTTTTGAAGTCTTTCAACTGCACCAGTGCGATATCTGAACGCGGATCTTTTCCTAACATCTTGGCGTCATACTTACGGCCATCGCTGAGTCGAATCTGAATCTTATCGGCGTTCTCCACCACGTGGCTGTTAGTCACCACATAGCCTTTCTCCGCATTAATCACGACACCTGCACCCAGCGCCTGGAAATTTTCCTGTTTTGGTTGCTGTTGGCCGTTGTCATCATCGTCCCCTTCTCCCTGACACACAGGCGACGACTGGAACGGCGATCCGTCCTGGCAGAAAGGCGAGTTTTCACCAAAAAATGGCTGAAGCTGCGGTGGGATACCTTCTTTTCCCGCATTGCCCGCATTGGTGGTATGCCCTTCCACATAGATGCTCACTACGGAAGGCATGACCTTTTCCAGCATGGGAGCCAAACTAGGGAGCTGACCCGATGACGCGGCAGACGCCGCTGACTCAGCCGCATTCGCCGTGGTGGAGCCCATCGCCATCGCCAGACTTAACGCCAGCGCACTCAAAACCAGTGATTTTCTTTTCATAGGAGTATGTCTCATAGTAATCAACACGCGAGTCTTACGGCCCGTGTACCCGACACCGGGTACACTCAGTGGTCGTGCTGTATGAGATAAATATGGACCAACAATGTTCCCAAGGGGAAGATCGTGAAGCGTAAGGAAATATTGAACGGCTTTACAAAACTCGCGATTTCCATTGCCGTCTGTTCGTCGTTAATCTGCCGCCATCAGCTTGCGGTATTCGTCGTAGGCGTACAAATCCGTCATGCCGCTGATGTAATCCTGAATCAGACGCGCCCGATAATAATACTCACGGACGATTCGCTCACTTTCGGGCAAGGCTTCCAACGCGGCAACCGCTTCGCAATAAGCCAGACAGTGCTTGCTGGATAGCTTGTGGTAAAGCCGCGTTTCAATCGGATAACGCCTGTGTGTATCTTCGCGAACGAGCTGGCTGAAATCCTGATAGGGCATGTCGAGCAGTGGGCTATAAATATCCAGTAGGCCGCGAATCACGCGATCTCCCTGTAGCTCCAACTGTTCAACCTCATGATGATTAAAAACGTGTTTTAAGGCGACGCGTTTGAAAATCCCTAGCAAGCGATTCTGTGGGCTATCGTCTTCAAGCAACGCCTGATTGAACGATCCGGCATACACCTCCGGCAGGTTATCAATAAAACGCAACGCGGCATGCGGCACCATTTGCCCCACGGTATAAACGCGAAGATTCATGAAGAACTGATCGTCGTGGCTACGCCATTGAAAGCGCTCGCGTTCTTTGTAGGCACGTTCAATCGTTTTCGCGAAGATGTCTTTCTCTGCCCCCTCGCCCCAATTCTCACGCAGGCGATCGTAAAGCTCTTCGATCGTGAGAATCTCTTTCTCCACAGCATCTTCTAAATCCGCAATGCAGTAGGACACATCATCCGCCGCTTCCATAATGTAGCTCAGCGGATGACGATGAAATTCCCCCATATCCAATTCTTCACGCAGTCTGGCGACAAACGCTTCTTCTGCCAGATAGTAGCCCGGCTTCTTCATCAAATAGTGGTAATCCGCCGGCAGTTCGCCGTGCCAATATGCGGGACGGGTATATTTCAAAATACACGCCACCTGCCCGTAGGTCAGATTAAGCTTCAGCAACGTGTGTACCAGTCGGATCGCCTGTGCGTTACCTTCAAAGTGGCTCAGATCCTGCCGGATTTGCCCACGCAATTCGTCCAACCCGTCCTGCTGCATCCGCAGCGTAGGGACTTTACAGTCATCGACCCGTTCCAGGGATTCATTGTCCAGATAATGGCTATCCAGCAATGTTCTAAACCATTGGTTAATCGCGGATTCGCCAAAATGCCCAAACGGCGGATTGCCGATATCATGCATCAGGCACGCCATTTCGACCATGCTTTCAAATGGCGTTTGTCTGTCTTCCAGACCCAGCGATGCCAGCCGGCCATCAGCTTGCAGCCGGTGCAAAATCTCTTTGGCGATATAGCGCCCCACCTGCTGAACTTCCATCGAATGGGTCAGACGGGAACGGACCGCCGCATTACGTTCCAGCGGAAAGACCTGGGTTTTTTGCTGTAAGCGACGGATGGCGGCGGAGTTAATAATACGACCACGATCGCTCTCAAACTGGCGCACAATCGCATATTCACTGTCAGCCGTTTTAGGTCGGCTGAAATGCCGCTGAAAGCTCATTTTTTTGGCGAAATCGATATCAGACATACAGTTCTCCATGTCATCCCGCTACAGCACAATGATGGACACTCCATCTCATCCCGCTAGCCATGATAGACTAACGTCCGTGATGCACACCTTCCATTTATAACAGAATTTGCGGGGAACCTTATGAAAGTCGGTATTATCGGCGCGATGGAACAAGAAGTAACGCTACTGCGCGATCGGATTGAAAACCGTCAGACCTTCCAGCGTGCAGGCTGCGAAATCTACACTGGACACATCAACGGCGTGGAAGTCGCACTGCTGAAATCGGGTATCGGTAAAGTCTCCGCCGCACTCGGCACCACGCTGCTGCTGGAACACAGTAAGCCAGACGTCGTCATTAACACCGGTTCCGCAGGTGGGCTGGCACCTAGCTTGAACGTGGGTGATATCGTGGTGTCTGATGAAGTTCGTTACCACGATGCCGACGTCACGGCCTTTGGCTATGAGCCCGGTCAGATGGCGGGCTGCCCTGCCGCTTTCCCTGCCGATGAAAAACTCATCGCGCTGGCACAGGAAACTATTGCCGATTTACAACTGAACGCCGTGCGCGGTCTGGTTGTCAGCGGTGATGCCTTCATTAATGGCGCAGAACCATTAGCCCGTATCCGCACGACCTTCCCGAACGCCATTGCCGTGGAAATGGAAGCAACGGCAATCGCACATGTCTGCCACCAGTTCGCCGTTCCGTTTGTGGTGGTGCGTGCCATTTCTGATGTAGCCGATAAAGCATCACACCTGAGTTTCGATGAATTCCTGAGCGTTGCGGCACAGCAATCCACGCGGATGGTGGAAGCGATTCTGGCTAAGCTGGCCGCACGCTAATCGTGACAGTCAGGTTCTTCTGCTGGCTAACCGGGCTACTGCTCTGCACCGCCGCTTACGCCATTCCGCAGCGCGTCATTAGTCTCGCACCGCACGCGACGGAAATGGCCTATGCGGCAGGCATGGGCGAACAGTTGGTTGCGGTCAGTGCCTGGTCAGATTACCCGCCAGAAGCGAAAAAATTGGAACAGGTGGCTTCCTGGCAGGGAATCAATTTGGAGCGAATCCTCGCCCTCAAGCCCGATCTGATTCTGGCCTGGCGCGAGGGCAACCCGCAGCGACCACTGGAGCAACTTGCCAACTTCTCGATACCCATCGTTTATCTGGATGCGAAAACGTTAGACGATATCCCTGCATCATTGAGGCAGTTGGCGACCTACAGCCGCCATCCTGAGCAAGCAGAACAAGCTGCGACAGATTTTCAGCAAGAAATAGGCAAACTCCAGCACGCTAACGAGAGGCATAATGCCGCTCCGTTGCGGGTATTCATTCAATTCGGCACTCAGCCGCTGTTTACGTCTTCTCAAGCGACGCTGCAAAGCCAAATCGTTTCACTGTGCGGTGCAGAAAATGTCTTTAGCGACAGCCCGGTGCCCTGGCCGCAGGTCAGTCGCGAACAGGTGTTAAGGCGGCAGCCACAGGCCATTATTGTTGGTGGGACGCCAGAAAGGATTGCCAGCGTGCAGGCGTTTTGGCAGCCACAATTAGCGGTGCCAGTGATGACCGTCAATGAAGACTGGTTTAGCCGCAGCAGCCCTCGTTTGCTATTGGCAGCCCAGCAAATTTGTTCTCAGCTGGCAGAAGTAAGATCCACATTTTCGTCAACGAAGTGATTGTTAATTAACACAGTGAAATCATTCCGATAACAATAGCTTCATTAGTATACAAGTTGTAACACTAGCAGGCTTTTATTTCGCCAACATTTGCCGATAATCTGAACGCAACGGTGGAATTATAGGCATCACTCATGGTGTTGATTACCACCCGGCGATAACGCCAAAGCAATACGAAATGAGAAAACTTTGAATCGGTATCGGTTCCTTTAACACCAGGTAGCTTTAACTATGAAAAATGCGTTGCTTTACGCGGGCTTACTGATGGCGGCCTGTAGCACGGCATATGCAGGGAGTCAGGGCGGGCAAATTAACGCTCAACTGACCATACAACCGGCGTGCGGCGTAACGCCTCAATCCGGTCAATATCAAATGACATGTAACGTAGCCTCTGTACCACAACCTAAGATTACGGAGTCACGTATTCAGATCGATCAGGCAAAATTTTCGACGTCTGCGGCAAAAACAACGCAGGGTACGGAAACGCGTTTGATTACGGTCGAATGGTAATCACAGTAAAAACACACCTGCGATAAAAAAACCGTGTCTTGTTGTCAGGACACGGTTTTTATTTTTTAGTCGGTCAATAACCGCAATGCAGAATCAAATGCTGAAAGAGGAACCACAGCCACAGGTGGATTTCGCATTCGGGTTTGTCACGACAAAGCGAGAACCTTCCAGCCCTTCGGTATAATCCACCGCACCGCCAACCAGATATTGCAGGCTCATCGGGTCAACCACCAGCGACACACCTTGCTTCTCAATCGTCATATCGCCGTCGTTGATTTGATCATCAAAGGTAAAACCATACTGGAAGCCACTACAGCCGCCGCCCGTGATATATACACGCAGTTTCAGCTCTGGGTTTTCTTCATCAGCAATCAGGTTTTTCACCTTGCTTGCCGCTGCATCAGTAAATTGCAGAGGCAGTGCTGCTATATCGTCGCTCATATTTTTACTCCCAACTCAGGGCTTATCAGGTGATAGACCCACATTCATACGCTCATTATCCGGCAGGATGAGAAAACGTTCAAGATTTGACAGCGGTTGTTGAATTTATCTCCGCCTCAGCCTGTAATTGGCGCTGTAACGTTCTGGCCAGAATGGACGAATACAACGGCTTGCCTCCCAGGAACTGAGCTAACAACGTCGCCCCCAGACAGGTCACTATCATCGGCAAAATCAGCTGATAATTATCCGTCATTTCCAGCACCAGCACGATCCCAGTCAAGGGCGCCCGTACGGAGGCCGCGAACAGCGCCCCCATTCCCGCAATCGCAAAGGTACTCGCATCAATCGCATAATCAGGGAACAGCAGCGCCGACGTCATACCGAATGCCGCACCTAATAGCGTTCCTAATGCCAACATGGGGGCAAAGATACCGCCGGGAGCCCCGGAGCAAAAACACAGCAATGTCATCAGCACACGTACGGCAAAAATAACGAGCAGCATGCCAATGCTGTAATGCGCGGCCGCCGCAGCAGGAATTAACGCAAAACCACCGCCGGTTGCCTCATTGAATACCAGAGACAGTACGCCACAGATGCCACCAGCCAGCGCGCCAACCAGTAAAAATCGAGATAAATGCTGGCCGTGAAAGCGTAAAAAAACGGCCTGAGTCCGCAACACAAGTTGGTTAAAGATCACGCCAACCACACCAAAGATCATGCCGAGCAGCAAATAAAGCCACAGCGTACTCAGCGGCGCAGAAGCAAGCTGCCCGACATCGATCACCGCTCGCTCGCCGTTAAACACGCGGAAGACAATACTCGACATAATCACACCGATAAAGACGGCTTTGATCGAGATAGGGTTATAGCGAAACTGAGGACGCATTTCCTCAATAATAAAAAGAATGCCCGCCAGAGGCGCATTAAACGCAGCGGATAACCCCGCCGCCGCCCCCGTGGCCAAAAGCGTATGCCGCCCTTCCTGTCGTTTTCGGAGAAATAAATCGGCAATCATTCCACCAACATTACCGCCGAGCTGAACCGTTGGCCCCTCTCTGCCTAGCACCATACCCGAGCCGAGCGTTCCAATGCCGCCAAAGAATTTTACTGGAATCACGCGCCACCACCGCACAGGACGCAGTTCTTCAAGCGCCCCTTCAATTTCAGGAATCCCCGAGCCGCCAGCTTCCGGTGCAAAGTAACGCACCAGAAAGTAACCGCATAGCGCCAACAGCGCTGAAATCCCAAACGCCAGCACCCAGATAAAACTGCGGTCCGAGAATTCAGCAAGCGTTGTCATACGAAGCGCCATCACCCCATTGACTGCTTTTTCAAACGCGACCCCGAGTAATCCCACCAGAGAGCCGACAGCGGCTGCCAGCAGTAAAATCAATACGGGCGTTTTATCCTGCCGCATAAACTGTTTTATTGCGGCTTTGCGCGTTGCAGAGAAAGAAGACGAGGAAGCGGTAGATAATTTAACCACAGGTCGTACTGCCACATCAGAATAAGAGAGAAGTCAATCTTACTCCTTTTAAGGTAATGGTGCCCATGATCGCTCAGAGCAAAACAAAGAAAACTCAATGGTATTCGCACAGCGATTTCATAACGGCGGTCAGTTCATTAGAATACCCCTACATTTTACGATCAAGACCAGTCAGGACCGCGTAATGAACAAATCTGAAAGCCTGTATGCTGCGGCACAGCAACTTATTCCCGGTGGCGTGAACTCACCCGTTCGTGCTTTTAACGGCGTTGGCGGTACTCCGCTGTTCATCGAACGGGCTGATGGCGCTTATCTCTACGACGCTGACGAGCAAGCGTACATTGATTACGTGGGGTCGTGGGGTCCGATGGTGCTGGGGCACAATCACCCGGCAATTCGTGATGCGGTGATCGCCGCCGCAGAACGCGGCCTGAGCTTTGGCGCGCCGACAGAGATGGAAGTGCAGATGGCGCGTCTGGTGACCTCCCTGGTGCCCAGCATGGATATGGTGCGGATGGTCAACTCCGGGACAGAAGCCACCATGAGCGCAATCCGTCTGGCGCGTGGTTACACCGGCCGCGACAAAATCATCAAATTTGAAGGCTGCTACCACGGCCACGCCGACTGCCTGCTGGTGAAAGCCGGTTCCGGTGCGCTGACGCTCGGTCAACCGAACTCCCCCGGCGTTCCGGCCGACTTTGCTCGCCACACACTGACCTGCGTGTATAACGATCTGTCATCCGTTCGTGCCGCATTTGAGCAATACCCTGACGAGATCGCTGCAATCATTGTCGAACCCGTCGCAGGCAACATGAACTGCGTTCCACCGCTGCCAGATTTCCTTCCCGGCCTGCGCGCCCTGTGCGACGAGTTTGGTGCCCTGTTCATCATCGATGAAGTGATGACTGGCTTCCGTGTCGCACTGGCAGGTGCACAGTCACACTATGGCGTGGTGCCGGACCTGACCTGTCTGGGGAAAATCATCGGCGGCGGTATGCCCGTTGGCGCATTCGGCGGTAAGCGTGAAGTCATGCAAGCGCTGGCACCGACCGGTCCGGTTTATCAGGCAGGCACGCTGTCCGGCAACCCCATTGCGATGGCAGCAGGCTTCGCCTGTTTAACGGAAGTGGCGAAACCCGGCGTACATGAAAAGCTCACCGCGTTGACCAATCAGCTGGCAGAAGGCTTGCTGGCTGCGGCGAAAGCCGAAAATATTCCGCTGGTCGTGAATCAGGCGGGCGGTATGTTTGGCCTGTTCTTCACCGATGCAGAGAGCGTCACCTGCTATCAGGATGTGATGAAGTGCGACGTCGAACGCTTTAAGCGGTTCTTCCACATGATGCTGGAAGAAGGGGTTTATCTCGCACCGTCCGCTTTTGAAGCTGGCTTTATGTCGCTGGCGCATACGCCACAGGACATCGAACGCACCATCGAAGCCGCGCAGCGCTGCTTCTCACGCCTGTAAAAGCGCATCTCGACGGCGTCATTCACTAACACTGACGCCGTCGTATTCATCCGTTGTTTCAGCCTCCATGAACTCCCCTCCCCGCTTTTTTCGTCAGGATTCTCGTTTGAGAATGACAAGCCGTCTCAAATTGGTTATGAGTAAGTCTATGTTCCTGAAAATAGCGGAGAGATCATGTTAAAGATTCTAGGGCGCACGTCGTCGATCAACGTTCGGAAAGTGCTGTGGCTGTGTGATGAGTTGGCGATTTCCTTCGACCGCGAAGATTGGGGTGAGGGCTATCAGTCACCGCAATCACCGGAATTTTTAGCGCTCAATCCCAATGCCATGATACCGGTTATTCAGGACGAGGATTTCGTCATGTGGGAATCGAACGCGATTATACGTTACCTCGCCAATGCGAAGGACGGAGCCTGGCTCTACCCGCAAGATCCACGCATCCGAGCTTCGATCGATCAATGGATCGACTGGCAGGCCAATGAGCTCAATCCTTCATGGCGTTACGCCTTTATGTCACTGGTACGCCAGTCTCCCGCCCATCAGGATCCGCAACTGCTGGCCGCCTCCTGCAATCTTTGGTCACGCACCATGGGTATTTTGAATCAACAACTGGAGCGAACCGGCCACTACGTTGCTGGAGACACCTTTACACTGGCCGACATTCCCATCGGGCTGTCGGTAAATCGCTGGTATGAAACGCCGCTAGAGCACACAGACTATCCCGCCGTCCGTGCCTACTATGAGCGCTTAAGCGCACGTGCAGGCTACCTGACCTGGGGACGAAACGGCACGCCATAAGCGATGTTTATTCAGCTACGTTCATAGGGATAGGACTACGTTGCGCTACCCGGCCCGATACCGCTCATTTCACACGCCAGCGCCCCCGCGCGCTTAAGTGCATACGTGTAGCGTTCATCAAACGGGTAGCAGCACGAGAGCCGCAGCGCGTGCTTACAGCGGCCACTCAGCGTATAAAGCTCGCCGGGCGTGACGCAAATCTGCTCTTGTAGTAGGCGATGGAACAATTCAACACCATCCACATTGCCCGGTAATTCCAGCCAGAAGACAAAACCGCCCTGTGGCTGCGTCGCCCGTGTCCCCAGTGGAAAGTGTCGGGCGATCAGCCCACGGGCCTCATCCATCTGTGCGGCATAGCGACGGCGCAGCGTACGCAGATGGTGATCGTAACCGCCGGACTCCAGAAACTGCGCCAGTGTTTCCGATAGCAGCGCCGATTCCGCCATTGACGATACCGCTTTCAGCCGCGCCACTTTGGCACGGAAACGGCCTGACGCCATCCAGCCAATGCGAAAATCCGGTGCCAGCGTTTTCGTGAAACTGGAGCAGTAAATCACCCACCCTTCGCGATCAAAGGCTTTCACCGTCGGCGACAGCGGCCAGGTAAATTGAAGTTCGCTGTATAACCCATCCTCAATAAGCGGAACCTGATAGTCATTCACCAGCTTTGCCAGCCGCTTTTTATCCGCCAGTGTCATACTGCATCCCAGCGGATTTTGGGCATTCGGCATCGCGATAATCGCCTGTAGCCGCCCTTCTGACAGCAGCAATTCCAACGCGTCCAGCGCGAGGCCACGTTGCGGATCGGTGGGAATTTCTACCGTTTTCAATCCCAGGCTGGCCAGCAGAGGAAAGAGATAGAAATAGGTGGGCGTTTCCAGTCCAACACAGTCACCCGGTTGCGTGACGGTGCGCAGCGCCAGCTGTAGTGCCTCCATGCAGCCATGAGTGATCGTGATGTCTTCACGCGTCAATGTCATACCCAAGTCCATGGCTCGCCGCGCCACTTCGCGCCGCAGCCGTTCACTGCCCGGCGGTAACGCATAGCGACCAATCAGCTCAGGCTGTCGCCGCAGCAAGGAAGCGGTAATACGGCTGATCTTTTCGGTTGGATAGAAATCGGCATGTTGTGGGCACGCCAGAGAAATGTTGGTGTAATCCGGGTGCGTCTGAGCAGCAAACACCGTATCAATCAGATCCAGTTTCTCACTGCCCGGCACAATCACCTGCGCACGATGAGGCTTACTTTCCGTCAGTGACGGCAAACGTCCTCGTACAAAATAGCCGGACTGCGGCCGTGCTTCGATCAACCCGCGATCTTCGAGGATACGCCAGGCATTCAATACCGTATTCACGCTCACCTGATGCGATCCGGCGACGCGACGAATAGAGGGCAAGCGGCTTCCCGGCGCTAACGTCCCTTGATGAATAGCAGTGGCGAAGGTTTCCGCGAGCTGTTGATAGAGCGTACTTTCTTGTGAGTCGATAATGGACACAGTTCCCCCGCCAGCCAATGAGTACAGTTAAGGATTAATGCATTTTGTACCCATTACAATAATCGTTTTGTGTATCTGTAACCATTTCTTTTTTCTGCCTACCATAGTGTTCTTCCCCATCATCAGGATAACACCATGCTCGACCCTTCTTTTTTCAGCTACGTCACCGTCATGTCCATCACGCCGGGACCCAATAATCTGCTGTTAGCAACGTCAGGCGTCAATTTTGGCCTGCGTCGTACATTACCGATGATGGTGGGCATTACCATTGGCTGTGGGATACAAACCGCACTGATGGGTGTGGCTCTGGAACTTCTGCTGAGCTGGATGAGCGTCATTCGCCTCCCTCTTACCGTGCTGGGATGCGCCTATCTGCTGTGGCTATCGTGGAAAATCGTGCGCTCATCAGCACCGGAATTACAAGGGCGAGTACAGCCGATGACTGCACTGCAAGGGACGCTATTTCAAGCGGTGAATCCGAAGACCTGGCTAATGGCCAGCAACATCGCTCTGCTTTATACCGCCAGCGGTGGCCTTTTCACTACGGTCATCGCCTTTATGGCACTCAATCTGCCCTGCGTTTTAGTCTGGGCAGCGCTCGGCGATCGCATCGGCAAACATCTTCAGGAACCGTGGAAACTGAAAGCCTTCAACGGCGTCATGGCGTTTTCTCTGCTACTCACCACATGCTGGATGCTGGCTGAAGCCATCAATCTCTCCCGCTAATCACACGGTTGAGGCGGTTTTTTCTTCCCGCCTCAGCCCGCGTTATCGTTATTTTACCTGCTTGCGGAGCAGATAAACGAAGTAAGGCGCACCGATAAACGTCGCAAGTAACCCCGCCGGAACCTGTGCCGGAAAGAGGATCATGCGACCAAACCAGTCCGCCATCACCATCAGCGCGCCACCAATCAATGCTGAACTGACGATTTGCGGCAACACGCGGTTAAAGCCCAGCATTCGCGCCATGTGAGGTGCCATTAAACCGACAAAACTCATCGGCCCAACCATCAGGGTTGCCATCGCAGTCAGCACCGATGCCAGCAGCAACACCAATAGACGAACTGGCGTGACAGCCACGCCGAGCGCTCTGGCCGTTGTGGTACCAAGCGGCAGAATACGCAGCCAGCGCTGGCACAGCGGGACAATCAACAGTAGCAGAACGGCAATCACCGCCGTGCGTATTGCGTCTGCCGGCTCGACCGCGTAGGTTGAGCCTGACAGCCAGGTCAGCACCGTCCCCATCCGCGGATCGCCACTGGCTAACAGCAGCGCAATCACCGTGGAGAACGCCATACTCAGCGCAATCCCCGCCAGCAGCATACGCTGCGTCGAGAAACCACCGCGTCCGGCGATAATCACCATAATCAGCAGCGTTAGTGCCGCACCCGCGCTACCGGCAGGAAGTAGCCATACGAATGCATTGCCCGGAACGAAGAACAGCAAAATAATGACGCCAAACGACGCGCCGGAACTAATTCCCAGCACTTCCGGGCTGCCCATCGGGTTACCCGTCAGTTTCTGTATTAACGTTCCTGCGATCGCCAGCATCACCCCGGCCGTTAGCGCCGCCAGAACCCGGGGCCAACGCCACGAAAGCAATTGCGCGAATACATCGCCACCGCCCCACTGCCAGCCTTCAGCATTCTTCCCTAGCATCAGAGCCGCAAGTACCACCATGCCCAACAGTACAAGACCGAGTACCAGCCATATTCCCCACAGGTGCCGTTCAGCCGTCGGCGTGCTGTTGCTGTCGATCATCGCGGGCTGGCCGCTATTACGCAGGCGCGGCAGTAGCCACAGTAGAAGAGGTGCACCAATCAGCGCCGTCGCGGCACCCGTTGGAACCTCAAACCACACACGACTCAGCCAGATAACGCCCTGATCGGCGACACCGAGCAACAGCGCCCCCAACAACGGCGCGAGCAAAAGGCGGTGAAACAAGCGCCGTGCACCCAGCATTTTCGCCAGCAGCGGTGCAAACAGGCCGATAAAACCGATAATGCCTGCCGCATTCACCAACTGGGCACACAGGAAAATCCCCAACCCCAGCGCACTCAAACGCGCCAGCGACAGCCCAAGCCCCAGATTACGCGCGACGCCATCATCCAATCCCAACAGCGTTAGCGGGCGAATCAACAGCAGCGCCAGGCAGAAGCACACCAGAAGACGCGGAAGCACAAACTGTACATTGTTCCAGTTCTGCTGGTTCAGTACGCCGCTGCTCCATAGGAACAAGCCCTGAAGCTGCTCATGGTGGAAGAGCACCAGCAGTTGATTGACCGCGCTACAATAGAAACTCAGCACCAGCCCCGCCAGTATCAGCGTCACCGGCGATAACCGCTTGCCCCAGGCGACGCCAAAAACCAACGCCCCCACCACCAGCGCGCCGATCATCGCCGCAGCCTGCTGGATCCATATGCCGCCGGGCAGCGCCCACAACGTTACCACCGTGATCCCGAGCTGTGCACCCGTGGCAATCCCCAGCGTTGACGGTTCGGCCAGCGGATTACGCAAAACCTGCTGGAATAACACGCCACACAGCCCCAGCCCCGCGCCAATCAACAACGCCAGCACCATGCGTGGCAACAGACTGTAATGAAAAAGAAGCTGTTGCATATTGTGCAAGACGGGCTGAGTCAGCCCTTCAAGCCACTGTGATACCGGTAATTGCTGCTGCAAATTGTAGCTGCCCATACCCAGAATCACGATCAGTAGAAAACCGATCACGACCACCGGCAGCAACAGCGGATGACTCACGCGTTGATGCGCGGGCGAGGAACCAACAGACAGAGGATTAGCCATGATTTCTCGCCTCCAATGCCTGATTCAATACGCGACAGAAGCGCATCGCCGAGAGCGTTCCGCCATACAGCCAGACAGCTGGCACACGTTGCAAACGCTGGTTACGCACAAACGGCATGGCCTGCCAGAGCGGATTACTATCAAGCTGAGCGCTGATGGCGCTATCGCCGTGTTCAAAACAGAGTACGTTGGCATCGCCGATCTCAGCCAAGCTCTCAATGCCGACAATCGTACTGCCCCAGAAGCTGGTTTCGCTGCGCCAGGCATTCTCTATCCCTATATGATCCATCACTTCCTGAAAAAGGCTGTTCTTGCCGATCACCAACACATGGCGGCTGTCTACCAGCGTGATGAGCAACAGAGGCCGCTGAGTGTAAGGCTGGAGCGTGATTTTTTCCTGCTGGAGAAACTGCGCCAGCTCCGTCAGGTGCCGTTCTCCGGCCGCTTTCATATTGAGCGCATCGGCCAGTTTCATGACCGACGCCTGTGCCGACGTCAGCGGTTTTCCCTGTTCGTTGCTGAAGCCAAAGCCCAGCAGCGGAGAAATACGGGACATTTTCGCGACCGAAGGGCCGTAGCCTTCAGAGTAAAGAATCAGGGACGGGCGAATTTGCGTCAGCAATTCCAGATTGGGCTCGGTACGCAGCCCCACATCAATCACCGATTCAGGCAGCGCTGGCTCTTTCACCCACAGGTTGTAGTTATGTTTATCCGCAATCGCGAAGGGCGTGATGCCCAACGCCAGAAGCAGTTCAACAGGCAACCACTCCAGCGCCACAATGCGGTTTAAATCGGGAAACGCGGCAGTGGCTCCCCGGCTCGCCGCAGAATACACCAGCGGGGACAATAGCAGCGCCGTCAGCAAACGACGGCGTAGCGGATCGGGAGAGGATGGAGAAGAAGAAAATTCAGGCATCATGAGCAGGAAAACCGAGTTAACAAACGAAGCTGACCGGCGCGCCACCCGCCGGATGAGGCAGAATGCCCATGGGAATGCCGTAGATATCTTCCAGCACGTCCCCTTGCATCAACGTGACAGGCTCACCCTGCGCAATCATTTTTCCGCCGCGCAACGCCACCAGATGATCGCAGTAGCGCGCAGCCATGTTGATATCATGCAACACCGCAATGACGGTGATGCCGCGCTCGCGGCTCATACGCTGAATCAGCGCCAGCACCTCAACCTGATGCGCAATATCCAGTGCGGAGGTCGGTTCATCCAACAGCAGGCAGCGGCTATCCTGTGCCACCGTCATCGCCAGCCAGGCTCGCTGCCGTTCACCGCCGGACAGGCTATCCACCAGACGGTTAGCAAACGGCTTTAATCCCACCAGCGTAATGGCTTCTTCGACCTTTTCCCGATCGGCGCTGCCGAAACGGCCTAATGCGCCATGCCACGGGTAACGCCCTACGGCCACCAGCTCACGCACGGTCATCCCTTCGGCAGCGGGAAGCTGCTGCGGCAAATAGGCAACCTGACGGGCGAATAATTTGCTGTCCCAGCTTCCGGTCGCCTGTTCTCCCAGCAATGCGGTTCCGCTGCTGGCAGGCTGGTGACGGCCAAGAATTTTCAGCAAGGTCGATTTGCCTGAGCCGTTGTGCCCGATCAGACCGCACACTTTTCCGACGGGGAACGTGATAGAGAGCGGGTGTAGCAGCGTGCGTCCGGCGACGGAAAAGCTGACTTCGTCCAGTCTGAAGGTGGTATCAGGCAGTACAGTTTGATTTTGCATAGCGTTTTTGGTTTTTAGTGTCACTGAAGGACAGGAGTAAGCCGCGATCGCGACACCCGTCACTCTCGAATTCCCCGCGTAACAACCGGGCTAAAAGAGAACGATAATGATTACGATAAAGGCAGCATGATAGGCGCAACAGAATACCAATCGCAAGACTTTTACCTGTCAGCAACAGAATGGCATGTCAGGAAAAGCGGTCTCAGGCAGGATGCGGTGCTCGACTCAAAATAGCAGGCACAAAAAAATACCCCCAAATTAATCCTGTCCCTTATACACAAGTCTAGAAGTATCGCGGTTTTTGCCGTGGTCAGGCGTAAAAAATTATGCTGAGGAGGTAGCTGGCTTCGGATGAGCCGCAGGACGCGGCGAAAGCTTGCGCCACGTAGGGAACGTGTCGCAAGCGGTCCGCTAAGCCAGATACAGACGAAGGTACCGCGTCAGCGGCATAATTTCCGCCGAAAGCCTGGGGTCACGGGGCGGCGGCGTTTGAGTCGCCTCGTGTCGGGCGCGTGCTACGCGGTAGCATAAAATAACCGTATTGTAAGCGCACGAAACCGTCTCTCAGGCTGCATAAGATATAGCTAAGAGACGGCAACCAGTTGAAGCAACGATAGATTATTGACCAAACATTTGTTTGATCCAATCGGCGACGCCTTCTCCATCTTGCTGATCCTGCTGTGCGGAAGACTGTGGCTGGCTCGCCTGACACAGCGCCTGCGGGTTATCCGTCCAGACCGGCAGTACGCGCCCGGCGCTGCTGCCGTTGCAGATAAAGTTACCGCTGGCATCCACCGTCATCGTCGTGATTCCTTCCGGTGGCGTCAGCATTAACGGCAGCGGCGTTTGGTTTTCCAGATAGCGACGGTAAATCGTCAGCGCACCGTTCGCCCCGGTCAGCTTGGCCGGGCCGTTGTTATCACGCCCTACCCAGCTAATCGCCACTTCTTTACCGTCGATACCGGCAAACCAGCTGTCACGCAGGTCATTGGTGGTACCGGTTTTCGCCGCCAGATGATAATTCGGGAATTTCACCGCCAGCGAACGCGACGTACCGCGTTCAACAACCTGCTGCATACCATACAGCGTCAGATAGGCCGCCTGCGCGGGGACCGCTCGCTCAGCCTGCGGGAAGCTCTGGTACAGCACTGTCCCATCTTCCGCAATCACCGAACGCAGTGAGGAAAGCGGTGCACGGTTGCCGCCGCTGGCGATCGTCTGGTATTCCTGCGCCACTTCCATCGGCGTCAGACTGATCGCACCGAGCAGCATCGCCGGTACAGGCTGAATCACGTTTTCCGGAATACCCAGACGCTTCAGCGTTTCCGTAATCTGATTCAGCCCCACGGCCATCCCCAGATTGACGGTAGGCACGTTCAGCGAGTTCGCCAGTGCATCAACCAGCATGACGCGGCCACGGAACTCACGATCGTAGTTCTTCGGCTGCCACAGCTGTCCGTTAGGCTGTTTGATCGACAGCGGCTCGTCCGCCAGCAGGGTATTCAGACGATAGGTATCCGGCTGACTCAGCGCGGTCAGATAGGTCGGCGGCTTCGCCAGCGACCCGACGGGACGACGCGCCTGTAGCGCACGGTTAAACCCGGCGTACTGCGTTTGAGAACCGCCGACCATCGCGCGAACTTCGCCGCTAAAACGATCGACAATCACTATCGCCGCTTCCAGATCGCTGACATTACGGCCTGCGCGCAGCGCCGGAACCCCGACTTCAACCGCTTTTTCCGCCGCATCCTGCGAAACCGGGTCGAGCGTGGTAAAGATCTTCACGCCAGAGAGATCGTTAACCTTGTCGCCAAGCCGCTGTTGCAGTTCCTGACGCACCAGTTGCATAAACGCGGGCTGAGGGCTGATCACGCCGCCTTTTGGCTGCACACCCAGTGGACGCGCGCTCAGCATGTTGTACAGATCGGCATCAATAACTTGCTGATTCTGCAACAGGCGCAGCACCAGATTACGTCGTTCTAACGTAAGCTGCGGGTTACGCCACGGGTTATACAGCGACGCCCCTTTCACCATCCCCACCAGCAATGCCTGCTGATCGAGGCTCAGTTCATTCACTGGCCGGCCGAAGTAGTACAGGCTGGCAAGCGGGAAACCGCGGATCTGGTCGTTACCGCTCTGACCGAGGTACACCTCGTTGAGATACAGCTCAAGGATACGATCCTTGCTGTAGCGGTAATCCATGATCAACGCCATATAGGCTTCATTCGCTTTACGCCACAGCGAACGCTCGTTAGTCAGGAACAGGTTCTTAACCAACTGCTGCGTCAGCGTACTGCCGCCCTGTACCGCCCGTCCCGCCGTGATGTTAGCTAAAAACGCACGGCCAATGGAGTACAGGCTGATACCGTCGTGCTCATAGAAATGGCGGTCTTCGGTCGCAACCAGTGTATCAACCAACAGATCGGGGAAGCCGGAACGCGGCACGAATAAACGCTGTTCGCCATTTGGCGACTGCATCATGGTGATCAGTTTCGGATCGAGACGGAAAAAGCCGAAGTTGCGCTGGTTGTCCAGATTCTGGATCTGCGACAGGCGATCGTTGGCAAACGTCAGACGCGCCTGAATCTGCCCTTCTTTTCCATCGGGGAAATCAAACGGACGGCGCAGCATATCGATACTGTTGCCGCGCACGCTAAATTCGCCCGGACGGGTAATCCGGCTTACCTGACGATATTGCATGCCTTCCAGCAAACTAACCATCTCTTTCTGACTGTAGGCCATGCCGGGTTCAAGGTTGACCATGCGGCCATAGACGGCAGCGGGCAACTGCCAGACTTTGCCTTCAATACGGCTGCGGATCTGGCTGTCGAGGTACACACCATAGATCGCCATCGCCACGGCAAAGATCAGGAACAGTTTAATCGCCAGTCCTAGCCAACGTCGCCTTCTCTGCGATTTACGCGTCATGGTTTCGTCGCCGTCGTCATCATCGTCGTCATAGTCGTCCTGATAATCATCGTAGTCATCATCATCATAGTCGTCATCCCTGCGACGTCGTATGGCCTGTTTGCGTTCAGGTTTACGTTTTGGCGCTCTCCCTTTGCGTCCGATAGGTTCGCGGTCATCCCCAGACATTACAATAACTTCTCCATCAGGTTGTTCACGGCTATCTGCAGTGCGCTCAAGCCGCCTACTCTGTTTCCAGCCCCTTTTTTGGGAAAGCGGAAACGTCTGAAATTAGTGATTCTGATATTTCTTGGTACGCCTCGTCGGCGCCGTATTCGCCGGATCGTCCGGCCAGACATGCTTGGGGTAACGCCCCTTCATCTCTTTCTGTACCTCACGGTAAGCACCTTGCCAGAATGCTGCTAAATCCCGCGTAATCTGTAATGGACGCTGCGCTGGCGATAAAAGTTCCAATACCAGCGCGACACGTCCCTCCGCCAGCATCGGGCTCTGCTGCTCACCGAACATTTCCTGCATCCGCACCGATAGCACCGGTGGCTTATCGTCATAATAGGCGATAGGCAGGCAACTGCCGCCGGGTGCCGTGTAGTGCGTGGGTAATGCGCTATCCAGCCGCTGACGTAGTGACCAGTCCAGCAACCGCAGTAGCGCCTCACTCAAATTAATCTGGTGTAGCGCGCGTAAGTCACGCACGCCAGACAGCGACGGCTGTAGCCAGATGTCCAGTGTTGCCAACAGCGTGTCATCATCCACCTGCGGCCAGTCAACCTCGGGCAACCACTGGTGGGCGCACTGTAGCCGGGCGCGGAGCTGTAACGCCGCAGCGTCCCAGTTTAATGCATCAATCCCCTGCTCCCGAATCCAGGATAACAGCGCCAGCTGCAATGCTTCATCGGATGGCTTGTTCAGCGGACGCGTTCGCAGCGTCAGACAACCTATCTGGTCGCGCTGGCTGGCGCGCAGAGTACCCTTTTCTTCGTCCCAGTGCACCACGTTATGTTCATTTATTAATCCCGGTAACAGCCGTTCCAGCCGTTCAATATCCAGTGGCAACGCCAGCAGGATCCGTGCATCCGCGCTTTGCTTGTTTTGCACTAATCGATCATTCTGTAAGAGCGCCGGAGCCAACAACCACTCCGTACCCGACAGTGCGTCATCAGCCGACATCATCGCACCGCTGCCATTAGCAAGCTGGTAGCGCCCATCCTGACTGCGCCGCCGGGCGATGCGATCGGGGAAAGCCAGTGCCAGCAGCCAGTCGGCTTCTCCGCTGTCAATATGTCCAAAATCAGCGATACGCCCCGAAGCCGTCGATAAACGACGCGTCAGCTGTTTTGCCCGCCGCAGCCAGTGCGGTAGCGGACGATGCAGCCAATCGGCCAGATTGATCGACCCGCTACGCGGCGGCTCTTCCAGTATCGCCGCCAGACATCCGGCGGTAGCCAGCGCATCTGAATTTTGCTGTGACGCGGCATATAACATCGTCGCCAAACGAGCATCGCTACCTAGCGCGGCGATCTTGCGCCCCTCTGCGGTCAATCGATCCTGTCCATCGGTAATGCCAAGCTGACGCAGTAGCTGGCGTGCGGCATACAGCGCGGGGGCTGGAGGCCTATCCAGCCAGGTTAACTGTGCCACATCGGTACAGCCCCACTGTAATAAATCCAGCCAGACGCTGCTTAAATCGCTGTTCAGTATCTCAGCGTCGCTTTGCGCCGCTGCGCGTTCTGCCTGTTCACGCGAGCACAGGTGCCAGCAAATGCCGGGGCTTAAGCGTCCGGCACGTCCGGCGCGCTGTACCATAGAGGCCTGGCTGATTCGCTGCGTCACCAGTCGGGTGACGCCACTTTTCACATCAAAGCTGGCGACACGTTCAAGACCGCTATCCATCACCAGCCGGATACCTTCAATCGTCAGGCTGGTTTCAGCAATATTGGTAGCCAACACCACCTTACGGCGCCCCGGTTCGGCAGGTAGAATCGCCTTTTGCTGTTCCGCCAGCGTCAATGCACCGTATAACGGGCAGAGATCCGTCTCGCCCGACACGCTATTTTCCAGCAGCGCCTGCACACGACGAATCTCCGCGACGCCGGGCAAAAACAGCAGCAGCGACCCTTCTTCTTCACTGAGCAAACGTCGTACCTGCCGCGCCACGCCCTCTTCCAACCTTTCCTGATTATTCAGCGGTGCATAACACCGCTCAACCGGATAGCTGCGGCCTTCAGACACCACGCAAACGGCTTCTGGCAGCAGCGCCGCCAGCCGCGCATTGTCGAGCGTCGCGGACATAATCAGCAGTTTTATATCGTCACGTAGCCCTTGCTGTACATCAAGCAGCAGCGCCAGCGCCAAATCAGCCTGTATGCTGCGCTCATGAAACTCATCAAGGATAATCAGCGCCACGCCTTGCAGCTCCGCATCCTGCTGTAACAGACGGGTCAGCATCCCTTCGGTGACAACTTCCAGTTTCGTTGCGTCGCTCACGCGGCTTTCTGAGCGCATGCGATAACCTATCGTCTGTCCCGGCTCCTCACCGAGCTGCTGCGCCAACCGCCAGGCTACGCTCTTCGCCGCCAGACGACGCGGCTCCAGCATGATGATGCGCCCGTTCAACTTACCCTGTTGCAGCAATTGCAACGGCAGCAAGGTCGATTTTCCCGCCCCTGTTGGGGCATTGAGCAGCACCTGAGGCGCAGTATGTAGCGCCGTTATGACATCATCCAGCACGGCGCTGACGGGCGGTAAAATCACAGACATCTCCGTATAAGGTTAACTTTCAGCGGCGAGCATTGTAGCATCATGATGAATGTAGCATCGGATGGAATCAGAACAGAGAGATCGCCATGTCAGCCCCCCGCCGCCTGTTTTTTGCCCTATCACTACCGGAAACCACACAGCAAGAGATTATCCGCTGGCGTGCCGAGCGCTTCGCTCCAGAAGCCGGTCGTCCGGTCGCGGCGGCCAATCTTCATCTGACGCTGGCTTTTTTGGGGGACGTTAGCGAACAAAAAGCGCAGGTTCTACAGACACTGGCAGGCCGCATTCGTCAACCCACTTTTTCCCTTACGCTGGATGACGCCGGACACTGGCCACGACCCGGCGTAGTCTGGCTGGGCTGTCGCCGCGCACCACGCGGGCTGCTGCAACTGGCAGAACTGCTGCGTTCCCAGGCCGCACGCAACGGCTGTTATCAAACGGCATTACCTTTTCATCCACACATTACGCTACTACGCGGCGCGACTCGTCCCGTTGCGATTCCCGCCGCGACCTTCAGTTGGCAGGTTGATATGACGCACTTTTCGCTTTACGAATCACTTTTCGATAATGGCAAAACCCGCTATCAACAGTTGGAAAGTTGGTCATTTATTCAATAAGAGACCACGCGGATAAACAATAGAATAGGATACGCATGGACTATACCCCACGTTTACAACCTGCCCGGTTGATTAAACGTTACAAACGCTTTTTGGCCGATGTCGTGACCCCGGAAGGCGAGACGCTCACGCTGCACTGCGCCAATACGGGAGCGATGACGGGCTGTGCCACGCCCGGCGATACCGTCTGGTATTCAACGTCTGATAATCCTAAGCGTAAGTATCCGCAGAGTTGGGAACTGACTGAAACGCAACAAAATCACTGGATTTGTGTCAATACTCTGCGTGCCAACACATTATTGTACGAAGCCTTATTGGAAAATCGCATAGAAGAGCTGGCTGGCTATTCAGACGTAAAAACAGAAGTGAAATACGGTACGGAAAATAGCCGAGTCGATTTGCTTTTACAGGCGCCGGGTAAGATTGGCTGCTATATTGAGGTGAAATCCGTCACATTATTGCAACATGAATGTGGTTACTTTCCCGATGCGGTTACACTCAGAGGGCAGAAGCATCTACGTGAGCTGCAACAGATGGTTTCCAATGGAAAACGCGCGGTACTGTTTTTCGCCGTGCTCCATTCAGGAATCCAGCAGGTTTCTCCCGCCCGGCATATCGATTCACGCTATGCGGAATTATTTACAGAAGCGCGGCGGGCAGGGGTTGAAATTTTATGTTACGGCTCCACATTATGCCCTGACGGTATTACATTGACGCACAAACTACCGTTGTTGGGATGACGTACAAGCATTGCATAACACGCCGAACGTACCACCAAAGGCGTAACACATTGTTTATTATTTAATGTACACCCTAAATAATTCGAGTTTCAGGAAGGCGGCAAGAGAAGGAATCTCGATGAGCTTACTCAAGTAAGTGATTCGGGTGACTGAACGTAGCCAACGCACATGCAACTTGAAGTATGACGGGTTAAGCAGGTTGTTCCTCACACTTTATCAGGCCGGTGTCAGGAAGCATTGCCAACCCCATCTCCATCTGCTATTTATAGCGGCCTGTTTTTTCCCCCTTTGGGGCCGATATACCCAGATAGCTGAAGTTCTGGTCAACAATGCCGCAACTTCACTGCATAAAAGGGTATTATGCGTGTCGTGTTATGTAGGAGAAGCAACATGCAAGAAGGGCAAAACCGTAAGACATCTTCTCTGAGCATTCTCGCAATTGCCGGAGTAGAGCCGTACCAGGAGAAGCCGGGCGAAGAGTATATGAACGATGCTCAACTCGCTCATTTCAAGCGTATTCTTGAAGCATGGCGCAACCAACTCATGGATGAAGTGGATCGTACTGTATCGCACATGCGCGATGAGGCCGCTAACTTCCCTGATCCTGTGGATCGTGCGGCGCAGGAAGAAGAGTTCAGTCTCGAACTGCGTAACCGTGACCGTGAGCGCAAGCTGATCAAGAAAATCGCCAAAACTCTGGTGAAAATCGAAGAAGAGGATTTCGGATTCTGTGAATCCTGTGGCGTCGAAATTGGCATCCGCCGTCTGGAAGCACGTCCGACAGCCGATCTGTGTATCGACTGCAAAACACTGGCAGAGATACGCGAAAAGCAAATGGCAGGATAATCTTCCTGCTCAGAATCGGCTCCTGCCCGTCGCAGGGGCCGACTTCAGGCACACTACCGCTGATGAATAATGATGTTCATCACGCTATTTTTTGTCTGGATAAAACGCTGACGAGATAGCACCGACCCCTTATGTCTGGAACAGCTTGTTTTACACAAAAAAGTCGTTTTACCGAGAAAAGTAGTTCTACAGAGAAAAATAGCTTTACCGAAACGCCCTCTTCTCCTGAAGTGAATCCCTTTACTGAAACCGACCGCTATGTCGGGCGTTTTGCGCCCTCTCCTTCTGGCGATCTGCATTTTGGCTCACTGATTGCCGCACTGGGTAGTTATCTTCAGGCGCGTTCCCAACAAGGGCGCTGGCTGGTACGCATTGAAGACATCGATCCGCCACGGGAAATTCCCGGTGCCGCCTCCCGTATACTCGCACAGCTAGAACACTACGGCCTGCACTGGGATGGCGATGTGGTTTACCAATCACAGCGCCATGCGCGTTATCGTGAGATTCTTCAGCTACTGCAACAACAGGGAATGAGTTATTACTGCACCTGTACGCGTAGCCGTATTCAGCAGTTAGGCGGACACTATGACGGCTATTGCCGGACGCGTAACCTGCCCGCCGACAACGCCGCGCTACGCCTGCGTCAGACGACGCCAGTATTTCATTTTCACGATAGATTGCGTGGCGACCTGCATGCCGACACGGCTCTCGCGCAGGAAGATTTTATTATCCACCGCCGTGACGGGCTGTTTGCCTATAATCTGGCCGTCGTGATCGACGATAACGATCAGGGAGTTACGGAGATCGTGCGCGGTGCCGATCTTATCGAACCGACAGTCCGGCAAATTTCGCTCTATCAGCAATTGGGCTACGCGATCCCTACCTATGTTCATCTGCCGCTGGTGCTGAATACAGAGGGAAATAAACTGTCCAAACAGAATCATGCCCCGGCGCTGCCGAACAGCGATCCGCGTCCCGTGCTACTTGCCGCACTGCAATTTCTGAATCAACCGCTGCCGGAAAACGCGCAAGACATGACGCTTTCCGCACTGCTGGCATGGTCTGTCGCGCACTGGTCCCTTGATATCGTCCCGTTACAGGCGGCAATAAACGCGTCCGCGATCACATCAGCATTCTCAAAGGGACATTGGTGAGCTATGATTAGCCGCTATTTTTCATGGCGCGCCATCCTTAGCCGCCCCTTTGGGGGGCGACGCCAATGCTGTGCTGTTGATTTATCCATCACTATCGAGGTGTATTATCTTTTCCCGAGTTGCTAATTTTTGTCGTAAAGTACTGAATCGTGAGAACGAAATGGTCGAATCAGAGGAAACGCGTCAGAACCTGACGGTCATCCCGCGTGACCAACATACTATTTCACGCAGCGACATCAGCGATAACGCGCTGAAAGTACTTTATCGCCTGAACAAAGCGGGCTACGAGGCTTATCTGGTTGGCGGCGGCGTACGCGACCTGCTGCTGGGCAAAAAGCCAAAGGATTTTGATATCACCACTAACGCTACGCCCGATCAGGTACGCAAGTTGTTCCGCAACTGTCGTTTGGTTGGGCGTCGTTTCCGTCTGGCCCATATCATGTTCGGGCCAGAGGTGATTGAAGTTGCCACGTTCCGTGGTCACCACGATCAGCATCAGGAACAGCAGGAAACCAAGAATTCTTCTCAGCAGGCTCAGAGCGGCATGCTGCTGCGCGACAATATTTTCGGCTCGGTTGAAGAAGACGCCCAGCGTCGCGATTTCTCGATCAACAGCCTCTACTACAGCATTTCTGATTTCAGCGTTCGTGACTATACCGGTGGCCTGAACGACCTGCGTCAGGGTGTCATCCGAATGATTGGCGACCCTGAAACGCGCTACCGTGAAGATCCGGTGCGTATGCTGCGCGCAGTCCGTTTCGCGGCCAAACTGAACATGACAGTCAGCCCGGAAACCGCTGAACCGATCCCTCGTTTAGCTTCGCTGCTGCACGATATCCCTGCGGCGCGTATGTTTGAAGAGTCGCTGAAGCTGCTTCAGTCAGGGTATGGCTACCCAACCTATAAAATGCTGTGTGAATATCAGCTGTTCCAGCCGCTTTTCCCGCTGCTGAGTCGCTATTTCACACCAAACGGCGATTCCACGCTGGAGCGCATGGTTGCACAGGTGCTGAAAAACACCGATCAGCGCCTGCAAAACAATATGCGCGTCAATCCGGCATTTTTGTTCTCCGCCATGCTGTGGTATCCGCTGATTGAACATGCACAAAAGCTGGCTCAGGAAAGCGGTCTGGCCTACTTTGATGCCTTCTCGCTAGCGATGAACGATGTGCTGGATGAACAGTGCCGTTCTCTGGCGATTCCTAAGCGTATTACCTCTTTAGTCCGCGATATCTGGCAACTGCAAACGCGCCTGTCCCGTCGTCAGGGGAAACGCGCGTATAAACTGATGGAACACCCGAAATTCCGCGCCGCGTATGACTTGCTTTGTCTGCGTGCCGAAATCGAGAACCATCAGGAGCTGCTGCGTCTGGCGCAATGGTGGGGGGAATTCCAGGTTGCTGCGCCGCCGCGTCAGCAAAACATGCTGAAGTCGCTGGATGACGGCCCGACACCACACCGCCGTTCCCGTCCTCGTCGACCGCGTAAACCAGCAGCGGCACGCCGAGATCAAGCCTGATGACACGCGTGTATCTGGCGCTGGGCAGCAACCTTGCCCAGCCTTTGCAACAGGTACGCGCGGCGTTGTCTGCGCTAGACGCGATTCCTCATACTCGCGTCGTTTGCTGCTCCTCGTTTTACCGTAGTCGCCCGCTCGGCCCGCAGGATCAGCCAGACTATCTCAATGCCGTCGTTGAACTGGAAACCGAACTTGCAGCCGAGTCGCTGTTGGATCGCACACAAGCCATCGAACTGGAACAAGGCCGTGAGCGCAAGGAACACCGCTGGGGCCCGCGCACGTTGGATCTGGATATTCTGCTGTTCGGCAATGACGAGATCCAGACTGAACGCCTGACCGTACCGCATTACGATATGAAAAATCGTGAGTTCATGCTCTACCCGCTGGCGGAAATCGCCCCAGACCTGGCGTTCCCTGACGGTGAAACACTTGCCCAGCGGCTAACCCATGTCGATCGCAACGGTCTGACATTATGGGACAGACAATAAACCGACGGAATCGCGAGGCCAACTGACCGCCCCGCTTATCAACACCTCTCACATCTGCAACTTGAAGCATGACGGGTATATCGCTACACGTCAGCTTACATTAGAATGTCCCCCTTAATTCTTCGCCCTATTGACATAGGAAGACCGTCATGAAACCGACGACTATCTCCCACTTGCGCCAATGGAAACAAGATCAGCGAAAATTCGCTACGATTACCGCTTACGACGCCAGCTTCTCTCGCCTATTTTTTGAACAAGGCATTCGCGTGATGCTGGTAGGTGATTCTCTGGGAATGACCGTGCAAGGCCACGATTCCACCTTACCCGTGACCACCAACGACATCGTTTACCACACACAGTGTGTGCGCCGCGGCGCCCCACTGGCGCTGGTTCTCTCCGATATGCCTTTTATGACCTATGCCACGCCAGAACAAACGTTCAGCCAGGCCGCAGAGCTAATGCGTGCAGGTGCGAATATGGTGAAACTGGAGGGCGGAAGCTGGCTTGCCCCAACGGTAAAAATGCTGACTGAGCGCGCCGTGCCAGTCTGTGGTCATCTGGGTCTGACGCCGCAGTCCGTTAACATCTTCGGTGGCTATAAAATTCAGGGCCGGAGCGAAAGCGATGCCAATCAACTGCTGGCCGATGCGCTTGCGCTTGAAGAAGCGGGAGCACAGTTGCTTGTGCTGGAATGTGTACCGGTTGCGCTGGCTAAACGCGTAACAGACGCCCTGTCGATTCCGGTGATCGGCATTGGCGCCGGCAACGTGACCGACGGGCAGATTCTGGTCATGCATGATGCTTTCGGCATTACCGGTGACAACACGCCTAAGTTCGCCAAGAACTTTCTGGCGCAAAGCGGGGGGGATATCCGTTCGGCAGTGCGTTTGTATGCACAAGAAGTCGAACAGGGTGTCTACCCAGCCGAAGAACATTCATTTCATTGAGAACATTCATTCCATTGAGAACACTCGTTTCATTAAAAACGAGCATTCCGTTAATCAGGCTGTTTTGTTTAGGAGTACGGGTGTGTTAATAATCGAAACCCCTCTGCTGCTGCGCCGCGAAGTTCGCCGCTGGCGTCAGGAAAGGAAACGCATTGCGTTGGTTCCCACCATGGGTAACTTGCATGACGGGCACATGACGCTGGTCGATGAAGCCAAGGCACGTGCCGATATCGTTATTGTCAGCATTTTTGTCAATCCCATGCAGTTTGAGCGGCCAGATGATTTAGCCCGCTACCCCCGGACATTGCAGGAAGACTGCGAGAAATTGAACCGTCGCGGAGCCGATCTGGTTTTCGCACCGAGCCCGGATGTGGTATACCCCAATGGACTGGAATCACAAACGTTTGTCGATGTACCTGGCCTATCTTCCATGTTGGAAGGTGCCAGCCGTCCCGGCCATTTCCGAGGCGTAGCTACCATCGTCAGTAAGCTGTTCAATCTGGTACAGCCAGATTTAGCCTGCTTCGGTGAGAAAGATTATCAGCAGCTAGCGCTGATTCGGCAACTCGTCCGAGATATGGGCTATGACATTGATATCATTGGCGTCCCTATCGTACGTGCAAAAGATGGGCTGGCATTGAGTTCACGTAATGGCTATCTCAGTGCCGAAGAACGCCAGTTGGCACCGAAACTTTACCAGTTGATGATGGATCTGTCGGCGCAGTTGGACAACGGCGAGCGCCAGATAGACACATTACTGGAGCAAACGGCAGAGAAGTTGCGCGATGCAGGCTTTACGCCTGATGAACTGTTTATTCGCGATGCGGATACGCTACAACCGCTGAACGCTGCCAGCACGCGCGCTGTGATTTTGATGGCTGCCTGGTTAGGCAAGGCCAGATTGATTGATAACCACCAGGTCGATTTGACTGTATGAACCGAGGTAACAAAGCGATGATACGTACCATGCTGCAAGGCAAGCTGCACCGGGTAAAAGTGACTCAGGCTGACTTGCATTATGAAGGCTCTTGCGCCATCGATCAGGATTTTATGGATGCCGCTGGCATTCTGGAATACGAAGCGATTGATATCTACAACGTTGATAACGGCCAGCGTTTTTCGACCTACGCCATTGTGGGCGAAAGAGGCTCACGCATTATCTCCGTAAACGGTGCCGCCGCTCGCCTTGCCTGTGTTGGCGACAAACTGATTATCTGCTCCTACGTGCAGATGTCTGATGAGGAAGCCAGAAACCACAGCCCGAAAGTGGCCTATTTCTCTGGTGATAACGAGCTGCAACGTCAGGCTAAAGCGATTCCGGTTCAGGTTGCCTAATCGCTAAACGTCTGACGAAATACCCGAGCGGTAGTAATGGATAGATCGTAAAGACGCTGCAAGTACCTCCCTGTAAGCTCGAGCCGCGCCATCCCTGGCGCGGACGCTTTACTCTTCTATTCCATTACTACCGTTTTCGTTTCTTAAATCGGTCCGCCAAAAGGCAGGCACAGTGTTACCACCGCCTTCTCATTTACAAACTATGTCCGCAGCCCACGTCCGCGTTCAATCAGCCACCAAACCAGCAGATAAAACACCACGATAAAGGCAATCAGCACTGACATCGTAAACAGCAGCGGCACGTCCTGAATTCCGAGAAAACCGTAGCGGAAGCCGCTGATCATGTACACCACCGGGTTCAGTTTAGACACCGCCTGCCAGAACGGCGGCAGCAGCGTCAGTGAGTAAAATACTCCACCCAGATAGGTCAACGGCGTTAACACAAACGTCGGAATCAGACTGATATCATCAAAGGTTTTCGCAAACACCGCATTCAACAGCCCCGCCAGTGAGAACAGCATTGCCGTCAGCAATAGCGTCAAAACAATGACCCACCAGGCATGAACATGTAACGGCACGAAGAACAGCGACACCGCCGTCACCAGAATGCCCACGCACAGGCCACGCGCGATACCACCGCCAACATAACCCGCGATAATCACATGGGTCGGCACGGGCGCAACCAGCAGCTCTTCAATATTGCGTTGAAACTTAGCGCTGAAGAAGGAAGAGGCCACGTTGGCATACGCGTTCGTGATCACCGCCATCATGATCAACCCCGGCACGATAAACTGCATGTAGGTAAACCCGTGCATCTCGCCGATACGTGAACCGATCAGGTTGCCAAAAATAATAAAATACAGCGTCATGGTGATCACTGGCGGCACCAGCGTCTGAATCCAGATCCGCCCAAATCGAGTGACTTCTTTCACCCAGATACTCTGTAGCGCCACCCAATACAAATGCATCATGCCTTTTCTCCCTTACCGCTTGTCCCATTTACCAGCGTGACAAACAGCTCTTCCAACCGGTTCGCTTTATTACGCATACTTAATATCGTTATCCCCTGCGCGTTGAGCTGACTGAATAACGCATTCAGGCCTTGCTCACGCATGACATCGACTTCCAGCGTTGACGTGTCCGTCAGACGGAAGGTGTAGCCTTCCAACTGCGGCAGCGGGCTTTTCGCTGCCAGATCGAAAATAAATGTTTCTGATTTCAGCTTGCCAAGCAGCTGCTTCATAGAGGTATTTTCCACCAGTTCTCCGCGCTGGATGATCCCGATGTTGCGGCATAGCATTTCCGCTTCTTCCAGATAGTGCGTCGTCAGAATAATCGTCGTACCTTGCGCGTTCAGCTCTTTCAAGAAGCCCCACATGGAACGACGTAATTCGATATCCACACCCGCCGTCGGTTCATCAAGAATCAGCAACTTAGGCTCATGCATTAACGCACGCGCAATCATCAGACGACGCTTCATCCCACCGGACAACATCATCGCCTTTTCGTTGCGTTTCTCCCATAGATCCAGCTGTTTCAGGTATTTTTCCGCACGCTGCAAGGCATCCTGACGTTTCACGCCATAGTAGCCCGCCTGGTTAACCACAATCTGTAATACCGTTTCGAAGGGGTTGAAGTTAAATTCCTGCGGAACCAACCCCAGTTGGCGCTTCGCATTCACTTTATCCAGCTCAAGGTCATAGCCGAAGACGCGAACTTTACCGGCGGTTTTATTCACTAACGAGCTGATAATCCCAATCGTCGTGGATTTTCCCGCGCCATTCGGCCCCAGCAGCGCGTAGAAATCCCCCGCTTCCACGTTCAGGTCGATCCCCCGTAACGCCTTGACGCCTCCCGGATAGGTTTTGGTTAATTGCGCCAGTTCCAGTGCATATGTCATAAGAAATGGATTGCCTTATTATCAGTGAGTTCTACAGGTTCGAAGTTATGATGGAGATAAACTATCGTTTTTCAAACGACGCGTGTTGCCTTATATTACTCTCCACTGCCCCTTGTTTGTTACAGGTCATTTACTTTCATGAAAGAAATTGAAACGCTCATCGCGAACAACCAGCTTTGGTCTAAAACGATGGTGGAAGAGGATCCTGGCTACTTTGAACGTCTGGCGCAGGCACAACGACCCCGTTTTCTATGGATTGGATGCTCGGACAGTCGCGTACCTGCGGAAAGTCTGACCAGCCTTGAGCCTGGTGAACTGTTTGTTCACCGCAATGTCGCCAATCTGGTTATTCACACCGACCTCAACTGCCTGTCTGTCGTGCAATATGCCGTCGAAGTTCTCGAAGTCGAACACATCATCATTTGCGGCCACTACGGCTGCGGCGGTGTTCAGGCTGCGGTGGAAAACCCGGAACTGGGTTTGATTAACAACTGGCTGCTGCATATCCGTGATTTGTGGTACAAGCATAGTTCTCTGCTGGGGGAATTGCCTCCCGAACAGCGCCTGAACACGCTTTGTGAAATCAACGTTGTCGAGCAGGTGTATAACCTCGGCCACTCCACTATCATGCAGTCCGCATGGAAGCGTGGGCAGAAAGTCACGATCCACGGTTGGGTGTACGGCATTCAGGATGGCCGTCTGCGCGATCTGGAAGTGACGGCGACCAACCGGGAGACGCTGGAACAGCGTTATCGCCGCGCGATTTCCTCTCTGCCCTGATTCACTGCCTGACGCCCACTCGCTGGGCGTCGCTCACGGCATCGGCTTTATCTTGTCATTATTCCTGCGGAACAACCTTGCCGACGTAAGGTAAGTGGCGATAGTGTTGAGCATAGTCGATGCCGTAACCCACGACGAACTCATCAGGAATCGAGAACCCAACCCACTCGACTTTCACCGCGACTTCACGGCGCTCCGGTTTGTCCAGCAACGTACAAATAGCCAGCGATTTAGGCTCACGCAGTTGCAGAATTTCCCGCACTTTGCTCAAGGTATTACCTGAATCGATGATGTCTTCGACGATCAACACGTCTTTACCGCGAATATCTTCATCCAAATCTTTCAGGATCTTCACATCGCGCGTACTGTTCATACCGCTGCCATAGCTGGATGCCGTCATGAAATCCACTTCGTGAGGGACGTCGATCGCCCGGCATAAATCGGCCATAAAGATAAACGATCCACGTAATAACCCCACCAACACCATATCGCTGCCGCTATCACGGTAGTGTTCGCTGATCTGTTGCCCCAGTTCGGTAACCCGCGCCATCACTTCCTGCTCAGAAATCATGACTTCCACGGTATGTTTCATCATACTGATAACTCTTTGAAGTAAGGTATTCAGCACCATCGGCAAATGACAGACTCATTATCGATGATGCGCCAACGCTGATGTTTAAACACACAAACGTTTACATCAGTCTGGGCAATGCCCAGGCGCGCGAAGTATATCAGAAACCACACCACGAAGGAGACATCATGAGCACACCCTCTGTGGATGTTTGCTACAAAGTGAACGCCCCGCTTTCCAGCCAGCAGTTCGTTGAGCTGTTGGCGAAAACCTCATTAGGGCCACGTCGCCCACTAGATGACGAGACAGCGATTGCAGGTATGCTGAAACATGCCAACCTGCTGGTTTCCGCCTGGCAAGGGGAAACGTTGGTGGGAATTGCGCGTAGCGTGACGGACTTTCATTTTTGCTGCTATCTGTCCGACCTGGCAGTGTCAGAGGACTTTCAGCATGCGGGAATAGGCAAAAAGCTGATTCAACAAACCGCCCAGCAGCTTGAAAAAGGCTGCAAAATCATTTTGCTGGCCGCGCCGCTGGCGGTGGATTACTACCCGAAATTAGGGTTTGAAAAGCACAATAGCACGTGGCTCATGCCAGCAGCAGACCTGCACGAAGCGTAATCATGGCTTTTCAGGGCCGCCAGCCGGACTGCTAACGGCGGGTAAAGCCGGATACAAGACCGGAGGGTCTGTCTTAATGCTTAAACGCACCTGCTGTCCTGGCTCAAACCAGTTACCCGTCTGCACCAGCAGCATCAGTTCCCCTAACTTTACCCGATACAAATTTGATGTGCCCATAAACAGCCGATCTTCGATTGACGCCGGACCATCAGGGTCAAGCGCCAGTGCGACATCAGCCGGGCGCACCATCCAGTCGCACGCTGAATCAATTTGCTGATTGAGTGGATGTGTCGCATGGTGATCGCCCAATGGGCTCTGCCATTGGTGGTCGCTCATAATTTTCACGGGCAAATAGTTCGTATTCCCCATGAAATCAGCCACAAAACGGCTATTCGGACGATGATACAGCTCAGAGGGATAGCCCTGCTGCATAATTTTCCCTTCATCCAGCAGAATCAAGTGGTCAGCGCAGGCAAAGGCTTCCTCACGGCTGTGTGTAGCGAAAACCGCCGCAACATGACGCTGTTTGAGAACCTGCCGCAATTCGGTGATCAGGCGATAGCGAGTTTGGCTGTCCAGACCGGGAAATGGCTCATCCAGCAACAGCAGTTTCGGCTCACAGGCCAGCGCGCGGGCTATCGCCAAACGCTGTTGCTGTTCATTCGATAGTTCGTGTGGATAACGCGCGGCAACCTCATCCAGTTGTAAAAGCGCCAGCATCTCCACACAGATTGGCTTTACCTCACTTTCAGGGCGGCCATATAACCCAAACGCAATATTGCCTTCCACCGTCAGATGCGGAAAAAGCGCATAGTCCTGAAAAATCAGGCCAACCTGGCGCAGCTCAGGCAAAACATACGCTTGCGGCGAGCTGACGGGCTCACCTTCCAACAAGACCTTACCCTGAGTAATCGGCAGCAAACCCGCTATCACCTGCAATAACGCCGTTTTACCGCAGCCGTTTTTACCCAGCAGGCAGATCGTCTCATCGCCACGCACGGTAAATGAAATATTCTCCAACACGGGAGACTGCTGCAACGTACAACTGACTGCCTGAACGCTCAGAATATCTATCGACGCGGCCATGTGATTATCCTTTTATATTCAGTGCACGATGCAGCCAGAAAACAGGGATCAGCCCCACCGCCACCAGCACCAGCGCAGGAAAGGCAAATGATGCAATCTGCTCATCCGCCGCAAAGCGGAAAACATAGGTTGCCAACGTATCAATCCCGAAAGGGCGCAGCAGCAATGAGACATTCAACTCTTTCATGCTTTCCGTAAAAATCAGCAGCGCCCCGATAAACAGGCTGCGACGCAACAGCGGAATATGCACGCGTGACCAACGGCTGAGGGGGGAAGCCCCTAGCACAAGGCTCGCACTGTCCAGTGAGCGTGGAATGGCCTCCATGCTGCGCTCAAGGCTGTCCAGCATCAGGCGCCCGAATTTAACGCTATAGGCGAGGATGAGAATAAACAGCGACCCCGCCAGCAACGCATCTGCGGTAGGTAACCCCGCTGCGCGGGCAAGCAGGTTAATCCCGCTATCTACCAGTGATAGCAAGGTAAACAGCCCGACAGCCAGTACCGCGCCGGGTAAGGCAAAACTCAGGCTGACCAGCCGAACCGGCGTCTGGTTGGCAAACACCCCAGCCGTGCGCGTATAGAAAATAAACGACAGCGCCATCAGTGTAATGATGACTGTCGCCGTGGCAGACGCCAACAGGCTATGCATCACCGCGTGGAGGAACGCCATATCCCATACTGACATCATGTGGCGGAGAGCCAGAAAGAGCAGATACAGAACCGGGAGCAGGAAAGACAAACAAACGACTCCCCAGCAGTAGACACGAACCACCCTGCTACGCCACCCATTCAACTCGGGCGGCACTACAGGGGAAGTCGTGGCATGTGCCTGATAAATTCGTTGCTTCCAACGCCAGACATTAACCAGAAACATCAAGAGAAAGATTGCGGGCAAAATCAACACACCAAGACGCGCAGCCGCGCCTAAATCGCCTTGCTTCTGCCAGATATCGAGCACCTGTGTCGTCATGGTGGGAATACCAAGGTAAGACGCGGCGCCATAATCCCCCAGCGTCTCCACAACCACCAGCGCGCCCCCACAGGCGATCGCAGGCAGCGCAAGAGGCAAACATAAGCGGCGAAATACCTGAGTGCGCGTCTGATTGAGCAAACGAGCAGAATAGATGAGGCTCGCAGGCTGTTTTACCAGCGCTTCACGCACCAGCAGATAAATATAGGGATACAACACCAGCGCCAGTATCAGGCTTACGCAACCCAGTGAAACAGGTAGCCCAGCAATGTGTGATGTTACCCATGATGAGACTATCGACAGCCCCCCTTCTTGCAACAACAGCGAAAAATGCCGTAATACATCGGTATAAAGATAGGCAAGCAGGAAGGCAGGCATTGCAAGCGGCAGGCAAAGCGCCCATTGCAACACATGATGGCCGGGAAAGCGGTACATGGCGATAAACCAGGCTGAAGGCAATCCAAACAGTAAACTGAAGAAAAGCGTACCCAGCACGATAACCGCGGAATGTATCAGGTAGGTGGGCAACCCGATTTGCCACAGTTGGGTAAATCCCATCCCGTCGGCGAAAAAAGCCTGATAGAAAACCGTTGCTAAAGGAAGCAGCAACAGTCCCGCCAACAACCAACTACTGACGCGCCAGACACCGGAGATCATAGAATAAAAACTGTATTGGATGAGATCGTTGTTATTAATAACAGAGCCTGACGGCGGCGTCATCGTATCAAACAGCGATAAATGCGCTTTAATCTTGCGATTAATACGAGGTGATTTTGATCACCGAACGGCAATAAAATAAAAAATAGCGATTTCAATGTATTACGCTTCTCATTTTCCCGCGTCTTCCACCGCTATTTTTTATCGCAATCGGAGGTTTCCCATAAGAAAACTTGGAACCTCATGGGATATCTGTGATAACGTCATCTGACAACATTTGGAACAGGTTCAACCATGAAAAACTCTGCGCTGGCTCTGCTCCTGCTAAGCCTGATGAGCTTCTCTTCCGCCAGCAAGGCGCTGAATGAATTTGAAGCGGAAGATCTTGCCGATCTGACCGCGATCTTTGTTTATTTGAAAAACCACTGTGGCTATCAGGATCTGCCGAATGAGCAGATTCGTCGGACGTTGGTCGCCTTTGCTCAGCAGAACCGCTGGGATCTCAGCAACTACAGCGCCTACGACATGACCGCGATGGGCGAAGACAGCTATCGCGACCTGAGCAAAATCGCTATCCCGACCCCGAAAAAATGCCAGTCCCTGGCACGTAATTCGCTCGGTTTACTTTCCTACGCACAGTAACGCCCTTCCCCCTCCTCCGCGCTGACTGAAATTTGACCGTGCAAGCGGTAAAAGAGTCGGCTATGATGGCGCGCCAATTTTCATGGCTGTTATCGCGGAGGAAGCCCTAACATGTCCCAGAAAGAAATTTGGTATGAAACCCTGCATGCCAACTTTGGCCAGTATTTTTCGGTTGATCGCGTGTTGTATCACGAGAAGACCGATCATCAAGATCTCATCATTTTTGAAAACGACGCATTAGGCCGTGTCATGGCGCTCGACGGCGTGGTGCAAACCACCGAGCGCGATGAATTCATCTATCACGAAATGCTCACCCACGTTCCTCTCCTGTCACACGGCAACGCCAAACGCGTCCTGATTATCGGTGGCGGCGATGGCGGTATGCTGCGGGAAGTCAGCCGACACCATAGCGTCGAACAGATCACGATGGTGGAGATCGATGCGGGCGTGGTGGAGTTCTGTCGCCAGTACTTGCCCAATCACAGCGCCGGTAGCTATGACGACCCGCGTTTTAATCTGGTGATTGATGACGGCGTTAATTTCGTCCGACAGTGCGGTGAAAAGTTTGACGTCATTATTTCCGATTGCACCGACCCTATCGGCCCCGGCGAAAGTCTGTTCACTTCCGATTTCTATCAGGGCTGCGCCCGCTGCCTGAACGAAGGGGGAATTTTCGTTGCACAGAATGGCGTGTGTTTCCTGCAACAGGATGAAGCCGTCGGTAGCCATAAAAAACTCAGTCACTATTTCAGTGATGTCAGCTTTTATCAGGCGGCGATCCCGACTTACTACGGCGGCATTATGACGTTCGCCTGGGCCAGCAATAACCCGGCACTGCGCCAGATAGACGCCGCCACGCTGCGCCAGCGTGTTGCGCAGTCGGGGATGACCTGTCGCTATTACACGCCTGATGTTCACCTCGGCAGCTTTGCCCTGCCACAGTATCTGTTGAGTGCGCTACAGAATGCGCAATAATCCATCACTTAGGGTAATCACACAACCACAAGGGGGTGACTTAAATTGCACAAGCTGAAACTACACGGCTTTAACAACCTGACGAAAAGCCTGAGTTTTTGTATTTACGATATCTGTTACACCAAAACGGCCGACGATCGTGACGGTTATATCGCCTATATCGACGAACAATATAACGCTAACCGTTTAACAGAAATCCTCACTGAAACCTGCTCAATTATCGGTGCCAACGTCCTTAACATCGCACGTCAGGACTATGAACCACAAGGCGCCAGCGTGACCATCTTGGTCAGCGAAGAACCCATCGATCCGCGCGATGTCGATACCTCCGAACACCCAGGGCCGCTGCCCCATTCCGTCGTCGCGCATCTGGATAAAAGCCATATCTGTGTTCATACCTATCCAGAAAGCCACCCGGAAGGCGGGCTTTGTACCTTCCGCGCAGATATCGAAGTGTCTACCTGTGGCGTAATTTCACCGCTGAAGGCGCTGAACTACCTCATCCACCAGCTTGAATCCGATATTGTGACCATCGACTATCGCGTGCGGGGATTTACCCGTGATGTCAATGGCATAAAACATTTCATCGATCACCAGATCAACTCGATTCAGAACTTCATGTCCGAGGACATGAAAGCGCTTTATCACATGATGGACGTGAACGTGTATCAGGAAAATATCTTCCATACCAAAATGTTATTGAAAGACTTCGACCTGAAACACTACCTGTTCAACGTCAGCCCAGAAGAACTCAGCGCTGCTGAACGGAAAAGAATCACCGATCTGCTGTATCACGAAATGCAGGAAATCTATTACGGTAGAAACCTGCCGGTAATGTAATCGATACCTCTCCCTTCACAGGGTTGTCTCTTAGTTACATTTTTATGCCGACTAAGAGACGGTTTCGTGCGCGATGGTGTCATCATTTTCATGCTCCCCCGTAGCACGCGCCCGACGCAGGGGCGCTCAATCGCCGCCCCCCTGCGAACCCAGGCTTCCGGCTAAATTATGCCGCTACGCGGGGCCATCGGTGTTCATGACCACTCTTCGAGCCGCCAGTGACGCGTTCCCGACGCGGCACTGGCTTTCGCGGCCTCCATGCCGCTCACTCGGTGTTCATGCCCACCGCTGCATAATTTTTACGCCGGATAAGGACAAAACCCATGATGACTCCTTGTATTTATGTACAAGGTACAGCGCCTGAGGAAGATTGAGGTGTAGTGAGTTCATCTCTCTTTCATTTCTTCGCACACTATTTCGTCAAAAATGATGCGCATCACATTTATTTATTTCTGCATTTTTTACTTGCATTCTCTACCAGCCTTGCTGCATCAGGGGTTGCGTCAATTTGTATAAGGTCAACTAAAAATCATATATCTTGTGTGGTTGAAATTTAAAACACCCACATCTAGTATTCCTTGTGTGGCGCTCGCGTAACACGTCGCTACCCAGTGGATCGGTTCGGGTGCATATGCCCTGAGGATAGCCGCTCCGACATACTTCTTTCACGCCAAAGGGTAAATACGAATCATGCGTATTACTATTTTCACCAAACCAGATTGTGTTCAATGCAACGCCACATGTCGTGCGCTGGATAAGCAAGGAATTCACTATCAACTGGTGGACTTAACTGAAGATGAACAGGCGTTACAGCAGGTAAGAGCGTTGGGCTATCAGCAGGTGCCCGTCGTGATGACGGCCGACGATCATTGGAGTGGTTTCCGCCCGGATAAGATCAGTACTCTGAACGCCGCCTTGCAATTGCAGTAAGGGGGCAATATGAACCCGCTGGTCTATTTCTCCAGCCAGTCGGAAAACACGCATCGCTTCATTTCCAGGGTGGGCTTACCCGCCCTGAGAATCCCGATAGCGACAGAACAGCCTGCATTGAAAGTTGATCGCCCCTATATCCTGGTTGTCCCCAGCTACGGCGGAGGCAGCACGAAAGGGGCTGTGCCGCGTCAGGTCATCATCTTTCTCAACGATCCGCACAATCGCGCTTACCTGCGCGGCGTGATTGCCGCAGGCAATACCAATTTCGGTGCAGCGTACTGCATCGCCGGTGACATCATTGCGCAGAAATGTCAGGTGCCTTACCTGTACCGCTTTGAATTGCTCGGCACGGCAGAAGACGTTGCAAACGTGCGTAAGGGAGTAACTGAATTTTGGCAACAACAGACCACGTGAGTGCAAAAGCAACCAAGACAGACTCGGATGCCCACTCGCTCGATTACCATACACTCGACTACCATGCGCTGAACGCGATGCTCAACCTCTACGACGCAGAGGGAAATATTCAGTTCGATATGGATAAGCTCGCGGCACGCCGTTATTTCCTACAGCACGTAAACCAGAACACCGTGTTCTTCCACAACCTGGAAGAAAAACTGCGTTATCTGGTGGAAGAAGGCTATTACGAAGCGGAAGTGCTGGATCAATATCAGTTCGATTTCATCAAAAGCCTTTTCCAGCAGGCTTACGCTCACAAATTCCGCTTTCAAACCTTCCTGGGTGCGTTCAAATACTACACCGGCTATACGCTGAAAACCTTTGACGGCAAGCGCTATCTGGAGCGCTATGAAGATCGCGTCTGCCTCGTGGCATTGACCCTCGCCAAAGGGGACACCGCACTGGCTAGCGCGCTGGTCGATGAAATCATCAGTGGACGCTTCCAGCCCGCGACCCCCACGTTCCTCAACTGCGGCAAAAAGCAGCGCGGCGAACTGGTCTCCTGCTTCCTGCTGCGTATTGAAGACAATATGGAGTCGATTGGTCGCGCGATTAACTCCGCGCTTCAGCTCTCAAAACGCGGCGGCGGCGTGGCCTTCATGCTCAGCAACATCCGCGAAACCGGTGCGCCGATCAAACGTATCGAAAACCAGTCGTCCGGCATTATCCCGATCATGAAAATGCTGGAAGATGCCTTCTCCTACGCTAACCAGCTTGGAGCGCGTCAGGGTGCAGGTGCGGTGTACCTGCATGCACATCACCCAGATATTCTGCGTTTTCTGGATACCAAGCGGGAAAATGCCGATGAGAAAATTCGCATCAAGACGCTGTCTTTGGGGGTGGTCATCCCCGATATCACGTTCCAGTTGGCGAAAAATAATCAGGTGATGTACCTGTTCTCGCCTTATGACGTCGAGCAGGTTTATGGCGTGCCGCTGTCGGAAATTAGCGTCACCGAAAAATACCACGAGATGGTGAACGACAAGCGCATCCGCAAATCCCAAATCAAGGCGCGCGAATTCTTCCAGATCCTCGCCGAAATCCAGTTCGAGTCCGGCTATCCCTACATGATGTTTGAGGATACCGTGAATCGCGCGAACCCGATTCACGGCCGCATCAATATGAGTAACCTGTGCTCTGAAATTTTGCAGGTCAACGACGCCAGCCTGTACGACGACGATCTTGGCTATCGCCACATTGGCAAGGACATTTCCTGTAACCTCGGCTCGATGAATATTGCCAACGCAATGGCCTCGCCCGATTTCGGCCAGACGGTTGAAATGGCGATCCGCGCGCTGACCGCCGTTTCCGACATGAGCCACATCCGCTCCGTACCGTCCATTGAGAAAGGCAACGACGAGTCACATGCGATTGGCTTAGGCCAGATGAACCTGCACGGCTATCTGGCGAAAGAACGTATCTTTTACGGTACAGAAGAAGCTGTCGATTTCACCAATATCTATTTCTACACCGTCGCTTTCCACGCGATTCGGGCATCGAATGCGTTAGCAATCGAGCGAAATCAGCGCTTCTCTGGCTTCGAACACTCCAAATACGCCACGGGCGAGTATTTTGATAAATACATTGAACAGCGTTGGGAACCTACAACAGCGCGCGCCCGTGAACTGTTTGAACTGGCTGACATCGACATTCCCACTCAACAGGACTGGGCGGCACTGCGCGAATCCGTCATGGCACACGGCATTTATAACCAGAACTTGCAGGCCGTGCCACCGACCGGTTCAATTTCGTATATCAACCACTCGACGTCCAGTATTCACCCGATTGTGTCACGCATCGAAATTCGTAAAGAGGGCAAGATCGGCCGCGTCTACTACCCTGCCCCGTATATGAACAATGACAATCTGGAGTATTACCAGGATGCCTATGAAATCGGGCCGCAGAAGATTATCGACACCTATGCCGCCGCCACGCAGCACGTCGATCAGGGACTGTCGCTGACGCTGTTTTTCCGTGATACCGCCACGACGCGTGACATCAATAAAGCGCAGATCTACGCCTGGACCAAAGGCATTAAGACTATTTACTACATTCGCATACGGCAGATGGCGCTGGAAGGCACCGAAGTTCAGGGCTGTGTGTCCTGTGCGCTATAAGCCATCGCGGAAGGAAATCGAAGCATGACCGCACTCTCTCGCGTCCAGGCGATTAACTGGAACAAAATTGAAGACGATAAAGATTTGGAAGTCTGGAACCGCCTGACCTCTAACTTCTGGCTACCAGAAAAGGTGCCACTGTCGAACGATATTCCGTCCTGGAGTACGTTGAATGCCCGCGAACGTCAGTTGACGATCCGCGTTTTCACTGGTCTGACGCTGCTGGACACCATCCAAAATACGCTGGGCGCGCCGACGCTCATGCCTGATGCTGTGACACCACATGAAGAAGCCGTGCTGTCTAACATCAGCTTTATGGAAGCGGTGCATGCCCGCTCATACAGCTCGATTTTCTCGACGCTGTGCCTGACGAGTGAAGTGGACGATGCGTATCGCTGGAGCGAAGAGAATCCAGCACTACAGAAGAAGTCCGACATTATTCTGTCGCACTACCGTAGTGACGATCCGCTGATGAAGAAAGTCGCTAGCGTGTTTCTGGAGTCATTCCTGTTCTATTCTGGATTCTACCTGCCGATGTACTGGTCCAGCCGCGCCAAACTGACCAACACGGCGGATTTAATCCGACTCATCATCCGCGACGAAGCAGTACACGGCTACTATATCGGCTACAAATTCCAACGCGGGTTGGCGAAGGCCGATCCCGCTCGTCAGCAACAGGTGAAGAATTTCGCCTACGATCTGCTACAGGATTTGTACGACAATGAGGTGTTGTATACGCAGGAACTGTATGACGGCGTCGGCTGGACGGAAGATGTGAAGAAATTCCTCCACTACAACGCGAACAAAGCGCTAATGAATCTGGGTTATGAAGCGCTGTTCCCCACCAGCATGACGGATGTGAATCCCGCGATTCTTTCGGCGCTATCGCCAAACGCGGATGAGAACCACGACTTCTTCTCTGGCTCCGGTTCATCTTATGTGATCGGTAAAGCCGTCAACACTGAAGACGAAGATTGGGATTTCTAAAAAAACGGCCGCTGTTTTTCAGGCGGCCGCATTTTTCTATAGCCGCTTATCTACAGTCTTTTTCGATAAACCCAGAAATGAAAAAACCCTGAGTCATTGCTGATTCAGGGTCTTCATAAAAAGTGGCGGAACGGACGGGGCTCGAACCCGCGACCCCCTGCGTGACAGGCAGGTATTCTAACCAACTGAACTACCGCTCCACTCATGCTCACTGAGCGGGATGAATACTAAGATGATGGCACTATTACGTCAATGCTTTTTATAACTAACCGTTTCTGTTTGCTTATAATTTCATCTTACTGATTATTCTCTCGCCCGTGGTGCACGCGAGCGCTCTATTTCACTACATCAAGGTCGGCGATACGGCGATATTATTCAGCCCGCCACAAGCAGCTACCGCCTTTTTTCGCAATTAAATCCAGACGCTGTTCATGTGCTAACAGTTCAGCCTCATCTGCATAAAGCACCTTTAACGCCGATTGAGGACGAACAATTCTCTGGATCGTTTCAGTATTCTCATTCTTCTGCTGCGTTTCGCCTTCCATTGAGAAAGCTAGAGACGTTTGGCCACCGGTCATCGCCAGATAAACTTCAGCCAGAATCTCGGCATCGAGCAATGCGCCGTGCAGCGTACGTTTGCTGTTATCTATCTGGTAGCGGTCGCAAAGCGCATCCAAACTGTTGCGCTTGCCGGGAAAGATCTTCCGCGCCATCAACAGGCTATCGGTGATCTTACAGAACGTCTCCGTCTTAGGAATATCCCGATTCAGCAACCGAAATTCATAATCCATAAAGCCGATATCAAACGTTGCGTTATGGATGACCAGTTCCGCGCCACGGATAAAATCGAGGAACTCATCCACGATATCCGCATACGTCGGATAGTCAGCAAGAAACTCATCGCTGATACCGTGTACGTTATACGCTTCGGGATCCACTAAACGATCGGGTTTGATGTAGACGTGAAAATGACGGCCTGTCAGGCGGCGGTTAATCACTTCAACCGCACCGATCTCGATAATTTTATGCCCTTCGTAGTGAACCCCCAGCATATTCATACCGGTGGTTTCTGTATCCAGGACGATTTGTCGCGTAATTTCAGTGCTCATCATTTTCGTTTATGTCAGACTTGCCGTTTTTACCATAAGGGAGAGTCTACCAGAGATGCGCAAACAGGTAGAAATTTTCACCGACGGATCGTGCCTCGGTAATCCCGGCCCCGGCGGTTATGGCGCCCTGCTGCGCTACAAGCAGCACGAAAAACCGTTAAGTGCAGGCTATCGTCTTACGACGAATAACAGAATGGAGTTGATGGCTGCTATTGCAGCGCTTGAAACGCTGACGACCGAGTGTGATGTCGTGCTCTGCACTGACAGCCAATATGTTCGTCAAGGGATAACCAGTTGGATTCATAACTGGAAAAAGCGGGGCTGGAAAACCGCCGACAAAAAACCGGTTAAAAATGTCGATCTTTGGCAAAGGCTGGATACCGCGATTCAACGCCATTCTGTGCGCTGGGAGTGGGTAAAAGGACATGCCGGACACCCTGAAAATGAGCGCTGTGATGAACTCGCTCGCGCAGCCGCGAGTGCGCCAACGCTTGATGACACCGGCTACCAGGCGGAGTAAATCACCATAGGCATGCGCCTCATCGCCGATATATCTTTGTTGCGCCCACCGTGCGGCGCACCGATGCTTTACGCAACCGTGTCCTCATTGGCGTAAACGTCAGCGGAATCGTGCGCTTTCGGGCAATAATCAGCGTCATGCATCCTAACATCGGGATATGTTCATTCAACTTCCCTTTATTTCTTCTCCATGGCGTAACGTGAAAATGGGTCTGATGGATAACCTCATAGTTCAAAAGTCCCAACCAGTCCGTGATACGCATTTGAGTAAACATGCGGCTGCAATAGGGATGCTTTTTATTGAGTCTGGGGATCAACTTACCTAGGCCAACCAGACTGATCGGATTAAACGTGCTCAAAATTAACCACCCATCGTCGACCAAAACACGGTCAACTTCACGCAAAACACGATGTGGATCCGAGGAATAAGATAACGTTTGAGCGAGCAGACAGGCATCAATCGACTTTTCAGAGAACGGTAATTGATGAGCATCAGCCACGACCTGAAGATTATCACCGTGTGGAGCCACGTTAACCTGATGCGCAATCGCGCACTCCGTGATGTGGATTTCCGCACTCAGCGCTCCGACCTTGATAAGATGGAAGCCAAAGAGTTTTGGCCACCATGGCAATAAAGCCAACTCCAGCGACTCGCGATAAAACTGCCCACAGGTGATATCATCCCATGAATCAGGTGCAACAATGGTCTGAGGGATTTGTGCCGATTTCATCTTCTGTTCTCGTCCTCAGGCTACTCGCAAAAAGAGGTGATGAATGAATCTTATCAGTATCCCTGCACTTCAGGACAACTACATTTGGCTATTGAGCAATAAAGAAAACCGCTGTGTGATCGTCGATCCTGGTGAAGCGCCCTCGGTGCTTAAAGTGCTCGATCAGCATGCACTTTTTCCTGAAGCCATCTTACTCACTCACCACCATAACGACCATGTGGGGGGCGTCAGTGAACTCCTCAAGCACTACCCTAATCTGCCTGTTTTTGGCCCAAAAGAAACCGCTAAATGTGGCGCAACCAGCCTGGTTGAGGAAGGAAATACCGTCTCTTTGTTAAATTCGGAATTTTCTGTAATTGAGGTTCCAGGGCACACATCTGATCATATTGCCTACTATAATGCGCCATTTTTGTTCTGTGGCGATACCCTGTTTTCAGCGGGATGCGGTCGTATTTTTGAAGGCACACCAAAACAAATGTATGAATCGATTCAGAAAATAGCAGATTTTCCTGATGATACGGTAGTGTGCTGTGCGCATGAATACACGCTATCAAACTTAAGATTTTCTAATACTATATGGCCTGAAGATCAAGATATCGAAGCTTATCTCCATGAAATCAGTCAGATACGAGAAAAATCGCAGTCTAGTTTACCAACAACATTAGGACTGGAGAGAAGAATCAACCTATTTCTTCGCTGCCATGAATTTGATTTAAAAAGAAAATTATCAAAAGAACCTGAAAATATAGAGAATTGGCAAGCTTTTGAGATGCTACGCAGCAAGAAAGACTACTTCTGAAGGTTTAGGTTGTGCTATTCCTCTAATCAAAGTATCCTTGCTCGTCTTTTAAGCAAACTATTGACCAACATATGAAGGCTAAAGCGATAATCATCGCCTCAGTCTTGCTGGCGGGTTGCCAGGTTTCACCACATGACACCTCGCAACCCAAGCAGCATGCACAGAGTTTGTCTTCGGCAAGTCAAAGTGAAGCAGGAAAGTACACAGATGGTCGAGAGGCCTCAGCGCGATGGTTAGATGACGATAGCCTTGCGCAACGAGATCTGTGGAACTTCATTGGCGACGAGCTGAAGATGGAGGTTCCGGATAACGCCCGGATCCGCGAGCAAAAAACGCGTTATTTGAAAAATAAGAGCTATCTCCACGATGTAACATTACGGGCAGAGCCGTACATGTACTGGATAGTCGAGCAGATTAAGCAACGTAAAATGCCGATGGAACTGGTACTGCTACCCATAGTGGAGAGCGCTTTTGATCCAAGTGCCACATCATCCGCCAATGCCGCTGGGCTATGGCAGATTGTCCCTGGTACAGGACGTAATTATGGTTTGAAACAGAACCAATGGTACGACGGACGTCGCGACGTGATTGCGTCTACGACGGCTGCGCTGGATATGATGCAGCGGCTCAACACCATGTTTGATGGCGATTGGTTATTAACCGTTGCCGCTTATAACAGTGGTGAAGGACGCGTCATGCAGGCAATGAAAGCGAATAAAGCGAAAGGGAAATCAACCAACTTCTGGGCATTGGCGTTACCACGTGAAACGTCAATTTATGTTCCTAAGATGCTGGCCTTGAGCGATATTCTGAAGAACAGTAAGAAGTACGGCGTAAGTCTGCCGCAACCCAATGAAAGCCGAGCATTAGCGAAGGTTGAACTGGGACAACAGATAGAATTGACACAAGCCGCTGAGATGGCGGGTCTGTCGTTGAATAAGCTGAAGAGCTATAACTCGGGCTATAAGCGTAATGTCACCGCACCCAATGGGCCACATTACATTATGGTTCCTAAAGCTCACGTTGAGCAGTTGAAAGATTCACTGGCTGATGGTGACATCGCAGCGATTCAACCAACACGCTTGGCACAAGCACAGACAACGCCAGCACCACAGCAGTATAAGGTACGCTCGGGTGATACCTTATCGGCAATTGCGGCACGGCTTAATGTCAGCACGAAAGATTTGCAGAGTTGGAACAATCTGCGTAGCGCTGGTGCGCTCAAGGTTGGTCAGACGCTGCAGGTTGCCAAAGCTTCAGGCAATAGCAGTTCTATCACCTATCAAGTTCGGAAGGGTGATTCGCTGGCAAGCATTGCTAAACGCCATGGCGTAAATATCGCTGATGTGATGCGCTGGAATACGGTTATCAACAAGAATGCCAACATCCAGCCAGGCGATCGTCTGACGCTTTATGTTAGCAGCAATATAAAGCCTGATTCTTAACGTCATATCTGAATCATTAACAAGAACAGCCCTCCTACAGATGTAGAGGGCTGTTTTTTTATGGTGATTAAACCAGGCTAAACTCGACGAGCAGTGGGTTGTGATCTGAAGCCTGAGTCACCAAGACGGAAGACTGGTTTACGGCCAGTTCACGGTAAAAGACGAAATCTAGCGGTCGACCAAACGCCTTGCGCCGTTGGTCATCAACGAAATGTACTTCCAGTAATTCCATCCTTGCCGCAAACCGATTAAGTGCGTTAATACGCTGCTGACTCCACGCATTAAAATCCCCAGCCATAATAGCCGGCCCCTGATGATGGGCAAGTTGTTCCCCAATTGCAGCCAACTGCTTGGTATACACCTCAACACCAAAACTAAAGTTAACCGCATGGATATTGATAACCATCAGTCTCTGCCCATTCTGAAGCGCATAGACCGTCACCAGAGAGGACTTGGCCAAACGCAATAAGGGCTCCCTTTCACGTAAAGGACAGCAATATACCGGCTGAGCCGCTGATAGCGTCATCACACCAGAAGGATGTTGCGGGAGAATAATAGCGGGCACCTGATCGGCGGAAAGGTAGTTACTGGTTGCAAAACGGATGAGATCTGGCGTACTTTGCGCCTCCTGCAACAGAACTAGCTGAGTATCCTTACCGAAATTCTGTAGGACGGAAAGCCAATTCATTCGTTGTTGCTTGAAAATATTCCACACCATTACGCGTAAAATATCGCCCTCCAGCAACAATGAGCCTGTCGGTAGAGCTTGCCCCGGATAATGCATTTCCCCGGGAGGAAAGATACGTTCAACCGGTTGGCCGGCAACATACCTCATTGCATAGGTTTTTTTCCGCACACCTTACCCACTATCAATTTCAATACACTAAATACCCTATCAAAAAAGAGCTCTCTTCTGTTATAAGAATTTTATCGCAGACTTGCAATGTACGCTCGGAGATAGGGAAGGAAAGAATAGTGGGAAAAACAGAAAGTAGAGGAAGAGAGGAAGAGAGGAATCCATATAAAATTCGAATGACCAGATATGCAAAAAGCCTTAAGCGTTAACTTAGGGCTTTTTGCATAATAAGTGGCGGAACGGACGGGGCTCGAACCCGCGACCCCCTGCGTGACAGGCAGGTATTCTAACCAACTGAACTACCGCTCCACCGAATTCCTTTACAACCACCAGATTACTCCGGCTTACTGCTTAATTTGATGCCTGGCAGTTCCCTACTCTCACATGGGGAAGCCCCACACTACCATCGGCGCTACGGCGTTTCACTTCTGAGTTCGGCATGGGGTCAGGTGGGACCACCGCGCTATCGCCGCCAGGCAAATTCTGTTTCATTCCAACCGTCGCACTTCAGTCGCTTTCGCTTCTCTCTGCACAACCATCAGAACCAATCTTCGAACAAGCTGAGTATTGTTTTTTATGAGTCATCATCACTCAAAACACCTTCGGTGTTGTAAGGTTAAGCCTCTCGGGTCATTAGTACTGGTCAGCTCAACGTATCGCTACGCTTACACACCCAGCCTATCTACGTCGTCGTCTTCAACGGCCCTTCAGGGGTATCAAGTACCCAGGGAAGACTCATCTCGAGGCAAGTTTCCCGCTTAGATGCTTTCAGCGGTTATCTCTTCCGCACTTAGCTACCGGGCAATGCAATTGGCATCACAACCCGTACACCAGTGGTGCGTTCACTCCGGTCCTCTCGTACTAGGAGCAACCCCTCTCAATCTTCCAGCGCCCACGGCAGATAGGGACCGAACTGTCTCACGACGTTCTAAACCCAGCTCGCGTACCACTTTAAATGGCGAACAGCCATACCCTTGGGACCTACTTCAGCCCCAGGATGTGATGAGCCGACATCGAGGTGCCAAACACCGCCGTCGATATGAACTCTTGGGCGGTATCAGCCTGTTATCCCCGGAGTACCTTTTATCCGTTGAGCGATGGCCCTTCCATTCAGAACCACCGGATCACTAAGACCTGCTTTCGCACCTGCTCGAGCTGTCACTCTCGCAGTCAAGCTAGCTTATGCCTTTGCACTAACCTCCTGATGTCCGACCAGGATTAGCTAACCTTCGTGCTCCTCCGTTACGCTTTGGGAGGAGACCGCCCCAGTCAAACTACCCACCAGACACTGTCCGCAACCCGGTTTACGGGCCCACGTTAGAACATCAAACATTAAAGGGTGGTATTTCAAGGTCGGCTCCATGCAGACTGGCGTCCACACTTCAAAGCCTCCCACCTATCCTACACATCAAGGCTCAAGGTTCAGTGTCAAGCTATAGTAAAGGTTCACGGGGTCTTTCCGTCTTGCCGCGGGTACACTGCATCTTCACAGCGAGTTCAATTTCACTGAGTCTCGGGTGGAGACAGCCCGGCCATCATTACGCCATTCGTGCAGGTCGGAACTTACCCGACAAGGAATTTCGCTACCTTAGGACCGTTATAGTTACGGCCGCCGTTTACCGGGGCTTCGATCAAGAGCTTCTCCTTACGGATAACCCCATCAATTAACCTTCCGGCACCGGGCAGGCGTCACACCGTATACGTCCACTTTCGTGTTTGCACAGTGCTGTGTTTTTATTAAACAGTTGCAGCCAGCTGGTATCTTCGACTGGTCTCAGCTCCATCCGCAAGGGACTTCACCTTACACCAGCGTGCCTTCTCCCGAAGTTACGGCACCATTTTGCCTAGTTCCTTCACCCGAGTTCTCTCAAGCGCCTGAGTATTCTCTACCTGACCACCTGTGTCGGTTTGGGGTACGATTCGGTGTTACCTGGAGCTTAGAGGCTTTTCCTGGAAGCGTAGCATCAGTTACTTCATCACCGTAGTGACTCGTCATCACGCCTCAGTGTTAACGATGACCCGGATTTACCAAAGTCACCCACCTTCACGCTTAAACCGGGACAACCGTCGCCCGGATAACCTAGCTTTCTCCGTCCCCCCTTCGCAGTAACACCCAGTACAGGAATATTAACCTGTTTCCCATCGACTACGCTTTTCAGCCTCGCCTTAGGGGTCGACTCACCCTGCCCCGATTAACGTTGGACAGGAACCCTTGGTCTTCCGGCGTGCGGGTTTTTCACCCGCATTATCGTTACTTATGTCAGCATTCGCACTTCTGATACCTCCAGCAGCCCTCACAGGCCACCTTCGCAGGCTTACAGAACGCTCCCCTACCCAACAACACCTGAGTGTCGCTGCCGCAGCTTCGGTGCATGGTTTAGCCCCGTTACATCTTCCGCGCAGGCCGACTCGACCAGTGAGCTATTACGCTTTCTTTAAATGATGGCTGCTTCTAAGCCAACATCCTGGCTGTCTGTGCCTTCCCACATCGTTTCCCACTTAACCATGACTTTGGGACCTTAGCTGGCGGTCTGGGTTGTTTCCCTCTTCACGACGAACGTTAGCACCCGCCGTGTGTCTCCCGTGATAACATTCTTCGGTATTCGCAGTTTGCATCGGGTTGGTAAGTCGGGATGACCCCCTAGCCGAAACAGTGCTCTACCCCCGAAGATGAATTCACGAGGCGCTACCTAAATAGCTTTCGGGGAGAACCAGCTATCTCCCGGTTTGATTGGCCTTTCACCCCCAGCCACAAGTCATCCGCTAATTTTTCAACATTAGTCGGTTCGGTCCTCCAGTTAGTGTTACCCAACCTTCAACCTGCCCATGGCTAGATCACCGGGTTTCGGGTCTATACCCTGCAACTTAACGCCCAGTTAAGACTCGGTTTCCCTGCGGCTCCCCTAAACGGTTAACCTTGCTACAGAATATAAGTCGCTGACCCATTATACAAAGGTACGCAGTCACCTAACGAGTAGGCTCCCACTGCTTGTACGTACACGGTTTCAGGTTCTATTTCACTCCCCTCGCCGGGGTTCTTTTCGCCTTTCCCTCACGGTACTGGTTCACTATCGGTCAGTCAGGAGTATTTAGCCTTGGAGGATGGTCCCCCCATATTCAGACAGGATGTCACGTGTCCCGCCCTACTCATCGAACTCACACCTTGTGCATTTTTGTGTACGGGACTATCACCCTTTACTGTGCGACTTTCCAGACGCTTCCACTAACACACAAACTGATTCAGGTTCTGGGCTCTTCCCCGTTCGCTCGCCGCTACTGGGGGAATCTCGGTTGATTTCTTTTCCTCGGGGTACTGAGATGTTTCAGTTCCCCCGGTTCGCCTCATTAACCTATGGATTCAGTTAATGATAGTGTGTCGAAACACACTGGGTTTCCCCATTCGGGTATCGTCGGGTATAACGCTTCATATCAGCTTACCGACGCTTATCGCAGATTAGCACGCCCTTCATCGCCTCTGACTGCCTAGGCATCCACCGTGTACGCTTAGTCGCTTAACCTCACAACCCGAAGGTGTCTTTGATAAATCAAAGTCATCATCGTGCTGTGATTATTTGAGAGACTCATTGACAGACAGAATCATCACAACTCACCCGAAGGCAGTCATGCATGTTCAGCTGTCATGTTTCAATTTTCAGCTTGTTCCAGATTGTTAAAGAGCAATATCTTAAACCCTGACTATCGCTAATCAGTTTTAAGATATGAGGTAAGCAGATTACTTACTGAAGACCCCCGCTTTCACCGGAATGGTCGGATGCGCTGGCGTCCCCTAGGGGATTCGAACCCCTGTTACCGCCGTGAAAGGGCGGTGTCCTAGGCCTCTAGACGAAGGGGACACGACACCGTACTTTGTTGACGCTTTTGCTCGTTATTTTCATCAGACAATCTGTGTGAGCACTTCACTCAACCCACATCTTCTTGGTAAGGAGGTGATCCAACCGCAGGTTCCCCTACGGTTACCTTGTTACGACTTCACCCCAGTCATGAATCACAAAGTGGTAAGCGCCCTCCCGAAGGTTAAGCTACCTACTTCTTTTGCAACCCACTCCCATGGTGTGACGGGCGGTGTGTACAAGGCCCGGGAACGTATTCACCGTAGCATTCTGATCTACGATTACTAGCGATTCCGACTTCATGGAGTCGAGTTGCAGACTCCAATCCGGACTACGACGTACTTTATGAGGTCCGCTTGCTCTCGCGAGGTCGCTTCTCTTTGTATACGCCATTGTAGCACGTGTGTAGCCCTACTCGTAAGGGCCATGATGACTTGACGTCATCCCCACCTTCCTCCAGTTTATCACTGGCAGTCTCCTTTGAGTTCCCGGCCTAACCGCTGGCAACAAAGGATAAGGGTTGCGCTCGTTGCGGGACTTAACCCAACATTTCACAACACGAGCTGACGACAGCCATGCAGCACCTGTCTCAGAGTTCCCGAAGGCACCAAAGCATCTCTGCTAAGTTCTCTGGATGTCAAGAGTAGGTAAGGTTCTTCGCGTTGCATCGAATTAAACCACATGCTCCACCGCTTGTGCGGGCCCCCGTCAATTCATTTGAGTTTTAACCTTGCGGCCGTACTCCCCAGGCGGTCGATTTAACGCGTTAGCTCCGGAAGCCACGCCTCAAGGGCACAACCTCCAAATCGACATCGTTTACAGCGTGGACTACCAGGGTATCTAATCCTGTTTGCTCCCCACGCTTTCGCACCTGAGCGTCAGTCTTTGTCCAGGGGGCCGCCTTCGCCACCGGTATTCCTCCAGATCTCTACGCATTTCACCGCTACACCTGGAATTCTACCCCCTCTACAAGACTCTAGCTTGCCAGTTTCAAATGCAGTTCCCAAGTTAAGCTCGGGGATTTCACATCTGACTTAACAAACCGCCTGCGTGCGCTTTACGCCCAGTCATTCCGATTAACGCTTGCACCCTCCGTATTACCGCGGCTGCTGGCACGGAGTTAGCCGGTGCTTCTTCTGCGGGTAACGTCAATCGGTGAGAGTATTAATCTCACCGCCTTCCTCCCCGCTGAAAGTGCTTTACAACCCGAAGGCCTTCTTCACACACGCGGCATGGCTGCATCAGGCTTGCGCCCATTGTGCAATATTCCCCACTGCTGCCTCCCGTAGGAGTCTGGACCGTGTCTCAGTTCCAGTGTGGCTGGTCATCCTCTCAGACCAGCTAGGGATCGTCGCCTAGGTGAGCCATTACCTCACCTACCAGCTAATCCCATCTGGGCACATCTGATGGCGCGAGGCCCGAAAGTCCCCCGCTTTGGTCCGAAGACGTTATGCGGTATTAGCTACCGTTTCCAGTAGTTATCCCCCTCCATCAGGCAGTTTCCCAGACATTACTCACCCGTCCGCCGCTCGTCACCCAAGGAGCAAGCTCCTCTGTGCTACCGCCCGACTTGCATGTGTTAGGCCTGCCGCCAGCGTTCAATCTGAGCCATGATCAAACTCTTCAATTTAAGATTTGTTTGATTTGCTGAACTCGTCAGCGATGCTCAAAGAATTAAAACTGTTTATTCGTAATGAATTTACTGTTGTTCACTCTTCAAGACTTTTTATATCGTTAAGATACGGTCTTGTGAGTGCCCACACAGATTGTCTGATTAAATTGTTAAAGAGCAGTGCCACAATCTCTCGTGGCGCGGGTCGCATATACTATGCTAATCCGCTTTAAAGTCAAGTCATTGCTGACTGCTTTATGAAATCTTTTTCCTGTCATCACAACTGCGTTTGCGCTGTTGCCGTGTCAGTGGAGGCGCATTATAGGGACTTCTCGCCGCCTGACAAGCGCTAAATGCAAATTATTTTCTAACCGTTCAAAAACAAACCAAAAGACTCCATTTCGCATACTTCACATACAGAAAGTGAACATAATCCGAGCTCGCCGTATAAAAACGGGGGCATCAATTAACGAATGCCCCCGTTTATCACTTACCGTTTCACTCACAGATTTATTGCCGTGCGACGATCTGTTCACCTTCAACATCTAATATGATCGGTTTACCGGGTATCAATTTCCCCCCCAGTATCTGCTGAGCAAGTGGGTTTTCTATCAATTGCTGTATCGCTCTTTTAAGCGGGCGAGCACCATAGACAGGATCAAACCCGACCTCTCCGAGCATATCTAAAGCCGCATCCGTCATCGTGACGCTATATCCACGCTCTTCAAGACGTTTGTATAGTCTCTGAAGCTGAATTTGTGCGATCGACGTAATGTGCGCTCTTCCCAGTGGGTGGAAAACCACGACTTCATCAATACGGTTAATAAATTCAGGACGGAAGCTGTGGCTAACGACCTCAAGCACCATATCTCTCATTTCGGTGTAGCCGCGCTCACCAAAACGCTCCTGAATAAGGTCAGACCCCAGATTTGACGTCATGATGACCACAGTATTACGGAAATCGACCGTTCTGCCCTGACCATCGGTGAGACGACCATCATCCAATACCTGAAGCAGGATATTAAACACATCAGGATGTGCTTTTTCGATCTCATCCAGCAAAATGACCGAATAAGGACGACGACGCACAGCCTCTGTCAGATATCCCCCCTCTTCATAACCGACATACCCAGGAGGCGCACCAACCAAGCGTGAAACGGAATGTTTCTCCATAAACTCAGACATATCAATACGGACCATAGCGTCGTCACTGTCGAAGAGGAACGTCGCCAGCGTTTTGCAAAGTTCCGTTTTCCCCACCCCCGTTGGGCCAAGGAACAGGAAGGAGCCAATTGGACGATTAGGATCAGATAGCCCTGCCCGGCTACGACGAATAGAATTCGCTACCGCTTCGACGGCTTCGTTCTGCCCAATCACACGCTGATGCAGCTCATCTTCCATTCGCAATAATTTTTCTTTCTCGCTTTCCAACATGCGAGAAACAGGAATCCCTGTCCAACGCGCCAGCACATCGGCAATTTCAATATCCGTTACTCGATTACGCAGCAAATGCATCGTTTTCCCTTCCTGCTGCGTTGCTGCCGCCAACTGTTTCTCTAGCTCAGGGATTTTGCCGTATTGCAGCTCAGACATTCTCCCCAGATCGCCCTGACGGCGAGCCTGCTCCAGCGCAATTTTCGCCTGCTCTAAAGACGCTTTAATATTTTGCGTTCCCGTCAGCGACGCTTTTTCTGCTTTCCACTCTTCTTCTTGCTGGGAATATTCACGCTCTTTTTGGTCAAGTTCCGCACTCAGCAATTCAAGCAGCTTTTGGCTGGCCTCATCAGATTCTTTTTTCAGTGCCTGTTGCTCCAGCTTTAACTGGATGATCCGGCGCTCAAGCCGATCGAGGGGCTCGGGTTTCGAATCAATCTGAATACGAATGCTGGATGCAGCTTCATCAATCAGATCAATCGCCTTATCTGGCAATTGACGATCCGCGATATAGCGATGAGAGAGCATTGCCGCCGCCACAATCGCCGGATCGGTGATTTGTACATGATGGTGCAATTCATAGCGCTCTTTCAGTCCACGCAGAATCGCAATCGTGTCCTCAACGGTTGGTTCCGCGACAAACACCTTCTGGAAACGGCGCTCAAGAGCCGCATCTTTTTCAATATATTGCCGATACTCATCCAGCGTGGTCGCCCCGACGCAATGCAACTCACCGCGAGCCAGCGCAGGTTTTAGCATATTACCAGCATCCATCGCGCCATCAGCTTTACCCGCACCCACCATCGTGTGGAGTTCATCAATAAACAGAATGACGCTGCCTTCCTGCTTAGATAGATCGTTGAGCACGCCTTTCAAACGTTCTTCAAACTCACCACGGTATTTCGCACCAGCCACCAACGCGCCCATATCCAATGAAAGTACGCGCTTGTTTTTCAGGCCTTCAGGCACTTCACCATTAACGATACGCTGGGCTAACCCTTCTACTATCGCGGTTTTACCCACGCCGGGTTCGCCAATTAATACCGGATTATTTTTAGTTCGACGCTGCAAAACCTGAATAGTGCGGCGAATCTCTTCATCACGCCCGATCACAGGATCGAGTTTGCCTTGTTCCGCACGTTCCGTGAGATCAATCGTGAATTTCTTCAATGCCTGGCGCTGATCCTCAGCCCCTTGATCGTTCACTTGTTCTCCCCCTCTCACTTGATCAATCGCGTTTGTTACCCCTTGCTGCGTAACACCCGCCTTTTTCAATATATCCCCCAGCGTGCCGCGAGACTCCAGCACAGCAAGCACGAAAAGTTCCGAAGAGATAAAGGTATCGCTACGCTTTTGCGCCAGCTTGTCGCACATATTCAATACGCGGACTAACTCGCTTGAAGGTTGGACATCACCATCGGTACCTTCAACCTGAGGCAAACGCGTGATTGCCTGGTCGATTTCGGTTTTCAGGTGATTAAGATTGGCTCCGGCAACAGTCAGAAGTGGACCAACAGTTCCACCATCCTGATGAAGCAAAGCGCTCATCAAGTGAAGGGGTTCAATAAACTGGTGGTCACGCCCAAGGGCGAGAGACTGAGCATCAGCAAGAGCAAGTTGGAATTTGTTGGTAAGACGATCCAGACGCATAACTCCTCCCATACACTGGTCAAAATTGCTACTGGAGATTAAATGAGGTCATCCCTCAAAAATTTCAAGGTTATTTTGCCAGTCGTGACAGGATTTAAACGTTACTTGTCCTGGATCGTCTTAATTCAATAGGTTATATCAGCCAGATTAAACTTGCCATACGGCCTGTCACGCCATCACGCCGATAAGAGAAAAATTTGTGAGGTTCGCTCACAGTACAAGCGTTTCCACCAAAAATTTGCGTTACCCCTGCGGCGCGTAAACGCAAACTTGCCAGTTGGTAGATATCGGCAAAAAATTTATTTCCTTCAGGCCGAAATGCCGAAGCCGCCGCAGCATCATGCTGAATAAACGCGTCTCGCACCTCAGAACCGACTTCAAAAGCATCAGACCCGATAGCGGGACCCAGCCACGCCATGATCTGCCTAGGCTGCGCACGGAAACAGGCTAACGTTTCTTCCAGCACCCCCGCATGTAATCCACGCCAACCAGCATGCGCAGCAGCCACTTCATCGCCGTTGATTGCACAAAAAAGCACGGGTAGGCAGTCAGCCGTCATCACCGCACAGACCTGCCCTTTCTTATTCGTATATGCAGCATCACCGCAAACGGACGCGGGTGACTCCTCACCAATACGAATTACATCAGTACCATGAACCTGTTCCAGCCAATGCGGCATGGCCGGGAGACCAGCCATTTCCACCAGCGCGTGCCGATTTGCGGTAACGCATGCGGACTCATCGCCCACATGATTCCCCAAATTCAACGAATCATAAGGGGCAACACTATGCCCACCGATGCGCGTCGTACTACAAGATTTCACACTGTCTGGCAAAGGCCAGTCGGGGTATATCAGCATAGTTCGTCACCTCGATAAATCGGCACTTATCGTATTGAATTCATTACCAGTCGAGCTGATCTTTAAACGCTTCGGTATCGGCTTTCAGCGCATCAATCAAATTGACCATATCCTGCGGCAATTCCGCATGCCATTCCATGTGAATACCGGTAATAGGATGATAGAAGCGTAACATGGTGGCATGTAACGCCTGACGATCGAAACCACGCAGCGTCTCAATGAACGCTTCCGAAGCGCCTCTCGGTGGACGAGGACGACCGCCGTATAGCTGATCGCCAACCAGAGGATGATTAATGTGCGCCATATGCACACGAATCTGATGGGTGCGCCCCGTTTCCAGACGCAACCGCAAACGGGTATGCGCACGGAAATGTTCCATGATGCGATAATGTGTCACAGCGGGCTTACCCATTGGGTGCACCGCCATGTGAGTTCGCTTGGTCGCGTGGCGAGCGATAGGCTGATCGACCATGCCGCCCGCAGTCATCGAACCAATCGCAACCGCCTCGTACTCACGGGTAATTTCACGCGCCTGTAGCGCCTCAACTAAACGCGTCTGTGCTGGAACAGTTTTCGCGACGACCATGAGCCCTGTCGTATCTTTATCAAGCCGGTGCACAATCCCAGCGCGGGGCACATCGACAATCTCAGGATAGTGATGCAACAAGGCATTCAATACTGTCCCATCCGGGTTACCCGCACCGGGGTGAACCACCAGATCTCTGGGTTTGTTGATGACCAGGATGTCCTGATCTTCATACACGATATCCAGCTTGATATCCTGTGCTTCCCAGCGGGCTTCTTCCTCAATCAATGCATCAATCGCTACCGATTCGCCGCCAAGTACTTTCTCTTTTGGCTTATTGGTGACATTGCCGTTAATCTGTACCCGATTCTCAAGAATCCACTCTTTTATGCGGGATCGTGAATAATCAGGGAACAATTCGGCCAAAGCCTGATCTAAACGTTGTCCGAGTTGAGATTCGGCCACCGTTGCGGTGAGTTGTACTTGTTGTGCCATATTATGCAGCTTCTTCGTTAACGTTGGGTTTTGACGGCGACGCCGTTTAAAATAATGTACTATTGTAGCTGGTCTAAATCGGGAGCTTAACGGACAGCCTCCCGGAATAACATTCTGAGGATAATCAAAACGTCATGACGCGTATGAAATATCTGGTGGCTGCCGCCACGTTGAGCCTGGCGCTGGCTGGTTGCTCCAGCAATTCCAAAGATGCGGTTCCTGATAGTCCGCCATCTGAAATCTATGCCAATGCTCAACAAAAACTGCAAGACGGCAACTTTAAAGCAGCCATCACGCAGTTGGAAGCACTGGATAACCGGTATCCGTTTGGTCCCTACTCGCAGCAAGTACAGTTGGATTTGATCTACGCCTATTACAAATCCGCAGAGTTGCCATTGGCTCAAGCTTCTATTGACCGCTTCCTGCGGCTCAACCCGACTCATCCAAACGTGGATTATGTCCTGTACATGCGCGGCCTTACCGACATGGCGCTGGATGATAGCGCGTTACAAGGCTTCTTCGGCGTCGATCGTTCCGATCGCGATCCGCAGTACGCCCGCACCGCATTTCGGGATTTCAGCAAGCTCATTCAGGGGTATCCGAACAGCCAATACGCCACCGACGCAAACAAGCGTTTGGTTTACCTCAAAGAGCGTCTGGCCAAGTATGAACTTTCTGTCGCGCAATACTACACGAAACGTGGCGCTTATGTGGCAGTAGTTAATCGCGTTGAGCAAATGCTGCGTGATTACCCTGATGCCCAGGCAACAAAAACGGCCCTGCCGTTGATGGAAAACGCCTATCGTGAACTGCAACTTGCCGCCCAGGCGGATAAAGTGGCAAAAATCATCGCGGCTAACCCGGCATAAGCGAGAGAAGTCACACAATAATGAGACGGCAGCTTCGGTTGCCGTTTTTTTATGGTTCGAACAGTTCGCAATGCATTGATGAGCAGAAAAAACAGCTTGGCGGGAGTCAACAACAAGGCGGTGGCGTCAATACATCCTGTCAATAATGGCACAGGCCAGATGCCCTCTCAAGCACTTCCCTCTTATTCCCGATGGCACCTCACAAATCCCGTTTTCTTGACAAAAAGTGACGAAAAAAAGCGATCAATATCACGCTTTTTGTCGCAACTCACTGTATGCTGAAATCATCCAAGACGGACATAGGCAGAGAGGTAAGTTTATATGACTATTAATATTACCAGTAAGCAAATGGATATCACCCCCGCAATTCGTCAACATGTCGAAGACCGTCTTTCTAAGCTGGATAAGTGGCAAACCCAGCTGATTAACCCGCATATTATTCTGTCAAAAGAGCCTCAGGGTTTTGTCGCCGATGCCACGATCAGTACGCCAAATGGCCCGCTGGTTGGCAGCGCTAAACATGATGATATGTATGCCGCCATCAATGAGTTGATTACCAAACTCGAACGCCAGTTGGACAAACTCCAGCATAAAGGCGAAGCCAGACGCGCAGTCGCTAGCGTCAAAGAAGCCAATCTTCAGCCGACCCAAGAAGAGTAGTTCACTCTCTTCACGTCAATATAACGCGCCTGAGGGCGCGTTTCTGCATTCTACGCCCCCGTAACTCACGTCCTAAAGTACCAACGCGCGACATGGTTTAACATTGCATGTGGCGATTTTGTATTGACAGGACGAAAAGCCAACAGTTACCTTACCTGCTAAGAATCTGGATTTTTCTGACTAACCGAGCACGCATGACAAATAAACTGTTTTTCTTCGTATTCTTTTTCACCTTCCCCTGATTTGGGAGGCGATTCGTCGTAAGAGCAAGAATACGAAGACGAACAAAAAAGCCTCCTGACCAGGAGGCTTTTTTTATATAAGAACATAAGGCAGGTAATAGCATCATGACAGATAACCCATTACTGGCACTGCGAGAACGCATTAGCGCATTGGATCTGCAATTAATTGAATTGTTGGCACAAAGGCGAGAACTGGCGCTAGATGTTGCCCGCAGCAAATTACATTCGCATCGTCCTATCCGTGACAAAGAGCGTGAACGTGATTTGTTAGACAAGCTGACCGCCGCTGGGAAAAAGCATCATCTTGATGGTCACTATATTACCCGCTTATTTCAGCTCATTATTGAAGATTCGGTACTGACGCAGCAGGCTCTCTTACAGCATCACCTCAACCAAACAACATCACATTCTGCTCGTATTGCGTTTCTCGGTCCGAAAGGGTCTTATTCCCATCTTGCCGCCCGCCAGTATGCCGCACGACACTTCGAGCAACTTATCGAATGTGGCTGCCAAAAGTTTCAAGATATCTTTAACATGGTGGAAACAGGGCAAGCGGACTATGCCGTACTGCCGATTGAAAACACCAGCTCCGGCTCGATAAACGATGTCTATGACCTGCTGCAACACACCGGATTATCCATTGTCGGCGAATTAACCAACCCGATAAATCACTGCGTTCTGGTGGCCACTGATACGTCGCTGGAACAGATCGAAACGGTTTATAGCCACCCACAACCGTTCCAGCAATGCAGTCATTTCATTAATCGCTTTCCGCATTGGAAGATTGAGTATTGTGAGAGCACCGCTGCGGCGATGGAAAAAGTCGCGGCGCTCAATTCACCAAAAGCAGCGGCACTCGGCAGCGAAGCTGGCGGTCAGCTGTATCAGCTACAGGTGCTGGAACACGATCTGGCAAATCAGTCGCAAAACATCACTCGCTTCATTGTATTAGCACGTAAGCCGATTGACGTGACTGAACAAGTACCAGCAAAAACCACGCTAATTATGGCAACCGGCCAACAGTCCGGCGCACTGGTGGAAGCGCTATTAGTATTGCGTGATAACGGCATTGTGATGACCAAGCTGGAATCCAGGCCGATCAACGGTAACCCGTGGGAAGAGATGTTCTATCTTGACGTACAGGCCAACCTGCGCAGCGATAACATGCAGAAAGCGCTAAAAGGATTAGCTCCCATTACCCGATCGTTAAAAGTGTTGGGCTGTTACCCCAGTGAAAACGTCGTCCCCGTCGATGTGAACGAATAGTCGATACGGACGAATCATTGAAAAAGCCATCCTGATTTTCACCGGGATGGCTTCTCGAACACAATTCTAATATCGGATAAAATTCAACTATCAAACACAGCCTGAAGCGCAAACGTACTTACTGACGAATATCGTTTGCCTGCCGTAAAAGTACCCGGCTCTCCGCCTGAAAACGTTTGGCATAGTCACCAAACCAGTGTTCGACTTTTTTGAAGCTGTTAATAAACTCGGCTTTATCCGTCTGCTCCAGTAACGTAATCGCTTCACCAAAGCGTTTGTAGTAACGCTTAATCAACGCCAGATTATCCTCTGAAGACATAATAATGTCGGCGTAAAGCTGCGGGTCCTGTGCAAACAAACGCCCAACCATGATCAACTCCAGACGATAGATTGGTGATGACAGCGCCAACAGCTGCTCAATCTGCACATTCTCTTCGGCTAAATGCAGGCCATAAGCAAATGTCGCAAAGTGACGCAATGCCTGAATAAACATCATGTTCTGATCGTGTTCGACCGCACTAATGCGATGCAAACGCGCGCCCCATACCTGAATCTGTTCCAGCAACCACTGGTAAGCTTCCGGCTGCCGACCATCGCAATAGACGACAACCTGCTTGGCAAGGCTCCCGCTGTCTGGCCCGAACATCGGGTGCAGACCCAGTACCGGACCACTATGTGCCGCCAGCATCGCCTGAAGTGGGCCATTTTTTACCGATGCCAGATCAACCAAAATACAGTCATCCGGTAAAGCAGGAAGGCGAGCAATAACCTGCTCAGTAACGTGAATCGGCACGCTAACAATCACCATACCCGCGTCAGACAGCAGTTCATCTGCGCGCGGCCAATCATCCTGTTCCAGAATCTTGACCTGGTATCCCGACAGCGTCAGCATTTTTTCAAACAGGTTGCCCATTTGACCACGGCCACCGATGATGACGACCGGACGCAACTGCGGACACAGCGTTTTAAAGCCTTTGTCATTTTCGCTGGTATAGGATTCGCGCATGGTTCGCCGCAGGATATCTTCAATGAGATCCGGTGGAACCCCCATCGACGCCGCCTCTTGACGGCGTGAGCTGAGCATGGCCGCTTCACGATCGGGTGCATAAATAGGCAAGCCATAGCGGCTTTTCACTTCACCCACTTCCGCCACCAAACGCAACCGACGTGATAACAGCGCGACAAGCTCCTTATCCACCTCATCTATCTGATCACGTAATGCGGTCAGTTCAGCTACCATATCTTGTTACTCTCCTGAATGTTTCACACGCGCAGCACTCAGCTCTTGATGAACGGAACGCAGCAGCGCTTCTGTACTTTCCCAACTGATACAGGCATCCGTGACTGATACACCGTAGCGCATATCTGAACGCGGCTGTTCTGAAGACTGGCTCCCCTCGTTAAGGTGGCTTTCCAGCATCAGTCCTATAATGGAACGATTTCCCGCCTTAATTTGTTCAATCGCAGATTCAACAACAAGTGGCTGACGGCGGTAGTCTTTATTCGAATTACTGTGACTACAATCTATCATCAGCGCCGGTCTCAGTCCCGCATCCTGCATCTGTTTTTCACATTCAGCGACATCCTGCGCACTGTAGTTTGGTTTTTTACCACCGCGCAGAATCACGTGGCCATCAATGTTCCCCTGCGTTTGTAGCAGACAAACCTGGCCCGTTTGGTTGATGCCCACAAAACGATGCGGCATTGCGGCAGCTCTCATCGCATTGATCGCCGTTCCCAGGCTGCCATCCGTGCCATTTTTGAACCCAACAGGCATTGACAGGCCGGAAGCCATCTCACGGTGCGTTTGTGATTCAGTTGTACGAGCGCCAATAGCCGACCAACTGAACAAATCGCCCAGATACTGCGGACTGTTTGGATCAAGTGCTTCGGTCGCCAGCGGCAGCCCCATATTCACCAATTCCAGCAGCAGGCCGCGCGCGATATGCAGCCCTGATTCCACATCAAATGAGCCATCCATGAATGGATCGTTGATGAGTCCTTTCCAGCCCACGGTAGTACGTGGTTTTTCAAAATAAACGCGCATCACAATATAGAGGCGATCGTTTAATTCAGCGGAGAGCGATTGCAGACGACGTGCGTATTCCAACGCGGCATCGGTGTCATGAATCGAGCAAGGCCCACAGACGATCAGTAGACGATCGTCACGGCCATGAATGATATTCGCAATGGTTGCTCTCGCTTGGGCAATATCGCGTTGCTCTGCATCGTTAAGTGGAAACTTGGCTTTCAATTCATCGGGGGTAATCAAAACCTGTTCTGCACTGATATTAATATTGTTAAGTGAATCTTTTTGCATGATCCCATTCCTGAAAAGTTCGGTATGTTCGCGACTGTCTGTACAATCTATTGTCTGTACACTTCATTGCCTGTACGACCTACGCATGATGTTTACACCATAACACGAACCGTAAAGATTTCAATCCAACTAGTGTAAATAAAAAATTACCACCCTAAATATTGTCATAAAAACAATCTCTGCATGCCCAATCACTTCCCGACGCAACCATACCTCTCTCCAGTGTGAATAATGATAGAATCACGCCAACAAGGGGGAAGGATGCTGAAAGCGATAATCATCGATGACGAACAGCTGGCACGTGAAGAGCTCAGTCTGTTACTGGAAAATGAATCTGATATCACCATCATTGCACAGTGCAGCAATGCGCTGGAGGCAATACCTGCGATTCATCGGTTGCAACCGGATGTCATTTTTCTGGATATACAGATGCCAAAGGTCAGCGGATTAGAGCTGGTCGCCATGTTGGATCCAGAGAATATGCCTTATGTCGTCTTCGTGACAGCCTATGATGAGTACGCGGTGAGAGCATTTGAAGAACATGCTTTTGACTATTTACTGAAACCACTGGATGCACAGCGGCTCGGTAAAACGCTAAATCGTTTACGGCGCGGCACAAGCGTAAATAAAAACGTACAGATAATTTCAGAACCCTTGCTTCGTCATATCCCCTGCAACGGGCACAACCGTATTTTTTTGCTCAAAATTGAGGAAGTCGAGTATCTTTGTTCGGAACTCAGCGGCGTGCACGTCGTGGGCGTTAGCCAGTCTGGCTACACCCAACTTTCACTGAAAACGCTGGAAGAGAAAACGCCTTTCGTCCGTTGCCATCGTCAATATATGGTTAACACCGAGCAACTGAAAGAAATACAATTAATGGAGAATGGCGCAGCAGAAGTATTGACCCACACGGGAAAACACATCCCCGTCAGTCGCCGCTATCTCAAGTTACTGAAAGAAAAACTGGGCATCGCCTGACAGCATGCTCCTTCAGGCCAATGGCCGAAACATTGAAGGTTTGATGATGAAATACAGTTATGTCTTGGCTGTAATTCTTTTAATGACAGCATGCCAAAGTAACATCCCTTCGTTACCCGCTAAAAGTGAATCAGGATTCTGGTACGAAGCGGGCTATCAGGATGCAATCTCTGGTATGGTCGTAAAGGACGATAGCACCTTACAGGAATGGTTTGGTAATCCGCAGATCGACCGTGAAACCTACCTGCGTGGTTATCAGGCTGGACAATCGGCTTTTTGCGGTACAGATAACATGGAGGAATGGGGAAAAGCTGGGAAAAACTTTCCTGCTAGCTGCGATGGCGTAGAGAATGCGGAAACGCTGCGCACTCACTGGCAGCAAAACCTGCCTTAATCACCTTCCACAGATAAGGCGATGGTCCATACTCATCAGCGAGTTAGCTGATTAAAAACTATGGTTCATCGCATCTGGTAACAATTCCACTCATTTTTGTACTCGCATAGAAATACGTCAGATATACCTCCCCTTTATTATATCCAATATAAATAATCACATCATATTATTAATAATCTGATGCAGGGATAACGAAAAAATCATAGGTCATTGATCGTTGATTTCATTATCCCTGACAGCGATTGATATTATGGAGTGGTCACATGGCCGGTTCACACAAAACTCATAATCCGTCTCCGAATAACAGCTCAAGACTCTTATCACACGCAACGTCATCGCAAGAAAGCCATGATGAGCGCGTCGCTGCAATAAAGAATAGAATTATCGAGTCTGGTGACCATCCCGGCATTTCTGTAGAGGAGCAACTGGCGCTTCTCGAGGCTTTCTCCCACCTTGAATTAGGCCAGTTTTTACTGAAACATCATGGGTTAAATGCGTACTGGACACATAATGTGATAGCACATCAGCCAACTCATTATGTGAACCCGCTCGAAGAAATCATCTACACACAACTCCCCAACGTGTTAGCGACGCGCGAACAGTTCGGGATTTTCCAACGTCTGCTTCAAGAACGCTTACGGCCGAATGCCGTCATGGCATCCGTCCCCTGTGGCGTCATGGCCGATTTACTACTGCTGGACTATACGCAACATCAAGATGTGAAATTAATCGGGATCGACCTGGATAGACAGGCGCTGGAAGAGGCTTACAAACTTGCCAGTCAACGAGGGCTGGAAAACCAGATATCGTTGGTACTGACTGATGCCTGGACTGTTGATTTAGCCGCACAAGCTGATGTGATTACCAGCAACGGACTCAATGTTTATGAGCAAGATGATGACAAAGTGACCGAACTTTACCGCGTGTTCTATTCTGGGCTGAAACCGGGAGGCACGCTGATAACCAGTTTTATGACGCCACCTCCTACGCAATCGCAAGACTCCCCATGGATAAACGCCGACCCGAAATTGCTGGCGCTCCAGTATGTTCTTTTCTCACGCATCATAGGGGCAACATGGACAGCGTTCCGAACTCATCAACAAACGCAATCACAGTTAGAACAGGCTGGATTTACCGATATCCAGTTTATGAACGATCGTATGCACATGTACCCAACGGTTGTCGCTAATAAGCCGTACTGAGTAGGATAAAAACGGTATCAACACGATGTTTTGATCGCAGTAACCGATCAATATTGGAAAATTGATCTGTATAAACGTTTATAAAATAACCATGTGTGATGTCATTATGGTACTGAAATTCAAACAATAATGATGGCATCAGGGAAAGCGAAGCCCACCCAAAAGGTGGGCTTTTTACTGCTAAAGCAAACGGTGCCTTAACCACAGCCATTAAGTAACGCATATATATCCCTGAGAGATAGCACACCGCCGCTTTGCCACTATCAGACATAAAAAAAGGTTCATCGCGCTTAAGCGTGAACCAATAGAAAACGGCGGTAAAAGTGGTTAGTTTTGTATTCGCCAAAACACTAACCGACCACTCAACCGCCGTCTGCCATGAATGCTAACCTCTCTTCCCTTTTCTGGGAAGGCTTTACCGTTGACTCCTTTTCCCATTCCTCATCTGATGCGCTGCTTATTACGCTTCGCCCAGACCCCCGTTTTGCACCCCAGTGCCGCCGATGTGGCCGAAGAGACTGTGCCGTTCATGATGTCTCTGTACGTCAGGTTCGTGAGCGGGATTTGCTGCACTGGCGCGTCACCCTTCTGGTTCCTGTTCGTCGTCTTCGCTGCGCCTGCTGCGGTGTTGCCACCGAACGTATCTCCTGGTTGCCTGAGAGGCAGCGTTACACCTCTACATTATCCGTCTGGGTTGAGTCTCTTAGCCGTCTACTCCCCGTGAAGCACGTAGCACAGCTGACAGCCCTGCACTGGCACACCATCAAGAATATCGACCTCCGCCGTTTGCGTCGGGAATTGCAGGAGCCAGAGCGACATACACTTCGCCGCCTGATAATGGATGAGTTCGCCCTGTTTAAAGGCCATCGCTATGCCACTGTGGTCGTGGACGCTGATACGCAGCAGGTGCTGTGGGTCGGGGAAGGTCGCAGCCGCGCGGCCTTCCGCCCGTTCTTCACCTGGCTGGGACCGGAAGGCTGCGCGGCTATCGAGTCTGTCGCAATGGACATGAACACGGCGCTGGACCTTGAAGTCAGGGAGCAATGCCCACAGGCGGAAGTGGTCTATGATTTGTTCCACGTGGTGGCGAAGTTCGGTCGCGAGGTCATCGACAGGGTGCGGGTTGACCAGGCGAATCAGCTACGTGACAACGCGAAAGCCCGGAAGGTTATCAAGCGCAGCCGCTGGCTGTTGCTGCGTAACGCTGAAAATCTGCCAGCAGGTCATGATGTAAAGCTGGCAGAGTTGCTGGAGGCCAACCAGCCGCTGAACACCGTGTACGTGATGAAAACTGCGCTGAAAGAGCTGTGGTATGCGCCGGATAAGGAGGTGGCCCGGCATCGCTGGGATGAATGGTACAGGCAGTCTCAGGAGAGCGATATAAAAGCGCTGCAGCAGTTCGCAGATAAGCTCAAGGGCTACGTGAGCGGGATAATCGCCAGTGCTGAACATCGTCTGAATACGAGTGTGCTGGAGGGGATGAATAACAAAATCAAGGTACTAAAGCGAATGGCTTATGGATACCGGGATAACGACTACTTCTTCCTGAAAATTAAAGCAGCGTTCCCCGGTAAAGCGCGATGAACCTAAAAAAAGGGGTTAGCCTTTGGCTAAACCCCTTATTCATAACAACTTTCGGATGTTGCGAAAGCGCTATCTTAGTTAAGACGCTCTTTGATACGAGCAGACTTACCAGTACGCTCACGCAGGTAGTACAGTTTGGCTTTACGCACGGCACCACGACGTTTAACAGCGATGCTGTCAACAACTGGAGAGTGAGTCTGGAATACACGCTCTACGCCTTCGCCGTTAGAAATTTTGCGAACAGTGAATGCAGAATGCAGACCGCGGTTACGAATAGCGATAACCACGCCCTCGAATGCCTGCAGACGTTTTTTGCTACCTTCAACAACCCATACCTTCACTTCTACGGTATCACCCGGACGAAATGCAGGTACGTCCTGCTTCATTTGTTCGTCTTCGATTTGCTTAATAATGTTGCTCATAATATGTCTCTTACCCTAGGTAAACTGATAGTTGGGTTCGCCAGATCAAACCGACGTAACCACCTAATACTCTTGTTGCTCAGACTGATATTCACGTTGGAATTCAGCCAGCAACCTTGTTTGCTCGTCAGTCAGAGCTAGGCTTTTCAGAAGTTCAGGTCTTCTAAGCCAGGTTCGGCCCAGCGACTGCTTCAATCGCCAGCGACGTATTTCCGCATGGTTTCCAGACAGTAACACCGCCGGAACCTCCATGCCTTCCAGTACTTCAGGGCGAGTGAAATGAGGACAATCCAGCAACCCATCGGCAAAAGAATCTTCTTCTGCTGAAGCCTGATGCCCCAGTACACCCGGTATAAAGCGGGCAACGGAGTCAATCAGGGTCATCGCTGGCAGTTCCCCACCGCTGAGTACGTAATCCCCGATCGACCATTCTTCATCGATTTCGGTTTTAATTACGCGCTCATCAATCCCCTCGTACCGTCCACAGACCAGAATCATCTTCTGGTTAGTAGCGAGTTGACGTACGCCTTGCTGATCTAATTTACGGCCCTGAGGTGATAAATAAATCACTCTCGCGCCTTCGCCTGCCGCTGCTTTTGCTGCGTGGATCGCATCCCGTAAAGGTTGCACCATCATCAGCATTCCGGGACCGCCGCCATAAGGTCGGTCATCCACGGTGCGATGCCGATCGTAAGTGAAGTCACGAGGACTCCAATACTGTACGTTCAGCAGGCCATTTTTTACTGCCCGGCCAGTGACTCCGTAATCAGTAATTGCCCGGAACATCTCTGGAAACAGGCTAATCACCCCAATCCACATAGTCTCGTTCCGCTGGGTACTACTGGTCGATTCAGAGCTCAAAAACCAGGATCCCAATCTACTTCAATAGTTTGAGTAGACAGGTCGACGCGCTTAACAACCTGTTCAGTGAGGAACGGAACCAGCCGTTCCTTGACTCCGAAGGCATCTTTTAGGTTGGCTTTTATTACCATCACATCGTTCGAGCCGGTTTCCATCATATCGATGACTTTACCCAACTCATAACCTGTTACGGTCACGACCTGACAGCCAATAAGATCCTTCCAGTAATAATCACCTTCGCCCAGGTCGGGCAGTTGTGACGAATCTACGACAATTTCGCAATTAGTCAGTAAATTAGCCGCATCACGGTCATCAACACCTTTCACTTTGATGATCAGGTCCTGATTGTGATACTTCCAGCTTTCAATTTCGACAAGCTGCCAACCGCTTTTACTCTGGGTGAACCAAGGCTGATAATCAAAAATGCTCTCGGCATCTTCGGTGGATGAAAACACTCTGAGCCAACCTCGGATGCCGTATGCCGACCCAATCTTCCCCATAACAATCGGGTTAACGGGAGGTTTTGGGCTGAGTTGATTGCTCATTATCACCACCGCAACAGATTATGCTGCTTTTTTAGCGTCTTTGATCAGCGAAGATACGCGATCAGACACAGTTGCACCCAGACCAAGCCAATGCTCGATACGGTCCAGATCCAGACGCAGTGCTTCTGCTTGACCTGATGCGATTGGGTTGAAGAAACCAACGCGCTCAATGAAACGACCGTCACGCGCATTGCGGCTATCGGTCACGATTACTTGATAGAACGGGCGTTTTTTCGCGCCGCCACGTGCCAAACGAATTGTTACCATAACATCCTCTTTAGTGAATAAAACAACTGGGCCCCATCGAGGAACGGAGCCCAGTATGTCATATAAAAAGCCCGAAAATTTTACTCATTTTGGCGCAAAAAGCAATCTAAAGCGTGTAATCACGCCAAGAGTTTATCCACGCCAGGGAATTTCAGTGATTAACGCCCCGGAAAACCAGGTGGCATCATCCCTTTCATACCGCGCATCATTTTCGCCAGACCACCGTTTTTCATCTTCTTCATCATGCGTTGCATATCATCGAACTGCTTCAGAAGACGGTTCACGTCCTGGACCTGCATACCTGAACCCATCGCGATACGGCGCTTGCGCGACCCTTTGATAATCTCAGGCTTAGCACGTTCCTGAAGCGTCATTGAATTAATGATCGCCTCCATGCGTACCAGCACTTTGTCATCCATTTGCGATTTTACATTATCAGGCAGTTGGCCCATGCCCGGCATTTTGCTCATCATGCTCGCCATGCCGCCCATATTGCGCATTTGCTTGAGCTGATCCAGAAAATCGGTCAAATCAAACCCATCGCCCTTCTTCAGCTTCTTCGCCAGCTTCTCTGCCTGTGTACGGTCGACCTTGCTTTCAATATCTTCAATCAGTGAAAGCACATCGCCCATACCGAGAATGCGCGATGCCACGCGCTCAGGATAGAACGGCTCTAGCGCTTCGGTTTTTTCACCGACGCCGAGGAATTTAATCGGCTTACCTGTAATATGGCGGATAGATAACGCCGCACCGCCGCGGGCATCACCATCAATTTTAGTGAGGATGACACCCGTTAACGGCAGCGCTTCATTAAAGGCTTTCGCCGTATTCGCCGCATCCTGCCCCGTCATGGCATCAACCACAAACAGCGTCTCAACGGGCTTAATCGCCGCATGAACCTGTTTGATTTCGTCCATCATCGCGTCATCGACGTGAAGACGACCCGCGGTATCGACCAACAAGACATCGTAGAATTTCAGCTTCGCGTGTTGTAACGCACGTTCTACAATCGCAAGTGGCTTTTCCTGTGCGTCTGACGGGAAGAAATCGACGCCCACCTGCTGCGCCAGTGTTTCCAACTGCTTAATCGCCGCAGGGCGATAAACGTCGGCAGAAACCACCAGCACTTTTTTCTTCTGCTTCTCACGCAGGAATTTACCCAGCTTGCCCACGCTGGTGGTTTTACCCGCACCTTGCAGGCCCGCCATCAGAACAACCGCAGGAGGCTGCGCGGCAAGATTCAGCTCGGCGTTGATATCCCCCATGGCGCTGACGAGTTCATTTTTAACAATTTTGACGAACTCTTGGCCCGGCGTCAGACTTTTATTAACTTCATGCCCTACGGCACGTTCTTTCACTCGATTGATAAAATCACGCACCACAGGTAACGCGACGTCGGCTTCCAGCAATGCCATACGCACTTCACGCAGCGTTTCTTTTATGTTGTCTTCAGTCAACCGCCCGCGGCCGCTGATATTGCGCAATGTGCGCGAGAGTCGATCGGTTAAATTTTCAAACATATCTCATGCTCAACGTAAGACAGGCCGCCAGCGCGACACGAATGGAAGAGATTATACACAAAAGCGGGAACGATCTCAGCGCTGCTAACGGAGAACTGTTGGTGCCCACGGCGACTAACGCTATACTGACTCTTCATTTTACCTAGTTGATATTTAATAACCTATTTGTATGTCTGTTTTCGCTATTGTGGCGCTTGTCGCCTACACACTCAGCCTCGGACTGATCATCCCCAGTCTGCTGCGCAAGAACAGTGCATATCGTCGGCTGGCAATACTCTCGGCCAGCGCTGCGCTAAGCTGCCATGCGGTGGCGCTCTATCAACGCATTTTCGATGTTCAGGTCGGGCAAAACCTTAGCCTGCTGAATATCGGTTCGCTGGTCAGTCTCATCATCTGTACGGTGATGACGATTGTCGCCGCGCGCGATCGTGGCTGGTTTATTCTTCCTATCGTCTACACCTTTGCGCTGATCAATCTGGCCTTTGCCAGCTTCATGCCGAGTGAATTCATTACGCATCTGGAAGCGTCACCGGGCTTGATGATCCATATCGGTCTGGCACTTTTTTCCTATGCCACACTGTTAATTGCGGCCCTTTATGCGCTCCAACTCGCCTGGCTTGATTATCTGCTCAAGAATAAAAAGCTGGGTTTTGCGGCTGATATGCCGCCACTGATGGGCATTGAACGTAAAATGTTCCACATCACGCAGATTGGCGTCATTCTGCTCACGCTGACGCTCTGTACCGGCTTGTACTATATGGATGACCTAATCAATAACAAAGAGAACTTGCATAAAGCCGTGTTCTCCCTGTTTGCGTGGTTCATCTATATTCTGCTGCTTTGGGGGCATTACCATGAAGGGTGGCGCGGTCGCCGCGTTGTCTGGTTCAGCCTGCTCGGTGCGCTGATGCTGACGCTTTCTTACTTTGGTAGCCGGGTGATACAGCACTTTCTTGCCGTCTAACCACTCCTCGAACACAAAAAAAGAGAGCCAACATCCGGCTAATGCCGATCGTTTAAGGATTAGTTGAACGATCCAGCCGTTGGTGTAAAAAAGGTTCATGACATTCATGGACCTTTTTTTATGCAACTTTCTCAGGCTCTTGGCATTATCAATCTTACTGCGCCGGAACAGATTCACACTCTGGCTGATCTCCTACCCGTTAGCATGATTGAACAGGCATTAACGCTCACTGATACCGTCACGCTGCGCAAGCGAAAACTCTCCCTTGAGTCCATGGTGTGGCTGGTTATTGGCATGGCCGTATTCAATCAGCGCCCTCTTTCCCACATCGTTAATCTCATGGATATCGCTGATCGCTCCGGCACCCCGTTCATCGCCCCCAGTTCAGTCATACAACGGCGGCAGACGCTCGGTGAGGCTGCTGTCAGAGAACTGTTTGATATCACACAACGACACTGGAACGAACAGGCTCAGCACCCACAATGGCATGGGCTTAACCTCTTTGCCGTCGACGGTGTGGTCTGGCAAACGCAGGATACACCGGAAAATGAGGCGGCCTTCGGCAAGGCCTCCAATCAGCACGGCGACAAGGGTTACCCGCAGGTGAGAATGGCTTGCCTGATGGAACTGAGCAGTCATCTGATAACCGCCAGTGCGTTCGGCCGCTACGATGTCAACGAGATGCGGCTGGCAGCAGAGCTGACCGGAAAAACACCAGATAACAGCATTACCCTGTTCGACAAAGGGTTTTACTCCGTCGGTTTACTGCATCACTGGCGAACAGCGGGGGAAAATCGGCACTGGCTGCTGCCGTTGAAGAAAAATACGCAATACGAAGTGATAAGCAAGCTGGGCAGGCAAGACAGACTGGTACGGATAAAGACATCGCCGCAGGCGCGTAAACAATGGGCGACGCTGCCGGAGAGCATCACAGCGCGGTTGTTAACGAAGATGATAGAGGGAAAAACGCGAGAGGTGCTTACGTCACTGACGGACCCGATGCGTTATCCGGCGGCGGAGGTGAACGCCCTTTACGCTCACCGATGGGAAATCGAGTTGGGATATCGCGAGGCGAAACAAGGCTTGCTGGGTAACAGGTGGCATTTACGGAGCAGACTGCCGGAAATGGTGAGGCAGGAGTTGTGGGGCGTGCTGCTGACGTACAATCTGGTGCGTTATCAGATGGTGAAAATGGCGTTTACGCTGAAAGGAGATTACCTGCCGTATCAGTTGAGCTTCAGCGGCGCCCTGACGGAAATCTGGCGATTACTTATCGGTCTGCCGGGTTCATCACCGGGTGCGATACCAGGACATCTGAAGCATTTTTATGAGCAGGCAATCTATCTGGTATTGCCGTTAAGAAGGGAGCGAAGTTACCCCCGAGAAATCAGGGGAAGACGAGCGAAATATCCGTTAAAAAACAATGCCGGTCACCTTAAGTGACCGGCATTAGCCAACATCCGGCTCTCTTTTTTATTTGGATCTTATCCGACAACCTAGATATGCAGCTCGGCCAGCTTATCTTTCGGCAGTGCCAGATCGTCATTTTGGTTGATACCAATATCGTGATCCACAATGTGCTGAGCAATTTCCTGCGCTTCTTTCAGCGAGTGCATCTCATAGGTGCCGCACTGATATTCATTCAGCTCAGGGATTTTACGCTGGTCGGTCACTTTCAGAACGTCCGCCATCGCTGCTTTCCAGGAATCGGCAACACGTTGTTCATCCGGCGTGCCAATCAGGCTCATGTAGAAACCGGTACGGCATCCCATCGGAGAAATGTCGATAATTTCCACGCCATCCCCGTTTAAATGATCGCGCATGAAGCCAGCAAACAGGTGCTCTAGCGTATGAATCCCTCGTTCCGGCATCACTTCGATGTTCGGGCGACAGAAGCGCAGGTCAAATACCGTAATAGTGTCGCCATGAGGGGTTTTCATGGTTTTCGCGACCCGAACGGCAGGTGCTGCCATACGAGTATGATCAACAGTAAAGCTATCTAGTAACGGCATAATGCCACCTCCTCATAGAAAAATTTATTTTTTCTCGTTTCCGGGAAACTTTTCTTTTTTATGCGAGTCTGACTTACTGAAAGACGCGCATTTATTATCATCATCCCTATTAGAGATGTTTATTTGGCCACAGTTTCTGTGGCCTTTTCTTTTTAATTCGCCGCCAGATAATCGTCAAAACTCATCGTATCTTCAGACTCAATCTGACGTTGGCGCTGCCAGGATTGCTCGCTCGCCGCAGCCAATTGTTCTTCCGTCAATACCTGCAACGGTTCGTTGCTGAGCATTCTGCGATATTCTTCCGCTAAATTCAGCCCCACGCTACCATTGCCTTCTTGCTTCATCAACGTTAATAGTCGACCAGAGAACGTCGCTTCTGGATCATCAAAGCCAGCAAGCAGCTCATCACAGACCTGCTGATAGTGCGGTTGACCGCTTTCCGCGTCCAGCACTTCCGCAACACGACGTAAATCCGCAAACAGGGATTTCCCTACCTCGGCAATCGGCTGTTGGATGGTTTCACACCGCATCCCCACCGTTTGCCCCGGTTTACGTCCTTCCAGAATCACCCGGTTCCAGTTTTTACGCGTACACAGCAGCTCATCAGCGCTCATTTCCGGCGCATCTGCGAGCGCACACCAGATCAGGAATAAATCCATGAAACGTACCTGACTTTCACTCACTCCCGTCGGAGAGAAAGGATTGATATCCAGCGAGCGCACTTCAATATATTCGATTCCACCACGCAGCAAGGCATCAGACGGCGTTTCACCCGCACGTGTTACACGCTTCGGACGAATCGGCGCATAGAGCTCATTCTCAATCTGCAAGACGTTCGTATTCAATTGCAGATAACGACCATCCTTCTTCATACCAACCCGAGCATATTCCTCAGACGGCGTTTTTATCGCGCGTTTTAACGCCGCGACATAGGTCTCCAGATCGTTGAACGTAATTCCCAAATTGCTCTGTGATTTATTGGTATAGCCTAAATCACTGAGCCGCAGAGAGGTGGCATAAGGCAGATAAAGCATGCCTTTTTCCGTGCGCTCAAACGGGAGAGCCGTCTCGCGCCCTTTCAGGAAAGAAGAACAGATCGCCGGAGAAGCGCCGAACAGGTAAGGAATTACCCAACCAAAGCGGTAATAGTTGCGGATCAGTCTGAAATATCCCGCAGAAATGGCTTTTTTCCCGCTTTCTGCATCAGCGACACCCTCGCGCGCCTGCCAGAATGACAGCGGCAGGGAGAAATTGTAATGCACGCCGGAAATGGTCTGCATCAACGCGCCATAGCGGTTTTTTAACCCTTCGCGATAAAGCGTTTTGAAGCGCCCGATATTTGATGAACCATACTGCGCCAGCTCTATATTTTGCTCACTGTCGATAAAGCACGGCATGCTCAATGGCCACATTCGCTCATCGCCCAGATTGCGGGAAACGTGGCGATGAATATCGCGCAGAAACGTCAGCAGGTGATCAACATCTTTATCAACTGGCGTAATAAACTCCAACAGCGCTTCTGCAAAGTCTGTCGTAATCCAAGGATGTGCCAACGCCGAACCCAATATCTCCGGGTGTCCTGTCGCAGCAAGATGTCCGTTTGCTGTTACGCGCAAAGTTTCGCGTTCAATTCCACGCTGAATACCCTTCACCGCCAGTGGGTGTTTTTCCAGCCAAGAAAGTGCTTCTGAAATGTCCGGGATCAAATCGACCTCCCGTTGTTAAAATGTAATGGTTGTAAGCATAATTGAAACTCAGTAGCACTCACCAGTTCACATTGCAATCTGGTTAAGACCACCACGCCATCCCCTGTAACGTTATACCTGCCAATACGATATACCGCAGCGCTTTTCCAATACCAATGAAAATCGCCGATTGCACCCAGGGCATGCGTAGCCAACCCGCTAACACGCACAATAAATCGCCTACTACCGGCACCCAACTAAATAACAGCGCAGCGCAACCATAGCGCTGCAACCAACGCATGGCCACCGTATAGCCTGCTTGTTGTTTTGGCTGAGGGAGTAAGCGCCCTATAAAAATATTTGTTAACCCGCCCAGCGTATTTCCTACCGTCGCCACAGCGATCAACAGGTAGGGTTTTGCGCTGTCAGCCAGCAATAACGTTACCAGCAGGACTTCTGAACTGCCGGGCAACAGTGTTGCACTGAGCAAGCTACTCCAGAAAAGGGAAAAAACGGCCCAGAACTCACTCACAATGTACGGACGTCAACCACGGCCATGTTAGCTCGCTTAGCCGCTTCAATACCGTAGTCTGCATCTTCAAACACAATACATTGTTCCGGTGCGACAGAAATCAATGCGGCACAACGCAAAAAGGTATCTGGAAAAGGCTTATGTTGAATGACATCATCAGCGCCAACGATCGCATCAAAATAATCATGCAATCCCAAATGTATTAGCAATCTATCCGCCATGCCATGCGTGCTACCCGTACCGACCGCCATAGGGCGCCGTCCGCGATAATGTTTAACCACATCAATCAGCGGTAGTGGTTTTACTGTATCCAGCAGCATTTCTTCAACAACGGCCGTTTTTTCCGCCGCCAGTTGGTGAGCATCAATATCAGCCTGATAGCTGTCGATAATACGCTGTGCAATATGCCAGGTGGGCGAGCCGTTCAATGCGGTCATGGCGCTGGCATCATATCTCATACCATACCGTGCAAGAACCTCATCCCACGCCTTATGGTGCGTCGGTTCAGTATCGAGTAAGGTGCCATCCATATCAAAGATCAGCCCTTGATAGCGATCGTACATCATGACTCCATGATCACTGAAAAGAGAGCTTACTTTATCGTAAAGTGAAAACGTTGTCGCTTACTCAATAACCTTATAAAAAACAGGTTATTACTACCATAGTGGTAAGAAAACCTTTATTTATTCACCGATTCAATATCGGTATACAGACTGGATAGGAGACAAGAATTAAGGTACGAACGTAATGAGAGAAATATCGTTATGATATATAGGTAAGAGAGCACAATGATGCTATCGCACCACAAGCAGATAAAGGATATTTGATAAAATAAGCGTGGTGTATCTGAACACATTATCTGACTTATATCGTAATAACAGGACGTCGATTACGGGATGTCACTCTTGCGCTGATTAATCCACGCTAAGGTAGAAAGCAAGACAGATATTTTATTTACATCAGAATATGGTGCATCCGGGAGGATTACTCGGCTTCGCCTCGCCCTTCGGGCCGTTGCTAAAGCAACGTTTTCCTCCCTTGTTCCTATAAACCAAGACTATCGCTTATAAGAGCAAGATAACAACCTTATCCATATCGAAATATGGTGCATCCGGGAGGATTCGAACCTCCGACCGCTCGGTTCGTAGCCGAGTACTCTATCCAGCTGAGCTACGGATGCAGAGTGTGGTGCAGAAATAAGGGAATTGAACGAGATACTTAAGAATGGTGCATCCAGGAAGATTATTCGGCTTCGCCTCGCCTTTTGGCGCTGTTGCTAAAGCAACGTTTTCCTCCCTTGTTCCTATAAACCAAGACTATCGGTTATAAGAGCAAGATAACAACCTTATCCATATCGAAATATGGTGCATCCGGGAGGATTCGAACCTCCGACCGCTCGGTTCGTAGCCGAGTACTCTATCCAGCTGAGCTACGGATGCATTAATAATTCTTTATCTACGACAAAACTTTCTTTTATTAATACTGCGTGCCTTGCAAAGGCATCTATTTAATGGTGCATCCGGGAGGATTCGAACCTCCGACCGCTCGGTTCGTAGCCGAGTACTCTATCCAGCTGAGCTACGGATGCATATTAAATGGCGGTGAGGGAGGGATTCGAACCCTCGATGCAGCTTTTGACCGCATACTCCCTTAGCAGGGGAGCGCCTTCAGCCTCTCGGCCACCTCACCTTACATTACCTGGTGCGCTACTAAGAACTTCTTGTTAGTGCTCACCGGTACTGCGTGGCGCACATATTACTTTCCCAGACTTATAAGTCAAACAATTTTTCCCACCTTGTGTTCGTTTGAACAATTCGCATCCAAGACGAGCATTTTCACAACAAAAAGTTTGTTTTATCGACAGAAAAACAGGCGGTTACCTTGAGAAAGGAATCACACAGTAAAAATGAATCTATCGATAAATGTGTGGGGGAAAAGCGGGAAAGAGCAATTGCGTCCCGCTAAGACGAGACGCATTGTCAATCAATATGACGTTGGTTGAGATTTTTCGGCCTGAATACGCTGATAGATCTCTTCACGGTGGACAGAAACCTCTTTAGGTGCATTAACACCAATACGCACCTGGTTGCCTTTCACTCCTAATACGGTAACCGTTACCTCATCGCCGATCATGAGGGTTTCGCCAACTCGACGAGTCAAAATAAGCATTCTTTGCTCCTTGAAAGATTATAAAGAGTCGGGTCTCTCTGTCTCCCCGCCATTATCCATCATGTGCCGTGAAAACGTAAACCTAGACGATGGTATAAGCACCACCACCACACTCCGGTTTGTCACTACTTGTTAGTTTAGTCGATATCAGTAGCTTGTGCTTTTGTTATCACAACAGCAGGGCTGAGCGTCTCATACTTCAGAATCTCTGAAGGTAGCACACGTCCCCCCCACTTGCCGGACCCTTTTCCGCAGACAAAAACGCCACAACCAGAAAGTTATGGCGTTTTTGTTGGATAACGCGAATAAAACGTTATCTCTTGTTTATAGCTTAGCAGCGACCCAAGATTCAACACTTGCCAGCGCAGCAGGCAATGCTGACACGTCTGAACCACCAGCCTGGGCCATATCCGGACGGCCACCGCCTTTACCACCAACCTGTTGGGCAACAAACCCAATCAGTTCACCGGCTTTTACGCGGTCGGTCAGATCTTTCGTTACACCAGAAATCAAGCTAACCCGGCCTTCTGCCGCCGTTCCGAGAACAATAACAGCAGACCCTAGCTGATTCTTCAGATCATCCACCATCGTGCGCAGCAGCTTAGGATCCACGTTGTCCAGTTGCGTAACCAGCAACTTCACGCCGCTCACCTCTTTTGCTTTGCCGGACAGTGACGAGCTTTCCTGCGCCGCCTGCTGAGCCTTCAACTGCTGAAGCTCTTTCTCCAACGTGCGGGCACGATCCAGAACAGAGCGTACCTTATCCGTCAGGTTGTGACTATCCCCTTTCAGCAGTTGCGCGATATCTTGCAGAACGTCGCTCTGGCGGTGCAGCGCAGAAAGCGCATTTTCACCCGTGGTCGCTTCAATACGACGCACTCCGGCTGCGGTACCTGATTCTGAAATGATTTGGAACAGGCCGATATCACCAGTACGGCTTGCGTGTGTGCCCCCGCACAGTTCAATGGAGAAATCCCCCATCGTCAGCACACGAACATGGTCGTCGTACTTCTCACCGAACAGCGCCATCGCGCCCTTCGCTCTTGCATCATCCAGCGCCATGACATCCGTTTGCACGGTAAGGTTGCGGCGGATTTGCGCATTGACGATATCTTCAACCTGACGAATCTGCTCAGGTTTCATCGCTTCCGTATGTGAGAAGTCAAAACGCAGATAGCTATCATTAACCAGAGAACCTTTCTGCGCGACATGATCGCCCAGAACCTGACGCAGCGCGGCATGGAGCAGGTGCGTTGCGGAGTGATTCAGACGAATACGATCGCGACGTTGGCTATCAACGTTGGCATCAACACTGTCATTAACACGCAGTGTCCCCTGAGTCAGTTTACCGACGTGGCCGATTGCCTGACCATATTTCTGAGTATCCTGAACAGCAAAGCTGACGCCCGCGTTTTTCAGTTCTCCCTGATCGCCAACCTGACCACCGGATTCACCATAGAATGGTGTTTCATTCAGGATCACGACCGCTTCATCACCTGCAGCAATCTGATCAACCGCGTTTCCATTGTGATAAAGCGCAATAACTTTCGCTTGCTGCTGCGTTTTTTCATAACCGCAGAATGGCGTAGTTTCATCCACACGAATAAGACTGTTGTAATCAACGCCAAAGCCGCTGGCCTCACGCGCACGCTGGCGCTGAGCCGTCATCGCAGCTTCAAAACCTTCTTCATCGACTTTCAGGCCACGCTCGCGGCACACATCCGCAGTAAGGTCGACAGGGAAACCATAGGTGTCATACAGACGGAAGGCCGTTTCGCCATCCAGCGTATCCCCTTTCAGGTTTTTAATTTCTTCGTCCAGCAGTGACAGGCCGCGCTCCAGCGTACGAGCAAACTGCTCTTCTTCCATCTTCAGCGCTTGCTCAACGACAGACTGCTGCTTTTTCAACTCTTCCGCTGCCGGCCCCATGACTTCAATCAGTGGCGCAACCAGTTTGTAGAAGAAGGCATCCGTAGCGCCCAGCATGTTACCGTGACGTGCAGCGCGGCGAATGATACGGCGCAAGACATAACCACGGTTTTCATTAGACGGCGTCACGCCATCCGCAATCAGGAACGCACAAGAACGGATATGGTCAGCGATAACACGCAGCGATTTATTCGTTAAATCCGTCGTACCGACGGCTTTAGCAACCGCCTCAATCAGCGTTTTGAACAAATCAATGTCATAGTTTGAATTGACGTGCTGCAACACGGCAGAAATACGCTCTAACCCCATTCCGGTATCGACGGAAGGTTTCGGCAGCGGCAGCATCGTGCCATCAACCTGACGGTTGAACTGCATGAATACCAAGTTCCAAATTTCGATATAGCGGTCGCCATCTTCATCAGGGCTTCCCGGTGGGCCACCCGCGATGTGTTCACCGTGATCGAAGAAAATCTCGGTACACGGACCGCATGGCCCAGTTTCGCCCATCTGCCAGAAGTTATCAGAGGCGTAAGGTCCGCCTTTGTTATCACCAATACGAATAATTCTTTCGCGCGGTACGCCAACTTCATCAGCCCAAATGTCGTAGGCCTCATCATCCGTTGCGTATACCGTTACCCACAGTTTCTCTTTCGGCAGGTTGAACCACTGGGGAGAGGTCAGCAATTCCCACGCATAACGGATCGCATCATGCTTAAAGTAATCACCGAAGCTGAAGTTACCCAACATTTCAAAGAAAGTGTGGTGGCGGGCGGTATAACCTACGTTTTCCAGGTCATTATGTTTACCACCGGCACGCACGCAGCGCTGCGAGGTTGTCGCACGGACATAGTTACGTTTATCCAGCCCGAGGAACACATCTTTAAACTGGTTCATACCCGCATTGGTGAATAACAATGTCGGATCGTTGTTCGGCACCAGAGAGCTGCTATCAACAACCTGGTGTCCCTTACTGTGGAAAAAATCGAGAAACGCTTGACGGATCTCAGCGGTGCTCTTGCTCATAATTGTCCTGGAATCAAGCTAGAAGAACAGGTCGCGGGCAAGGTTAGTCCAGCATGCTGACGCTACCGAGCAACTCACGAACAAAAAAGTGGGAATAAGATAAATTTTCTTCGATGGGAAGTAAAATCCCGTATGCGTTCAATCTGAAAAATTCGTATAAATTGACTGGATTTCTTCATGAAAGAAGCCGCGATAGAGCAGATATCGCTGATGTTTGACTTTGTCTTTCCATTCATCGGACAGAGGGTGCCCGAATTTTCGCTCTACAACTGATTTCGCCAGCGCGCACCAATCAATATCGCTCTCGTCTAATGCCGTAGCTAATATCGTCTTATCGATTCCTTTCTGGCTAAGCTCCATTTTAATTCGCTGAACGCCATAACCTTTGCGACTTCGGCTGCTGATATAGCGGCGTGCATAGCGCGCATCATCCAGCCAACCGTGCTCTTTGCAATAAGCAATAGCCGCTTCCACATCTTCTGCTGCAGCTCGGGCAGTCGCGTCGTCCGCTTCATCTTCTGCTTCTGCACTTTCTGATTTATATAAATACGCCGCACATTTGCGGCGTATTTCGGCTTCACTATAATCCCGAACAGACAGCACATTCATCGCATAGCGTAAGGGTTTATTCATCCATCTACCCGCTGATGTGTTTTCATCCACTGATGTGCTTTGTCGCAGGGAATCCAGCCACCATTAAAACTCTTCGTTGCCTTCGTCGGCGAATGCATCTTCGTCATGGCTGTTACCAGCTGTGGCAGGCGTTAGCTCATTGCCTTTATGCAGCAGCATTTCACGCAATTTCTTATCCAGTTCCGCAGCAACCGCTGGGTTCTCTTTCAGGAAATTACAGGCATTCGCTTTACCCTGACCAATTTTGTCGCCGTTATAGCTATACCAGGCACCTGCTTTTTCGATCAGCTTGTGTTTCACACCCAGATCGACCAGCTCGCCGTGGATGTTGATACCTTCGCCGTACAGAATCTGGAATTCAGCCTGTTTGAACGGTGCCGCAACTTTATTCTTCACGACTTTAACGCGAGTTTCGCTGCCGACGACTTCTTCGCCTTCCTTGATAGCACCAGTACGGCGAATATCCAGACGAACGGAAGCATAAAACTTCAGAGCGTTACCACCAGTTGTCGTTTCAGGGTTACCGAACATCACACCGATTTTCATACGGATCTGGTTGATGAAGATCAGCAGCGTATTGGCTTGTTTCAGGTTACCCGCCAGTTTACGCATCGCCTGACTCATCATACGAGCAGCCAGGCCCATGTGGGAGTCGCCGATTTCACCTTCAATTTCTGCTTTCGGCGTCAGAGCCGCAACAGAGTCGACGATGATAACGTCAACAGCACCAGAGCGCGTTAGCGCATCACAGATTTCCAGAGCTTGTTCGCCAGTATCCGGCTGAGAACACAGCAGATTATCGATATCTACGCCAAGCTTTTTCGCATAAATCGGATCCAACGCATGTTCAGCATCGATGAATGCACACGTTTTACCTTCACGCTGAGCGGCAGCAATAACCTGTAAAGTTAGCGTTGTTTTACCGGAAGATTCCGGGCCATAAATCTCAACGATACGGCCCATCGGCAAACCACCGGCACCCAAAGCAATATCAAGGGACAAGGAGCCTGTAGAAATAGTTTCAACATCCATTGAGCGATCCTCGCCCAACCGCATGATAGAACCTTTACCAAATTGCTTTTCGATTTGGCCCAGTGCTGCCGCAAGTGCCTTTTGTTTGTTCTCATCAATAGCCATTTCTGCTCCTGTCATGCGGCGTAAAGCTGCTGTCTCTACGCGGCTGCTTAATCATGAATTGCCGAATAATTACTGACATTATACTGTATGCGCATACAGCATCAAGGTTATTTTTTCAGAAACGCGTCGAGCAGCGTTTGCAGCGCAAAATGGACCGATTGCAAACGAACCGCGTTTCGATCTCCGCTAAACCGCATTGTCCGCGCAAATGCTTCGCCCCGTTTGTCTGTAAAGCCAAACCATACCGTACCGACAGGCTTCTCTTCGGTCCCGCCGTCAGGCCCGGCGACGCCGCTTACCGAGATGGCAAAATCTGCATCGGCAGCCTGCAACGCCCCTGCCGCCATCTCATTGACGACGGCTTCACTCACCGCACCGTGCCGTTCCAATGTCTCCGCGCCCACATTTACCAGACGCTGCTTGGCCAGATTGCTGTATGTCACAAATCCATAGTCAAACCAGCAGGAACTGCCTGCGACATCAGTAATAGACTTAGCCAGCCAGCCCCCAGTGCAGGATTCCGCGCACGTCAGCGTAGCACCACGCGCCTTCAGTTTTTCACCGACCAAAACACTTAACCGCAGAATGTCAGCTTCCGTCATTGCCGCCTCATCTTAATCAAGGATTGTTGGGTCAGGGTAACACTTTTCCCTGAAAAAGACGCCTCGCTGCGCGGGATGCGAAGCGCATAGCAAAGAAGATGAAAAGGGATGAAAAACGAGGGAAAGCGAATAAAACGCCGCCGGTAATCAGGAAGATAATCAGGAAGAAAATAACGCGACTTTACTCTGTAGTCAGTAGGGTACGAGTGGACAGTCAGGTACAAAGCATATAGATAAAAATAATACTAAATAACTTTGCCAAATAGTAGATCACTTGAAGGGAACTCAGTCCGAGTTATGCGATCTGATCAATCGCCAAATCAAAACAAATCACCAACCGGACTGAGCGATGCCGATCATAGCAGCAATCCCTGATGAAGAACGACGACTAATGCGTAAAGAAGCCCAACAGACACATGATAAAAATTACTCCAGACGACTCATCGCCATACTGATGCTGCATCGGGGAATGACTGTCACCGACGTTGCCAGACTGCTTTGTGCGGCCCGCTCATCGGTTGGAAGATGGATAAATTGGTTTACTTTACATGGTGTTGAAGGTCTAAAGAGCCTCAAAGCCGGACGAGCACCGCGCTGGCCAGTCGCTGATATCCTGCATATGCTACCGCTTCTTATTAAACGCTCTCCTCAGGATTTTGGCTGGCTGCGCTCCCGCTGGAGTACCGAGTTGTTGGCACTTATCATTAACCGGCTTTTTAACGTGACGCTTCATCCTTCCACGTTACATCGCTATCTGAGACGAGCGGGTATTGTCTGGCGCAGAGCCGCGCCAACACTGAAAATCAAAGATCCAGATTATGAGGAAAAACGATTCGTCATCGAACAGGCGGTCTCTCGGAAACAAACGGAGCATCCCGTGTTTTATCAGGATGAAGTAGATATCGACCTGAACCCGAAAATCGGCGCGGACTGGATGCTCAAAGGGCAACAGAAACGTATTACTACGCCGGGACAGAACCAAAAGTATTATCTGGCAGGGGCACTGCATTCGGATACGGGACGAGTCCATTACGTTGGCGGCAGTAAAAAGTGTTCTGATTTATTTATCAAGCTGTTAGAGACATTACGGCGGACATATCGGCGAGCGAAAACCATTACGCTGGTCGTTGATAATTACATCATTCATAAAAGCCACAAGGTGAAAAAGTGGCTGGAAAAAAATACGAAGTTCCGGTTGTTGTTCCTGCCCACGTATTCGCCGTGGCTAAATCCAATCGAGTTGCTGTGGTTGTCGTTACACGAAACGATAACGCGTAACCATCAGTGCCGGTATATGTGGCAGTTACTGGAACAGGTAAAATTATTTATGAATGCCGCTTCACCGTTCCCCGGCAATCAGCATGGTCTGGCTAAAGTGGAGCGGTATTAGGCGAAGTCATTTAGCGTAATTTACATACAGCCTGCGCAACTGGTGCATCGCCAGTCCTGCTTATTTATAGCCTGAAAGAAATATCTAAAATAACACTCTTCGATTGGGACATTATTTTCTTCGAAGCTATCGGCAAGCCAGTCGATATTCTCCAGAATCCAATCGTCCTCATCTAATCCATCCCGGTAGGTTTCATCATCAGGATCGATGATAGAGTAGATTCCCATCGTTCCCATATGATTTTCTGTATATTTTTCCGGTAGCGAAAAATCTTTCTCTTTATAAGATATTAACCAATGACCGTGGCAAAGCAGATTGCCATTACGGCTCCACCGGGCAACAAATGGGTTATTCATATTTATTCTCACCAGAAAAAACCTGCTTATAAACGTAGCATGACACGTTTATAAAGTAAATCGCCCACAGCCAATGTATTATTTAAAGGCTTGAAGCTATGGCCAACTATCTATTACATCTTAATAGGTACAAACCCATTAACAATAAATTGATAAATATCAATTCATATAAAAATAAAATACCTAAATAGAGAAATACAAATAAAAAAAAGCCCACTAAAAATAGTGGGCGGGGTACAGCTATTATCGTTATGGAAAAACCCTGGTGTTTTGCGGCACGTCATTCGGCTTCTGTCTGATGCTTACAGTACCGAATGAACATTAACTCAACATTAGGCACGCAAAAATTCTGTCTATTGCTGTGATAGCCTGCATCAACACTATCCCATATCATCCACCGCTTCCCGCTTTGCTTCACTGGCAGATATCGGTCAGAATGGTGTGCATATGCCCATAAAGGGGTAACCATCGATTAGGGAGAATGACGGGTGTTTCCCTCTTTCTTAAAAAGAACCGCAGCGAAAAACGGCAGCTATGCCAATGAGATCAGCAGCAGCATTACTATCAATCGCCCGGCGGAACGCTTGTTTGATCTTTGGCGTAAACCGGAAACGCTGCCGATCCTGATGGGACATTTCGCCAGTATCGAGATACTGAACTATACCGACTCCAACTGGCGGATTAACACGCCGATTGGCGCGCTCATTGAATGGCAGGCTCGTATTATTGATGAAAAACCAGGGGAGTACATCCACTGGCGTTCGCTGGAAGGGGCACGGGTTCCCAATGAAGGCAGGCTCTCTTTTCAACCTGCCGCATCGGAAGCAGGTACAGCCGTGACGCTGACGATTCGCTACAATCCACCGGGAGGCTTGATTGGGAAGAAGATCGGCCAAATGTTTGATATGTTTTCTCGCGATATGCTGACGAAAACGCTCTATCGTTTCAAAAAATTAGCGGAGGATGAGCTGGTCTAAGCCACACCAGCCCTCCAGCAGCAGGTCATCATCGCCCCTTTTCCTGAACTGACGACAGCGCCCCAAAAAGAGGAACGTAGAATGCTGGAATTGATTCAAACCATTGGTCTTGGTCTGGTGTTAATCCTGCCACTTGCGAATCCACTGACAACGGTAGCCGTATTTCTGGCAATGTCCGGCAACATGAGCCAGGGGGAGCGAAATCGTCAGATCTTTCAGGCTTCGCTCTATGTCTTCATCATTATGACCGTCGCGTACTACGCAGGTCAGGTCGTGATGAATACCTTCGGAATTTCCATTCCCGGCTTACGCATCGCTGGCGGGCTCATTGTGGTATTTATCGGTTTTCGCATGCTTTTTCCTCAGCAAAAACCAGAACATGCGCCTGAAGTCAAAAGCAAAAAAGAAGAACTCAACGACAGTTTCTCTGCCAATGAGGTCAATATCGCTTTCGTTCCGCTGGCGATGCCCAGCACAGCGGGGCCAGGAACGATTGCCCTCATCATTAGTTCTGCCTCACAAATCAAGAGCGGCGTCGATATTACCCCGTGGGTGATTACCGTTGCCCCCGTACTGACTTTTATGTTGATCAGTCTGATCGTCTGGCTCAGTCTGAAAAGCTCCGGCCTGATTATGCGTTTGATCGGTCAAAGCGGCATTGAAGCTATTTCACGGCTGATGGGATTCCTGCTGGTTTGCATGGGTGTGCAGTTCATCATTAATGGTACGCTGGAAATCGTGCATTCTCTCCATTAAGTCAAGGATGATGGAGAGATATCAATACGTTGCCAGATAGCCTAATTAGCGTCTATAACTTTGAATGGCGGGTTTATTCATTGGTCGCAAGCGAATGCCCCGCCAGTTTGCCATTGACGATGACATAACAAAAAGACAGCGTGATTTTGCTTACCTAGCGGAAAATAGGTGCGGCCACCATGAAAATAAGAAAACGACTCCCGGTCAATTTACGTTCGCTCATTTTATCCCTCGCCATTATCAGCATGCTCATTACGCTGACTAATGCCTATGTTGCTGTTTATAAAGTACAAAAAAAGCTCATTACCGATCAGATACTGAGTTCAAACCTTAATTACTCTTCCAAACTCGCCGCTACCACGGAAAGTTTTTTATCCTCCGCACAACAAGAGCTGGCCTACAGCTCAATATTGATGGCAGAAAGCTTTGATGACGATAAAGCATTGCAGGAGAAAAGCGAGCAGACATACCGCATGAGCGAAAGTTTTAATTCCGTGTTCGTGGCAGATACGCAAAATCACATACGCACGGTTTATCCAACATCGCTGAATCTGAAAGGAAACACACTCACCTCAGCGGCCAGTAAGCAAGCACTCACGGAGCGGAAGCCGTTAATCAGCCAGCCTTATATATCGGTTACGGGAAATCTGATCGTACTGGTATCCTCCCCCATCAAAGACAAACAGGGAAATTATCTCGGTTACATCGGCGGAACCATTTATTTAAAAAGCAAAAGCGTCTTGAACGAATTCATGAATACCCATTTTTATAACGATTACTCCAGCGTTTACGTGATCGATAAAAGTGGGATTGTTCTCTACCATCAGGATAAACAATGGGTCGGCAAATCCATCAGAGATGAGAAAATCAAAGCCGCATTTCAGAACAAAAAAAGTGGAACCCTCGCGATACCCGATATGCTAGGTACCCCATCGCTGGCAGGTTTTGATACGGTCAAGTCATCTGGCTGGATTATCGTTACCTTGCATCCTTCCCAAAATGTTATTGATTCACTTAACGGCGTCATGCGTTCCGTCTTATATGAAGGTGCGCCAGTGATGGTATTAATACTTATCGCGCTCACCTTGTTCGCCTTCTCCATAGCTAACCCTCTACGCCTGCTGGCTGTTTCTGCCAGTAAAATGGAGGAGCCCGACGTGATTGAGAAAATAAAGAAAGTCCCCTCCTGGTACTTTGAAGTTGAGCAGCTAAAACGCGTCATTCTTTTCGGTACGGTGTTATTGCACAAGCGGATCGGCAAACTGAGCTTGCAAGCCCACACCGATCCGCTCACCGGGTTACTCAATCGCCGTGGTGTCTATGAAAACATTGAGCTCATTCTGTCAAAGAGCCATCAGGTTGCCGCCATCGTGATCGATATCGACCATTTCAAACGCGTGAATGATACCTACGGGCACAATATCGGCGACGATGTCATTAGGCTGCTGGCTAAAAGCATAAAACAGAGTTCACGTGACTCCGATCTGATTTGCCGTACTGGCGGAGAGGAGTTTCTCGCACTCCTGCCCGATACAGACATGAGGCAAGCTGTTGATATTGCAGAGCGGCTGCGTAGAAAAGTGGAAAAAATGCCGCTACCGATTCCTGAAAACATCACGATTTCATTAGGCGTCACCTGCTTTATTCCGGGAACGGAACAGATAGACAGCGTGTTGAAAATCGCGGACGACGCCCTCTATCAGGCCAAACATGAAGGCAGAAACCGGGTCGTCACCAAAATCGTGCCTGAGAGTGCAATCAACAACGACACAAAATAGTTATGCTCATCACGCGTCTCATGAGCGGGAAAACAGGCAAAAAAAACCCGCACAAGGCGGGTAAGGTCATTCTAATGACAGGGATGGTTAACTAACACAACAACTCACAGGGATGTGAGGTACTGACAAGGGATGGAAGGACTATAGCAAGCCAAATGTATAGTATTGTCATCAGCAGGTAAGGTTAATCTACCGGTTGTAAAACAACATTGACGATGTTTCCCTGTCATCCTGTCTGGCTATTTCAGCTAGTTTCCCGGCCACTATTACGCTTTTTTCGTTTTCATCAGTGCAGTCAGCAATGCCATGATTGCCAGCGCGCTGGCAAGCCCTCCGACCATCAGCCATCCCCCCTGATGCCAGGCGGCCATCGCAACCGAGGAGCCTCCTGCACCGCCTAAAAACATCCCCCCCATGAATAGGGTATTGATTCGGCCTCTCGCCGCTTCACCAAGCCCATAAATCACATGTTGGTTGGCCACTAAGGCGCTTTGCACGCCAAGATCGAGCAGGATAACACCAATAATCAGGCCAATAACGGAATCGAAGCCGATGAATATTCCCCATGAGAGCAGCGTCAGCAGCGCGCCGGCAATCACAACCGGGCGACTACCGGTTCTGTCGGCGATGCTTCCCGCCAGCGGAGCGGCAAAGATCCCTGCCACACCAATCACGCCGAACAACCCCGCAGCGGCGGCGCCCATTTGAAAACGTCCACTTTCCAGATACAGCGCAAGCACGCTCCAGAACGCGCTGAACGATGCAAACAGCAGCGCCTGAATCAGCGTGGCTTTGCGTAATGCGCGTTCACCGCGCCACAGCGTCACCAATGAACGCATCAGTTCACGGTAACGAACGGTTTGATTCGATGGTGAAGCCGGTAACATTCTTCCCATTGCCCACGCGCCCGCCAACGCCAGCGGGACGCTCAGCCAGAACATCGCACGCCAGCCGGCGCTTTCCGCCACAAGACCCGCAATCGTACGGCTAAGCAGAATCCCGCTTAGCAACCCGCTCATTACCGTCCCGACAATGGCGCCGCGCTGTTTCGCATTGGCAAGCGCCGCTGCAGCCGGAACAATCTGCTGTGCGGCAGTTGCCCCAAAACCGATGAGCAACGAAGCACTGAGCAAAGCGACAGCCGATGTCGATAAGGCTGCCAACGTCGAAGCCAACGCCAGCATCAAAAATTGCCACACAATCAACCGACGGCGATCGAATTTATCACCGAGAGGAACCAGCAGTAACAGCCCCAAAGCGTAACCCAACTGCGTTACGGTTGGGATCAGCGAGACTGCGCCGCTCGACGTAAAACTTTCACTCATCACGCCCAGCATCGGTTGGTTGTAATAGATATTGGCAACAGAAATACCGCTGGCTGCGGCCATCGAGAAAATCAGTAATTTGCCGGGAACCTGCTGCGTTCTAACCTCGGCTGCGCTGGATAATGTACTCATCATCATACCTGTCTGTGTGTTTCCCGCCGGAAGTCGGCAAGTGATGAACACAGCATAAGGCGCCGGGTTCATTCCCAGTAGAGAGGTAAAATGGATATCAGCTATTCCAATCAGGAATGGATTAGGAGAAAAGACGCTGAACGAAACCGGTAAAAATTCTGGCGCGAGCGGATGTCATACGGCCTCCGGGGTAGACAGCCCAGAGATCCATCTTCCCCAGCGACCATGAATCCAGCGCGGTGACGACCTGCCCACTTTCCAGCTCTGGCGCAAACATCCATTCAGATGCCACGGCCAGCCCTGCGCCGGACAGCACGGCCGCACGCACGCCTTCCGCCGCAGAGACACGGATGCGCCCATTAGGGAATACGGTGGTCTGTGTTCCCTCTTGAGAGAAAACCCAGCGATCGGTTCTCTCACCCTGTAAATAGATGACGGCAGAGTGCGCAGCCAGTGCATCAGGGGAGGCAGGCACGCTATGACGCGCAAAATAGTCGGGAGTCGCCAGCAGTCGCATGGAACACGATGCCAGCCGCTGGGCAATCAGGCTGGAATCCTTCATCTCTCCCAAACGCAATGCCACATCAATCCCTTCAGCAATCAGATCGATGGGACGATCGTCCAAAATGACATCGACGTTTAGCTGAGGATGTTCTGCCATGAACTCATGGAGCCGAGGCATGATGTGCAACCTGGCAAAGGTTACTGGCGCGCAGATGCGCAGCCGCCCGGACAGCGCCGCGCTCCCGCTCACTACCTGCTCTTGAGCCTCACCCAGCATCTTTAACGCAGGGGCAATTTGCTCATAAAAATGCTGTCCCGCTTCTGTCGGCGTCAACCCTCGGGTAGAGCGAAGCAACAACGGCGTTGCCAGTTGATTTTCAAGCTGCATGATCGCTTTGGAAACCGCAGGCTGGCCGATACCGAGCCTGCGGGACGCAGCGGAAAA